>NZ_JANIBL010000029.1 GCF_024505055.1 Methylomonas rosea
GGCTTGGCTACGCGCCATGTGTTGCAGATTTTGACGGGAGAAGATCAGGGTGCTCGGTCCGTCTTGACGTTCAATGGCCGCTTTCCAGCACACAGCCGACTCAACGGCGTCGCAAGGACGCCAGACCTGCATGTTGGGGATCATGCGCAGGGTGGCGGTTTGTTCGACGGGTTGGTGGGTCGGGCCGTCTTCGCCTAGGCCGATGGAGTCGTGGGTGTAGACGAAGATGGTCGGAATTTTCATCAACGCGGCCATGCGTAGGGCGTTACGGGCGTATTCGCTGAACATCAGGAAGGTAGCGCCGTAGGGTTTGAAACCGCCGTGCAGGGTCAGGCCGTTCATGATGGCGGACATGCCGAACTCACGCACGCCGTAGTAGATGTAGTTGCCATCAAAGCCGGGCTGGTTGACATCTTTGCAGCCGGACCAGAGGGTCAGGTTGGAACCGGCCAAGTCGGCGGAACCGCCCAGCAGTTCAGGCAGCAACGGGCCAAAGCCGTTCAGGGTGTTTTGCGAAGCTTTACGGCTGGCGATGGTTTCGCCTTTTTCGTTGACGGCGGCGATGAAGGCGCTGGATTTTTCCGCCCAATCAGCCGGCAGTTCATTTTTGATGACCCGACGTTCGAATTCGGCAGCCAGTTCCGGATGTGCGGCTTGGTAGGCGGCAAATTTGGCGTTCCAGGCGCTTTCCAGTTGGGCACCTTTGGCGTTGGCGTCCCAGCCGGCTTTGATGTCGGCAGGGATTTCAAACGGCGCATGTGGCCAACCCAGGTTTTCACGGGTCAGGGCAATTTCGGCTTCACCCAAAGCGGCACCGTGGCATTCTTCTTTGCCTTGTTTGTTCGGCGAACCGAAACCAATGGTGGTCTGGCAGCAGATGATGGTCGGTTTGTCGGTGACTTTTTTCGCTGCTTCGATGGCGGCTTTCACTGCCTCGGCGTCGTGACCGTCGACTTTAGGAATCACGTGCCAGCCGTAGGCTTCAAAACGTTGCGGGGTGTTGTCCAGGAACCAGCCTGCGACGTTGCCGTGACCACGCACTTCACCATCGATGGAGATGTTGTTGTCGTCGTAGAAGGCGATCAGTTTGCCCAGTTTCATGGAGCCGGCCAGGGAGCAGGCTTCGTGGGAGATACCTTCCATCAAGCAGCCGTCACCCAGGAAGACGTAGGTGTGGTGGTCGACGATATCGTGACCGGGACGGTTGAATTGACCGGCCAGGGTACGTTCGGCCAGCGCAAAGCCCACGGCATTGGTGATACCTTGTCCCAGAGGACCGGTGGTGGTTTCAACACCGTCGGTGTAGCCGTATTCAGGGTGTCCGGGGGTTTGCGAGTGCAGTTGGCGGAACTGTTTCAGTTCTTCGATCAGCAGGTTGTAGCCGGCCAAATGCAGCAAGGAATAAATCAGCATGGAGCCGTGACCGTTGGACAGGATGAAGCGGTCGCGGTTAGGCCATTTGGGGTTGCTGGGGTTGTGTTGCAGAAAATCGTTCCACAATACTTCTGCGATGTCGGCCATCCCCATCGGCGCACCTGGGTGCCCTGAGTTGGCTTTCTGTACGGCGTCCATGCTGAGTGCGCGGATGGCGTTCGCTAAGTCTCGGCGCGAAGGCATGTTGGTCTCCTTTTTATTTTGTTATTTTAGTTGCGACATTTGATTACTCAAATATCACTCTGGCTGAGGCTGGTAAATACAAGGAAGACCAAAACCACACTCTCGTTCATTCAGACTGCTGGAATCGGTATCGCCTTGACACCCGAATGTAATGTAAAAAACCCGTGACCGAATCGCTCCGGCCACAGGTTCACACGCTAAGTTATTCCAAGTTGGCGTGCCTTGATCTCATTTCTTCTTCTGCAATGCCTTTGTCATGAATTACATGCGAAATTGTCGCTTCCAGGAAAAACAGGGTAGACAATTCAAACACAGTACCCATAGGCATGCCTTTGACTTTACCGTATTGTTCAGATCTGCCGATTTGCAAAGTGACATCAGCCATGTCGCCAATCGTCGAATCGTCCTTAGCCGAAATCAACACAATTTTTGCGCCGACTTCTTTGGCCTTTTTGGTAAAGGCTATCAACTGCTCGGTTTCACCAGAGCCGGAAATAATGATCAACAAATCGCCAGCTTTAATACTTGGCGTAACGATTTCACCAACAACGCTAACATCGTAGCCGCCGTGCATCAAACGCATCGCGAAGAAATTACCGACCAGCTTTGAACGGCCAGCGCCCGATATAAAAATGCGCTTGGCTTGATCCAGCATGTCGACCAAGGTTTTGTCGTGCGAGTCGGGTGTCGCTTCCAGAATCCCTGAGATTTTGTCAATAATTAACTGCTGATGCATGACTTATACCGCCGCCGCATCAACCAGTTCACGGATTTCACGAGCAGCTTCAGCAGGTGAAGGAGCGCCGTAGATAGCCGCACCGACAACGATGATGTTCGCACCAGCTTCAACAACTTGTTGTACAGTGGCTTGTTTGATACCGCCGGCAACAGAGATGCGAACATTCAGACCCAAACGAGCGATGTCGTTCAGATCAGTAAACGGTGTGTGACCTGCTGCTTGCGCGTCCAGACCTGTGTGAATACCAACGATTTGCGCGCCCAATTTGACAGACTCTCTTGCGCAGTCTGCTTTGTCAGCCACGTTGATCAAGTCGATTTGAGTTTCAGCGCCGTGTTTTTTCGCGGCTTTGATAACGCCGGCGATAGTGGCCAAACCGGATACGCCCAGCACGGTACAGATATCGGCGCCAGCTGCATAGAAAGCACCGGCTTCGTATTCGCCAGCGTCCATGGTTTTCAAGTCAACCAACAACAATTTGTCTGGGTAACGTTGTCTCAGTTCTTTAACCAGGTTGATACCGTTGTATTTAATGCAAGGAGTGCCGATTTCAAAAATGTCGACATAGGGTGCTACTTGATCTGCCAATGCAACTGTTTGGTTGAAATCCAGTGAATCCAACGCCATTTGAATTAATGGTCTTGCCATGTGATGTGCTCCGAAAGTTTTAATTTTTAGTAATAGCCGATTCTTGCAAATTGCCACAACCCGCTAGGCTTGTCACGTACGTGTGATGCATTTGTAACTGTAAGATAGAAATGGGATATATGTCAATGCTTAGCAACTCCGCGCAGCCTATAGATTGTAAGGACAAATTGTTACTAGACAATTCCGCGGCGTAACCTTAGGCTGAACAAACTCGCAGGCAGACCGAACGAAATTGTATTTCCATTTTAGGATTCACAGCTTACAAGCTGATAAATCTCGATATTTTTTGGTTAACTGTCTTTCCTGCCAGCAACACGGCAGCCGCCATTGATTTGACCGCCAGCTTGAGGCACCCAAATAGGCGTGTTTTGCCTGGCATAGAAAATATGAAAAAGTCATACCTCCAACTTAAAACAACCGGAGAAAGACAGCTTGAAGCGTCTCTTTTTTGCCTTATGGCCGGAACAAAACATCAAGCAACAATGTGCAACTTTAACCGGCAAATTAAACCTGACCGGAAAACCGGTTAGCGAGGCAAATTTGCATGTCACGCTGTTGTTTTTAGGAAGTATTTATCCAGAACAACAGACCGTACTCACCAAGGAAGCCGGAAAACTGCCAGCGCCACTTATGACGCTAACTTTCGATCGCCTGAGTTTCTGGAAAAAACCTGGCGTGCTATGCCTAACCGCCAGTCAATTCGATCAAAGCGTGTCGATATTGCACGAAAACTTAACCAGCATAGCTAAGCGACAAAGAATAGCTGTCGAAGACAGACCATTTAAGCCGCATGTCACTTTAGTCAAAAAGGTCAATTCGGTAATCGATCTCGATTTCGCCCCTATTCTTTGGCGATCAAACGGATTCTGCTTGGTAGAATCCTGTTCAGGCGCCAATGGCGTTGAATACCGGATCATTGAACGCTGGCCGGCAAGCTACCAACCCAAAGCAGGAGATTAATCATGCCTCTTTTAAAACTCAATACCAACGTTACGCTAGACACCGAACAAAAATCAAAAATGCTAGGCGAACTATCGCAACTAATGTCCAAAGAAACCGGCAAACCGGAGCGATACGTCATGATTAGCATTGCGGAAAACAACGCCATGTTGTTTGCCGGCAGCGCAGCACCCTTGGCATATCTGGAATGTAAAAGTATCGGCTTGAGCAGTAGCCAAGCAAAAAACTTGTCCGCATCAATATGCCAACTGCTTAATACCCGATTTTCGATCCCTCAGGATCGGATTTATATCGAATTCAGTAACTGTCCAGCTGATTTTTGGGGTTGGAACGGCTCGACATTTGGCTAGACAACCCGGACGTCAAATAAATATGACTGGGCACTTCAGACAAAACAGACCTGATGAGTTGGCGCGCCAGACTCAAGCACACCAACTCAGTCGCTTTATTTTGGTTTTTTAGGCTCTTGGGGTTTTTCCGGCTTCTCGGGCTTATCGATTTTTTCAGCAGCAGCGGGAGCAGAATCCCCAAACAGAATATTCTTCTCATTCTGTTGGACGGTTTTCTCACCGATTCCTGACACATTTTCCAAGTCTTTCAATGTCTTAAAATCGCCATGCTCCTTGCGGTATTGAACCACCGCCTCAGCCTTCTTCGGACCTATTCCCGTCAAGGCCTTGGAAATGGTTTCAGCATCTGCTTGGTTGATATTGATTGGTTCGGCAAATACGGCAAAAGAACACAGCATAAAAAGTACAAATAACTTTTTCATGAATTTTCTCCGATTGGATTTTAGTGATTGCCTGGACTAATCAGCGCATACGTATATCGGCTGACCTTGCAAGCTAGGCAATCTTAGTCTGTTCTTTGAATTTTACAATTCAAAAACAAAAATCAACTGACTAATCGACGTTAGCCACAATCACCGCGCGAACCGGCGCTGGCAAGCCTTCGCAAGTCAAATCAGAAGAATCCGGGTCCAAAAATTCCGCTAAAGAATGAAACCGCATCCATTCGGTACTACGCTGTTCTTCGACTGAAGTTTTGGACACATCTACCAAGCGGATATTTTTAAACCCGCAGCGGCGCATCCATAACATCAATGCTGCGCAGCTAGGCAAAAACCAAACATTACGCATTTGCGCATAACGCCCCTCAGGCACTAAGACTTGCCCGGCATCGCCTTCGACCACCAGAGTCTCCAAAATCAATTCGCCGCCAGAGCGCAAACAGCCCTTCAACTCCAGCAAATGATCGATAGGCGAACGCCTGTGATACAACACCCCCATCGAGAACACCGTATCGAACAAACCCATATTGGGCGGCACATCTTCAATCCCCAACGGCAATAGATAAATCGGCGCATCGCCGTGCAACTTACGGATAGCCTGAAACTGCATGACGCTGAGCATCGTTGGGTCAATCCCAACCACCAATCTCGCTCCCGCACCGAGCATGCGCCAACAATGATAGCCATTACCACAACCGACATCCAAAACCAAGCGATTTTGCAATGGTGCGATCTGCTCTTTTACCCTGTCCCATTTCCAGTCCGAACGCCATTCGGTATCAATGTCGATGCCAAATATCCGATACGGCCCTTTTCGCCAAGGATGCAATTGCATCAATTGTTCGCGCAAACCGGCCCGCATCTCGTCGGAAATGTCCTCAGCCCGACCGATTCTGACACCATCCAGTAAATCGACACTCGACGGCGTCAATTGCGGCAATTTGTCTACCGCCTGTTGCCAGCGCTTCAAATCGCCATGCGACGAATCCGCGAAAGCCGCCGCCAATTGCCCAGGTAAACCGCTTACCCAGACTTCGTCGCCGGCCGCCGCCAACGCTTGATAAAGACCTTGGTATAGTGTCATTTCAACGCAATCATCGAAGCAAAGTTGAAATATTGAAACCAGACTTCCGCGCTGGCGAACCCCGCCACTTTCAAGCGCTGTTGATGCACGGCAAAAGTTTCCGGAATCAGCACATTTTCCAACGCGCTACGCTTTTGGCTGATTTCCAGCTCACTATAACCATGAGCTTTTTTGAATAAGTGATGCATATCGATCTGCAAAGCCTGTTGTCGAGCATCGTCGAACGCCAGCTTCTCCGACAAAATCAAAATTCCGCCCGGCAACAAACCGCGATAGATAGTGGCCAAAAATGCCTGACGATCGGCCAACGGAATAAACTGTAAGGTAAAATTCAGCACAACCACCGAGGCATTGCTAATCGCCATATCGCGAATATCCGCACATATGATTTCTATCTCGGCTCCTTCGGAAGCAGCCGACAGATTTTGCCGACATTGCTCGACCATTGCTGCCGAACAATCCACCGCGACGATCCGGCAATTTTTAGTCCTGATTTGCTGGTGCATAGCTAAGGTCGCCGCACCCAACGAGCAGCCCAAGTCATAACAAACGCTATCTTCCTTGGCAAAACGTGCCGCCAATAAACCGATAGCCGAGATGATAGTGCTGTAACCGGGAACCGAGCGCTGAATCATATCCGGAAAGACTTTGACGACAGCTTCGTCGAAGGTAAATGCGCTGATTTCGCCCAGCGGACTGGCGTACAGAGAGTCTTTAGCGGATTGCATACTGATGATGATTCCCGGCCACCCTAATCGGCACAGCCGGGAACATTAAGAAGGGAAAAGCTTATGAATTATTCTTGCTATTTAACGCTTCGGTATTGCGTTTAGCCAATTGGTTAATGACTTCCTGCAAAGACCCCGTACGCTCTACTTCGTTTTTGAAGCTAGTGCGGTAGTTAGTCACCAAACTGACGCCTTCGATCATGATGTCATAGGCTTTCCATTGGCCTTTAACATTTAGCATCCGATAGTTAACCGCAATTGGTTGCAAACCGGGTTGCAGCACTTCGGTTTTGATCAGTACCTTTCTTTCGTCTTCTTCCGGGGTGATTGGCAAAAACCGCACGGACCAATCTTTAAACTCAAAAAAAGCACGGGAATAGGTTCTGATCAACAACACCTGAAACTCTTTTTTAAAGCTATCTTTTTCCGCTGGCGAAGCATCCTTCCACATTTTCCCCAACACCAGCGAAGAAATCAGATCGAAATCCACATTCGGATAAATGACTTCCTGGACGAAAGCATTGATTTTTTGGAAATCATGCGGAAAGGAAGGATCCTGCAAGCGCTGCTTCAACTTGTTGGACGCATCCTCGATAGCGCGCTGCGGCTCGCTCAAATCCCCCGCCGTAGCAGGCAAAGACAAAAACATGCTGGCAAACAAGCTAAAAACCACTACAAATATAAAATGCATATGACGTTTGATATTCATAAAAACCATCTCAAAAAAGTATCGCCGGCTAATTTCAACCGCCTTCATTCGATACACTGCTAAAATAAAGGCCGAAGCACTAACCCGGCTCCAGATTCTAGCCAGCCCATTGGGCCGGCAAGTACCCCACTATATTACTATGGAAGAGATGTCATACCCTAACGACTTTTTCCCGGCCACCCGGATGCGCCGGATGCGTTATCAGGGATTTTCCCGAAGGCTGATGCGGGAAAATCGCTTAAGCAGCGACGACTTAATCTGCCCGCTATTTGTTATCGAGGGCAATAACAAACAAGAAGCGGTCGCGTCCATGCCGGGTGTCAACAGGCTATCCACCGACCTGTTGCTCAAGGAAGCAGAATCATTATTCAACCTCGGCGTTCCGGCGATTGCCCTATTCCCGGTGACCGAACCGGACAAAAAGTCATTGAGCGCGGAGGAAGCGTACAACCCTGACGGCTTGGCACAACGCTGCGTTCGGGCCTTGAAAGACGCGCTGCCGGAATTGGGGGTAATCACCGACGTAGCCCTGGACCCTTTTACCTCGCACGGCCAAGACGGACTGCTGAACGACAACGGTTACGTAGTCAACGACGAAACCGTCGAAGTCCTCTGCAAACAGGCCTTGTCGCATGCCGAAGCCGGCGCCGACATCGTCGCCCCATCCGACATGATGGACGGCCGCATCGGCGCGATCAGAACTGCGCTGGAATCCCATGGCCATATCAACACCCGAATACTGGCCTATTCGGCCAAATACGCCTCCAGCTTCTACGGCCCGTTCCGCGATGCGGTTGGCTCGGCCGGGAATCTGGGTGGCGGCAATAAATACAGCTATCAAATGGATCCGGCCAATTCCGATGAAGCGTTGCGGGAAATTGCGCTGGATTTGCACGAAGGCGCCGATATGATCATGGTCAAACCCGGTATGCCCTATCTGGACATCATTCGCCGAGCCAAGGATCAATTCGGCGTACCGACCTTCGCCTATCAGGTCAGCGGCGAATATGCGATGCTGAAAGCGGCGTCGCAAAACGGCTGGCTCGACGAACAGCAAGTGGTGATGGAATCCCTGCTGGCATTTAAGCGTGCCGGCTGCGACGCGATATTGACTTATTACGCTAAATCCGCTGCCCAGTGGCTAAAACAACAATAACAACCAAACAAACGGACCCGGCATGAACGAAGACTTTGATCCTGATGACAATAATTCGACTGACGATCCGCCTATAGAGCGCCGACGTTACTTCGGCCTGGAACAGGCGGTATTTATCCTGCTGGTCGTTTTATCGTTGTTAGGCATCGCCATTACCGAATTTAACCCGCACGACGGTTATGGCTACTGGCTATTCATGGTGATCGTGTTCGGCATTCTGTCTATTTTCGTGTCCTGGCTACAAACCAAAACCAACGAAAACGACTTTGGCGACATCGTCAAAGCCCAAGGTCTACATTGGCTGCACACCCTGGTTGTCGTGATTGCCGCCGCATTGCTTAACAAATCCGAGCAGCTATCCGACAGAAGCGCCAGTCTGGTGATTTTGTTGATCCTGGCCTTGGCGACGATGCTCGATGGCATACGCATCGGCTGGCAATATAGCTTACTCGGCTTTTTCCTCGCGACCTGCGCGCTGATCGTGGCCTATTTTGAGAACTTTATGCCTATCAGTATCGGACTGGGCGTGCTGGTGACAGCCTGCACTTTCCTCTGGGAATATTGGCGCAGTAAATACAGTACCGATGATGAAAATTGATAATTATGCGGTGTTCGGCCAGCCGATCAGCCACAGCAAATCACCGCGTATCCATACATTATTTGCCGAACAAACCGGCCAACTCATGGACTATGCAGCCCGAGAGGTGTCTGCGGAAAATTTTACAGCGGCGACCACCCATTTTTTCGCCGAAGGCGGTAAAGGCCTGAATTGCACCGTTCCGCTCAAGGAGCTGGCTTGGCAATATGCCGATCAACTGACGGAACGCGCCCGTCTGGCAAAAGCCGTTAATACCTTAGCCCGCCAAGCGGATGGCAGTATTTCGGGCGACAACACCGACGGCATCGGCTTGCTGAACGACTTGACCGTAAACCACGGCATCGAGCTGAAAGGTGTCAAGATTCTCATCCTGGGAGCGGGGGGCGCGACCAGAGGCATCGTCCCTCCCCTGCTGGAACAGCAGCCATCCACATTGATAATCGCCAATCGCAATATAGGCAAAGCGCAAGCTATCGCTGCCGATTTCGCCGCACTGGGTAAGGTGCAAACTTGCGATTACGCTAGTCTTATAGATCGACAATTTGATTTGATCATCAACGCCACGTCGGCCAGCCTCAGCGGCGATTTGCCGCCCTTGCCCGCCGCACTATTGAAAGCGGGCGGTAGTTGCTACGATCTGGCATATGCCAACCAAGCCACCGCATTTGTGACTTGGGGATTGACGAATAACGCTGCTCATAGCCTGGATGGCTTGGGCATGCTGGTAGAACAGGCCGCCGAAGCTTTCTTTATATGGAGAGGCGTGCGTCCGCACACCGCGCCCGTAATTGGCCTGTTAAACGCCGAAAGAGAATTAAACAACACGAACGGATGAAACTATTGACCGGGGCGATGTCCATGGTAACAATCTCCCCAAACCGCCCGCCATTAACGTTTACTGGAATAATATGAGTGGAATTAGAGCTTTTTTTGAAAAATCCCAAGCTAAAGGCAAACCGCAGCGCAATGGGCAACGCATTACGCCGGAAACTCTAAAACAGTTATTCCCGATCAGGAATTTAAGCGACGAGATATTACAAACTTTCTCTACCGAGAATCACGTCGAAACCCTGCAAGTCGGCAGCACTTTATTTAGCGTCAATCAACAAGCGACTTGCGCAATGTATTTGTTGCGCGGCACAGTGATATTGGCCGACCACAACGGCAAAAGCTATGAAATATCGGCGGGCAGCGCACAAGCCAAATTCCCGATATGCAGCGGTATCAAGCACACCGCCACCGCCACCGCAAAAACCGAGATAGACCTGTTGCGGGTATCCCTGAAAATCATGCTGACGCCAAGCCGCCAGGACCACGGCAAGCTATCTATCCCGGAAGAATTGCATAACAATCGGCTATTGAGCTTATTCGTCGAACACTTCGAGAATAACGACCACGAGATAGAAATTCCCTCATTGCCCGAAGTAGCGATCAATTTGCGCAAAGCCATCCAACGAGATGTCAACATCGACGAAGCAGTCAAGATCATCCAGCTGGATCCGGCCATCTCCGCCAAATTGATCGAAGTCGCCAACTGCCCGCTTTATCTGACCAACGTACCCGCGAAAAACTGTAAGGATGCTGTCGTGCGTATCGGCTTGAATGCCACGCGCAACCTGGTAACGGCCCTGAGTATGAAGCAGATTTTCAAAAGCAAATCGCCGCTGATTAAAAATCATTTGGAAGAGCTGTGGAAGCAAAGCCTTTATCTGTCCGGCCTGTGTCATGTGCTGGCCAGCCACAGCTTGCAGCAAAATCCGGAGAACGCCTTACTGGCCGGCCTGGTTTGCGACATCGGCGTGATTCCCTTTCTGAGTTTTACCGCCAACTTACCTCCCGAATACCATAACGATGCCGAAATTCTGGAAGCCATGCCCATTATCAAAGGCCCGGTTGGCGCCGTAGTACTGAAAGAATGGGATTTTGCCGAAGAATTCATCGACGTGGCCAAATCGTCCAGCGACTGGTTTCAAAACAGCGGCGATACCTTATCGGTCACCGATATAGTGGTCCTGTCCAGACTCCATGCCCTGATCGGCAAAAAAGCTACCGCGGATCTGCCGGCGATTACCGCAATTCCGGCGGCGGCCAAATTGAAAAACTTCTCTTTGTCTCCGGAGAATACGCTGGCGATCCTACACGATGCCAAAACCAAGATTCACGAAGCATTGAGCATCTTTTCATCCTAGCCGCATGATCTGGAAATTTTTAAAGAAGTCCCCGGATAAAACGCCGACCGAGAGCAGCCCCCCCGCAGAAACTGTCAACCAACTGCCGTTGAGCTACCTGCAAAAGCTCATCCCGCTGGGGGACTTGCCGGCAGCGGACTTGTTGGCGATACCGGTGACAATGCGAAACTTCAACCCCGGCGACATCATATTTAACCGCGGCGCCGAGGCTGAACAATTAAGCTATCTCTACACCGGCAACGTCTATCTGGAAGCAAATAATGGCGCCGGTTATACGGTCGAAGCCAATACGTTTAAAGCCTGTTATCCGCTGGCAACATCCGGCGAACACGCCTTCAGCGCGATCGCCAAATCACCGACCCAGATAATCTACATGCCGCTGTCCAACTTGCAACACAGCAGCAAACCTGTCAACAATCCGCTGATCAACCCGGAGAGCATTCCGCCCAAGCTGCGAGACAGCTTTTTTTTCGATAGCTTTTGCGATGCGTTCAGAGCCGACAATCTGCATGTTCCCAGCCTACCGGATGTTGCCTTGCGTTTGCGCAGTGCCTTGCAAAAAGACATCAGCATCGCCGATGCGGTAAAGATTTTAAATCTGGACCCCGTTATATCCTCCAAACTGATTCAGGTAGCCAATAGCCCAATCTACCGCGGCAGCAACCCAATCACCAGCAGTCATGATGCAGTGAATCGGCTAGGCTTTAAAACCACGCAAAACCTGGTCACCAGCATCAGCCTGCACCAGCTGTTCAGAAGCCGCAACCGACACCTGAACAACATTATTCAGACCCTTTGGAAACAAAGCATCCAGATTGCCAGCCTCAGCCACACGCTGGCCGGACTTACCCGAAAAGTAAAAGCCGACGAAGCCTTGTTGGCCGGGTTAATTCACAACATCGGCGCATTGCCGATTGTCACCTTTGCCGAAACTATCGACATTTCGCGGTATACCGAAGAAGAATTACAGGCCAGCATCGCCTGCCTGCAAGGTTTGTTAGGCACCTATATTTTGAAAAAATGGCATTTCCCCGATAGTTTCCAGCAAATTCCCGTCAATACCACAAACTGGTACTTCGACGACGGCCAGGGCCTGCAACTGTACGATGTTGTCTTGTTAGCCAAATTTCACAGCCAACTCGGTGGCGCCAATACCCAAAAACTACCGCCGTTAAACACCTTGCCTGCCTTTCAAAAACTGGACGATAGCGCACTGACGCCGGACATGTCGCTGAAAGCGCTACAGGACGCAAAACAGCAAATTGCCGAGGCCATAAACTTTTTCAGGACATAAGATGAACTGGTTTTCCAAGCTACTGGAAAAAAATACCGCCGCCAAAAAGCCAACCCCGAAAGCAGTGACATCTGCCGCTGAAAATCCGTCTAGTCAGCAAACCGACAGCGCAGTATCCAAACCCAGCGCCACACATCGGCAAGCCCTCACAGTAGCGCAGCTGAAAAAATTCGCTCCCTTACGCGATCTTGACGACGCAGCCCTAAGCTCATTACCGCATCTCAGTTTGACCTACGCCAAAGGGGCTATTATTTTTTCCTTGGGGCAATCGACTAGCAGCGTACTGTATTTGCTGGCGGGACAACTGTCCATGCAACCGGACAGCGATAGCCGCTACCAAATCGACGCCGATTCCACGCTAGCCAATCTGCCGCTGAACAGCGGTAGCCGTTGCGGCGCTACCGCCACGGCGCTCAGCGATGTGCGTATTTTGGAAATCCCTATCGAACTGAACCGCTTGTGGACGGATAAAAGCCAGGAAAGCGCCAATTGCGTGGAATTGATCGATATTCAACTGCCGGAGCCGATTAACGGCAGCCGCTTCTTCAACAGCTTCGCCCAAGCCTATCGGGAAAACAAACTACGCCTACCTTCCTTGCCTGATGTAGCACTGAAGCTGAAAGATGCGGTGCAAAAAGACATCGGTATCCGTGGGGCTGCGGAGATTATTCAGTTGGACCCGCCTATCGTGGCGAAATTAATCCAGGTGGCGAACAGCCCCTTGTATGCCACAGAAATATCGATCAACAATTGCCATGACGCGGTGGCCCGTATCGGCCTGAATGCCACGCGCAATCTGGTGATGGGCATCAGCATGAAACAGTTATTCAGCTGCACCGACCCGGAACTGATGAAAGGCATGCAATCATTATGGAAAAACAGCCTGTATGTCTCAAGTTTAAGCTTCGTGCTGGCACAGGAGTGTAGCAACATCAACCCGGAAGACGCCCTGCTGGGCGGTTTGATTGCCGACATCGGCGCGATTCCCTTGCTGCATTTTGCCGAACAATTTCCCGACGGTGGCCCCAGCTTCCAGGAACTACAAACCGCGCTGCCCTATTTGCGCGGCCCGGTCGGCGTGCTGATGCTGCATACTTTGGGATTTCCCGAACAACTCGGCAACATTCCGCATCAAGCAGAAAACTGGCTTTATGATAGCGGTTCTGAATTAACAATGACCGACATCGTCATTCTGGCCAAATTGCACAGTTATTTCGGTTCCGGCAATGCCCGCGACCTGCCCTATATCAACTCGATTCCGTCTTACAGCAAACTAAATCACGGTAAACTGAACCCCGATTTTTCCTTGATGGTGTTGAAAAAAGCCCAAAACCGGGTTAACGCCGCAATGCATTTATTATCCTAATCATCCCGATATTCATATCAGACTGGCTGCCGACATGACCAATCCCTTGCTAGAAAACACCGAACTGCCGCAATTTTCCAAAATTCTGCCCGAACACGTAGAACCTGCGATCAATCAGTTGCTGAGCGACGCCCGGCAAATCATCGCACGCCAGCTGGAAGCCGGCGGCCCTTACACCTGGCAAAATCTAATCGAGCCTATAGAAGCAGCCGAAGACCGCCTCAACAAAGCCTGGTCGCCGGTCAGCCACATGAATTCGGTGGTCAACAGCGAAGCAATGCGCGACGCCTACAACGCCTGCCTGGGCAAACTCAGCGAATATGCCACCGAAACCGGCCAGAACCGGGCTTTATACGAGGCTTATCAGGCCATCCACGACAGCGCCGACTTTGCCGAACTCGACCGTGCCCAGCAAAAAATCGTCAATAATGACATGCGCGATTTTCATTTGTCTGGCGTAGACTTGCCGGCCGATAAGCAGGCTCGCTACAAAGACATCAACCAACAATTATCCAAACTGGCCAGCCAGTACGAAGAAAATTTGCTGGATGCCACCAATGCCTGGCACAAACAGATTACCCATATCGCCGACTTGGCGGGCCTGCCGGAATCGGCCCTGGCACAAGCCAAACAAGCCGCAGAAGCAGAAGGCAAGGAGGGTTGGCTGATTAATCTGCAATTCCCATCCTATCTGGCGGTAATGACCTACGCCGACAACCGCGAACTGCGCCGCGAGCATTACGAAGCCTTTTGCACCCGCGCCTCCGACCAAGGCCCACACGCAGGGCAATGGGATAACTCGGAGATCATGGAGCAAATTCTGGCCTTGCGCCACGAAAAAGCCCAACTGCTGGGATTTAACAACTACGCCGAATATTCGCTGGCCACCAAAATGGCCAAATCCACCGACGACGTCGTGAAGTTTTTGGAAGACCTGGCCGACAAATCCTGGCGCCAGGCCCGCCGCGATTTGACCGAACTAAAAGAGTTTGCCGCCGCCGAACACGGCCTGAGCGACTTGCAAGCCTGGGACATCGGTTATTACTCGGAAAAAATGCGTCAGCATTTCTATCAACTGTCGCAGGAAGAAGTAAAAGCCTATTTCCCCGACAGCAAGGTCGTGCCCGGTCTGTTTGCCATAGTCGAAAATCTCTACGGCTTGCAAATCAGTGAAATCAAAGATTTCGACACCTGGCACCCTGACGCGCGCTTTTACCAAATCCTGGATAAAAACGGCCAGTTGCGCGGCCGCTTCTTCCTGGACCTCTACGCCCGCGCCAAAAAGCGCGGCGGCGCCTGGATGGACGATTGTGTCTGCCGGAAAAAAGTCGGCGACGCATTACAAACGCCCGTCGCATATTTAACCTGCAACTTTACGCCGCCCACAGGCAACGACCCGGCCTTGTTGACACACGACGAAGTGGAAACCCTGTTTCACGAGTTTGGCCATGGCCTACACCACATGTTGACTCAGATTGACCACCTCGGCGTGTCCGGCATCAACGGCGTCGAATGGGATGCGGTGGAACTACCCAGCCAGTTCATGGAAAACTGGTGCTGGGAAAAAGAAGCACTAGGTTTAATTTCCGGTCACTACCAAACCGGCGAACCGCTGCCCGATGCCTTGTACGACAAAATGCTGGCCGCGAAAAACTTCCAAGCCGGCATGATGATGGTGCGCCAATTGGAATTTAGCTTATTCGATTTCAAGATGCACCAAGATTACGACCCGGCCAAGGGCGGCCAGATTTACAGCATCCTGAAACAGGTGCGCGATCAAGTGGCCGTAGTCAAGGTCCCGGACTTCAACCGTTTCGCCCACAGCTTTTCGCATATTTTCGCCGGCGGTTACGCGGCCGGTTATTACAGCTACAAATGGGCGGAAGTGCTGTCGGCGGACGCGTTTTCTTTGTTCGAGGAAAAAGGCATCTTCGACCAAACCACCGGTGCGGCGTTTTTGCACAACATCCTGGAACAAGGCGGCAGCAGCGATGCGATGACCTTATTCAAAAACTTCCGCGGCCGCGAACCCAATATCGACGCCCTGCTCAGACATAACGGTATCGCTGCGTAAATTTTTCCCGCATTGCCTTGATGGGGCCATCAAGGTAAGCGAGTTTCTAAGGAGTTATCATGAAAAACTGCCCGCAATGCGGCCAGCCCAGATTGGGCGAGGAGTTTAAGTGTCCGCATTGCGATGTGTTCTATTCCCAGCTCGACGAACTGCTGTATGAAGAACAGCAAAAACAGGAAAGCCAGACGCTAAAAGGCGCGTTTAAACGCATTCGCGCCGCCGAAGAACGCTCCCAAGCTATGCGAGATGAACTGAAAACTCTGTGGCACCACACCTCTTTAAAAACCAAGATCGTGATTTGGACGGTAGTAGCGTTCGTGTTTGTGCTGGTCGTGCCGATTTTTTAAGCACTTTCAACGATCAGGGACTAAGGATTTGGCAACCCATAGTCCCGCAACTTTCTCCCCGGTTAGTCTTCCTTAGGTACTGCGGGCGGTGGCTCGGTTGGCGTATTGGTGACGGTTAAAGCATTCGCATCCAGTTTCAGTACAACCGCATTGTTCTGATGCGCCTTCAACTCGGTCAACGTGCGCCAGCCGGCATTATCCAGTTTACGAAAAGCCGCGAAAAAACCCAGTATCCGGGTATCGGCAGCTGGTTCGATCCGCAAGGCTTTATTCTCGCCGGGTTTTAACACCAACTCTTGCTTGCGTACCAAATCCGCGCCCAAAGTTGCCTGCTCTTTATCGAATATGGCAAAAAAATCGGCACCGTTAAAACCGCTTTGCTCTCGTAACTCATAGATTCTTAACACCACCGGCGACGCCTTACCGTCGGCGTCGGGATTGATTGAGACGGTGCTGTTTAGCGTTAGCTCGACGACCGTTGGCGGCGGCGGAGCAGGTTGCTCAGGCGCCTCGGCACACGAAGCCAGCAGCGCGACAAACAAAATTGGCAGTAATCTGACTAACAACATACGATCATCCCTTTAAAAACTTAATTACGCACATTCTGCCATAGTCAAAGGGGCTGGCGTAAGGATTCGCTTGAAGATTCGAATAACCGAGGAATTCGAACTTTATAAAGTGATTCGGGCTCCTAATACCGGTTGAAGTTGTAGTGCAAGCCGGTTTCGGCTTCGAAGTACCGGCCTTGAAAGCGTGGTGGGTTGTCGATTTCCTCGACATCCGCCAAGGCCAAATTGCCGTAGGCGCGGTAGCGGGCGGACCAGACGATTTGGCATTGGTTGTCGGTGAGTTCCCGCGGGGTGCCGAGATGATCCAGGTGATAGTGGTAGGTAGTGTCGCCGGCTTGGGTGTTGTCCTGTTCGTGCAGCGCCAAGGGCCGGAAACTGCCGGGTTCGAATAGATAGGTGCGGCTGCGCTGGCAATCGGTTTCCGTCAGCAGGCGCGGGCCGTCGTATTGGAACCGGGTTTCGCCTTGTGCAGTGTGCTTGGCGATGCGCCGGCCCAGCGCGTCGTAGCGGTATTCGCTGGTCCCTTGCGGGGTTTGCGCTCGGATCAAACGATTGTCGCCATCGTATTGGTAGCGAGTGACGATTTGGCTGGCGTCGCCGCGTTTACATTCGATCAGGTTGCCGGCCAGAAACGGGCGAAGCTTTCTGATTCAGAACGTTGCAGCGAATCAGTGCGTTTCAATTCCTACGACTATGCTAATGCTAAAAAAATATCTAAGTGAACTGAATGGATTAAGCCTTGCGAGGTAATTGTGTTTTCGCCTCCTTCTCCCAAAGTTTAAATTTTTTGTCCAGTGCTTCCGCTAAGGCAATTACCTTTTCTTTCGCGGCAGCATTATCCAAGCGTAAGCTTGTCGGTACGCGATGATAATCATATGACTCATCTGGACCAAAGATACCTGCCAGATGTGCATTGACCCGAAATATAATGTGGAACATTCTCCAACAGGTAGAATCCTCAAACTCCTTCAACTGGGCACTATAGGCAGGCTTGATTTTTTCTTTTCCTCCAATCCAAAGATCATTATGAAAAGCAAAAGTAATATTTTCATAATTGGATTCACTTCTATCGTAGCCAGTATCACTGAATAGCACTTTCCATCTTGGAATTTCAGCGAATCTAAGCGAACACATAATTGGCCTGAATAATCGTCGACTGGTGTCGACATTTTCAATATCTGTCGGCGGCACCAAATAAAACTTCTCAAACACCTCGATCAAATGACCGATATTCGTAGGAATAAGCTCTATGTATCGAGCTATAACAAAACCATAATCCTCCGCCTTATTAATAGCTGGGATATAGAACAAATCACCTGGTTTTACATTCTTCAACCCGCCGATCAATTGGTCAGACACCATTACAATATGCTGAGATCGAGTTCAACAACACTAAGTCTGCTGTCACTTCCATCAACAAAGGTCCGTTAATGGTATTCAACCTAATCCGTCCATCATTTCTCGTAAGATTTATATCAATAAAACAATTCGACGACCAACCGCTGAGCTGAATATCATCAACCCCTAGCAACCGCAAACTGATCTGTACCGTATTGAATCCCTGACTAACCCATTTTTTTGGAGGGCTGACCGGAAATTTATTTAAATCAAACCGTAGCAAGACACTAGGCCCATCTCTCTGAAGACAAACCTCATGCAAATTGAGCCTTTCTAAAGCGGGAACTGTGCCGGAATAAACCGTAGCCAACCCCGTTGTTTCGCTAACATATTGAGTCCACATAACTATCTATTAAATAAATAATGTTGTTTTGTCCAGGTACAGACCCTGTCCTGGTATTTTCAGGCGGCCTTACATTGAAATGCGCACCCTGATCACCTATACCTCCCTCACCGAACTGATGCCCAGCATAGTGATCCTGGATGACAACACTAGAACCATCAGGTCGCTTATACGTATATTCTCTGGTCATTATAGGCTTCCCATTTTCACCGACAATCCAACTACCGTCACTTTTAGTCATTGGAACCCGACTGACCGACTCAGGATGTTGGGATCGAGGTATTCCTAAGTCACGCTTTGCCTCATTTAACGCCCCGCTTCTACCAGGCAAACGGCAATCCTTAGCCGTGAACCCTGTTGGATCAATCCAATTTACCGGATCCTGTGTATAACGATAAACGTTAGCCCCGCCTTCTAATCCTATCGGATCCTGATGAATAAACCGCCCCGCATTCGGATCGTAATACCGGTTCAGGTTGTAGTGCAAACCGGTTTCGGCGTCGAAATATTGGCCTTGAAAGCGTAGCGGGTTGTCGATGGCTTCGACGTCGGCCAAAGCCAGGTTGCCGTAGGCGCGGTAGCGGGCGGACCAGACGATTTGGCCTTGGCTGTCGGTTAATTCCCGAGGGGTGCCAAGATGATCCAGGTGGTAGTGGTAGGTGTTTCCGCCGGTTTGGGTGTTGTCCTGTTCGTGCAGCGCCAAGGGCCGGAAGCTACCGGATTCAAACAGATAGGTGTGACTGCGCAGGCTTAGGGCATCGAAGCGATATTGGGCGATGCCTTGCGGGTTGTCAGCGCGAACCAAGCGATTGTCGTTTTACCAGTAACGGATGAAGAATCAGCGCCAATTGAACCTAAATAGGCTGTTAAACGTTTCCTAACTGAATACGAGCAATACCGCCCACTGGTAACATATCAATACCCGATTGGAATAACTTTAGCGCGCCATCGGTATATCGATGGCTCTTCATTACCGATGTTTCGCCGCTTTGAGGATTTATTGCTACCGCACCACACTTTGTTTTTTTCTTAATGATCGTGGCGAATTCTTTCCACTTCGACAACGAAACTTCATCATCAGTCTTGCATGACAACCAAGATCGTTTGAGCCCTTCTTTGGTCAACTGTCCAACATCGAGAACTAACGCATTTGGGTTCTGGATTACAAAGTCGTAGCGACTTACACAACTTAAGTCGACAGGATAAAGTGTAAAACCCAAGCTGATTTCGCCTGCATTTTCAAATGCGAGACTTCTACCGTCCCAAGCTTCGGCACGAAAAGGCGTTCCCCCCATTAATGTTATATTTAAACCTTCCAGAGACCTTATTGCCATAACCATGTCGTTAACTTCTTCCGGTAACGCATGGAACTGTATAGATAGACTTCCCATATACCACCTAATCGTATGAAACAAAATTGGTTGGAATCCCTGCTTTATCGGTCAAATCTTTCATCGCGTCTATCTCCCGAGAAACAGGGCTACCATCAGCTTTAGTTCTACCGACGTTTGTAGCACGTATTTCCCCCTCAGGAGTCCTGTACAAAATATCTGGACGCCTCCCAGACTTACTACCACCGGGGGTTGCAATTAACTCTTCTTTACCGCCTCCACCTGAAAGAATTGTATTCCCCTCGTCTTGAAGTCGAGTTGCTTCAGCTCGAATTTTGGCATTGTGAGGTGCATTTGGATCGGTTTTTGGACCTCTTTTCGCCCCACAATCCTTTCCAGTCAGACCCAAAGGATCAATCCAGTTCACCGGATTTTGGGCATACCGATAAACGTTAGCCCCCCCTTCCAACCCAATCGGATCCTGATGAATAAACCTCCCGGCATTCGGATCGTAATACCGGTTCAGGTTGTAATGCAAACCGGTTTCCACGTCGAAGTACTGGCCTTGAAAGCGTAGCGGGTTGTCGATGGCTTCGACGTCGGCCACGGCCAAATTACCATAGGCGCGGTAGCGGGCGGACCAGACGATCTGGCCTTGGCTGTCGGTCAATTCCCTGGGGGTGCCGAGATGATCCAGGTGGTAGTGGTAGGTGTTTCCGCCGGCTTGGGTGTTGTCCTGTTCGTATAGCGCCAAGGGCCGGAAGCTGCCGGGTTCGAATAGGTAGGTGCGGCTGCGCTGGCTATCGGTTTCCGCCAGCAGGCGCGGGCCGTCGTATTGAAATCGGGTTTCGCCTTGCGCGGTGTGCTTGGCGATGCGCCGGCCCAGGGCGTCGTAGCGGTATTCGCTGGTCCCTTGCGGCGTTTCGGCGCGGATCAGGCGGTTGTCGGCGTCATAGTGGTAGCGAGTGACGATTTGGCCGGCCTTGCCGCGTTTTTCTTCGATCAGGTTGCCGGCGGCGTCGTAGGCATAGTGGCGGTCACCCATCATCAACAAGCGGTCGCCTTCGATTCGGCCGCCTTCCGCGCTGGCGCCCAACAGGTTGCCGGCCGGATCGTGGACGAAGCTTTCCGGGCTGAGGCCTTCGCTGCGGATCAGCCGGGCAGCGGGATCGTAGTGGTATTGGCTGCGGCCCTGGCGCAGGTCGTCCAGTTCGCGCAGTTTGCCGGCCGCATCGTAGCTGTATTGGCGGCCCAACACGGTACGCTCGCCATCGCGATTGACGGTGCGTTGCCGCAACAAGCGCCCCAGCGGATCGTACTCGTAGTCGGTGTTCAGTTGCCCCTGGCTACGGCCGATTTCCCGGCCCAGTTCGTCGTAGCGGTGGCTGGTGAGGGTTTGGCCGTCGAATTCGATGCTGTCCAGGTAGCGCTCGCCGAAACGGTAGTCGATGCGGTGCCGGTCCGGGGTTTCGGTGAGGATGCGCCGGCCCAACAGATCGTATTTGTGGCGGACGATGGCGCCGTTCTGGCTTTCCTGATTGATCTGCCCCAGTGCATTGTAGCCGAGCAGGACCAAGCTGTCGGCATTTTTCGCCAGTTGCAAGCGGCCCAGCGGATCGTAGCCGTATTGGCTCAGGCTGCCGTCGGCGGCGTGTTTTTTCAGCAGCCGGCCGAGACGGTCGCGTTCGAAGCGGGTGACATTCCAATCGCCGTCGGCAGCGGGTTGCAAGTAGGCTTCCAGCACGCCGGCGGCGTTGTAGCGGTAGCGCTGGATACGGCCGTCGAAGCCGATTTCTTCGATCAGATTTTCGTCGCGGTCGTAGTTAAGGCTGTAAGTTTCGCCTTTCGGATTGATCAGACCGATCAGATTGCGTTCGCTGTCGTAGCGATAACGCATTTCATGGCCCAGCGGATCAATGCGGGCGGTGGGTTGGGATAGACCGTCGTCGTAGCGGTATTCGGTAGTGTTGCCCAGGCCGTCGATGTAATGGGTCAGTAGGCCGGCGGCGTTGTAGCGCAATTGCACGGTGCTGCCGTCCGAGTGTTGCACCGCCGTGACCCGGCCTGCGGCATCGTAGCCGTAACGGGTAGTGCGTTTATCTTGATCGACGATGGCGACGATACGATCATCATCGTCGTATTGGTAGCGGGTCTTGATGCCGTCGAAGCCGCTTTCGCCGACTAAGCGCAACTGCTCGTCCCACAACAGCGAGCGGGTCCGGCCCAGCGCATCGGTGATGCGCACCGGCACGCCTTGAGCGTTGTATTGGTATTGGGTGACCGCGCCGTTGGCGGCGACGGTTTCTTCCAGCCGGCCGCCGGCATCGTAGCGGCGCAGCCAACGCTGATCCAAGGCATCGATCAGTTCGACCGGGTTGCCTTGTTTGTCGTATTTGATGCGTTGACTAAAACCCAGCGCATCGGACACGCCGATTAAGCGGCCTTCTTTATCGTAACTAAAGCGGGTGATACCGCCGTCCGGCGCCACGGTTTGCGCCAGTTGATTGTCGGCGTTGTAGCTGTGGCGGGTTTCCCGGCCTTCCGGGCTGCGCTCCGAGATTAACAGACCTTGCGGATTGTGCCGATAAATCGCAATGCCGCCGCGCGAATCGATGGCGTGGCTGACGCCGTCCGGCAACCATTCGAAGCGGTAATCGTAAACGCCGTTATCGCCCCAGTTGTGCAGACATTTACCTTGGGGCGTATCTTGATCCCATTCGAAGTAAAAGTTAAAGCCACTGGGCAGGGTGCGGCGGGCGATAGCATGGTTGCGATAGGCGTAGTTTTCGCCTTGATCGAGCCGGTCGCGAGCGCCGATCAAATCACCTGCGTCGCTATACAGATAGTTCACCAACGGCTCGCCGGCCGCCTCGAATCCGCTTCCGCTACGCTTGCCGGGACGAATCGCGACGATGTGCCGGCCCTGGCGTTCCACGAGCAGATGCTTGTTCCAGCTGGCGGAGATGCGCTCGACATCGCCATTGGCATCGCGGTGAAAATACAGGCTTTGGCCCTGGCTGTTGTGCCAGGCCCGCAGCGGACAGCGGCCAGTTCGACCGGTGAAGGTTTTCGCCAACCCGCTTTGCTCAATAAGCCGAAATTGGCCATTTTCCCGGTACAAGCGAACCTGTTCCGGTAGATTAATGCTATAGGCTCCGGGCTTGGGCAGCGGCAAATCGATACGCTGACCATCGGCATTGCAGAACGTCACGCGCTCGCCGACTTCCAGCCACTCGTCTAAAGGCGTCAGCCAGCCGTAGCCCAATTGATGATCGACATCGGATTGGCTGCTACGGTAATAACGCCGCCAAGCCAAGGGCAATGGGCCATCCCAAGTAAAGTCGATCTTTTCCAGCATTTCCTCGCCGGTGAGCATGCTGATCGGCTCACCGGCGGTTTTGCAATCCTTACCCGGACATGCGGTTTGTTTAGAGGCGGAGGCCCCGCCCGCGGTTTCCCCCTCCGCTGCCGCACCCGCACGTGCCGGCGCTTTAGCGGATGACGATTTGCCGGTTGCTTGCGACGGCGTTACTGCTTCCGAGGCGGCTCCCGATTCAGCGCGGGCCAAGCCCTTTTTCCCGCGTAGCGAGCGTACTTTCGCCAGCAGCGCGACGAACGCCGCGACGCCGATCACCGCGATGGCGTCCGCTAGGTGTGTAGCGGCTTCGTCGAGATCTTGTTCATTACTGGCGGTGGCCGTGATCGCCAAAAATTCGCCCAGATCGCGGGCGACACCGAATACCGCCAGTCCGAACATCAGAATGCCGCCGACCAGCATCAGGATGTCGACGATTTCGCCAACCCCAAACACATGGGCGCCAGCCCAAATCACTAGGGTGGCGGCGATCATGGCCAGACTTTCCGGACTGAGTAGCGCCTCAAACTCGCGGCGCATGCTGCCAGGCAGTTTCGGTGCGGTGCGGCGCAGGGCTTCTGCGAATTTGCGTTCCAACGTCCAATCCCCAACCGTTTCAACCGGCATGAGAACAGGGGGTTTAGGCGCAGGGCTAGCAGAAGGAGTCGCAGCGCCACTCGCACTGGCGAGCGGCAACATCGCCGGCGCGAATTTAGCTTGATCGCGTTTCAGCAGATAAAACCAGGTGTCTTTACCAACGATGCCGTCGGGGTTAATACCGACACCTTGTTGATACTGGCGTACCGCGTTAGCAGTAGCCTGGCCAAACTGACCATCTAAGACCAAGTCTGGCGACGGACTAAGGCAGGCGTTTAGCAAAACTTGCAGTTGTCTGACCTCGGCACCTTGCGAGCCGGGCTTCAATATCGCCAAACCACTGCGTGCCGATGTTATGCGTGGGGCCGCCTTGGCCGGTTGACCGGGCAATACACCTATCGGTGCCGGTCGCGGCGAAGAGTCGCGAATCGTCGTGCCGGTGTCGATCTTGCGCGGCCTGATCTCAGAGCCCGCTGGCCTGGAATCTCGCCAACCGGCCATCTACGCCACCATCCTGGCAAGCGTTTTGGGGGCTATAAACGAGTAGGCGCCGCGACCCAGCTTGACGCCTGCCCGGCGCTGCTTATCCCTGTAGTATTTCGACATAATCCTTACTCAATCCTGATTGTTCCGGGCGACGGCAAAATGACCATCAGTTGATCATGACCATCCCGCCTTTGAGGGTCAACATACCATCGCCACTGACCGTGGTTTGTAAGCCCTTCAATTCGGCCTGAGTATCCGCCTGGATTTTAACGGTCATGCCTTTGATCGTAACGCCGCTTTGGTCGATTTTGATGCTGTTGGAGCCGACTTTCAGTTCTATAGACTGCCCGGCTTCCTCGGAAATGCTGCCGGCATTGACCTTGATGGTCCGGTTCCCCTGACTGACCGTCAGACTGTCGTTACCTTTATCGATCTCAACGGTGTGATTGCCGGTCTTGACCGTCAATTTGTCGTTGCCTTGGTCCAGCGTGATAGTACGGTGATTGTAGATGTCCACGGTTTGGTCGCCGGCATCTTTTTTCTCGAAACCGATTTTCTGCACGTCGTTGTTTTCCACGATACGCGTAAAGTTTTTCTCGGCGTGCATGTATAGCTCTTCGCTATCTTTCTTGTCTTCGAAACGAATTTCGTTAAAGTTTTCGGCAGAGCCGTTGGGAGTGCTGCGGGTTTTGATGCCGCTTTGGGTTTTGTTGGCATCCAAAGCATAGGGGGGCATTTGTTGGGCGTTATAGACCCGCCCGGTGATGATGGGGTTATCCGGATTGCCTTCCAGAAAATCCACAATCACTTCCTGCCCGACGCGCGGAATAAACATCGAACCCCAATTATTGCCGGCCCAAATCTGCGCAACCCGTACCCAAAAGGAACTGTTTTCATTTTTTGTGCCTAGCCGATCCCAATGAAACTGGACTTTAACCCGCCCATATTGATCGGTAAGAATTTCGTCGCCACTCGCCCCCACGACTATGGCGGTTTGTACCCCCTGCACTATCGGCACACGAGTGCGGCGAGGCGGGCGATAGGCGTATTCGGTACTGATAACGGAATAGGTACATTGAAACTCGTCCATGCCGCCCGCTTCGGCAATACCATAATCATTATTTTGAATCTGGAATTGGGTCGATACCGTCAGGTATTCGCGGTTTTGATCAGCGCGCGGGAATTGCGACAGGGTAAATTTTTGCCCCACTGCCAGCGTACGTACCGTGCCGATGGCTACAGTTTGCTCGTGCTCGGCGCGCAGCTCTTCCATACGCAGACGCGAATAACGCTCGCCCTCGCTATCTACTTTGAATTCCCCCGGATAGTCGTAGACTGCTTTACTGGACTGAGCATGTTGACCGGTAATATCGGTGACTTTATCCAAAGGCGCGGTCGTTGCCTCGAAATCGAAATCCTTTAAGCGGTAACTGCCGGAACGGATTTGCCGCCCAAGCCGCCATTCGTAAAAATGTTCTTCATCGCGATTATCCTGATTTGCACCGGGGTAGTATTTAACCGTGGCCGGTGATGCGGCCGTCAACTGCGTGATGTCATCGCATAAAACCAGTGAATGAATGCTATCGGTATGCGTAAAGTAATAGTAAATGCCTTCTTCTTCGAGCAGCCGGCTAATGAAATTGAAGTCGGTTTCCCGGTATTGCACACAAAAATCGCGGGGCTGATAAGTCGTGGAAAATTTTGTCGTCACGTCGGTATAACCATGCTCGGCGAGAACGGCCTTGACCATGTCCGGTACATTTTTGGTTGCCGGCGCCGGTGACCACACTTTGCAGTTACTGGCTTGCGTCAGTAGCCATACTTTCGGATGCACGATAGCCCGGTAGAAATACAGATCGCCGAGCATACCGAATTGATTAATCTGGGTGACAATACCGTTGAACGGGCGTAGCGCGCCGTTATCAAGTTGCAATTTGACGGTAATACTGGTGCCCAATACGGTTTGCAGATCAATATCGCCGTCCTCGCTTAGCAATTCCAATTCGTACTCGAACAAACTGCTCAGTTGCTCCCTACCGGTCATCCGATACAGCACAAATGTATCCGCACCAGCGGCTGTAACCACCGAAGCGGCACGATGATCTTGAGAAAGTGGCATGGTGAAATCCTAACGCTAAAACGATAATTTTTTGATACAACCGGCGTCAGCCACCGATCAGTACCGTAGGGTAACCGAGAACAATGGTGCCGCCATGGGCGCACATGTCGCCCATTCTGGCAGCCGGCATATTGGCTATCAAAACCGTTGCCGAGCCTTTCGCGATGGTATCCGGCGGCCCAACACAGACCAACATATCCGTAGCGCGCGCCGCAGGCATATTGCCGATCATGACGGTCGGCGCGCCTGGGCCGCTTATCGGGCCGCCAACATGCGGCACAGGCCCTGTAAACATAGGGCAAACATGCATATCGGTTAAACGTGCGGCTGGCTGTCCCATCGCAATCTCCTTAAGCAGCCTGCCAAATACGGCCGTTACCGCCATTGGCAATATCAATAGCCTGCTCTATAAAAAACTGGTATTTCTCATAAGCTTTTTCCGGCTGAGTCAATACCGCGGCCAACATTACCGCACCGGCCACCGCCTTGGCGGTCAGATTATCGGCGGGCGGCACCGATGGCGCGTCTTCCGGCGCCATGCTGCCGTCGCTCCAAAACGCAGCCATGGCTGCCCATGCGGCAGGATTTTCGAACGACGCACTGTGCGCGGCAGCGTTGGCAGCCCGCCGATTCGGCTCGGTTGGCTTAAATACCCACAACTCCGCGGCATCAAGGGCTTTAACGACTTCGGGGGCAGTTTGCGGACTCACCACGCTACGCGCGGAAAGACAGGCCCACCAGGTCGCTTCGCGCTTGGGTAACGCTCTGGCCAAAAACCGCACTGCATCGGGATAAAGTTTCTGCTCGAGCAGCGTATTCAAAAAATCAATCGGAGCAGGGTCGGCAACCAGACCTGCAACTGCCTGCTGATCCAGTTGAATATCCCGGCAAATCGCCGAAGCTTTAGGAACTGATACTTTTGTTAAAGATGCCGCGCCAGCCATGTATTCCCCACTTTCCATTCACCTTATCAAATATAAATCGAAAAACCGTTCGCTTATTATGCCGATTCTCTCACTGCCCAGGCTCATCATCGTCATTCCATTCCTTTTCATATCCGGCGTTAATCAGATAGGATCTTAATGTATTCATGATGTACTCATCATAGGCTTGAAGATCGCGGTGACCAGCTGCATCTAAGCCCTGCTCCGCATCTTTAACCGACTCGTCGACCATCTGCCAGAAAAACGCCGTTAGCAGTTTAGCCCCGTTGGCGTTTTTGACGTATCCATTGTCAATAATCTCGATGATGTCATTCGCTTTTAGTTTACGAGCGTAGTGCACGAGTATTTCTTCATCCTCAGGATACTTGTAAGCAATCATTTCAAGAACCTTTCCACATGCGGATATACTGCCATTCTATCGGCAATCATCAATAATTTGCCACCAAGGCATTGATGGTCATGCGCTCGGAGACTGTTAGCAAATAGTGCTGATTATCCCGAGTATCTTGCACAAACTGTAACCCAGCCGGCAATTCAAAACTCGCCAGCAACCGGTTAATATCAATCGACTTATCTTTATTCCATTTACGCTTTAATTTAATCTGATCCTTTAAATGATTCCAACCAGCCGAAAATGAAAGCCCCATTTGCTCATGAGGTTACACCCAGTTTTTGCAGGGCGAAAAAAGATAATCTTTTTCTCGTATGCCTTTAATCATAGCTCCTTGATTATGATCCAAATACAAAGTCGGATGCTGTTCGGCAACAATAGGCCTGGCCCGAAATTCACCTAGACTTTTGATATATTCCCGCAAATCATTGACCGAATTTAATTGTGTCATATTTATTTACAGAGAGTATTCATTGTGAAATACCCCCGTATTTTTAAATTGTCAAAGATAAACTTCTTGTTGCCATTCATCCAAATATCCCGTTTGTTCCCAAAAAGTAAGTTTAATTCCTAGAAATTTGGCGCACGCTTTTTGCTGACTCCGCCCAATAGATTTAATAGCAGTTCCAGACATCGACGGCTTCGACAAAAATTTTCTGCGTTTACCTTAGCAACAGCCCGCGCAGTTCCGAATAGCGTTAGCATATTCGGGGAAATAATGACTTTAAATTCGTCCGAATACGTTTAATTATTCGGACCTACGGCCCTGGAAAAGTGTTGCAGAACCGGGCCAGGGTATTTTCGCAGGGGCTAAACCCAACCCCCAGTATTCTTTTACAATCTAAAGCTTATTTGCAATTTAGGAATTCAAGACATACCCTGTCATCTCAAGATTGAAGTAAATTACCTGCCTATGTTAGCGACAAGCGGCCGGCCTGAACCAAATAACATGGGCGCTCATAGCACGACAAAGTCCTCCCCCCTTAAATAAGTCTGTTTTACATTGATTTTGCCATCCAACTCCCCTGATATATAAGATTTCTGATCACTCGTAATATGCTGTGTATAAGTCCAGGGGGCTGTTATGGTGTATTTAAACCACATTTGGTCCCGGCCATCCGCCCCCTCGTTATAGTCGGAATGGATGAATGAGGTGTGGGCCAGTATTTTTGACGGAGGGATGATTTTGACTGCTTTTTCCCCTGGCCTCCATGGGGCTGTACCTCCTTTAAGCCGTTGATACGCTTCGGTGTCTAAACAGTTGTCAACCCCGACTGCATAGATATAGCTGACCCTTGGATCTCCTGGCGTCGGAAACTTTGTTGCGCCTTGAAGCGTCCTTGAAACACACACACCTGTCTCGTTAAAAAAATCTTGGTTTTGTTTATTAATACACATACCTTGTGTAACAGGAGTATCGGCAATATATTCGTCGAAATTTGGCAACGCCAGCATAATTTGATTCAACTTGTCTTTGGGTAGCTGATACAACGCTTGCATGCCGGATGCGGTAATATCGCTGGGCGGGCGTGTATCAGAACGGAAAGCAACCTTGAATTTATGAAATGCCTGTTTATGGTTTTTAGATGAAACTAGGGCTTGGGAATCTTCACTGATAGGATCGAATGTTTGGCTGACTGGGATGATCTTGCTGCTGATTACCTGTTCAACTACCTGAACCCAAGCTGTAGTCACTAAAGTTTTCACTTGGCTTATATCATATGTCCTTAGGGTCCCCATATTGATATCACCAGGTTTGTTTTTGTCGCAGAAATAAGATAAACGCCCATATTGCGTCAATACATACATGGCAAACCATAATTTTTTAACCCAAGGAAAAATAGCTGGGTTAATATTAGCCTGGGCATTATCCCTTAAGGGTGAGTCAAATAGCGCTAAAGTTTTCAATAATTTGGTTGGATGTATTGGCATAACGCTTATCCTTTTAAGTTATTAAACTGAATAATTTATTTTTATTTGAAACATATCAATTAACTCTCCATCAGCTAACGCCAATGTCCGATCTTTTCCCGGCCATGTTAAAAACTTCCCACTAACCCCCTGCAGCAAGGCATTAGTTGAAGGGGCAGTGATCGTGCAACCACAGCTTTCCAATCCGATACAACTGCAGGTGATAAGGGTCGCAAAATGGCTTTGTTGTTATCCACCTCAGCCGATGCTGGTTTGAAACTCCAACATACTTAAAGTACAAACAGGCCGCGTATCTTCGAATAGCGTTATCGTATTCGGAGGCATGAAGACTTTAAATTCGTCCGAATACGTTTCACTATTCGGACCTTCGGCTCTCATAAATTAAACTTTCTTCGCAATCGCGGCCAACCTTTTCATTTCGCGTTCTTCCTTAAGCATCTTGTTTAGTTGTTCTTCTAAGTCTTTGCCCTTTGGCCCCAGTTTTTTTTCGTCACCGCCAAGATATTCATCCAATGCGTTTCGATCATCAAATTCTACTAGCTCCAAGAACCATGGCTGTAATCGGTATAAGGAATACTTTATTTTCATGTTGTTGTGAATGTTAATAAGCGTTTGGGGCCTTTCTTTTTTATCGATACCCTTATTAAATAGAAAACGCATAATCTCAACAAAATCCATTAGCTGTCGCCCAGTCAAATTAAAAGCACGCGGGGATGGTATATTAATAGTAGGGAAGCAATGGAAGTGCTTGCCAAATTGATCATTGTTTGTCATAAAAGCCAATTTGTAAGAAGTTTCAACCTTACCAAGAACTATTTCAGGATTGAGACTATCCGTATCAAGCCCAGTAAACTTTTCAATTAACTTATTACCAAACTCATCGAAAGCGGCTTTAAATTCACTCAAACTTAAGTTACAGAGCGTATTGTCATTCGACTCCTTTGCTGATGTCGGTGAATAATCTCCAATATCTTTGTATGAAGAGGCAAGATGTTTTTTATGAGACACGGTGGCTTTGAGCTTCACAGGAGTAGACTGCCCCTCCAGCAAGAAAGTCAATTCAAACCGAACATCAGATACTTTGCAAAGCGCCGTTTTATTATCCGGCAATAACCCACCTGGATTTACATCGACAAGTACAGCATTATCTTTCGTTATACTTTTAATCTTTGGCATAGCCACCTCCGAGCCTTAAAGATAATTCTTCTACACTAAGAACATCTTCAGAATGAATCATATAAAATCCTGATGCCATAAATCTTTATTAAATCTCAAACTCATATCCAAACTCCCCAGCCTCGACCTTGACATACACCCGACTGATCGGTGTACCTTCCATCATCCGCGTCAAAAACTCCTCGCTGATCTTCGGCAAAACCGTATTGGTCAAGATCGCGTCTATCATCCGGCCGCCACTTTCCAATTCAGTACAACGGCTGGCGATCAACTTGATCACGTCGTCGTCATAACTGAATGGCACTTTGTGCGATTCTTCGACGCGCTTTTTGATCCGGCCCAATTGTAAACGGGCGATTGCGCCTATCATTTCGTCGTTGAGCGGGTAGTACGGAATCACCACCAAGCGGCCCAGCAACGCAGGCGGGAACACTTTTAACAAGGGCTCCCGCAAAGCCTTGGCAATGCCTTCCGGCTCCGGCATCAAATCCGGGTCTTTGCACAAACTGGCGATCAGGTCGGTACCCGCGTTGGTGGTCAGCAAAATTAAGGTATTTTTGAAATCGATCACCCTGCCTTCGCCATCTTCCATCCAGCCTTTATCAAACACTTGGAAGAAAATCTCATGCACGTCCGGATGGGCTTTCTCTACTTCGTCCAGCAATACCACGCTATAAGGGCGGCGGCGCACCGCTTCGGTCAACACCCCGCCTTCGCCGTACCCGACATAACCCGGAGGTGCGCCTTTCAAGGTGGAAACGGTATGCGCTTCCTGGTATTCGCTCATGTTGATGGTGATGACGTTTTGTTCACCGCCGTACAGTGTTTCGGCTAGTGCCAGCGCGGTTTCGGTTTTACCCACACCTGAAGTACCGGCCAGCATGAATACGCCGATGGGTTTGTTCGGGTTGTCCAGCCCGGCGCGGGAAGTTTGGATGCGCTTGGCGATCATCTCCAGTGCGTGGCGTTGGCCGATGATGCGCTGTTCCAGAAGATCCGGCAGTTTCAACACAGTCTCAATTTCGTTTTTGACCATGCGACCGACCGGGATGCCGGTCCAATCTTGAACGACAGCTCCCACAGCCTGTTGATCGACGGTAGGCAGGATTAACGGCGACTCGCCTTGTTGTTCGTGGAGTTGAGCCTGCAAGGCTTTCAACTCGGTTAACCAGGCGTCGCGATCATTGGCCTCGCTACCAGCATCGCCTTCCACCGGTTCTGCTGCATCAACTGCATGTCCTGCCGATCTGAGCTTGCCGCGCAATTCCAAAATTTTGCCAACCAATTCTTTCTCGGCGTTCCAACGTTCTTCCAAACCGGCTAGACGTTCCTGTTCGGCTGCCAATTTTTCGTTCGCCACTTGTTCCCGCGCAGTTACTTCAACGCCCACCGCTTTTTCCCGGCCGATGATCGCCAACTCGGTTTCCAAAGCTTCGATGCGTTTACGACAATCGTCCACTTCGGCTGGCACCGCGTGTTGACTGATACCGACTCGGGCACAGGCGGTATCCAACAAGCTGACCGCCTTGTCCGGTAATTGCCGGGCTGGGATATAGCGGTGAGATAGTTTGACGGCTGCTTCCAGCGCTTCATCCAGAATCAACACCTGATGATGTTTCTCCTGCACCGAGACCACGCCGCGCATCATGCCAATTGCTTTCGCCTCGCTAGGCTCCAACACTTGCACTACCTGAAAACGACGAGTCAACGCAGGGTCTTTTTCGATATGTTTTTTATATTCCGCCCAGGTGGTGGCTGCGACGGTACGCAGTTGACCCCGCGCCAGCGCCGGTTTTAATAAATTGGCGGCATCGCCGGTGCCGGCCGCGCCACCCGCGCCCACCAGAGTGTGCGCTTCATCGATAAACAGGATGATCGGTTTGGGCGAGGCTTGCACTTCTTCAATGACTTGCCTCAGGCGATTTTCGAATTCGCCCTTCATACTGGCACCGGCCTGTAACAAACCAACGTCCAAAGTCCGCAAGCTCACATCGCGTAATGACGGCGGTACGTCGCCGGCGACGATTTTCAATGCAAAACCCTCGACTACCGCAGTTTTGCCGACGCCGGCCTCGCCAGTGAGAATCGGGTTGTTCTGCCGGCGGCGCATCAAAATATCAATGACTTGCCGAATTTCCTCCTCGCGACCGACGATAGGATCGATTTTACCGTTACGCGCCTGTTCCGTGAGATCAACGGTAAATTGTTTCAGCGCTTCCTGCTTGCCCATCGCGGCCGGCGCAATGGCACCGCTGGCTTCGCCGGGTGTGGCACCGACCAAGGAACCGTCATTGGCGACTAAGCCGTCTTCGGGCGACCCGGAGACAATCTTTGGTAACTCGTCGGAAACGGTATCCGGTTTGAGTTTATCGAACTCTTTGGAGATGCCCAGCAACTCGTTGCGCAAGGATTTGGTTTTCAACATGCCGACCAACAAATGACCGCTGCGTACCTGGGCCTCGCCAAACATCAGCGTGCCAAATACCCAGCCGCGTTCGACGCTATCCTCGATATGCGGCGAAAAATCGGAAATAGCGGTGGAACCGCGCGGCAATCGGTCCAGGGCCGTAGTCACGTCCTTGGCAATCACCGAAGCATCCAAGCCATAATGCTTGACCAATCTGTGCAAATCCGAGTCCTGCAGTTGCAGTAGCTGACTCAACCAATGCACCAGCTCGACATAGGGGTTGCCTCGAAGTTTGCAAAACACCGTCGCTCCCTCGACAGCTTTGTAACAAACCCTATTCAACTTCCCAAACAACTTGACTCGGCTAATTTCCGCCATGGTGTTTATTCCTCGCTAAAGTTTAAGTGTGGTTCAGCAGGCGCCAGCAGCCTGTATGAACGGATTAAGCGTTAAATCATCGGCATCGCCTTTATCGCGGCGCGGCCCCAGCCAAGTACTCCAACCCAATTGGGCATTGCCATTCATGCTACTCGCGGCGGTCGTTTCAGGTATACCTAAGGTCAGCTCTTCGGGTACTTCGGCTTTTTCCAGGATTAATTGCGCATCCCAGACCAGTTCATCACCGACATAATTGCGGACGATAGCCACCAGTTTAGGCAACAACGCTCCGCCCGGCAGCAATGCCAGATAGAGGCCGAGACGTAATGGCCCGAGAACGACGCGAAATTTATGTTGGCAACCCCATACACTGGCACCGATTACCACCGAGCTTCCCAGAGAACAGGTGTCGGGGCCCCAGCCCAAACGGCTTTGCTCGCGGGGCTGAATGTCCATCCACTCGCCAACAAATTCAGCAACGCGCACCGGCACTTTGAAAATATCCGACACAATGGCTTGTAAGCCTTCGGGATGTTTGGTCTGCGCGGCAAAATGCCCGGCATAAAACAACTTGCCCCGATCCGTCAATGCGTCCCGATGCTGAAACGGCTTACCGGAAATACCGAGCATGGCGCCAACATAAAAACCGAAGCGGTCGGTTTCCGGCCGGTCGTAATGCACTTCCGGACGGGCGTTGGCCCAGGCCCGGTAAAACAAACTGATCATCCGATGATGAAATACATCGGCGAAACGAGCGAAAGTCGGATCGTGGTGGTGACGCTGCCGTTCCCGGGCATATTCGGTCAAATGCAGCGGCAGTGGACCATTGGGACCGAACAAGCCCATAAAATTGACTGCCAATCTCGGTTTGCCTGACCCAGCTTCGCTTGGAGAATAATGATCAACTGCGGTTGCAGGAAATTCCAGTTCCGGCTCCTGGGAAAAACGCACCGCGTCATCAACAGCTTTTACGCTGGTGCCGAAGCGCGGCTTGTCGCTGTTCATGCATTCGATCAAGCGCACCGCCTCGAAAAAATCGAAGCGCGAGGCATCTTTCGTCAAGTCGCTGATCAGATCGTGTGCCGACATCCCATCCTCACAGGCCAACGCGCCACCTCACCGCGATCAGTAGTACGTATGACGGTTTCTACGAAAGAATTAATTGATACGTAGCGCGCGAAAAAGCGCTCCAATACCGTTGCCAGCAGAAAATAACCGCCGCCTTCAAACGCCGACTCGTCCAACGTGACGGTAATTTCCAAACCGCGCCCGAACACCATGGGTCCCTTGGCATCAATGCGTCTGACCACATTTTTCGAAGCCACGGAAATGACGCCCTCGATCTGTTTCTTGATGGCCGGTTCGCGTTGATCGGCATACAGCCCCAACAACTCCCGTAATGCCGCCGCACCTGTCTTCGCATCGGTATCCAGCAACGAAAGATAGTTCAGTGACAAATGATTGATTAAACGCCAGACGGTATCCGCCTCATAAGCTGCCGGCAGCGGCCGAGTTGGGCCAGCGATGCAGCGTACGGATTTTACTGGCGCACTCACCTGCAAGGTAAAATCAGTTTCGCCCTGGCCCACCGGCATCACCAGCGGTAGATCGCGGTTGGTACATAGTGTATCCAGGCCCAATTGCGCCAATTTGCTGGAATACGGCGCCTGCGCCGCATCGACCAATGAAATGAAAACCTCGCTGCCGATATAACTGGAACGTACCCCTTTACGACGTTGATTAGACGACAGCACCCGATTCACGCGCCGTAAGCTGAAAAACGCGGTCTCACCGGCGTGCTGATAGGACGCTTTGGAGCCGTAAAAGGGTAGAAAGGTTTGCTCGTTGCCTTGGTCGGCACCGAATCCGACGGCTTCATTGACGCTATGGATTTCATAATCCATCGGCCGGCTACGATCCACCACGATGTGATATTCCGATTGGCGCTGGTCGATATGGATCCGATCAGCGCGCTTGGGAAACAAGTTGATGGCCGGCACACAGAACAAAGCCAAATTATTCTGATCCAGTACATTGATCAATTGCGGTTCGCTGCGATCAAACAGCACGAATAATTCAAGCTGTTCGCTGTCGCAGGTGGACGCTAGCTCTTCCAGTCCGCCGAGCTCGACAAACAGGTAGCGATCCGGGAAAGCGAAATATTCCTGCAATATTCGATATCCGTCGAACGAGCGCGGTGTCTGTTTCAGTAAGGCCTCATCCGGCTCGAACCCCAAACCGCGGATTGTCCCACCGGGCAGCGCACGAATTTCGGTCGAGACACCGTTATTGAAGCTACCGACGATGCCGGTTGTATTCGCCAGCATTTGTTCATACAAGCGATACGGGATATTGCCTACGCCACGCAGAAATAGCGGCAGCCGGCCCAAAGCGATTTCATTAAACTTCAAGCCTCCCACACAGTTCAGGACGATGCGCAGCGCAGCCTTCACCGGCCCGCGAAAATGTTTAGCCGTCAGGCCACGACTGGAAACGGCGGCCAGACTCGGTAGATATTCAATCTGACCAATCTGCAACGGCAATAGTTGTAAGGCTTGCGCAGTACGGTACTCGCAGGCGGTTTGTTCGCCTCTGGCAATCTGACTACGCAACACCGTATCTTTGGCTATCGTTACCCCGTCAGCCAGAGCCGCTTCGGCAAAATCCGGTTTTAACTCCACCACGGTCATTGATGGTGTCGCAGACAGATAGTGCGGATAGACAATCTGCAATAATTGCTGAGTAAAGTTGGGGAATTCGGAATCGACTTTCAATTGAACCCGAGCCGCCATAAAGGCAAAGCCTTCGAATAGGCGCTCTACATAGGGGTCGGAACATTCGAACGTATCCAATCCTAAGCGATTGGCTATTTTCGGAAATTCGGCGGCAAACTCCGCGCCCACCTCACGGACGTATTGCAATTCGCGGTTATAGTATTTGAGCAGCCGGGGATCCATCGTTAACCGTCCAGTTCCTTCACGCTGATTTCGCCGGTTTCCAGATCCAGGTCGCTGCGAATGTATAAATGTACGGGCAACGGCTGTGCCCACAAATCCCCCTCGATTCGAAAGGACAGCGCCTTGTGATTCATTTGATCATCGGCTTTCGCCAATTCCACCGACAGCGAATCCGCCAAGATTCTCGGCTCGAAATCGTTAATCGCCTGCCTGACTTTGCGTTCAATCTTTTTAACGTCAATCCCGGTCAGCGATACGCCGGACAAGACCGGCGTCCCGTAATTAATTACCGACCGGGCTACAAACGGATAGTCGGCCAAATTAACCATGCTCTCAAACGCTGCGGTGTTAAGTAGCCAGCTTAAGTCGCGCAAGACGCTCTGCCGTAATTGGCGTAAGGACATCACGCGTTGTTCGCGGGTTTCCGCGCGTTTTTCCGGCGCTTCATCAGTCAACCGATCCAACAAGGATGGTTGGAGACGTTCCGCGTGCAGTAAATCGGCCATTATTCAAGCCCTGTCGCCGGGTTAAACTCGATAGTGCGGACATCCAGCAGCGCGTAATCGTCGACGTCGGTGGCCAGTAAGCGCTGTCCGGTGCCATGCATTACGCCATCGGCGACTTCGTTCCATTCGGTTAAACGGGACAGGCGGATGCGGGCGTCCGCAGCCGTTTCAGAGCCCGGATAACGGCAAGGTATCAAGCCGCTTGCTTCACCGCCATTGATCCAGGTAAATTGCGCCGGTATCCATACCAAATCGCGTAAATCGGTGGGTTTTTCCAACTGAATCTTGCTAATCTGCATAAACGGCACCCAGTAGTATCGACCATTGACAATGGCCTCCAATACGGGGCCCAAACGGCTATCAGCATCCGCTATCCATTCAAACGGCGTGCCGTCCAGCGCTCCGGCTGTAGCCGGGGCCTGTTGCAAGGCCTGAGCTCGTAAAGCTACGGCTTGCTGAAAATCACCACTGCTTTCCCGCATAAGCGCTTCCAGAAGCAAGGCCAACCACGCAGGTGGTTCTCCAAATATCAGCGGCGTTTTGCGCGCAGCGAAAACATCCTTACGTAGCGCTTCGCAGAGTAAAACTTGCTCATAAGTACTAACCATCAGTAACGTGGAGGCATCCAAATCACGCAGCACATTGAGTTGATTTAGCGCCTTGTCCCATAGGCCCTGCACGCAATACAACTGAAACAACAGGATACGGGATTTAGGATCGGCCGGGTTTTGCCTGATATGTTGCTGGGTCTGCTGCAATGCCGCGTCCAATTCGCCGTCGGCAATCAACCGTGAAACGTCCTGCATGGGAATCTCCGATAAATAAAAAACCCCCGGCTATCAGGAAATAGCCGGGGTCACGCTTTAAGGAGCTGCGTTTAGCTTCAAGTCCCAAGCTTTTAGTTCTCCAGCCACCGGTGCCGTGCCTTCGCCAAAGGTGCTGTACTTGGTAGTGATCTTGTTGAAGTTGATGGAAATGCTCTCGCTGGGACGATCACCGCCACTGGAGGCGCTGTAACCGCTAATAATGGCTTCACCCAATTCGATTTCGTAATAGACTTGAACCTTGGAATCTGAGCCCGCAGTTTGGATGAAATGTATTGTGGCGGTGCCCAAACTTTTACCGCAGATGGCTTGTCTCCAAAGCTCTGTGGAGGCAATGTCCATGCTTTTGGTAATAGTCACTTCGGAAAACGAAGGATTGCTGGTATCACGGTCTTTGCCGGTACCGCTGGTTGAGATGGCGCGGCCGACGCCCATTTGCAAAGAGTCTAGGGTAATCCAATCTTTGTGCCCTTCGACTGTGCTATCGCCTTTAATTGCTGTTGCGAAATTTAATAAGATCATAATGCTCTCCTTTCTAAGTTACTGATAAAAAACATAAGCGGGTACTCACCCAAAGATTTACAGCGCCGGCACGCCGGCATATAAAACAACCATCGCCAGTCCCGGGAATTTCGCATTACCGACCCGACAATTAGCATACTTCCTAGCCTTATTCAGCGAATAGGGCTTAACCTTTTTGCGACGGTAATTTAGACGTCAGCCGCAAGGAAACCGTCAACCCTTCCAACTGATAGTGCGGTCTCAGGAAAAACTTGGATTGATAATATCCAGGATTGCCTTCCACCTCTTCTACCACCACCTCTGCCCCAGCCAACGGCCGCCGGGCTTTATCTTTTTCAGTCGCCACTGCCGGGTTGCTTAGTACATACTGGCTAATCCAAGTATTCAGCCAAGCTTCCATATCCTGCCGTTCCTTAAACGAACCGATCTTGTCGCGCACGATACATTTGAGGTAATGCGCAAAGCGGCAAGTCGCAAATAAGTAAGGCAGACGGGCGGCCAGATTAGCGTTGGCACTGGCATCCGGGTCTTGGTACTCGAACGGTTTTTGTAAAGACTGCGCACCAATAAACGCGGCAAAATCTGTGTTTTTCTTATGCAGCAAGGGCATGAAGCCACTTTTCGCCAACTCTGCTTCGCGCCGGTCGGTAATAGCGATTTCGGTCGGACACTTCATGTCGACGCCGCCGTCGTCGGTCGGGAAGGAATGCACCGGCAAGCCTTCCACCGCGCCACCGGACTCGATACCGCGAATCTGCGAACACCAGCCGTATAACTTGAAAGAACGATTAATATTGACCGCCATGGCATAAGCCGCGTTGGACCATGTATATTTGCTGCTGTCGGCGCCCGAGGTATCTTCCTCGAAATCAAACTCCTCGACAGGATCGGTTTTCGAACCGTACGGTAACCGGCTGAGGAAGCGCGGCATAGCCAAACCGAGGTAACGCGAATCTTCGGATTCCCGCAATGAACGCCAAGCCGCATATTCGGGCGTTTGAAAAATTTTGGTCAGATCGCGCGGATTCGCCAATTCAGACCAACTCTCCATTTGCAGCACGGATGGTGCCACACCGGAAATGAACGGAGTATGCGCAGAGGCGCTGATTTTCGCCATCTCGCCCAACAACTCCACATCTTGCGGACTGTGGTCGAAATGGTAGTCGCCCACCAAGCAACCGAACGGCTCGCCACCAAACGTGCCATATTCTTCTTCGTACAGTTTTTTGAATAGCGGACTTTGGTCCCAGGCCGTACCCTTGAATTTTTTCAGGGTTTTACCCAACTCATTTTTGGTGATATTTAACACCCGAATTTTCAACATTTCGTCGGTTTCGGTGTTGTTAACCAGGTAATGCAAGCCGCGCCAGGCACCTTCCAATTTTTGAAAATCAGGATGATGTATGACTAAATTCAATTGCTCGGTGATCTTCTGGTCAAGGCTGGCAATAATCGACTGGATAGTTTTAATTGCGTCGTCGGATACTTTTGAAACATCCTGTAATGCGTATTGGGCCAAGGTTGTTACAGCAGTATTGACCTGATTGGCAGCTTCTGTTCCTGGCTTGAACTCCTTGGACAATAATGCGGAAAAATCGTCCAATTCCAGAGTTTGAGTTGCGCCCTGTCCGCCTTGAGTTTCTAATTCGGCCATGGCTTACTCCCCTTTTCCTTCGGCAGCATCACCGCCGGCTTCCGTCGGTTTCGCCGAAGCAGCCAAGGTTTGCAACAATGCTGGGTCGTTAACTAACTTCGCGATTAATTCCTCGGCACCCGTTTTACCGTCCATGTAGGTGATCAAGTTGGACAATTGGGTTCTAGCTTCCAAGACTTTATCCAAGCCTGCCACTTTTTTGGCAACCGCTGCGGGGGAAAAGTCATCCATACTTTCGAAGGTGATATCGACATTCAAATTGCCTTCGCCGGTCAAGGTATTGGCAACTTGAAATGCAACCCGAGGTTTCATCGATTTCAACCGCTCGTTGAAATTATCGACATCGATTTCCAACAATTTACGATCAGCTACCGGCGCCAATGGCTCGGAAGGCTTGCCCGACAAGTCCGACATCACGCCCATCACGAACGGCAACTGCACCTTTTTTTCGGAACCGTAGAGTTCGACATCGTATTCAATCTGTACCCGGGGCGCCCGGTTCCGTTGTATAAACTTCTGACTACTTTCAGCCATTGTATTCTCCGCTTGACATTAAGAAGGACTACCAAAAAATCGTTTTTTAACTCGGGTCCGGACCCTTTATGGTACTTATTTGGGAAAGCGCATCCGGCATTAAGTTCTGGACGATTTCCATAAAATCCGCCGTTGCGAGATGCTTGGCCCTGCGCAATAGAATGGGTACAGGGCTAGACGGTTCGTAGTCAGCATAATACTTACAAAGTGCGTCCAAGGTTCTCACCACATCTTGACGCGACTCGATAGCTCCACTCACCGCCGGTCTCGATTTGACCGGTTTTACATCATTACTATCCACCTCGGCACTGCTTTCATTTTCGATTGCCCCGCTCTCGTTATCGCCAGCCAACCGCGATCCCGCGTAATGATCAAAATCATCCCGAACTTCCTTGAGTAAAGCTTTCAAGGGTGTCAACACTGCGCCTTGGCTGGCACCGACTTTTTCGTTAACGAAAGTATCGATCTGCTCAATTATCTTGATACTCTCAAGTAATGCCTGATAAGTATCGGTCAAAGCGGCATCATCTACATCCAGAAAAGCCGCATTGATAGCTGCATTGTCCGGCTTTGTCAGGTCCTTGGGTACTTCCAGCCGATCAGTGGCGTATTGGATATCGCGCAAACAAAAGCGGCCAACGGCTTTTGACTCAACCAGTACCGCCAAACTTAGGGGCCTGAGTATCAGGTCGAAGCTGGCCAGCTCTTCCAAAATATTGACTCGCGACGTCGGATCCATACCATCGTCGGGATCGAGCTGCGGATATATAGAGTCCCAATAACGGGATATAGATTCCTCCAGAAACGCCAGTCCATCGCGAAAACCTCTCCAACCTTCCACATTGATAAGCGTCCGGATCAAGTACAAGATGACCTGTAGATCCTTTGAGCGTTGCAACAATGCGAACGCCTCCTTGTACACTTCGCGCCAGTTGGGTGGTAGCGCTTTCTCTCCGGAAAACTGATTCTCAGGGGTTCCTAAAATATTGCTGTCCAACGCCACTCTGGCGCTGTCATATTCAAGGTTATCTCCACAAGGGTGCTCGGCCGAAACGGGTTCTAGTAATCCGGACAAATCTGCCATTTTCACGCCTCTCTCGTCATGCAATTGTTAACGTCAACCGATTGAACCGCGATAACGAAACTTTGTGCCCTGCGTTCCGTTTCTTACAATCGACACGATTCTATTCTGCTCCGGACTTGTTACACCAGTATTTAGTCCAAAACCAATCCGCATTAGTCTAGTCGCTTTTTTATGTCCCGCTTTAAACTAAAGAACAGTGCCTGTCACAGTTTCTTATATCTATCAATTTGCATTTGCCGATTAATAGATAACCTAGCTATACCATTTAGCATGCCACCCCACGAACACATTTATCACGCGCTTATAAGACTATGATATAAAACAATTTATAAGTTAAATAGGCCACCCTGTCGCGAATTTGAGGCCCTATTGCAGAGACAGATCAGCACGATATTTCGTATCGGATACGATATTTGGTACTTGCGGAGATCAGCTTGCGTTTAACTTTGCGTCGCCTGGTCCATACTATTGAGCAATGGAAGAAAGACTGCGCCCAAAGCAATGCCGATGGACTAATACCGACCTATGAGTAATGGCGGTTAATGGTCAGGCTGATCGTATATTTATATTAAGTCCGCCGGAACCCTGAATAAACTCAGATGTTCCGCGTCTAAAACAGCATTGTGAATTCTGTCTTAACCAATAAACTCTGCAACCAATACGGTAATGTTATCTCGACCGCTTCTGCTCAACGCCTGATTAATCAGGGCTTCTGCAGCCAATTGGCAATTACCTGCGGCCATCAACTCCGCAATTTCGCTTTCCGACAACTCTTTATCCAAGCCGTCACTACATAACAGATAACGATCACCGCTGGCCGCCTGAAAGCGAACCACATCCAAGGCCAAGGCCAATTGTCCACCAACCGCGCGCGTGATTACATTCGCCCCGACTTGCTTTGCCGCCACTTCCCGGCTCATTACGCCGGAATCCATCAATTCGTCGATCAAGGTATGGTCGCGCGTAATCTGCGTAAACGCGCCGTTACGCAGTTGATATAAGCGACTGTCCCCAGCCCAAACAGCCGCACATTCTGCTTCTTTTGCAAGCAAAGCTACCACCGTGGTACCGACAATACTACCTTGCTGAATGCCCGAAGCAAAAAGGCATAAATCTTCGTTGATCTTATGCAATCTATTGCAAACTGCTTCAACCTGACTATCCAGGTTTTGGTTAAATTCCAAGGTCGATAAGGAATCCACCACCAAGCGACTGGCAACGTCGCCGGACTGATGCCCACCCATACCGTCAGCAACCACCCATAAACCAAGGGACGGGCAATCGAGCAAAGCGTCTTCATTGTGTTTACGCTTATTGCCAACCACCGTGACCCCGTATGAAGTCCACGCGGGCGAGTTAGGAAGCTCTAAAGAATCACCCGCCAGTGCGTCCGCCCTGGCTAGGCTTGGCACCCGCTCTGTTTTTTTAACGCTTTGACTTTGTTGATAACTCTGCATATGCCAAGATCTGCCAGCCTGCGGCATACCTTGCAAAAAACTCGCATAAGCATCGATAGGCGGCAAACCTTCGCAAACCAGCAAACTGGGGTGATTCGTCTGACCTCCTTCGCTCACCCAAATGCTGTACCCAGGCATAAAACGTTCGATCAGACTCTGGCTCAAGCGCGGAAACAGCGCGTCCGTCTGATCCAGGCCTGCCAAATCGAAACGAAACGCGAGCTTGCCGTTGGCCGCCCCCACCCCGCAGCTAGAATCAACTTGAAAACGCTGCGGTGCCAGGGAGTCTGCCGAACCGATTGCCATCAGCCCCTTATCAAACCGATCCAGATCGCAGGATTCGTTCAACACCGACAGAGCGGCGTCTTCCAATTGCGCAAACCATTCCGAATCCGACGAAAACAATGACAGCAAAGACTCTGCGTTGACCGCTTGCGCCAAGGTTAACGGGTAATAACGGCCGACTCTGTCTACGCTAGGCATCATGACACCGGCCCAGGCGCTTGCCCCGCAGACCCCGGGGCTTAACGCGAAACGCCAAAGTGGGCTAACCAAAAACAACGAGAGCCAAGTTTCGCCTAAAGTTTCCTGACTCGAGCGCATCGACGCCTGTAACCACTGGTCCCATGGCTCGATAAAATGCCTGGGCAAGCGCCTACTGACAAAATCGCCCAAACTCGGCACTTTCCCGAAAAAACCGACGTTAAGCCCATCCAAAGAACTCATAAGGACTCCGGGCAACGGAAGCTTTGATATTCGCTGATCCCAAATGGATTATTAACGCTAGCCGCGCGCAATTCGAACTTAGCGGTATAGCCTTCCAGTTGCACGGTCAAATTAAAGCGATCCGGCAAGCCGGTAGGTTGGATATTGAACTCGTCGAACATTCTGAATAATGCCCAGGCGCCTTCCTTGGACTTACTCACTTGTTTGCCGTCCAATCCTTCAAACACCACTCTTACTCCAGCACTATTATTGGTGCCGGGCCACTGAAATTTGGTTAGCTGCTCTGGACCATGGCGATACACCAATTCCTGCCCTTCAACATTTAATCTGAAGGTGGCAACTTTGTCGTCTAACGCCAGGGGTTTTAACTCGAATTGCACTTGCGGCACCGCGCCGCCGCCGGGAAAAAATGCATCGCGAATTTTCGAGGCAATCTGGAATTGGCGAATACTGGCTGCCGACAAGCCCAGAGCCTTATCGGAACTTAACTCCGCCCACTGTACCGCCGCGGTATCCACAAACGCCTTGAGATTAGCGTTAAAAAACTGATCGACAATCCCGTTAGCGGCAAACACTTTGCCAAAATCAGCCATCAACACATCTTGCTGGGTATTTTTTGCAAACGGATAACGTCCGGCCAAAGCGCTTTTGCAGGGCATGGTCACGGCGGTTTTCAGCATTTCGTTTAACTGGACTTTCGCACCAGTTTTGATTTGCTGTCCGCCCGTGCTGGTCAGGGCATTCAAGGAAGCCGCAACCGGGCCGGGCAATCGGGCAAACTCCATTTTGGCGGCTTGGAGAGGATCGACACCGCCACCGGCGAACCTCGCCGCCTCGGTAGACAAGGCTTGGCCGCCACTATTCGGCGCCGAACCAATCTGCATCAGATAATCATGCAGGTTTTTGATACTCGCCAAGGTTGCGGCGATGGGAGCCGGCCTATCGGCAGCACCCCGCACTTGCATATTGTAAGGTTCGAAATAAGTCTCCAAGGCCTTAACCGGATCAACGCCACCATCGCTTTGCTTAGCCATCGCCAGCAGTTTTTGGGTGGCAGCCTCCGGCACGGCCAAGGCACCGCCCGTGGATTTTGCCAACGCATCGGCCAATTCGGAAGAGAGCTTGCTCAGCGCGGTATTTTTTTCGACCAGTTCCAACAACAGCTTCAGCGGCGAATCGGGACGCGACAGCAGATCCAAAGTATCTACGAGCTGATTATTGCTGGGCTGCGGGCGGAATTTAACCGCTGTCAGCACACCATCCCAGGTCTTTTGGTAATCCCCCAAATACAGGCGTTTGAAATCGCTATATAAACGATCAATTTCGACAGGCGTACTGGCTCCGTTTACGCCGAGCACCCAGTTCTGCTCGCTGGCTTCCTTGACGTAAACCATGCCTTTCTTCAGAAACAGCTCCGTATAGCCGTAACTGCTAAACAAACCGGGTACAACCAGCGTATCCAATTCCTTGCCGTTTGCTGTAAACACTCGGCCACCGTTCGGCGCCAGTTGTCCGGCGACGGAAATGTCGTGACTGCGATCAAACAGCGCCTCGCTTTTAAAGCGGCTATAAAGTTGATTGACCATGGGAATTTGCGTCAGTTTATTGCGCACTGCGTCGACAAAGCCATTATCAAGTGTTGCCGGATCCAAATTCAAAGCCAACAAGTTATCCAGGTGTAACTGCAATTTGGCCTGGGTCTCCGGGTCGGTGGCAAACATTTGCTCCCAATCCAATTTCACCCAGGGCTGCGCAACCTTGGCGTCCATCCGTTGCGGCTCGCCGAACATCAGATAGACGCGCAGCAGTTGATAGAGCACATCCAGATTTTTGCCTTCATCGCCTTGCATGCGCTCTTTCAAACGTAGCGTAATCAAAGCCTGAAAATTTTCGCGAAGCAAACGCTCATAGGAAATATCGATAGCGGAATCGATTTTATCGCCCTGGTACAAACCAAATCCGCTGCTCCAACCGGTTTGAGCGTACACGTCCTTGGCGGCTTGCAGGGCATTTAGCTTCGGCAGCAAGGCCAAGAAGCCGGAACGTGAATCTGTTGGAGCAAGATTACTGGCTCGGTAAATTTCTATCTGTTTTTCGACATCGGCAATCGCCGACTTATTGGTGGCAAAACTGACCATCCACACCACCACGGCAATCGCTACAATCGCAAAGGTGGCGGCAAAGCCGGCGAGGTTCATCAAACGAAAACGCCGTTCGACCTTTGGATCCACACCAACCAATTCCGCTTCGGGAAATACCACTTGCTTTAGGAGCTTAGTCAGAAAATAGCTTTTTCCGCGCCCGCTCATTAATGGCGTCACTTGTCTTTCCAATCTAAAGCTTGAGGCCAACGCAGCCATCACTCGGTCTATCGGAGTCCCTTCCTGGGTGCCGCTGCTGAAATACACACCGCGCAACAGGAAAGGCTCTTCGTAGCGATTGGTGGAGAACGCTGCATCCAAAAATCCGGTTGCCACTGATTTGAACAGCATCATTTGCTGCGGGAAATCGAAAATAGCCGTACGGCGCTGCACATCGCGCTCTTCCTGGATACGCTTCAAGCGGCGCTGCACCAGTCTCTCGGTTAATTCGTCATAGGCCTTCTCGAATTGCAATAAATGCGCGGCCAGATCCTCTTTATCGTTGTCCGCACGAATAAACGTTTCGCCCCACACCTGGCTACGCTCGTCCTCGGTCAAATTGGCGAAAAAATCACTAAAGCCCGCCACGAGGTCGGCTTTGGTGAACAACACATACACCGGCAATTGCACACCCAATTGCGCATTAAGCTCCGTAATCCGCCGCCGAATCGCCGCCGCATGCTGGCGTAATTCTTCCTCAGTCTGCTGTATCAAATCGCTGACACTCACTGCCACAAATACACCGTTCAGGGGGCGGCGTGGTCGATATTTTTTTAACAGCTGCAAGAAACCATGCCAGGCCGTCGCATCCACTTCTTGATGGCTATCTTGGGTGGTATAGCGGCCGGCGGTATCCAATAACACTGCTTCGTCCGAAAACCACCAATCGCAATCTCGTGTGCCGCTGACGCCTTTTACCGCATGCTTGCCCAAGCGTTCGGCCAACGGAAATTGCAATCCGGAATTGATTAAGGCTGTGGTTTTGCCGGATCCCGGCGCACCGATAATTGCGTACCAAGGTAGTTCGTAAAGATACTGCTTCCGACCGCGTTGTTTGGAGCTGGTGGTTTTCAATAAAGCTAAAGCCTCGTCGAAGCCGCGACTCAACACATCCAGTTCGGCTGCGGAGGCCGATTGCGCATCGTTTGCATCGGCTCCGCCAGCCAAATCGGCCATCAAGCGCTGTTCGCGCTTACGCGACAACAGCCATGCAATCAACCGATAAAGCAACCAACATCCGACTATTACGCCTATCGTTACGATGCGGCTTAAATCTGACTCCAACGGCACACTGCCGGCAATCGCAATTAAGGGCCCGATGAACCAAATCAATACCGACAAAACCACGATACCGATCAGCTCAAGCACCCACTTTGTTTTAAAAAAACTGATTATCCGTTCCACGCGGTATTCTCACTTTATCAGGATGTCGACGCGCCGATTTAAGGCTCGATGTTCAGGAGTGTCATTGGGTGCCAAAGGCTCGCCGTCGGCCCGGCCTTCGGCTCTGGCAGCACCTTTTAATTGGGCGGATGCGGTTAAAATCGCCAAGACGTTTTTAGCGCGTGCCGCGGACAGATGCCAATTGGATGGAAAACGGGCCGATACGATGGGTTTGTCGTCGGTATGCCCGGTTACCAAAATCGAGTCTTGTTCATTCTCAAGCTCCTTAGCGATTTTTTTCAACATGGGCAGAAACTCCGGCTTGACTTGGTCACTACCCGAGGGAAAGGAGTTGCGGACGCGGATGATGCTATCGTCGACCACTTCAACCATATTCTGGGCAATTTCGTCGCGCAATAATGGCTTAAAGCGTTCCAATCTGTTTGCAATAGCGGGCGCGGGCGGTGGGGTTATAGTTGCTGCCGCCGCAACTTGTACAGGCTCCTTGGCCAATTTTAGTAACTCACGATACGTCGGATCGGATGCCGAATTAATAAAAAACGCAAAACCCAGATAACAAAGTAGTAATAAGCCGCCGGCTGCGCTAGCGAACACCCATAAGGGTACTTGCGTGATCAACGAGCTATTGCCGCTCTTTTGCCCATGCCAGCGCGGCGACAGTTCCGCCGGGAAATCCCCCCTCACCCGCTGAGTCAATTGATACAGTTCCAGACGTTGTTTTTCCAGTTCGTTGGAGCCGTTGGTCATGACCCGATACTTGCCCTCGAATCCAAAACTTAACAGCACATAGCAAAGCTCGATGAGCGGTAAGTTTTGCGCGGGCTGTTTCACCAGATGTTCGAGTATTTGGAAAAAGCGTTCGCCGCCCCAGGCTTCTTTATGAAAAAGGATAAGCAGACTTTGATGGCCCCAATTACTCTGCGAGCCCCAGGGCGTGTTTTGGATAATTTCATCCAGAAAAGTACATAAACCGTAGCTCGCCATGCGCATGGTTTCTTGCTGAAACCCCGCATTCAAGCCACGATTCTCAAATTCCCTGACTTCTTTGGCCAACTTTTGTTTTAGTTCATCAACTCCGGCATAACTAACAGTTGTTCTAAGCCTAGCCGCCAAGGAAAGCATGCCAGCCGATAGAGTCAATAAGGAACCGCTATCCGCTCCTGAAAGCAAGCTCAGCGAAGGAATGTTGATAGTTGCAGTCGGCTGCTGGGGCGGGGATGGTGGTACTTGCGTGAATGACGACTGTTGAGGCATTCTTCCGCCAGGCGAAGGCCGTAACACTGTTTTGTCGTCATCGCCGAAAGGTCCTTGTTGCGCCATGTCATCACCCTTTTTTTATTGCCCAGAATTCCAACTCCAATCCCGGAAAATTACCGCCAATATGAAATGCAAAGCCGCCGGAATCCATCATTTTCTTCCAATAAGGGCTTTGTTTGTCCAGTTCGAAATAAGAGCATCCGGCGTGATACGGCAATTGCCTTGGCGCCACGGGCAAAGGGTGAATTGAAATTCCCGGCAGTGCAGCAGTTACCAGTTGGGTGATCTCTTCAACAGGACCAATTTTTACCTGGGGTGGAAAATGTGTACGCAACATTTCCGACGATACTTGGGCACTTGCAGCCAGGATGTAGATTGCCTGCTCCAATAATTTCACATCCGGGCGACCCGAGTAATACACCGACTGGCTATGCTTGGTTAAAGGAATTTGAATGGCATTTTGCTCAAGCACCATGCTCAGCAAGCGTCGCAACTCGTCAATTAACGGCATAAAGCAAATACGCAAGTCGTCATGCCGATATTCTGGCAACACCGCTGGCCGTTTAGTTTGACGGTAGAAAGTCGCCAGATCTCCCATCAGCTGCAAGCATAAGGAAAATAGCGCTTCCGGATGGAGTAGTGTATTTCCAGCCAAATGTGCCAACAATGGCTCATAGCGATTGATGGTTTGCAGCAACATAAAGTCTGCCACCTCTGCGACACCGGCACCTTGTGAAGTACCAGCAACGCGTGCTGCTAAAGCCTCACCTCTGGTATGCAGCAAACCTTGCAGCTCCCGGACAAAGCCGTTCAAAATACTACTGGCTGCCGATTGCAACGCCACGGGAATGTATTTGTCATCCAGTACGACTGTTTTGTCGGCGCGCACCTCAACGATATTGGCAACACCCAGACATAGATAGCCTGATCGTTCTTGATCGCCAAGCATAAGTTTCGGACGAATGCTGCCTATCTGCACGGGGTAACGAGCATCATAACCGGCGTTGTTGTCTCTGACGTCCCTATGGGTAACTCGGTATCTCGCCAATCCGTCAGGGTTATTGTCGCTGTCAACCTCAACAGCGTCCGGACGACTCAGCGGCAATGCTAAATACACCACTTCATTAGCGACGCCTTCAGAGACATCCAGTGGCAAAGGCAGCTCATCTTCGTCAGGCAAATGAAACGGAGTACCGTCCTGGAAAATGCCTCTGGCATCAATCAGAGTGATTTTTCCGATTGCCAATTGTGCTCCATCCAGCTTTAGCGAGGAAAAACCCCAGTCGTATGCCCTAATTCCATAACATCGACCATCGATTCGGCTTTCCAGATAACGATCATGTTGTTGAAAGTGCTGCGGCCTAAGGAACATGCCTTCCGACCAAACAATCCTGTTATTGATTGACATACTGTATTCGGTACCGTTTATTATTTAAGAACAATGACTTATGAAAACTGCGCTGCCAACCCAATAAACTTGCAAACTTTCACCGCCTCGCAAATAGACGCATCTGTTTTTCATAAGCTTCAGCGAACTCTTCCCCAAAAAATCCTTCAATTGCTTGTGTTTTTAATTCCGGATATTTTTCGCAAAAAAGCTCCCAACACTTGGCTTTTCTTTGAAAAACAATGCCTTCGCCCAAAGTTTTCTCAAAACTCTCCGGATCGAAGCGGTGCAAAATTTCTGCCAAAGAAGCCTGGATACCTGCCGTCATCGCTAGTTGGTGAAATTTGACATCTTTGAAAGCTTCATTTATTGCATCATTTGAATTTATAAACGCGGGATTATTCGGCGCGAGCATTAGCTTAAGCACACTTTCCACATCAGGATTGAATTTTAGCGGGTTATTGTCAAAAGAGCGGATTGTGGTGACGGAAACTCGAAATTCACTTTTCATTTCCGCGCGTGCGCGCAAAACATCCATCAAGCCTTCGATCAAATTTCGGAACAACACACCGGTAACTTTCATCGCCTCCGGCCACTGATCTTCTGTTAAGAATGTGTGATCTTTTATTCCTGCACCATCCAGAAACATCTTCATGAGCGATAAGTCAGCCGATTTCGAACTGGTATAGCGGTCCTTATTCGGTGTTAGCGTAAACTCTATTTCACTGTCTTGCGGAACCGCGGTGGGTTCAACTTCACATTCAATATTAGACGCATTTTGGAATATGTCTTCAGAATCCAACTCTATATGCGAAGGAATAGGCTTGGATAAACTTATTGATTCAAAATTCGGAAACTCTACTTCGGGAGACGCATTGAAAGGTGTATCCAATGCACCTAATGAATCTAACCCTTTTAAGAATTCGGCAATATCTTTACCATCATTCTCGGGAGGTAACACCTCGGGCGGGGTAAAGCTGTCGTGAAAAGGGGATGCTGGAGGACGTTCTCCGAACGGAGAATTCGCTGCGCTATGCGGAATCGAGAAATTCAGCGGTTCATTTACTATTGACTGCTGATCGTTTGGAAACGATTCGGCAAATGGTGAAGGCGAAAGACTCTCGATACTAATGGGTGAACTTGGTAATATTTCGGCTGACTGTTCCACAATAACTTCATATTCGCCGATACGTAAAACTTCACCATCTAGCAATCTTGCTTGCGCATCATTTATATTAAGTCCGGCATTAGACAAAAATGTACCATTTTTACTTGTATCCTTTATCAAGTAGCCGCCGTCCTGGTAAATGATTTCAGCGTGGTGCCCTGATACAAAGTTTTCTGTGTCAGGTAACACTAGAGTGTTTCCCGCCTTTCTGCCTATCGTTCCTCCTAACTGATTGAATTCGGCACTCAATTCAGTAGGTAATGGTAAACCCTTGTAAGAAAGTACTTTTAAGATAATTGGCACGATTGTCGTCCTACCGTTAACATTAGTTAAATAGCTTAGCAACTTACGTCAGCTTTTATCAAAAAAGCTTAGTCATTTTTGCAATCTAACTTTATCACTTTGCTCGATATTCAATCATAAGAGCTGTCATCGCGGATTGTTTAAGTCTCCAAAATAACGGTAGCGAAGCCTCGCTTACCTAGTGTCAAAATATTTATCGTTTTTCAATCAAGCATTCGGGTCTAAATCCGATGGCTTTGCCTCATTTCCACCACAACATTAATTTACTTTGACCCAATTAGAAAGCCAGCTATTAACTTGATGTCCCGGCGAGCTGAGCAAAGATGCATTGATAATTAGTTTGGCGGGATATGCTAAATTATGACTTTGGGTGTAAAACTCCTAAGGAAGCTCTGATTAATTCGCTATCTCGAACTTAAGCACCTACTGATTCAGTTGCTTGCTCATCGTTTTTCTTGAAAAACTGCATTAATTAGAGCCCCCCTAAAATCGGGACGATTTTTTGCAGCGCAGCGCTCCAAAAGACCTATGATAACGACGGCGATGATGTAATAAGTTAGCGTGCCGTTTCCGCAATATTATCGGACCTTTTACTACATCTCTAATATCAGTGCCTTGCTGATATAAACCCCTGATAACCCATTGTTTTAACCTGAAGAGATACTTGTAATTTTTGGAATACACTCCCAACGTGGGACTCACTTGCATTTGGGTTTTGTACTTCACTTTTGAGTGATAACTAAAATAGGTTCCGTAAAAACTTTACACTTAACTCACCCAATTAAATTCCGAGTGGTTTACTACTTTCCAAGACTTTATCGTCAATCCGTTTGAATTCGTCATCAGATTGTACTATTTTGTATTTTTTAATTTTTCTTCACCACCAGTCACTAATCCAGACATACATTCGACTACGCTTTCAACGTAATTTGAATGTGCTTCTGCAAGCTCTTTGGCTGCACCAAAACTTTCTCGTAATTCAGTTAGGGTCTTCTGCGGGTCCTTAGACTTATTAAGATCTAACATTTTGGCGTAATTTTTATACGCCTTTCGTCTTTCAGGATCTAGTAAGAATAATCCTGGCATATCATTTGACGAAGTATCGACGACACATTTTGTCATTGTTTCCGGCTCAATTCCGTAGTCCCTAAGATCTTTATCCTGCTTCATTTGCTCCAATACTACGGACTGATACTCTTCTTTTTCCGAGCAACCGCTTAATACTAATATCCCAACAATTACTAACATTTTTTTCATTTTTTATATTTTCCTGCGTTTTCCGAGCATATTAACCAAAAAAAACCCCCGCTATTTTTCAATAGCGAGGGTTTTCAGTTTCTTCCTAAGTATTTCTACTTAGGAAACTTTCATTATTAGATGAAAGTTGGGATCAGAGGAGCATCAACTGTTACCAATTGACGGTTACCTTTTTCATCCCAGAAGAACAACAGACCTGCGAAGCGGCTGTCTGGATCGTAGATCAAGTCAGCTAAACGATATACTTCCCAAGCAGCGTCAGAAGCAGTAACTTCGACAGTGCGTGTTTCGCCTGGAGCCAGAGGGCTGTTATCGCTAACAGTTAAGCCTTCTTCAGCCAGCAAATCGTCTGGGTAAGCAGTATCATCTTCATGAACCGCTGGATCTAAGAAACGTACACCTGCTGTGTTGAACTCACCCAAACGAACAGCTGAATCGCCGTTGTTTGTGATGGTCAAAGTCATTTGCATTGCACGACCTGGAACACGGTATGTAGCATCATCAACTTTAACTGAAACGTTAGCTTCAGGCATTTGATAAGTTTTCATACCACGCAACAAACCAGCTTGCAAAGGAGTAGTTACAGGGTATTTTTCGTTGGTAGCGCCCATAGAAGCAGCAACGATAACCATAGTACCTACGCCGAACAGCATACCGATTTTTTTGTCGCCAGCTGAGATCAGAGAATCTGCTTTGCCAGTGCTAACAGCGATATGACGTGGAACGAACAATGGGCGTTTGATCCAGAACAACAACCATGCGAACGCGATTGCGAACCATACTGCGTGCCAGAAATAAACGTTGTCCAGAGCATAGTTTTCCAAGTTGATTGTTTGACCAGTCAAAGTTGTAACTGGGTTAACAAACTCGCTCATAGAACCAGTAATGGTTACCCATTTGCCTGGGCCGATGATAGGACCACCGCCTTGTACGTTCATCATTGAGTGAACGTGCCAGTCGCCTGGACGACGAGCTTTCAGCAGAACTTTAAACTCGTAAACTTCGCCCAATTCCAAAGACACTGAACGAGGAACCAATTGACCGCCGATCCAAGAACCTGCACGGATAAATACAGGACCAGGGATACCAACGTTCAAAAATGAAACTTCTGGTTTATCAACAGTTTCTGGCCAGCCTGCGAATACCAGGAATTTACCAGAAATTGTCATAGTTTCATTAACAGGCACTTCTTCTTTTGACCAGTTCAGGTCAAACCAGTGAATCGTCCGCATACGCATGAACGCAGCCTGTGATTTTTCACCGTGAGCAGATGCTGTTGGAGCATAGAACATCGCTGCTGTCATTGCGACCAACAGTGCGACAAAGGACAGTTTTGCAACTTTGTCTTTTATTATTTTCATATTTCCTCCTCTATCACTAGAGAATTTTAATTAAGACTTTCTGGTAGCTATCTAGAACCACCAGGTTCATTTTCTTACTATTCTTCTAATTAAGACGCGTCGTCAGCGATGAAGTCGGTTTTAGCGAACCATCTGCCGAAGAAGTGCCACAAGAAGTAAATAATGATAGAAACGAATCCAGAGAAGAACGCTGATACTGGAGCAACGTCTTTACCGAAAGTTCTTAATGTACCTTTCTCTACCATACGGATGTACTCAGGTGTACCGGTACGAACATAGTGGTAACCCTGTAAGTCAGCCAAAGTCATCATCATGCCGTTATATTCTACAGGCACGTGCAATGGAGCGATAACAGGCCAGTTACCTGGGTAGAACAACAAACCATAAGCCAAACCACCAACAACAGCGGTCAGAGTCATGCTGTTACCCATCATCAGGATAACGTCAAGAACGATCGCACCTGGCAACAGGTTAGATGGGAAGCAAATGTTTACTGGGAAGTATGTCCAGCCCCAGAAGTTCATATAACGGTTAATCCACTCACCAACCATCAGAGCAACTACAGAAAGAGTCGCGCCAACTGGCAAACGGTATCTCCACCACAAGCATGCTTGAACAGCCGCAGGGAACGTAATAGAAACGATAGGAGCTACGGTTACCCATAGACGTCTATCTTTCCAGTCGGTCCAGAAATCCCAGTCACCGCCAGTCAACATATAGTGAATGTGGTAACCGCCCAGAACCGCTGTGAACAGTGTAAAAAGAATCATCCAGTCGAACGTACGGGAAACTTGTACCGCTTCCGCACGTGAACGTACAGCTGATTGAGATGCGCTCATTAGCTTACCTCCTAAAGAATTAAAATTATATTTTTTTCACTTCTCTTTATCCTACCGCCACTTAAACGAAGCAGCGGCAGGAAAGGAGATAGTATTTTTACTTTTAAAGATAAGCTATTAAGCCAGATCTTTTTTCAGCAATTTTGCAATTGCCATTACTTCGGTGTTCACAACACCCATTACAGCCAGAGCAGCCCAACCAAAGAATACGAAACCGTAGTGCAATGGAGCAACGAACAACTCTTCCATAAACCAGAATGTGTGACCCCACTCGTTCAAACCTACGTTAGGCAGGATCATGAATGGACCGATAACCGCAATCAGATACATCAAGTGCAGACCTTCGTGGTATGTAGGCAGTCTTGTTTTTGCGTACATGAAAGAAGCTGAACCAGTGATGATGTAGATTGGGTATGACAGGTAGAACTCGATGATGTGACTTGGAGTAAAGTCAGTATCACGAACGATAGTTTGGTGCCATGTACCGTCTTGCTCTGTGAAGTAAGAAGCACCCCAATAGATAGCCCAGCCGTAGCAAACCAACCATGTCCAGTGTGTAAAGTGTCTTCTCAACTCTTCACGTGGAGTGATTGACATAACTTTACGATCACGAGTTTTCCAGATATAGCCGTTGATACCGGCAAACAGCAGTACTTCGATAACGATCTCGATGTACAACATGTTCATCCAGTATGTTTCAAACTCTGGAGCAAAAGAGTCTAAGCCAGCTGACCAGCCATAAACACCTTCATACCAACGAATGAAAGAATAAAAAACCAAATACAGGCTGATACCAGCCCACAGGTTTTTTTGATTTAAAAGCGGTGCTTCCGCAGCATCAGCCTTAACTGATTCAGTTGTAGCAGCCATTTCTACCTCCTAAAAGATTATCTAAATCCCCGATCAAATCGGGAGTTCTTTGTTTTTCCTTGTTATTTAGCCTTCTTATTGAAGACACCCCGGTCCCTTGAGGTGCGTGGCAGTCTACCACTTGCCAAATCCTTGTCAAGATAAATTAAGCTATTTTATCTAAGCGCTTGTTGTCTCCAATTCGCAAACCCGAGATCAACCCCCTACCCCCTATTCACAGACACACAGTAGCGAGCAATCCCGCTATAACCAACGAGTCTTATGAAAACAAACCATTCCTCTCAACAAGCAATCAGGTCCACGCAATATTCGCCACAGTTCAAGTAGCAAAAGCCGGTGAGCGCGCCAACTGCGGCCGGGTTATCTGCGGCCCCGGAATTTAAATATTTCCCAGCCTTGGCTTTATAACCCGGCTTCCAAAAGACGTAAAACGGGCCAACCATTTGAATAATAAAATCTTAGCAGGTTGAATTCACTCCAGTCACAGCATAAGAATACCCAGGAACACATGCGGGCTTGTAGCGTTCTTATTACTTCGCAGAACACCCTTAGCATATAAGCCCTTGAATCGCAATTTGGCGATACCTTAGTGTGTCGAGAGCACTGGTTTCAGAGGTAGTTTGCTGATATCAGAACCCGGACACCCTCGCAGGGTGCTGCTGATTCGCCTGCAATTAGCCCTTGGAGTGAAATGCCTATTTGATTTTGCTCCCGACTCAACGCTCGCGGCACAAAACAGCAAACGGCTCAATGGTGATAGTTAACGCGCGCTTTGCAAAATGACCTTCATATTTTGAAACCACATGCCAATGAAAGACTTAGGTAAATGGAGAATTTAAGACAAACAACAATAGTAACCATTAAGCGCTGACAGCTTCCAACCCGCTAAATGAGGATATTGATGCCGGTCGAACTCATCAAACACAGGCGTCGGAGATCACCTATACACCAGTGGTTGTATTTTGCCGTCGCGCTGGAGTTGCATACTTGACGCGAATAGAATGGCCGAGCAGAACGCATGATCAGGGCATCGACCTGCTACACCCAGACCATAAGGCTTTGGATGTGACCAATGATATAACCGCACATTGGATAGGGGACCAGTATTTTTCAGCGGCCTACCAAAAACCGTTAAACAAGCACCAATTGATTAGCCGTAATAGCAAAAAGGCAACCAATATGGCAGCACGATGAACCGCAAGTATCATAACTTAAAAATGGGCGGCACCCATCGCGAGCGGTTTATTAACTCGCCAATCAGCCAAACAACACGTATTCGAATATCTCTAAGTATTGCAAAACGGCCTGCAAAACTTTCCAGGGTCCTGGGTAGAAAAGCCCGAGGAGTCGCTATTTTTGCCGAAAGATTTTTTCGAGCTTCCCAGCAGGAAAAAATCGGCAAAAATCATGCGACCGCTTATGCCTGCGGCGCCCCGAATCGTCCGCTTCACCTCGCTCCGATCCAACAAGGGGTCGAAACATCGGCTCTCGCATGACTTGACGCCATGTCACAATGCCTTGCAGGTTTTCTCCGCTTCGCTGCGAAAACCTGCAAGGCGCTAAGACTATCAGGGACTAAAAATCTTCACTTCGCTGGCGCTCCGTTTCCAAGATTTTCAGCGGTTGAAAAGTTTTCACCCGAGGTTGTTCAATGACCGTCTTTTTGCCGGAGAATCCTGGAGTGATAAAAATGGAAGTGATTGCCGAAATCAGGCGGCTGCGTTTTGTCGAGCATGTAACCGCCAACGACCTAACGAAACAGTTCAGGCTTTCCCGTCCCACCATTCGTAAACATCTCAAAACGATCAAAGAGCCGGTTTATTCGACCCGACAACATCAGCCGCACCCCAAACTCGGCGACTATCTCGATCAATTGAAATGTAGTGGTCTAATAAAAATGGACACT
>NZ_JANIBL010000030.1 GCF_024505055.1 Methylomonas rosea
ACTAGGTTTGCGAAAGAGGGAGCAAAATTCCACATAGGCATGGTGTACTCAACGCAGTCGCCATCCACTATAAATAGCGAACTTCTTGCGCAAACTGAAAATTTCTTTGTTGGTCATCTTTCAAGTCAGGACGAGACAAAGAGTCTTTCTCGAGTTCAGATAGCGTTTTCTGGGATAGAGGAGGATATCCTTCGGGCTAAAACCCCTGGTTATATGCGAATGCTGACTATGTCACATCGTTTCGTTATACCGGTTCAAGCACATCGGTTTGAAGCTACCGCATCTTAGGGAGTATTGCTATGCCATATTCAGCCGGAGCAAGATTGCCAGGGGAATCAGCCTCAAAACTCGGCCATTTAGCAGTTATCCAAAGTGATTGGGTACGCGCACTAGTGAATGAGTTCGAGGCTGCAAAGCATGACGAACAGGATCCAACTAATACGCTTTGGGAGACCTACAATGCTGAGGGTGCAATACCGCTACGAAATGTTTGGGCAGTTGACGGCTCGTTTGTTTCTATTCAATCAGAACAAAAACCTCCGCGAGAAGTTGCATTCGTTAAAACTGCCTTGTTGGCTGTTGATCGGGTCCGTCTCGAAGCCATTGATAAAGACCACCCTCATCCACTATTGCTACAAGATGTCCTAACGGGAAGCGCAGTCTTCCACGCCACTGTTTTTCCATTGAAAAACGTCAGAACAGAACTTGGCACCAACTATGATGCGGTAAGGCATATAGTTCGCGATTCGATGAAGATTGACGAGGGCGGCGCCTTCTATGAAACTCTGAAATGGATTGCCTACAAGAAATGGGATAAGGCCAATATATCTAATTCGCCTGGATTTCAATGCCCCCACTGCCATGAAGATATTGTTCAGGGGTTACCAAACGACGCAGACGAGGGGGTATGCCCAAACTGTACAAAGACAGTCTTCTTGACCGATATGATCGGATTTCATCTAGATATGGATGAGGAAAGTGCCCCCGATTCAGTGGCATCTGCCTACATGTTGATCATGGAAACCCTGATGCTTTTCACGGCAATTCGCGTGCTTTGGGGACACACGGACAAAAGTCTTGTCACAGATACTCTGTTTATCAAGGACGGCCCACTGACGTTGAGAAGTCAGTACTCGAAGTTAGTCCCAAACATTCGAGACTTTTTACAGCATGCGAAAGATACCTCTAGGTCAGTTCATGTAATAGGTCAGGAGAAAAGCGGTGCCTTTTTCGATCATTTGGCATCTATAGTTCGCTTTGCGCAGCCACATGAACGAGATCAATCGCCTTCGTTTGCCGTGCTGTCGCATGAGTTTGTCCGTCGGGAAGTTCATCGCTCTCCGGATCTTGCCAATCCTTACGGTAAGCGAACAAATTGGGGTGAGAAGGTCTACCTCAAGATTGATCCGGGCACATACATGGTATTGAACATACCAACGGGAGATTATCTAGCCGATGCTTCGATGCCAACCAAGGAGCAACTAATTGGACTGCAGCGCATCATTGCTACTATCCCAAGTCTTGTTAGCCATAAGTTTGAGGGAGCTCTGTTTCCAGTTGAACTTGCAAACGGAATAGCATCAATGTCTAGCTATCCATCGGCGAGAATTTTACAGAGATTTATCGAAGAACAGTCACCATAATTGGTTTCAAACTTACGATTGTTGATCTAGTTTACATGAATGTAGACAAAATAAAGTCTTAGATTGTTTGTAAACAAAAGTTGAAAGCATTCATTATATTTTTGTAACTTTGGAGTTCAACCGCGTCGCGGACAAGTGCGGGGTTACCACGGGCGCGTGGGAACGAGCCAAATCTTCAGCCCGTTCTATTTTCCGGGTGTTCTTTCAACCATGTTTTCAGGGCGTCATTAATGCGGGTTTGCCAGCCACTCCCGGTTGCCTTGAAAGCCTCGACAATATCGGCATCCAAACGAATGGCAGTAAATACTTTGGGATTAGCCTTGCGTGGCCTGCCGCCTTTGGGTTTTAGCATTTCAGCTGCCATTTCCGCACCAAAAAGTTCCGGTAGCACCTCTGATGCCGGACGAGCGCGGCCAAAGTCTTGTTCTGTCCATTCCGGGTTATCATCGTCGAGCGAAGCGGGGTTAATTCGATTGGCCATAGCGTTTTTCCTCTCGTTTATTCGTTTTTCTAAAACTGATGATATGCAGGGCATCGTCACGGGGTGTAAACACCACGGCAAAAAGACGGTCTTCAATCTTGCCGAATGCTCTGAAGCGCCGTTCGCCATAATCCTGGCGGGTGTCTTCCATGATCAAGGCATGTTGCCAATCGAAGTTTTCGACCATAGTGAAAGGCAAACCGCGTTCCTGGATATTTCGGGCGTTTTTGGCGGGATCAAAAGTCAATCTCATGAGGTTATTGTATAGACAAAATCATGATAAGCCCATCCCGACTCACCCCATTTTTATGAATTTACGATGCTAACCTTAGAAAAGCTAACAACAATGTGCCATCGATACTCCGGGCAAGTTTTATTCTCTGGCTCGTGACAGACAAAATGCCATGGAGGTTTACGCCGAAGCGTTGCAAGTCCAAGGTCTAGTCGCTCTGAGCGTAGTAGACGACAGGTATTATGCGTCACACATTAGAGTGGTATTTAACCCTGGGATTAGGACAGCAAGTTTTAGTCAAGACGGAATAGGATCGGTGCACTTTCCCAGCTCCGGTCATTTGGCTCAAAATTGGTTCTATCTGGCAAGACTGAGCCAAACGACTGCGCCAAGTGGTCGCTATATAAAAATAAGCGATTGTAATAAAAGGTGTTTTCTTGTGGCTCACGATTAATTTATGAGCCAAGCTTACCAGTCAAAATCGGCGAGACCCTCAGAAATTGCGGCATAAAATCGGCTTGAACGCACTCCCTTTGGCCGCGACCGCATATAAGCCCAAGCCGGCGGCGTATAAAAAACTCTCGGCTGTATCCACAACAAGTCCGGCGGTGCCTTCGCGTCTTTTGGCTGCGCCTTCGAACCTGCCGGGGTGCCTTCCAGGTTTGCGAAGGTGCGTTCCGGACATTTGGATATGCCTTCCAGAGATTTTTATATGCCGCCGGGACTGTTTGGAATGCCTTCGCGGTGGTCGGCAACCCGCACGGATGCTTCGGAAGTTGCATTAAAGCCTATGGCTATGCCCTCGGCCGGTTTTAATATCCAAACGCGCGACATTTAGCCGCACTTGTGTAAGTTGATAGCTTATCTATACTCTTTGGCGACATAGTTCTAACGCTAGTCATTCCCTTCGATTTATTCCAATACTTACGCCGGCGATTCGGCCTGTTGGCCGCTGCGTGGCTTGTTTATCGTTGATTTATAAGGAGCACACTGATGGCTAAAGCAGATTATTTCCCCCGCCCCGATGGCGATTTGTTGATGTGGCATGACCGGTTTATCGTCAATCTTGCTGCGTTGAAAACCCAGTTGGGTTTATCCGACGAGGATATTGCCGCTTGCAATACCGAGAACCAAGAATTGCATGTCAAGGTATCGGCCGCCAATATCGCCGCCGCGGCCGCGCATCATGCGACCGCCGATAAACAGGCTTACCGCGGCCAATTCGAGAATAAGGTAAGAGCGTTGGCACGGCGCATCAAAGCTCACCCCGGTTATACGGAAGCATTGGGTAGTCTGCTGGGTATCGTCGGCGCGGAAATCAATACGGACTTAACCGATGCCAAACCGGTGCTGAAGGCTGCCGATCAGACCGGCGGGAATGTGGTATTGAGTTTTCAAAAATTCAAAAGTGACGGCATCAATATCTATTCCCAACGGGAGAATGAAAGCGAATTTATGTTTCTAGCCCGCGACACCCAAACCCGCTATGTGGATAACCGTGCACTATTGGTTGCCGGAAAGCCTGAGCTGCGCCGTTATACGGCGGTTTATGTGTTGAAAGATAGGGAAGTGGGTCAATACAGTGATGAACTGGTCGTTAGTTGCGCACCGTGAGCTTTTACGATGACCATCACAAAACCTCGCCAAAGTGACCGGTACTTTGAATTTGGCAATATCTTCAGCGCAAATCGAGATTGCGGGTAGCAATCCTAGATGTGCGCAAGTAATGCGTTGCGCGCTTCCGTTATGCGAATGAACTGTTCGTTGCTGCCGCCGGCATCGGGATGGGCCTTTTGGGCCAGCCGTCGAAAAGCGGTTTTAATCTGGGATGATTCTAGCGTTCCATCGATTGGCAGATTTAGTATCTGACGGTGACGCTGTTCGTCCAATGGTTTGTGGTTGAATTGATGCCGGTGCTGGCCGCTATAGAGACGCTCAAATTTTTCGTTTATGCGTTGCTCTGCCGCACGGCGTATTTTGAGGGACTCCCGCCGTAGTTCCACTTGGTCGTCTTGCCATCTCTGGCGCGACATAACGATACAGGCGGCGTAGGCGATTCGACCGTGCGTGTATAGCGCGTCGAAGCTGAAAGGGCCGACCATGTCGAAGGGTTCCTCCAGCCAGGCGATTCTACCGCCAGCACTCGCTTCGACCCGCTGAATTACCACCGTGGTGACGAGGCCGAGCGCGCCATTCCAGATGACCCATTCTTCATCATCCGCAGACTTGTCATCCAAGGGATATCTCCTCGTCTTCGCCGTGACAATGACCACTGGGCAAGGTGCTGACACAGCGGTTCTGCTGGTCGGATGTCGGCCAGGAGTCAGTAACAATTGTGGGATGATTTGAGGTAAACACTACAAAAATAGCCCTTTGGATATGAGTTTTTACTAAGCAAGCAAGTAGCACACCAATAAAACGGCACGGTTAAATCGGGCTTTAGTCCAAACGTTGGCGAGCGGGTTAGCTTAGGGATAGCTTTTTGATAGGTAAAATTCCGGTAACGGCCCTATTTCAGCATCCACCAAGTTGTGCCGACAAATCTGGCATGAAGTTTGTTGGTTGTACGATTCCCAATAATCCGTGTTGGAGCATTTGCCTGGTATTTGAAGCCAAGCTTTTTGGAACGAACGCTCTCAATTAAACCACAAGCGCTCCAGCCTATATTTAAGATTCATGATGACCAAAAACAATGTACTAACTCCCGAACAAATCGAGCATTTATCGTCGTTGCGATACATCAATGCCATCGATGAACACATGAGAATCGTGGCCGGCGTTAAGGTGCTTGATAACACTGATCAGTACGACAACTCTGTGCTGTTGGTACTCGATATATTCATTGATGACAATCGCATCGACAAGATGAGTTTCAATTTGCACAATTATGCCTATGAAGAGATCGTAGCGCTCGCACGGGATATTCGTAACAACGACTACATTTTGCGGGCAGTCGACACTGCATTGGCCGGAGACAATGAATAAACTCGGACTCGCACCTGCTGCGCGACATCAGCAAAATTGCTGATTCTCCCGATACTGCCCCGCGTTTCTCCCAAATGCCCCTTCAAATAGTTTCTAATAAAGAAACAAATAAAACAATAAACACCTAATTGTTTATTTTATGGATGGGTTTATAGTGAAGTCGTGCTTGCAAAGCAACTAAACACAGAAAAGGTGAACCAGATGAATACTTCAAAAAGCTTATACAGAGACGCGATGACCGGAATGTTTTTTGTCATTGGCATGCTGAGCTTTATGTCTGGTCAATTTATCCTGTCCACGCTCTTGTTTGGTACTGCGTCCTTAGCCAGCAACTTGAATTTGGCTATACCCGCTCATATATAGTTTTTGTGTGACCTCTTAGCGGCTCCTCCTGGTCGCGACACTCTATGGCCTCTATCGCTGATTACGGTAGAGGCCTTTTTTGTGTTCGTAAGAAGCTTATTTCCAACTGCGATGAAACTGACGACCATAGATGGATAATCGCAAGCGATGTAATTGAATAATCCAAGCTCTAAGTGCTCTTTGATCCAAGAGGAGCGATAATGTGCTAACGCTGAAGAATCCCACTCAGGAGGATTTATGGTCAGGCATTCAATGATTTTGGTATTTGGCTGGTTTTTGTCAGGCACGGCTTTTGGCGATCAGGATGACTGGGTCTATATACCGCGTCAACAGCCGCAGCAGCGACAATACCAACAGCAACCCGAACAGCGGCAATACAATCGCCGAGACGATTACCGGAATGACTATAACCAGGATCGGGATTATCAAGACTATCAAAGTAACCAAGGCTATCAAGGCTACCAGGGTGGTTATCGCGGCTACATTCATCAGCCTCCGACAGGCTATCAGGCTCCAGCCGATTATTACGGTTTGCCACCTGTAAGGGGTTTCGTCTACCCACCGCAACCGCAGCAAATGCCACGGTTTGAGAATCACCATCGCGGTCGCTGGTAGCTATAAATCTGATTATTGATCGTTGGCATGAAAAACGCGTCAGGCTTTGGACACTTTTTCGCTACGATTAACCTTATGATCCAGAGCGTTTTTGTCGGGAATTCGATAAATTGTCGGACTGTTGTTAAGCATTCCCTGGGTTAGGCTGCTTTTTTGCGGGTTTTGGGGTTACCAGGAAAGTGCTGGCTTTCTATGCATAAGGAAACTCTAAACAAGTTGATTACGCTCATACCCTCAGGGCACAAGTGGTTCGATAAGCTCACCACGAGCGGAATCAATAACATACGGTTCGCCTTGAGCCTGTCGAAGGGCTTAATCAGAGCGTCTTTAAGCATTTAAAAACAAACAGTTATTTCCCGATATTGCAATCCGTGGAACTTGGTCATGATTTTGCTTGGCTGTTGATGCCTGTCCAAAATCAAATTGACTAAGGGGAATAAAATGTTTGAACACAAAAATCTTGACGGCATCTGGAACCGCGTCGTTTCTGCAAGCAATGCCTTTCTGAGCGGCGATATTCTTGAAACTCGGGATATGGTGGGCACCGAACCCGAGAAAATCGCCCGTATGCAATTTGCTGTAATCGGCCAATACTTGGTCGAGCGTTGCCTGCCGCCGGAAGCCCTGAGCGAAACCTGGGCGCAGGATGCCGGCAAATTGCCTTGGTGGGATTCAGTAAAAAACCCGCCGCATATGGGCATTATTGCCGACTTCAACAGCCATAACGGCGGTCTGCACCGTATTCCTTTCGATGCCAATCATAATGTCGTCGGCTTTGCCAGCGATGGTGAGGAAATCGTTTTGGGTAAAGGTGTGTACACGGTCATCCGCAAAAGCGATGGCAAAGAGTTAAGCGCCGCCTCGAAGAGCGAATTGCGCGAGTTGTATTTCTCGTAACCAGCGGATTGATTGGCATAGGACTGGGTTGAGCTAAGCGAAACCCAGTTTTAAAACGCCTGGAATGGCCATGGTTGATCTTTCAAGTTTCCGGGGGTTGGGCATCCAATTTACGATGATGTCGGATCCTGTTTTTAGCTGCGAGTAGTTGTTTTCCCTGAAACGATACGCGTTTTTCCAGTTCACGTTCACCGGCATGAGGTGTTTTAGGTAATAATCGGCGCGTAGCTGAAAATGTTACGAGTTTTTCGCTAAACGCAGATTATCGGGACAGAACATGGGTATACAGGACCGCGACTACTACCGGGAAAAATATAAACAGGCGTCGCCAGGCAACAGTCCCGATTTTGTTGTCAATCAGAAGACCCCGCGTCGTCAGGTAAAAACAACCAGCAGTGCGCGTTATCTGTTGTTTCCGGTCTTAACCATTGCCGCACTGTGGTTCGGCGCCGATGCCTTTTTGACGTTCCAACAGGCCAAAAGGCAGACGGATATACCGCTACCGGTCGCTAGTGCTCCGCAAGTCCAGCCGCAATCTAATCTGATTTCCACCAAAGCCGGCGGCGTTGTCTTGGAAACCGACCCGCAAGGTCATTTTCGCGGCACGGTGCTGGTCAATAACGTGCCCATGCCTTTTCTGATCGATACTGGTGCTACCAAAACCGTGATTCCGAGCAGGATGGCAATCCAAGCCGGTTTGCCCTTTGGCGGGGTGGTGCAATCGAATACCGCCGGCGGCAAAGTAGCGGATCGCGCGACTCAAATCACTAGCCTGGTTTTGGGTAGTGCCGTCATCAAAAATCTCGATGCGCACATCAACGATCATCTGGATGAAGTGTTGATTGGGATGAATACTTTAAAATATTTCCAGATGACACAAACCGGCAATACGCTGACCTTGGTAGCCAATAATCAAACCGGTAACAGACCCGCGAATCAGTCCATGACCAGCCTGGAGACTGTGGCTGCCAATCAAGCGGTTAAAAAGCCAACGACCATCAAAAAGACCGTGCATTGCGATGAACGCAATGTTTGCACGACAACTTACAGCGATCATTGATGCCAGCCATTAGCAGCAGTTTTTATGCCTACCTATCGCGCTTGCGCTGGATCAAGCGTTGGGGCTTGAAGCGCAACGCCCATGAAGAAAATGTCATGGAGCACAGCTGGGAGGTGGCGGTGATCGCACATACCCTAGCGTTGATCAAAAATCGCTATTTTGATGGTCAAGTCGACGCCAATGCCATAGCAACCGCTGCGCTGTATCATGATGTGACGGAAGTAATCACCGGCGATTTGCCGACGCCGATCAAATACCATTCGCCGGCGATACTCGGCGCGTATAAGCAAATCGAACAACAGGCCGAAACCGAGCTGTTGAACTTGTTGCCGGACGCCTTGCGCGAGGATTTTCGATCATTTATTCAACACGAAAGCCTGCCGGAGGCTCATCAGCAAATTATCAAAGCGGCCGATAAAATTTCCGCTTACCTAAAATGCCAAGCCGAACTCAAGGCCGGCAATACCGAGTTTGAAATGGCCGCCGAGCAACTGGCTAAAAATATTCATGAATTGCAGCAGCCGGAAGTGGTGTTTTTTATGCAGGCCTTTGCGCCGAGTTGTGGTTTGACGCTGGATGGTTTGATGCAAAAAAACGATTCTGTAACAGGCCGGCACTAAGCTAAAAGATCGAGCGCTATAGTCCGCGCACCAATAGTTTTAACTGATTTTTAAATTCGCTTTTCAGCCGATATAGCTGCGCCGGCCGATGCGCACCGGCTGATTCGGTCTGCCCAGCTACTGTTTCCAACACGCCTAGTTCGTCCATTTTTCGTCGGAAACTGACTTTGTTCAAGGTTTCGCCCAAGCAGGCCTCGTAAATCTTCTGCAATCTTGGCAGGCTAAAGGTTTCCCCCGCCAAATAACAAGGCAAGGAGGAATACTGCGACTTGTTGCGAATCCGCTCCACAGCGGTGGCTATGATCTCGTTATGGTCAAACGGTAAGCGCCGCAAGGCATCCACCGGCCAAATCGTCAGACCCGGATTGGTTGCGGACAGGATCAAATCGGCATCGACCAAGGCAAAATGCACCACCGAAATCGACCAGCCGCGCGGATCTCGCGCGGCGCCGGCAAAAGTTTTCAGTTGCTCTAAATAGGGCGGTAGCAAGCCGGTTTTCTGTTGCAGGATGCGCACCGCAGCGTCCAGGCAATCTCTATCGTCTTGAGCATGGATATAACCGCCAGGCAAGGCTTCCTGGTTTACATAAGGTTCTTTGTCGCGCTTGGACAGCGTGACACACAAGCGATCGTCTTTGATGATCAGCAAGACGATATCGACGGTTGAAATAATTGGCTCGGGCATATCAATATTCAGTTGGGCGATGCTAGAGATCGTACTTAGTAAAGGATTATAAACAATTCTATCAATACCTCTATAAAAAGCGGGTCGTGAAATATTTTTGTTAGTTGCAACTTGAAACTAACTGGGTTAATCTAAGCCCACATCAAATATTGTTTCAGGTTAAAGCCCATGCCAAATACTCAGTTACTGATCATCGATGCGCAAAACGATTTTTGCGATTACTCCACCGAGGCTTATGTGCCGGCTTTACCCGTGCCCGGTGCTTATCAGGATTGCCTGAGACTGGCGCAGCTAATTAACCAGGTTGGATCAGGCATTGGCGGGGTGCTTGCCACGCTCGATAGTCACCATATGATTGATCTAGCGCACAACACGTCTTGGCTAACTGAACAAGGCACAGCGCCGCCGCCGTTTTCTTTGGTCACAACCGCTAATTTTATAGCTAGGCGCTATCGGCTGGCCGCAGCAGAAGTGACATCCGAGCAAAACGACTATGTTCTAAACTACCTGCAACAACTGGAACAGATGCAACGGCCTTTTATACTGTGGCCGCCGCATTGTCTAATCGGCACACAGGGACACAATCTTAATGCTGAATTGGCACAGGCCTTGAGCGACTGGGAAACCCGGACCTCCAAGCCCGTTACCTTTGTGCAAAAAGGCGAAAACATTTGGACGGAAAGTTTTTCCGCGTTAAAGGCCGTCATCCCCGATCCTACCGATCAGGCCACGCAGTTGAATCTGGCCGTGCTGGAAATGCTCGCTCGGTCGGATCGTTTATTGATCGCTGGCCAAGCCAGCAGTCATTGCGTCAAGGAAACGATTAACGACATCTTGCAGTTCGGCGCTGCCGGGCTAAAACACAAACTGGTGATTCTGACTGACTGCATGAGTCCGGTGAGTGGATTCGAAGCGGCAGTCGAGCAATTTTTTACCGAGCTGCGTGCCCAGGGCATTCGTCTGGCGACCAGCGCCGAAATTGCCTTAGAACTCGTCCCCGCAAACACTCAATATTAAGGAATGCTCATGACTGCTATCGTCAAAAGCCTGCTGGAAAACGATTTATACAAATTTCCGATGTGGCAAACCATGCTGCATAAACGCCCGGAGGCCAGCGCCGAATACGATTTTATCTGCCGGAGTACGCCGGAATATCCGCTGGCTGAATTGCTGGGCGATGTCAAACAAGAACTGGATCACCTCTGTTCCTTGCAATTCGCGGATGACGAACTGGCGTATTTGGCCAGGCTGCGTTACTTGAAGCCGGATTTCATCGAGTTCCTGTCCTTATTTCGGTTTAGAAGCAAATACATCAAGGTATTTGCCGAAGGCGACACCCTAAGAATTCAAGCCCAGGGTCCGCAAGTGCATGTGATGAATTTCGAGATATTTTGTTTGTACATCGTCTCTGAATTGTATTTTCGTCGCTTCGACCAGGCGGCGTTGCTGGCGGAAGGCCGGCGCCGTTTGCAGGAGAAATTGGCTACCCTGAAAGTCTTTGCCAAGCAACCCTCAAAAACCCATGCCTTTGAGATTTTCGATTTTGGTTTGCGCCGGCGCGCTTGGGGTAGTTGGCAAGAAGAAGTCGTGCGCACGTTTCAAGCCGAAGTGCCCAGCTTGTTCAAAGGCACGTCCAACGTCTATCTGGCCAAACAATTCGGTTTAACACCTATCGGCACCATGGCGCACGAGTATCTGCAATCTTATCAAGCCCATGTGGTGCGGCTACGCGAGTTTCAGCGCATGGCCTTGGAAGATTGGGCGCAGGAGTTTCGCGGCGACCTGGGGGTGGCGTTGACCGACACCATTGGCATGGATGCTTTTCTGCGCGATTTTGATTTGTATTTTGCCAAGCTGTTTGACGGCCTGCGACACGATTCCGGCGACCCGGTGGTTTGGGGCGAAAAAGCCATCGCCCATTATCAAAAACTACGCATCAATCCGCACAGCAAACGCCTGGTGTTTTCCGATGGCCTGGATATACCCAAGGCGATTGGGCTCTATGATCATTTTGCTGATCGCATTCAGTTGGGCTTTGGCATAGGCACCCACTTAACCAACGACTTGGGCGGCCCCAAACCATTGAATATTGTGATGAAGCTGGTGCGCTGTAACGGCGACCCGGTCGCGAAATTGTCCGACGCTCCTGGCAAAACCTTATGTAATGACCAAACCTTTATCGCCTATTTGCGGCAGATTTTTAATCACTACGCCTAAATTCTGCATAGGAAACTTTATGTCTACATGTAATGCCTTGACCGTCGCCATCGCCCAAATCAATCCGATGGTTGGCGATTTTGCCGGCAATCTCGAGATTGCGAAAGACGCGTTCCAAAAAGCCGGCGAGCAACAGGCGCAACTTTTGGTATTTCCGGAATTGTCCTTATGCGGCTATTACCCTGGCGATCTGTTGAACGAATCGGCGTTTATTCGCAAAGCATACGAAGCTCTGGCGGAACTGACCACATTCTCGAGACAATATCCGGAGATCACCGCCATTGTCGGCATGCCTAAGACATCCACCGGCCCAGGCAAGCCGTTGTATAACGCGCTGCTTGCGATACATAACGGCGAAATAATTGCCGAATATCACAAGCAGTTGCTGCCTACTTACAATGTTTTCGACGAGCGCCGTCACTTTGAACCGGGTCAACAGGGCGCTGTGAGCATCGATATCGACCGCTACAAAGTTGGTCTGATGATTTGCGAAGACGGCTGGAACGACAATGCCGACGATTATCCGGTTAATCCTTACGAAGCACTTGCTGAGGCTCGCCCGGATTTTGTGGTCAGCATTAATGCCAGCCCGTCCAATATCGGTAAGCGCGCACAGCGGCACAAAGTGATTTGCGGTGCGGCACACCGACACGCGTTGCCGATACTTTACGTTAATCAAGTCGGCGGACAAGACAGCATTGTGTTCGACGGCGCTTCGTTTGCGGTGAATGCCAACGGCGAGATCGCACTCGAATGGCCGGCTTTCCAAACCGTGATAGACACGTTGGGTTTTGTAGAGGGCGGATTTCAACCTGCTGCGCAGTTTGTCGAACACCAAATCGATAACGATCAGGAATTTATTCTGCAACATATTGTGTTGGGCTTACGCGACTATGTGCGGCGTTGCGGCTTCAAGCAAGTCGTGGTGGGTTCGTCGGGGGGCATCGATTCTGCATTGACGATCGCGATTGCCGCCGAGGCCTTGGGGCCGGAGAATGTCATCGCCATCACGATGCCGTCGGCATTTTCGAGCAGTGGTTCGGTGAGCGATTCGCAACTGCTCTGCGATGCCTTGGGCGTGCCGCTTTACAGCTACCCGATCAAGACGCTGGTGAATGATTTTGGCACGCAATTTCAAAGCAGTTTTACCGACGAATTGCGCGGCTTGAGCCTGGAAAATTTGCAGGCCCGCCTGCGCGGCACCATCCTGATGGCGTACTCCAACCACTCCGGCGCGATGGTACTGACCACCGGCAACAAAAGTGAAATATCGGTCGGTTATTGCACGCTGTATGGTGACACCAACGGCGGCTTGGGCCTGATCGGCGACCTTTACAAAACCGAGGTGTATCGCTTATCGGCCTATATTAATCAGCGCGCCAACCGCGAGATCATTCCCGCAGCGATTTTGACTAAACCACCCTCGGCCGAATTGGCGCCCGATCAGAAAGACACCGATAGCTTGCCGCCTTATGAGGTGCTGGATGAAATCTTGAAACTGCTCATCGAAGGCAAGCAACTGGCTGAACATGAATACCAGCAAGCCCATGACTTTGTGGCGGGCTATCGAGCCACCGCAGCCGGCGAAGCGGTGTACCAACGCATCGTCGGCATGATCGCGCGCAACGAGTACAAACGCCGGCAGGCGCCGCCGATTATTCGGGTGCGGCCCAGAGCGTTCGGCGCCGGCCGGCAAATGCCGATTGCGGCCAAGCACTAAGGGTAAACGCGATGACCAAGTACCAAAAAGCCATTGTGATTGGCCGTTACCAAATCTATCACAAGGGTCACGAGCAACTCACCAGCCGGGCACTGGAAATCGCCGATGAGGTGCTGGTGATAGTCGGTTCATCGTTTCAGTCCAGAAACATCCGCAATCCGTTTAAATGGACCGAGCGGGCGGCCATGATCACAGCCACTCTCGCGGAGGGCGATCAAGCCCGTCTGCGGTTTTTGCCGGTGCGGGATTATTACGACGATATGCTTTGGAATGCCGATGTCAGGCGGCAGGTTAGCGCTTGTGTTTTCGACGCCGACCGGATCGTGTTGGTAGGCTTTAAAAAAGACGACACCAGTTATTATCTGGATAACTTTCCGGATTGGTCGATGGTGGAGATAGAGTCAAAGTTTGACATCAATGCTACGGCGTTGCGTAACCAGCTGTTTGCGGCAGAAAATGCGGAGACTGGGTTGGCAAGCATCGCCAATCGCATTTCGATGCCGGTGAGGGAATTTCTAAATGATTGGTCAAATAGTCCCGAGTACGCCGTACTAAAAGCCGAATACACTAAAATCGATCAAGCGAATCAAGTCTACGCCGGGATTCCTTGGGATATCATTGCCACCACCGTCGATGCGGTGGTCACTGTCAATAATCATGTGTTGCTGGGCAAGCGCAAGCATTTTCCGGGTAAAGGACTGTGGGCCATACCGGGTGGCTTTCTGGAAAAACGCGAATCATTGCTACAAGGTGCGATCCGCGAATTAAAGGAAGAAACCAGTCTGAATGTGCCGGATGACGCTTTGCGAGATTGTCTGCAACACGTTAAGGTCTTTTCCCACCCGAGAAGATCATGCCGCGGCCGGGTAATCACCCATGCGCATCACTTTGCGTTGGGAACACCTTGGCTTGATAAAACTTGGCCTGAGATAAAAGCTGCTGACGATCTTGAAAGCGTGGCTTGGGTACCGATCACGCAGCTGCCTGCGTTGGAAGAAGAGCTGTTTGAAGACCATTTCGCTATATTGTGCAACCTCCTGTCAATTCAAGTCTGATCAGGAGCGTTACTGGAACAACGCACCGCATTTAACCTTAGCAGGTCATGGGGAAGAAATTATTAACCCGACCCTTAAATATCATCGCTCCCGCGAAGGCGGGAGCCCAACGGCTATACTGGATTCCCGCCTTCGCGGGAATGACGAAGCCTGGGAATTTAAGGACCGGGTTAATAAATAGGTTAAATACTCTGTTCTCACTCTCCTAAACCTACCTTCTGCATCAGGCGACGGATCGAGCTTAGCGCTGAATAGTTACGGAAACTTATCAATGAAACCCGAAGATTTACAAAAGTTGCTTAGCGTTCCGATGCCTAACGGCAAATACAAGGGTCGCGTCATCGCCGATCTGCCCGGGCACTACCTCAACTGGTTTGCGCGAGAGGGGTTTCCGGGTGGCGAACTAGGTAGGCTATTGGCATTGATGCAGGAGATGGATCACAACGGCTTGAAACCTCTACTCGATCCGCTCAGACAAAAAACGCCTTCTGATTAATGGGTTCACAGACCTGCAGCACGTGTAGAAGCAAATTTTTTAGGCAAAAAAATTCCGACACGAGGCCGGATTGAGGGAGGAAGTTATTGCGCTGAACATCTCTGCAATAGTCACTATAGTATCAGCGTTTGCTAATGCCGAGAATGCGACATAATGTCACGTGCCACTTGGCCGAAACTCAGCTTAATGATGTCCGTGGTGACCGAAATGCCCGCGACCGTGATGGCCGCCATAGCCTCTATGGCCTCCATATCCCCATCCGCCGCGATACATGGGTACCGGTACAACCGGCGCTGAATAGCCGTAACTATAGCCATAGCTACCGTAACCATACGGCGTATACGTCGCCGGATAGGAATCGGCATAGGGCGCGTAAGCCACACAGCCGCTCAACATCGTCAGACTCAAAAAGATCAGCGCCAAGCGTATTCTAATGTTCACGACTACCAACCTCGCCGGATATTCCGGTCACAACGCGGTGCACGGATGGGTTGTTGGTAGACAAATCCTCTTACTGGCGGCAACCTGTAATAGTCTGCCGGGGCCTGATAATAGCCCACTGCGGGCGGCGGCGCGTATGTCCGATAATACGGGTTGTTATAGCTATACCCATAACTATCCCGCCGATAGTTATGATGGCGTCTATTGCCCCAGTCTCCGTCGTCCGCAAATGTTGCGCTCGAAAAGAGCAAAATGATTGCTAATAGTGTGGTCAGCCTGAACATAAACCCTCCTTATCCGGGATCTTCAGTTGCGGCTGATTGTTCTCTCTCAGGCTTAAACATCTCTTAACTGACGATTATTCTTAAGCCGAATTTTTGGGTGCCAGCTATTAATCGATGGTTCCTCATGATTTGATATTTCCATAAAATACCTGGCTGGATAGCGTGTTGTAAGGTAAAACAGCTAATAATTGCATTTAATAGGGAGACCACATGAGCAACCTGTTTGAGCCCATCAAAGTAGGGGACATCAATTTACCGAACCGAATCGTGCTGGCGCCTTTGACGCGTTGCCGGGCCAGTGCCGGCCGCGTCCCTAACGAGTTGATGGCCGAATACTACGCGCAGAGAGCGGATGCCGGGCTGATTTTGAGCGAGGCCACCAGCGTGTCCGCGCAAGGCGTGGGCTATCCCGACACTCCCGGCATTTGGTCGGATGAGCACGTGGCGGGCTGGGCTAAGGTGACCCAAGCGGTTCACGCCGCCGGCGGACGGATGTTTCTGCAACTCTGGCACGTTGGCCGGGTGTCTCATCCGGATTACCTAAACGGCGAGTTGCCCGTCGCGCCCAGTGCGATTGCGCCCTTGGGGCATGTCAGCCTGCTGCGGCCGATGCGGGACTATGTGACACCCAGAGCCTTGGATATCAGCGAAATTCCCGGCATTGTCGAGACTTACCGCCAAGGCGCGGAAAACGCCAAACGTGCCGGTTTTGACGGCGTGGAGATTCACGGCGCCAATGGCTATCTGTTAGACCAGTTTTTGCAGGACAGCACCAATAAAAGAACCGATGCTTACGGCGGCTCGGTGGAAAACCGTGCTCGTTTGATGTTGGAAGTGACCGATGCAGCCATTTCGGTATGGGGTGCCGGTCGTGTGGGTGTGCATCTCGCCCCCAGGGGGGATTCGCATACCATGGGCGATTCCGATCCTCTGCACACTTTTGGTTACCTTGCGGAGCAATTAGGTAAACGCGGCATCGCCTTCATTTTTACCCGCGAATCACTCGGAGAAAACCGTATCAGTCCTCAGTTGAAAAAACACTTCGGCGGTGTGCTGATAGCCAACGAAGGTTTCAATCGGGAAACCGCGCAGCAAGTCATTGCCGCCGGCGAAGCGGATGCCGTCTCGTTTGGGAAGGACTACATTGCCAATCCCGATTTAGTTCGCCGCCTGCAACTGAATGTGCCTTTAAATCCTTACCACCCTGAAACTTTTTATGGTGCTGCAGGCCAAGACCCGAAAATTGGCTATACCGATTACCCCAGTTTGGTAGCGGAAGTGGGATAAATAGAAAACTCGAATTAGGTATGGCCCGTCGTTCCCGCGCGGACGATCTCAATCGCTATCCGGAAATCCCGACAAAGCCTTGTCCTGCAATGACTCCAACCAAATCTGGTGATATTTGGACATCCGCTTTGGTAAAAACAGTTGGCCAAGACGCGCCAGCCAGCCATGTTGGGTTTCTTCGGTAAGTACATCGCAACCTTTCGCGCTTGGTCGTAACAGCCAGGCGTGGTAGGCGTCGACGCCTATACCCTTGGCGTCCCAAGCCAGTCGTTCATTTGGTACATACTCCAATACGGTGGAGGTAATGGTGACGCCAAACGTTTTCCAACGAAACCGTGTGCCCGGCTCAAGCACCTCACCGGCACCTTCCAGGATACGCAGATTGGCCGAATTGACGTACCAACTCGGCCACAATGGCGCCCGCACCAACCAGGCCCAAACCCGTTCCGGTTGAGCCGCCATATCCAGTTCGTTGCGCACATGCACCGGGCAATTTTGCGGATGGTAATGCTCCGGCCATTGGATGCCTGATTGATCGTTCATAAGTTAACTCTCCTGATGCTCAATTTAGGGCTCACCGGTTTTGTTGGTCGGAAACACAATCTTTAGCCAGCCACTCCGTTGCACAAATAATGCGCACTCCACGAACTAAATACAGCTATTGATTTGCTTGATTGTCGTGATCAGTCATATGATCGTCGAGGACTCACATGGCAACAAGATATTTTAGATATGACTGAATTTGTAATAAACGAACAAAGCATTTTAGACGGACTGGATAAAGACGAGTTTGTTTACTATTACCAACCTAAAGTATCGTTAATCACCGGCAAGGTCATTGGTGCGGAAGCCTTGATTCGTTGGTTGAAACCCGATGGCAGTGTCATCCAGCCCGATAGCTTTATTCCACAAGCGGAACAGTCGGGCCAAATCCGCGACATCACTTACCGGATGTTCAGCAAGTTGGCGCGCGATTTGTTGATTTTCTCGGATATAGATAGTGAGCTGGTGACCTCCTTCAATGCGACAGCTCAGGATTTTGCCGATGACCGGTTCAGCAAAATGGTCCTGGAAACCGTGGAACAGTTGCATATTCCGCCCAAAAATCTACAAATCGAAATTACCGAAACCACTGTGCTTAACGCCAGTCCGTCCGTAAAAAAACATATTCAATCGCTGTGCGAAGCGGGCATCGGCCTGGCGATGGACGATTACGGCACCGGTTATGCAACCCTGGAAACCCTAAGCCACTGGCCGTTTACCACCATCAAACTCGACCGCAGCATCGTCAACCGCATGCTAGACACCCCCAAAAATCAAACGATTGCCGAAACCTCGATCCGCATGGCGCACGAGCTGGACATTGGCATCGTCGCAGAAGGCGTGGAGTCCGATCTTCAGTATCAAATGCTGTTGGAATCCGGCTGCACCAAGGTGCAAGGTTATTGGCTGAGCCGGCCATTGCCGTTGAGTGATTTTATTTATTTCATCGAGCAGGATTTGCGTTGGTCCGGCTTGCCGATCGGCTTGATCCATATGGCCATCGTCGACCATATCCAGTGGCGGAAAAGATTGGTCAGCGACATCGTCCGCATCGCCGCCAACCCGCACCATACCCTGGACCGTAACGCCTACCAACTGCCGCTGGACTATCACGACTGTCGGCTGGGCAAGTGGTATTACGGCGCCGGTCAACACTTCCGCGGCTGTGCCGATTTCGACGCAATCGAACTGCCGCATCAGAAATTCCATAGCCTCGGTGGTCAGCTAATCGAGATCGTCAACAGCGGTGGCTCGATGGCCGATTTAACCCCCACCTTGACCGCCTTTTCCGATCAATCCGCGATTATTCTGGATTGTTTGCAAAAACTGGAACACCGAGGCCTGATGGATATGCACGCCGCACATCACGCCTGGGAAGAGCACCATTTGTATCCTGGTCTTTAGCCGCCCTTCCCGCCTATAAACTTATCAGCGATAGCGAAAGTTACCTCGGTAGTAATAATTGACACCCCACCAGGGATGGCGGATGCTGAAGTCCAGATAGAACTCGTCCTCAGAAATTGCACGTTCGCTGATGCTTGCCGAACCCACCAATAAGCAATCCGGGATGTTCAGGCGGAGTGGACCGCATTGCCAGAAATGACCATTACTGCGATAGCGCAACTCGCCGTCTTGGACGCTGACGTTCAAGCGCAAACCAAAGCCAAAGCCTATTAGTTCGACTAACTCGTGGTCAGTCGCATAACTCATCCGCGAACTGAAGCAGTCGGTTTTACCGTCCGCGTAAGTCATCGTCCGGTGCCAGTGCAACCATTCGCCGTTGGCGGCCTTGTCCACTTCGGCTTGCGCCGCCTGCCCGCGCCACAGCAACAATCCACCGAATAAATGAATCACCCAGATTAATGGAAACAGGTAAATTGGATAGCCTATCTCCATCGTACCCACTAACCGGCTTTGTTGGCCGCCGCTGATTTGATAATGTCTTTGAATCACTTCCGGCAATTGTTGCCAGTCGTCGCCCAATACTTTTTGCATCAATGATACTGACATGGCTTAGCTCCAGAGTGAATTGTGAAATACCATCAAGGTGGTGATGCCTATCATGCCGAAGAAGGCCGGCACACCCAGCCATAGCCAGATTTTGGAATAATAGTGGTACAGATATGGCAAGGTTCGGCCTTGGGCCAGTGACTCGACGGCAATATCGCGCATGCGGATCTGCAAGATCACTACCGGCAACCAACACAGCCCGGTAATTAAATACAGCACCAACGTCCACCACAGCCAGCCGTCGCCGAACGAGGCCGACAATTGCTCTGCCAATAAGACGCCGGTTAGCGGCTGGATAATCACGGTCGGCGTGGTGAACCACCAATCAGCCAATACCACATGTTTACTGGTCGTGGCGATTGCCGCATGATCGCCGCTTTTGTCGGCCATTACCTTGTAAAACACTGTGCCGGAACCCAAGCCGAACAGCACGATGGCACTGAGGATGTGGATCAATTTTAAAGATAAATACGTCATGACTGTTCTCCTTCCATTGCTCTGACCATCAACAAACACATTAAAAACGGTAGGTTTTTCAGTAGCGGGCCGAATGGGTGGAACACAAATTCCGGTAAACATGCAGCCACTGCCGCGCTGTAGCCCAGTACGATCCAAAACTGCCAAAGCATTAGGCTTCTAATCCTAAGCCGGGCTAAGGTTGCCAAACCCAAGGCAATATCCATTGCGGCCAAACCGTATAAAGCCATTGGCGCGCCGAAGCCGTTGATGCCGAGCGGTGCCAGCAACAGATAACTGAGCTGATGCGGATAGAAAAACAGCGAGGTGATACCGCTCCATAACCAGACGAAGGCAATCACGTATCGCAGCAAAGGCTTGAGAAAATACAAGCCGGCATGCCAACGCTCGGCTTGGCTGGCCGGTTGTTCGAATAAGGCCTGGTTGACGCTGGCCGGGCTATGGCCCAATAACACGCTGATTGGACCGGAATCGGAGCAATTGCCTCGATTCAGCATCGCCAAGTTGTCTTTGCTCAAAATCGGCTCGCCCAGCCATTTGCCCATACCAGCCATAGTCAACGCATACTGGTAAGGAATGGCGCACGTTTTGGCCTTGGGTTTGCCCAGGCGCCGCCTAAGCCCTTGCAGCCAGTCCGCATAAGTTATCGGACTGGGGCCGACTAAAGCCAAGCTCTGGCGACCAGACACAGCCGGTTCAAGACAATGACAAACAGCAGTAGCCAGATCTGCTATATGAATCGGTTGTAATAGCTGGCGTCCGCCATCCGGTAGAAAATGCACTGGAAATGCGGCCAAAGCATGAAACAAGCCGCTACTTTGCCCGCCCGGGCCGTAAACCAGCGACGGTTGCAGTACAAACCAGTCCACGGTCAATTCACGTAAGGCATCGTCGGCTACTTTTTTGCTGAGGTGGTAGGCTGATTTGGCATCAGCGTCGGAGCCGAGGGCGGAAAGTTGGACGATCTTTTGAATACCGACTTGCGCGCCTGCCTGGAATAAGGCAGTCGGCGCTTGGGTGTGCAATTGGGCAAAGCTTTGGTGCTTGCTCTCCGCAATGATGCCCACGCAGTTGACGATTGCGTCTATGCCTTGCAAATGCGGCAACCAGCATTCGATCTTGCCGGCCTTGGCAAAATCCAAGGTCAGCAATGTTAGTTTTGGATGATCGATCAGCAGGCGTTCGGGGTGACGGCAACAGGCCGTGACCTGGTGACCCTGTCGCAGCAATTCCCGTAGTACGGCGTTGCCGATAAAACCGGTCGCGCCGGTTAATAGAATGTTCATGGTTGTGCTCCAAATTTGAGAGGCAGAAGCAGATTAACGACAGCGATTTGGACGCACTTCCAGATTGATAGGACAGGAATAAAAATAATTTCTGCTGAAGATAAACCCATAAACCTCAACGACTTATGGATTTACAAAATGATAAAAATGGAGTTTTTTAGGCGGCGTGTGTTTTTCGATACTGTCCCGGTGCGATGCCGACGATGTCGCGAAACGCCGCGTAAAAATTAGACTGGGTGCTAAAACCCACCGACAGGCCTATCGACAATACCGACGCATTAGGTTCTGCCAATAGCAGTTTTTTCGCTGCGGCTATGCGCTGCTCGCGGATGTAGCGGGAAAAGCCTTGTTGAAATTCGGTATTAATCAGTTCGGATAATTGATGTTGGCTCAATTCCAGTTGTTCCGACAACAGGCCTAGGTTCAAGGTTTCCAGTGCATATAGTTTGTCCTGTGTCATCAACGCGTCGAGCTTGGCCAACACTGCCGCTTTATCGATATTTTTTAGCGTCGATTCCGCATAAGCTGCTTGCACAGCTTCCGACACGTCGGCGGCAATGCCGGGGAAACGCAGCAAGGTCAACGTAACCGCAAAAAATGCCAAACCGATCAAGATGCTGTAAGCGCCGATAAAGTCGGTTTCATTGAGCAAGGGCCAGATAAAACCCAACACCAACACTGCCAGCGCAATCGCAAACAAAGTCCCCAGCGCCAACAGCTCCAGATGAAAACGCCGGCGTTGTGCGCGCAGTAAATAGACCGTTTTCGCCAGCCAAAGCAAATAGCCGCTGCCGATTAAAAAAGCACCGGGCAAGGCCAGGTGGTAAGGCAAGCCAATGCTCAGCGCCAACGGTAAACCATGCAGGCCGTCCTGCCAGCGGTAGTGAACTTGAGAACGCAATAACTGCCGGCTGTAGAAATAAAAGCTGGGGGCGATGCTGTAAAGCAATAGCAAATACAGCGCAGAGTGCAGGTAATCGAATCGGCTTAGTATCCAGCCCAGATGCAGGATTTGAATGCCTGCCAAGCCGGCGATCAACAAAAATCCGGCCCGTTGCGCGGTGCCGCGCAGCAGTTCCTGGCGCTGCATGAGGTTGCCGACGATTAACAACATTGCCGCGCCTAAAGAAAATCCAATGAATAATAAAGACACAATTTGCATGGCAGACCAAACGGAAAAAATGAGTTTTCAGTTTAGACCTGGTTTTCCAGGCTGCAGAAAAGACCGCCGGCTTGGGAGCTGTGTTTGTCGATGCTATCGCTTAGTGCCACTGTTGGTTAAAATCCCGGCTAGGCGAACAAGAGGAAATACACATGGCGTTAGCGGAAAAATTAATAGTCAGCGTGGCGGACTATCTGCAAGGTGAATTGGTCAGCGAGATCAAGCATGAGTATATTAATGGCGAGGTTTATGCGATGTCAGGGGCAAAAAGGTCGCATAACATCATCAGCATGAATCTGTCCGGATTAGTTTTTGCACATTTACGCGCTACACCGTGCCGGGTTTTTAATTCGGATATGAAAGTCCGCGTGCAAACCGCCCAGGACGATTGCTTCTTCTACCCGGATCTACATGTCACCTGCTCTGCCACCGACACCGCCGAACATTACAATAGCCAGCCGAAACTCATCATCGAAGTGTTATCGGATGCTACCGAACGTTACGACCGCGCCGAAAAATTCCACCGTTACCGCAAACTACCCAGCCTGGAAGAATACGTGTTGATTGCTCAGGACACCCAGCGCGTGGAGTGTTACAGCCGCGACGAACAATGGGATTTGCGGCTTTATCGGGAAGGTGAGCAGGTCTTGTTGCAATCGATAGGCTTGGAATTAGCGGTGGCGGAGATTTATGAAGGGGTGCTTTAGGGGCAACCAGAATTCAGGGTTGATTCGAAGTCTACCATCCATGGCACTGGATACCCGCTCTTGTGCCCTGTGGGTATCCGTGCGGGTATGACGCTTATTTGAAGATCAGTTAAAAAGTAAACAAATCACTCCACAACCACGGGTATTTTCCCAATCTTCGCTTGCCAAACTTTAGGCGCGGTATTGTGGATCGACTCCCCGAGACTATCTACAGCCACTGTCACCGGCATGTCTTCGACAACGAACTCGTGAATCGCTTCCATGCCTAATTCGGGAAACGCGACGATGCGCGCCTGTTTGATGGCTTTGGAAACCAAATAGGCCGCGCCGCCAACCGCGATCAAATACACGGCTTTGTGTTTGGCGATGGCGGCTATCGCTATCGGACCGCGTTCGGATTTACCTATCATGCCCAGCAAGCCGGTTTTTGCCAACACTGTCTCGGTAAAGCTGTCCATCCGCGTCGCAGTAGTCGGGCCGGCAGGGCCGACCACTTCGTCGCGCACCGCATCGACCGGACCGACGTAATAAATGAATTTGTCTTTTAATTCCACACCGTTCGGCAAAGGTTCGCCTTTGTTCAGCAGATCAGCGATGCGCTTGTGGGCGGCATCGCGGCCGGTCAGCAAAGTACCGCTGAGCAACAAGGTTTCGCCGGGTTTCCAGTTGGCAACGTCTTGCTTGGTCAGGCCGTCGATATTGACCCGTCGCGCCGTGCTGGCGGATTGCGTGATTTCCGGCCAGTCCGATAATTTGGGCGGCGTTAATACGGCTGGGCCCGAGCCGTCCAATACGAAATGGGCGTGGCGGGTGGCGGCGCAGTTGGGGATCATCGCCACCGGTTTGTTGGCGGCGTGGGTTGGGTAATCGAGGATTTTTACATCCAGCACCGTGGTCAGCCCCCCCAGACCTTGCGCACCGATGCCTAGGGCGTTGACCTTGTCGTACAACTCCAGTCGCAATTCTTCCAGCGCGTTGCTGGGGCCGCGCGCGATCAAGTCCTGAATGTCGATAGAGCCCATGCAAGCCTGCTTAGCCAGGATCATGGCTTTCTCGGCGGTACCGCCGATGCCGATACCCAAAATACCGGGCGGACACCAACCGGCGCCCATGGTCGGCACGGTTTTCATCACCCAATCGACGATGCTGTCGGCCGGATTCAGCATCACGAATTTGGATTTGGCTTCCGAACCGCCGCCTTTAGCCGCCACTTCCACGTCCACTTTGTCGCCTGACACCAGTTCCATATGGACGACCGCCGGGGTGTTGTCTTTGGTGTTAATGCGCTTGCCGGCCGGATCGGACAGGATAGAAGCCCTAAGAACGTTATCCGGATGCAGATAAGCCTGGCGCACGCCTTCGTTGACCATCTCGGTGACACTCAACTTGGCGTCCCAGCGCACCTCCATGCCAATTTTTAAAAACACTGTGACGATACCGGTGTCCTGACAAATCGGCCGCCGGCCTTCCGCGCACATCCGCGAATTGATCAGAATTTGCGCCATCGCATCCTTGGCGGCCGGGCTTTGCTCCTTGAGATAAGCCGCATGCAGGGCCTGAATGAAATCTTGCGGGTGGTAATAGGAAATATATTGCAAGGCATCGGCGATGCTTTGGATGAAATCGTCTTGGCGGATGGTGGTCATGGCGATACCTTTGGAAGCTTGAATGATGCGGAAATTTACCACGAACCCGGCTATCGCCACTAACTGCCGCTCGGTTTTAAGGGTCGGAAAACATGTGCCGTAACTATTTTCCGGCGTTGCCTGTATAATCCTCCGCAGAGTTGGCCGAACAGTCGCCGTTTTATGCAAATAAAAGGGAGGAAAGTCCGGGCTCCATAGGGCAGGGTGCCAGGTAATGCCTGGGAGGCGTGAGCCTACGGAAAGTGCCGCAGAAAATATACCGCCTGGTTCTTCGGAACCCGGTAAGGGTGAAATGGTGCGGTAAGAGCGCACCGCGCAACTGGTAACAGGTGTGGCAGGGTAAACCCCACCCGGAGCAAGATCAAATAGAGGAGCATTGGCGTGGCCCGCGTTGCTCCTGGGTAGATTGCTTGAGCGTCAGAGTGATCTGACGCCTAGATGAATGGCTGTTCACGACAGAACCCGGCTTACAGGCCAACTCTTTCTCTTCTTTTTCTTTTGCAATCCGCAAAACATTCCATGACAGCAAAAACCGACGAATTTTTCCGCAAGGCAGATCAGTTGATTGCCGCCGGCCGCTTCATCGATGGCAAGGGCTGGGTACCCGCTACCAGCGGTAATTTCTCCGCCAAACTCAGCGACGGCAATATTGCTATCACTGTGTCCGGCCGGCATAAAGGCCGTTTAGAAGCCGACGACATCATGTTGATCGACAGCAAAGGCCGTTCCCTGGACGGGAAGAAACCGTCAGCGGAAACACTGTTGCATACTTCGCTATACCAACGTTTTCCCGAGGTTCAGGCAGTGCTGCATCCACATTCGATTAATGCCACGTTGACGGCGCGCTTGTTCAAGCATGAGATCGTGCTGAAGGATTACGAATTGCTGAAAGCGTTTACCGGCATCAACACCCATGAAACCCGCATTTCCATCCCCATTTTCGGTAACGATCAGGACATTCCCAGATTGGCCGACAAGGTGGAGAATTATCTGGACCGCCACGACCATGCAGTTTACGGCTATATTATCGCCGGTCACGGTTTTTATACTTGGGGCGCATCCGTAGACGACGCTTTGCGTCACCTGGAAGCACTGGAATTTTTATTCGACGTTGAAATTCGCCTACATGGAGTAACACGATTATGAGCGCATTAACCCTCTACCCTGCTAATCAGCCGCAAAACGGCAATACCTTCCGGGACTTTGCCGGAATAGCCGAGCAACTGCAAGGGATTGGCGTACAGTTCGAACGATGGCAGGCCGATTGCCAATTTTCGGCTGCGGACGATGCCGAGACGGTATTAAAGGCTTATGAAAGTTCGATAGACAAACTCAAACAGCAATATGGTTTTCAGTCGGTAGACGTGACTAGTCTGAACGCCGACCATCCCAATAAAGACGCGTTACGGCAGAAGTTTTTATCCGAGCATACGCACAGTGATTTCGAAGTGCGCTTCTTCGTGGAAGGCAAAGGGCTGTTTTATCTGCATGTCGGCGACCAGGTTTATGCGGTACTGTGCGAGCAAGGCGATCTGATTAGTGTGCCGGCCAACACCACGCATTGGTTCGACATGGGCGAAACCCCGGCGTTTAAATGCATTCGTTTATTCACGACCGAAGACGGCTGGGTGGCGGAGTTTACCGGCAATCCGATTGCCGAAAGCTTTCCGACTTTGGATCAATATTTGACCGCGTTATGATCAAAGCCATCGTCACCGATATCGAAGGCACGACTTCGTCGCTGTCGTTTGTAAAAGATGTGTTGTTTCCGTATGCCCGCGCCCACTTGCCGGATTTTATTAGAAACCATCGAGCGCAAACCGAGATAAAGCCATTATTGGCCGAGGCCAAGGAAATTGCCGGCGGTGAACTGGATGAGGAGGCGCTGATTGCGCAATTTATCCACTGGATAGATACCGATCAAAAACTTACGCCGTTAAAATCCTTACAGGGTTTGATCTGGCAGGATGGATATCGCAACGGTGATTTCACCGGCCATGTCTACGAAGATGCAGTGCGCAACTTAAGAAACTGGTTTGGCTTGGGCTACAAGCTATATGTCTATTCATCCGGCTCGGTGCAGGCGCAAAAACTGCTGTTTGGATACAGCGACTTCGGCGATCTCACGCCAATATTTTCCGGTTACTTCGATACGCACATTGGCGGTAAGAAAGAGGCCATTTCCTATGAGCATATTGCCGCCGAACTCGGCTTACCGGCCGAACAAATCCTGTTTTTGTCGGATATAAAGGACGAATTGGACGCTGCCCGTCAGGCCGGTTTCGCGACCTGCTGGCTGGTGCGCGAGCAGGTGCCAGATGCCGGCGCCGAACATGTTCAAGTCAGCGACTTTGACGGCATTCATCTGTAAACGCGGCACCATTAGCCTATGAAGATAGCAATCCTGTCGCGCGACGCGACGCTGTATTCCAGCGTCCGGCTGCTGGAAGCCGCCGCCGCCCGCGGTCATGAGGCCAGGGTATTGGACCCGACCCATTGTTATATGAACATCACCTCGATGAAGCCGTCCATTCATTACATGGGCGAAAATCTGGTGGGTTACGATGCGGTCATTCCCCGCATCGGCGCGTCTATCACCTTTTACGGCACGGCGGTGTTGCGGCAGTTCGAGGTGATGAACACCTTCGTCCTCAACAATTCCGCATCGATCAGCCGCTCCCGCGACAAACTGGCGTCCAGTCAATTGCTGGCCCGCAAAGGCATCGACCTGCCGATTACCGCGTTTGCTCACAATCCGGACAATATCGAAGATCTAATCGCTGAAGTCGGCGGCGCACCGCTGGTGATCAAACTGGTGGAAGGCTCGCAAGGTATAGGCGTGGTACTCGCTGAAACTCACAATGCCGCGCATAGCGTAATTCAGGCCTTCATGGGCCTAAACGCCAACATCATGGTGCAGGAGTTCATTCAGGAAGCCGCCGGTAGCGACATCCGCTGCTTCGTGATCGGCGACAAGGTGGTAGCGGCGATGAAACGTCAAGGCCGCGAAGGCGAGTTTCGTTCCAATCTGCATCGTGGCGGCACGGCCACGCTGGTCAGGCTGACTCCGCAGGAACGCTCGGCGGCGGTACGCGCCGCGAAAATCATGGGTCTAAATGTCTGCGGCGTCGATTTGCTGCGCTCCAAACGCGGACCGCTGGTGATGGAAGTCAATTCCTCGCCTGGTTTGGAAGGCATAGAAAAGACCAGCGACAAAGATATTGCCGGCTTGATGATCGAATATATTGAAAAGAATGTCGGGAAAAATAAATCCGGGTAATCGGCGACCCGGATTTATTAAACAGAATAGTTAAAGCGTTCGAGGGTAGAGCGCGGGTTGGGCAAACAAAACCCAGCCGATATTGCCTATTTTTCCAGGGTCACAAATGCCAGTTTGGAAATACCGGCATGTTGCACTGTAGCCATCACTTCCGCAACTTTGCCGTAATTTACGCCTTGATCGGCATAAATATGAATGATTAGCTCGGGGTTGCCGGCCAACTCGCTTCTTAGCGTGGTATCCAACGCCGCTAAATCGGCCACGGCGTTTTTATTCAGGGTCACGGCGCCTTGCGCGTCTATACCTAATTGCATCGGCTGCTTTTCCAAATCCGGCGTAGTGGAGGCCGTTTTCGGCAAAGCCACGTTGACCGATTGGGTCAACAACGGTGCGGTGACCAACAAGATAATCACCAACACCAACATCACATCTACCAGCGGCGTAACATTAATTTCGCTTACCGGCCCATCGTCGTCTGAGTTTGTTTTAAATCCCATGTAATTAATCCTTGTTTTTACTGGTATTGATGTTTGAGTCGCCGAAGGCGATGTGGAGAAAACCGTCGACGAAATTTTCCAGCGAAGCCCGATGGTGCTTGGCGCGACGCTGGAAGAAATTATAGGCCAACACTGCCGGTACGGCTACGGCGATACCGATAGCCGTGGCAATTAATGCATCGCCGATAGGCCCGGCTACCACGTCCAAACTGGCCGAACCGCTGGCGCTGATATCGTGCATGGCATGCATAATGCCTAGCACGGTACCGAACAGGCCGACGAATGGCGCGGTGCTGCCGATGCTGGCCAGCATGGTCAAGCCGCTTTCCATCCGGCGCTGCTCGTCCTGCGTCTGTTTACGTAAGGTTTGTTCCAGCAAGTCTTGTGGAGAGCCACGAAATTTCAGGCTGGTGCAAGTTTCCGGATGCGTCATTTCCGCCAGCCAGGCAAATCCGCAGCCGGCGATGCGGGCTTTCGGGCCGCGCGCGGTTTCCGGAGGCAGTTGTTCAGCGGCTTTTAAATCTGTAGCGTCCCAAAAAGCGGTGTTGTACTGTTTGTTATAATAATTATTCTTGGCAAACTGCCAGATTTTGAAAAAAATCAAAGTCCACGTTATCAACGAAAACACCAGCAATGTGTAAAGGGTAGCGTCGATAACCGCTTCCGGGGCTATATGGTAGGGCATTAATCTCTCCGATTTTTATTCACGCAAAGTAAAAATTATTGGCACAATCACCGAACTGGCCACCGGCGTTTCGCCGCGTTTGGCCGGAATGAATTTCCATTTTTTCACGGCTTCCACCGCCGATTCGTCAAGCATTTCGTGGCCGCTGCTATGTTCGACAGCCACCGAATCGCTCAAGCCTTCCGCCGACACCTGCACCCGCAACATCACCTTGCCCTGCCATCCGCGGCTTTTAGCAATCATCGGATATTCGGGCTTGGGGTTATGGGCATAATTGGCCCGAAAATTAGCTTCGGTAAACTGCTCGGCGTTGGTCGCGGTAGTGCTGGTTGTCGTAGTCGTCACCGGCGGATTGCTAGCGGTATTAGTTACCGGTGTCGGTTGCGGCTCGGAAACAGGCTCCACCGGCGCATATTCCGGCGCCTTTTGCACGATGGGCGGCGCTTTTTTCGGAACCGGCTTCGGCTGCGGCTTTTTCGGTGGCGGCTCTTTTTTAGGTGGCGGCGGTGCTGGAGGCGGCGGAGCCGCAGCAGGCTTTGGCGCCGACATTGCTATCATCGACACTTCCATCATCAAAGGCTGTGCCGGCGTGACTTTTTCCTCGGGTCTCAATAATTGCTGCAAACCCCAAATATGCAGCAACAATACCAGAAGGGTTAACAGCCTGAGCATGCTGGCGGGCCGCTCTTCGCCCAATAGGGTCCGCCAAAATGAGCCGGAACCGCTTGCCACCGCCGGCAGATAACCGCCGAATGACGCTAACTCTTTATTTTGCAAAGCATCCTCGTGGTTTTTAAATAAATACATATAAACTGTTGAATACAAAATTAAGCGCGATTCGAATTTAGCCGGGCATTGTAAATTAATACGTCCTAGCGCGACAGCCATCCTTACAGGAGATGACGCTATCCAACCATTCCCTACTAAGACGTTTCAGCCGTTAAAATCCCCACTGGCTGACGACGATTTCGGGCTAAATTACAATCTGTGGCATAATTTCCGCTCCCGTCTTGTATCTCCGATTCATTCCATATGCCCGTAAAACAATCCGATCATACCCAGGGACAAGTCAACACACTGGCTTTAAGTGCGATAGGCGTGGTGTTTGGGGACATCGGCACCAGCCCATTGTATGCGGTAAAAGAGGTTTTTCACGGCGGCTTGCCGACCGACGCCACCCATGTGCTCGGGGTGTTGTCCTTGATCTTTTGGGCCATCACCTTGGTGGTAACCACCAAATACGCGATTTTTATCATGCGCGCCGACAACAAGGGCGAAGGCGGCATCATGGCCTTGATGGCCTTGGCGTTGCACGGTTCCAGGGACAATCCGGAACGTAAGGCATTTATCGTCACTATCGGTCTGCTTGGCGCTTCGCTGTTTTACGGCGACAGCATGATTACACCGGCTATTTCGGTGCTCAGCGCCGTGGAAGGCTTGCAAATCGTGGCGCCGCGCCTGGAACACTACGTTTTGCCGATTACCATTGTCGTGCTCAGTGTACTGTTCTTTATCCAGACCAAAGGCACCGGCAAAGTCGGCAGAATGTTTGCGCCCATCATGTGTTTCTGGTTTGCCTCGCTGGGGCTTTTGGGTGTCGTCAATATTGTCCAACACCCGGATGTACTGATGGCGATCAACCCTTACTATGCGGTCAGTTTGTTGTTCGAACTGGGCTGGAAGGGCTTTTTAATCATGGGGGCGGTGGTGCTGGCGATTACCGGCGCGGAAGCCTTATATGCCGATATGGGACATTTCGGCTTGAAGCCGATTCGGCGTGCCTGGTTTTATTTCGTATTTCCGGCCTTGCTGCTCAATTACTTCGGCCAAGGCGCGTTGCTGATCGGCAATCCCAAGGCTGTCGAAAATCCGTTTTATTTGATGGCGCCGCACTGGGCCATGTATCCGTTGCTGATTCTGGCCACACTGTCCACCGTGATCGCCTCGCAAGCTGTCATTTCCGGCGCGTTTTCGGTAACCCGGCAAGCCATCCAACTTGGATACTGCCCAAGGATGAATATTCGCCACACCTCCGGCGACGAAATGGGCCAAGTCTATCTGCCTGCTGTCAATTGGTTACTGTTGGTCTCGGTGTTTATTTTAGTTTTGAGTTTCAGATCTTCGTCCGCATTGGCATCGGCTTACGGCATTGCGGTGACCGGCACGATGATCGTCGATACCATCCTGGCGTTTATTGTGATCCAGGCACTATGGCAATGGAACAGAGCCACCAGTATTACTTTCCTATCGACATTTTTAGTTATCGATCTATTGTTCCTGTCTTCCAACAGCCTGAAAATCCCTCATGGCGGCTGGTTGCCTCTGGTGGTGGGTACGGTGTTGTTTTTAATTATGACTACCTGGATCAAAGGCAAGGAATTATTGGCCAGATATCTGGAAGAAAGAAGGGTGCTGTTTGAAGAGCTGGACGAACGCTTGAAAGACCGGCCCCTGGTTACGGTGCCCGGCACCGCCATTTATATGGCCCGCAGCGTCCACGGCGTGCCGCAGGTGCTGCTGCATAATCTGGAGCATAACCATGTGATGCACGAAAAACTCATCGTGCTGACCATCGTGACTCGCGAAGAGCCTTATGTCGATGAAGCGCACCGGGTAAAAATCCGTATGTTCGGCGACAGCGGTAATTTTTACCGGGTGAAACTTTACTTCGGTTTCCAGGAGGAACAGGACGTGCGGCGCGCCCTGCAACTTTGCTGTCACGAAGGTTTGGATATCGATCAAAAAACCGTATCGTTTTTCATCGGCAGCGAAAAACTTTCGTTCCGTCGTAAAAGCCCGATGCCGAAATGGCGGCGTTCCTTGTTCAGCTTCTTAACGCACAATTCCAGCAGTGCGATAGAGTATTTCAAAATCCCCGTCGAACGCGTGATCGAGCTGGGGATACGCATCGAATTGTAGATTGTCCCGGCAACGTTAATCGCCGCGTCTTCCGAAACGGCCGCCCCAACCACCGCGCGGTTGACGGTCGCCGTCGCCATCCCTGCGACCGAAACCACGTTCTTGCCGCTCCGGCATCGATTGCTGCTGATGGGGCCTTTGTTCGGCGTGCTGTTCCCGAACAAAGTCCCGACGCCCGAAATCCCGACCGCCCCAGCCACCATTGTGACGATCGAAATGCGGTGATGGTTGATGCCAGTCATGGTGATCGTCGTGATGATGCTCCGAGCGATAACTCGGCTGCACATAGTATCTGCCATACGTGATGCTGGTGCTCGGGCTGGAATAGCCGCGGCCATAGCTTTGGTAATGGCTTGGCGACGAATAGCCACTGCCGTAACTCCCATAACCACGCTGATAATAGCCGGTCGCGCAACCCGACAGGGTTAATGCGGCGATGGTGAGAATGGCGACTTGTATGGTTTTCATGACTGCCTCTTGGCTGGTTGGCCCTCTAATGTTTAGTTGAGCTCAAGCTTACTCCAGGCAGACTTAATCGATGCTTAAAGTCAGCCAGCAACCAAAAAATGTTCCGGCTCGGCAATCACCGGATTACTCAGCGTGCCGATGCCTTCGATTTCGATGCGTACCGTCTGCCCCGGTTTTAGATAGCCGCGCGGCTTCATTTTTACCCCCACGCCGGCCGGCGTGCCGGTGCTGATTACATCGCCAGGTTCGAGTGTCATCACTTGCGTCAGATACGCAATTAACTCGTAGCAGTTAAAAATCATCTCGCTGGTATTGCCGTTTTGCCGCAACTCGTCGTCCACCCAGGTTTTTAAGCTCAGATTGTGCGGGTCGGCGATTTCGTCGGCAGTGACCAGCCAAGGCCCCAGCGGGCCATGAGTATCAAACGACTTGCCCAAGGTCCAGGTCGGCGTGCGCTGCTGCCAGTCGCGCACTGTCACATCATTGCAAATGGTGTAAGCGGCGATCACGTCATGTGCTTGTTCGACCGGCACCTGTTTGCAGCGCTTTCCAATCACGAATGCCAGTTCGCCTTCGTAATCCACTTTGTCCGATACGGGTGGCACATGTATCGCGTCGCCGTCGGCGATGACACAAGTACTTTGTTTGGTGAAAAAAGTCGGATATTCCGGCTTTTCCAAACCCGTTTCACCGATGTGATCGGCATAATTCAAACCAACCCCCAGCAACTTACCTGGACGCTGAATCGGCGCCAGCAGTTGCACATCGCTCAAGGGTATGCGGTTGCCGCCGGCATCGATCAGCTTTTGCAGCGCTTGTCTTGCCGGCTCTCCAGCCGCTAGAAAATCGAGCATATTGCCGGGCAAATCCGCGCCAGCCGGGACGATTTGCTCGGCAAGCAGCGCGCCGATTTGAATTTGACCGTTGTGTTTAAAGCTCAGCAGTTTCATTGCGAATTTTCTCGTAATCCAAACAAAACCGGCATTGTATCCCAGTGCCGGTATCGATCAGCAAACCCGGCGAACTAGACGTCTTATTTCTAAGCAGTGTCCAGTTATTGGACGTTCATTCTTAAAAAGCGCAGCCTCAAAGCCATAGACAATTTTCTCTAAGACATTGTTAGTAAAGACTTAATCAAAATTCTAAATACTGGCACACGTGTTGCTTTTTGACCTCCGAGGCTGGCGTCAGTCCAGGCCAATCAGCGCTTTAAGGCAACGGAAAGTCACCGCTTAGCTGAATGACGACAGCCTCGCCATTCTTATAACACCACAACGAGGATTCAATATGGCTATAAGTACTGCTACAAAAGCCGCTACCGATGCGTTGGCCGCCAATCCGGCGCCCGTCAGTGTAGGTGCACAGGAAGTTCACCGCTGGATGCAGAGCTTTACCTGGGATTTTGATAAAAATCGGACCAAGTATTCCACCAAATACAAAATGGCCAACGATACCAAGGAGCAGTTCAAGCTGATCGCTAAAGAATATGCGCGCATGGAATCGGTTAAGGACGAGCGTCAATTCGGTAGCTTGCAAGACGTGTTGACGCGGGTGGATGCCGCCAATCGCGTGCATCCGAAATGGAATGAATCGATGAAGGTCATCTCCAACTTCCTGGAAGTGGGCGAATACAATGCGATCGCCGCGACTGGTATGTTGTGGGACTCAGCGACCGCACCCGAACAAAAAAACGGTTACTTGGGCCAAGTGCTGGACGAAATTCGTCACACCAACCAATGTGCTTACATCAACTATTACTTTGCCAAACAAGGTCAGGATGCCGCCGGCCATAACGATGCGCGCCGCACTCGAGCCATTGGTCCATTGTGGAAAGGCATGAAGCGGGTGTTCTCCGACGGCTTTATTTCCGGCGATGCGGTGGAGTGTTCCATCAACCTGCAATTGGTCGGTGAAGCCTGCTTTACCAACCCATTGATCGTGGCGGTAACCGAGTGGGCGTCCGCCAATGGCGACGAAATGACACCGACTGTGTTCCTGTCCATCGAAACCGACGAACTGCGCCACATGGCCAACGGTTATCAAACCGTGGTATCCATCGCCAACGACGAAGCGGCTTCGAAATATCTGAACACCGATTTGAACAACGCCTTCTGGACCCAACAAAAGTACTTCACACCGGTATTGGGCATGATGTTCGAGTACGGCAGTCATTTCAAAGTCGAGCCTTGGGTAAAAACCTGGAATCGCTGGGTGTACGAAGATTGGGGCGGCATTTGGATCGGTCGCCTGGGCAAATACGGCGTGGAATCGCCACGCAGCTTACGCGACGCCAAAAAAGATGCGTACTGGGCGCATCACGACTTGTTCCTGATTGCTTATGCCTTGTGGCCCACCGGTTTCTTCCGTTTGAGCCTGCCAACCCAGGAAGAGGCTGATTGGTACGAAGCCAACTACCCAGGCTGGTACGACATGTACGGCAAAGTCTATGACGAATGGCGTGCGCGAGGTTGCGAAGATCCCAGCAGCGGCTTCCTGCCCATCCAATGGTTTATCGAAAACAACCATCCGATCTATATCGACCGGGTTTCGCAAGTACCGTTCTGCCCTAGTTACTGCAAAGGCGAAAGCACTCTGCGCGTTCTTGAATACAACGGCAAAAAACATTCCTTCAGCGACCAGTGGGGCGAAAGAATGTGGCTGTCGGAACCCGAGCGTTATGAGTGCCAAAACATCTTCGAGCAATACGAAGGTCGCGAACTGTCCGAAGTGATTGCCGAAGGTTTTGGTCTGCGCAGCGACGGCAAAACCCTGATCAGCCAGCCACACACCAAAAAAGACGGCAAGCTGTGGACACTGGACGACATCAAACGGATTAACTGTGTGTTTTCCGATCCTTTGAAAGCCCTCTAATCGTTTCAACTCTTTAAGGAAATTGCTTATGACTATAGAAGTGAATGGTGGCAGACGCGGCCTGACCGACCCGGAAATTGCCGCAGTAATCATGGCCGCCGTGCCGGATAAACCGTTGGAAACACAACGGAAAATGAACTATTTCATGAAGCCGCGCGGTAAGAGGATTAATGAATACGAAGTGTTGTGTTGCTATAGCCAGCCGACCCCGGACTGGATTCCCGGTGGTTTGGATTGGGGCGATTGGACCCAAAAATTCCATGGCGGCCGCCCGTCCTGGAGTAACGAATCCACCGAAATGCGCAGCTCGGATTGGCTGGCGCACCGCGACCCGGCTTTCCGTTGGCATGCGCTGTATGTCAAGGATAAAGCCGAAGAGTGGCGTTATACCGACCGCTTCCTGAAAGCTTATTCCGCCGACGGCCATGTGCGTTCCATCGATCCGGTCTGGCGTGATGAAGTATTGGGCGATTATCTAGGCGCGTTCGGCTTTTACGAGTACGGCCTGTTCAATTCGCATTCCTCCGTGGTGCGCGATTGTCTGGGTGATACCTTGCGGATGAGCAGTGCGATGATTGGCCTGGACAAGGTCGACAACGCGCAAATGATCCAGGCGGAGAGAACCTTTTTGTCCAAATTGGTGCCGGGTTTCCCCGAGTCCACCGATATTCCGAAACAGGAATGGACTAAAGGCGCTATTTTCAAAGGCGCCAGAGAATTGGTGCAAGATATTTGGCAAGCCACTTACGACTGGAATGAAATCCTGTTCTCGGGCCATATGATTTGCGATCCGATCTTCGGGCAATTTGTGCGCAGAGAGTTTTTTATGCGCTTGTCGTCTTATTACGGCGACAACTTGACCCCGTTCTTTATCAATCAAATGCAGTTGTATTTCTCGCAAACCAAGGGCATTACCACCGACATGTTCCATACCTGTCTGGGCGCCGATGTGGAATTCGGCGATTACAACAATCGTTTGATGCGGGCCTGGGCCAATAAATGGCTACCCAGAACCGTCAACGCACTGAAAGATTTCATGGCTATTTACGCCACGATTCCGGAAATCAAAGGTGTCAGCGACAAAGCCGCCATTGAAGCGGCGCTGGTTAGGGTATTTGCCGATTGGAAACGCGATTTTGCCGATCCGATCAACTACAAAGTCGATACCGCCGCCCTCGTCAAAACCGTATTAAGCGGACTTAAATAAGGAAATATCATGTCTAAAAGTTCAAATGCTTACAACGCAGGCATTATGCAAAAAACCGGCAAAGCCTTTGCCGACGAGTACTTTGCCGAAGACAACCAGGTCGTGCATGAAAGCCACGAGGTGGTGCTGGTCTTGAAAAAGTCGGACGAACTCAACACTGTGGTCGAAGAAATTTTGCAGGGCTCTCACAAGGCGGACAACCCCACGCTGGTGGTCGAAGATCGCGCCGGCTTTTGGTGGCTGAAAGCGACCGGCAAAATCGAGATCGACTGTGTCGAAGTCTCGGAGTTGCTGGGTAAACATTACAGCGTTTACGACTTGTTGGTGGATGTTTCATCCACCATCGGCCGGGCCTACACCTTGGGCGAAACCTTTACCATCACATCTGAATTGATGGGCCTTGACGTCAAACTCAAAGACTTAGCCGCAGCATAGGGGATAACAATGGCAAATATTCACGATAATCCGACCCGTAACGCCTGGATGGCAAAAATTGCGACGCTGGACACGGTGGCGAAAGCGCATGCCTTCATCACCGATTTTCGCGCCAAGCACATGAGCCCGTTCAAAACCGACTGGTCTTTGGAACTGGATGGCCTTTGGATAGAGCTGAAAATTGAAGAGAAGCTGGCGCTATTGAAACATAAGGAATTCAACGACACCCAGCTGCTCAACAATTGCAGCTGCGGCGCCAATGCCCAGCAAGTCGCCAATGAAGTCATCGGCAAAATGGAAGCCTGCGAGGACATGTACGAAGCGGAGCGCATTCATATCAACTTCAGACTGGCTTGCAAACCGCCTGTCATGCCGGTCAATGTGTTTCTCGACACGGATAGGCAATTGGGCACCAAGTTGATGGAACTGCGTAACACCGACTACTACGCCTTGCCGTTAGAGGCATTGCGTAAAAAACGCGGTGTGAAAGTGGTTACCTTACAGTAATCGCCGGGCAGGATTGCCGTGACCTGACTAGGCGGGTACGGCATGTTGTGGATCGCCACGCCGGAGGCGTGGCGAATCCTTTACAGCCAATAAACCGATAGCGGACAAAACCTACTGGTAGCTTACGTAGCAGTGAGCAAGGCTGCGTTTGTGTGCGCTTCGATACCAACGAACCCTTTCATAGAATCAGTATCATGGATTTTTTCTCAAATTTTAAGTCGGCGGTTACGCCCGCTTTTCCGTGCGAAGCCGACAAGCTCACCAAGCTATACGATATCGAACCCTACACTGCATTCAGCGAAGATCTGGAATTTATGTGGCGTTGGACCATCTACCGCGACCAAAAACTGGTGCAGGAAGGCTGTTCCCTGACGCTGGACGCATCGAGGCGCGCGGTTGACCACGTATTGGCGTTTTTCAGCGTGTCGGCCAAAAGCCAATGCCTTGGAGAATGACATGAGCGCCCATCAAATTAAAATCATTACTCAAGACGGGGAATCCGTTTGCTTTGATTGTTACGAAGACGAGGATGTCATCACTGCCGCGGTACGGCAGGATATTTACCTGATGTCGTCGTGTCGCGAAGGTGGCTGCGCCACCTGCAAAGGATTTTGCGCGGAAGGCGATTATGTGTTGGGCAAATGCAGTTCGCAGGCCTTGCCGTATGAAGAGGAAGAGGCCGGCGAAGTGTTGTTGTGCCGCTGCTACCCCGTAAGCGATTTAGAAGTCGAAGTGCCTTATACCTACGACAGGATTTCATTCTCGCCGGAAGGTTTGACGTTTGTAGCGGAAGTGATTGAGTTGTCGCAAATCTCCATCAACGTGATGAAACTTCTGCTGCGGCGCACGGGGGACGATCAAACCATTAAGTTCGACTCCGGGCAGTTTTTTGATTTGGAAATTCCCGGCACGACCATCACCCGTTCCTATTCCCCCGCCAATACGTCCAATAAAACAGGCGATCTGGAGTTTTTGATTCGCATCGTGGATGGCGGCAAATTTTCGGAGTATTTAAAAAACGAGGCCAAGCTGGGTCAGAAACTAAATGTCAAAGGCCCGTCGGGCATTTTCGGCTTGAAAGAAAACGGCTTTACCCCGCGCTATTTCGTGGCCGGCGGTACCGGGCTGGCGCCGATACTGTCGATGGTGCGCCGCATGCAGGAATGGGATGAGCCGCAGAAGTGCATCATTTATTTTGGGGTGAATACCGAAGCCGAAATTTTTCATCTGGACGAGTTGAACCAGTTGGCCGCGCAAATGCCGACGCTGGAGCTGAGAAACTGCGTCTGGAAATGCTCGGACGACTGGCATTGTGAAAAAGGCAGCGTGGTGGACATTCTGCGCCGCGATTTGAAGGATACCGGTGCCAAGCCCGATTTATACCTCTGCGGGCCGCCGGGCATGGTCGACGCCACCTTTGCGGTGTGCGCCGAAATGGGCATCCCCAAGGAACGCATCTACCTTGAAAAATTCCTGCCCAGTGGGTCGCCGTAATGCCACCGGCAAATAGGCTGGCGTAGGGTTTTGGCGAAGCTCGACACGCCTGTTTGCCAATTTAAAACCGCTATTTTCGTGCCGAAAAAGGCGCAACGATGCTGAGGCTAATTATGAAAGCCGATGATTTAGAGTTTCTTGCAGGCATGGCTATTCAACTGGATGAAACGATCAGAAAACTGGTCATGGAAGAACAGGAAATTCTGGAAAAGCTAGGGCATGCCAGGGTTCAGGAATTAAAGGAATTCTGGAATCAGGAATTCACTGCGGAAGAAGAAACTGACTTTAAACGCGGCTTGGACTATTGGGACAAAATTCTTATCCGTATCTGGGCCAATGCCAAACGTGCTCATCAAACCCGCGCTCAAGTGGGGCAAACCTTAATGAAATTAAATTCACACCTCTAACCGATTGAGACATCCTAGAAATGAGTAAACAAGTTATTTACAACCCGGAAGCTCGGCAGCGTTTGCTGCAAGGTATCAATGCGGTGGCGCGAGCGGCGAGCGTTACGCTGGGTAGCGCCGGTCCCGCCGTGATGATTCAACACCGGACCGACGGCATCATGCCCGTCTTTACCCGAGATGGCGTCACTGTGGCCAATGCCATCGTCATGGAAGATCGCATCGCCGATTTGGGCGCGCGCATGTTGCGGGATGTCGCCGGTGCGGTGTCTCGCGAAGTGGGTGACGGTACTACCACGGCGATTGTTCTGGCGCAAAGCCTGGCGGTGGAAGCGCTGAAAAGCGTCGCGGCCGGCTTTCATCCCATGCAATTGCAAAAAGGCATGGAGTTGGCGCTGATCTTGGTGGAGCAGCATTTGCAAAAAAACGCCGTCACCGACAGCACGGAAGACTGGGTTGAAAAAATCGCGTTGGTCGCCAGTAAAGGCGAGGCTGGTGTCGGCAAGTTGCTGAAAGAGGCCTTGGCCGAGCTCGGCGAAGCAGGCACCTTGACCTTTCAGCTGGGCAATGGCCGCGAAGATCAATTGGAGATTGTGGAAGGTATCCATTACGAGCAAGGCTATTTGTCGCCGTATTTCATCACCGATAAAACCCGCGCTGAAGCGGTTTTGGAGCGGCCCTACATTCTGTTGTATGACCGGGAAATCAGTGACTTTATGGATCTGGTACCCATTCTGGAAGAGGTTGCGGCGGAAGGCCGGGCGCTGTTGGTGATTGCCGAAGCGGTGGCCGAGCAGGCGTTGACCGGCTTGTTGCTGAATCATGTACGCGGCATTTTCAAAGTGGTGGCGGTCAAGCCGCCGGGTTTTGGCGACAAGCGCGTCAATCGCTTGAGCGACTTGGCCTTATTGGCTGGCGGCACCGCTATTTTGGAGGCGCATGCCATGCGCCTGGAAGACGTCACGCTGGCCCAACTCGGTCAGGCACAGCGCGCGGTCATATCAGAAGGCAATACGACGATCATCGGCGCGGCTGGTTCGCGCGAACCGGTGAATACACGCATACAGGCGCTCCAACGGGAGTTGGATCTGGTTCGCGCCCGCAAGCCCGGCGAAGGTTCCGCCACCGGCAATTTACACGAAGCAGACGAGCTGGAAGAGCGCATCTCGGTCCTGTCGGGCAAGACCGGCACCTTCAGTGTCGGCGGCATCACCGATGTGGAAATCAAGGAACGTTTGGTACGGATCGAAAATGCCTATTTATCCGCCAAGGCGGCGCTGGCGGAAGGGGTTTTACCCGGTGGCGGCGTGGGCTTGTGGCGATGCATGGCGGTGCTGGACGAAGTGATTGCCGAAAATGCCGAGCAACAGCAAGGTATCGCCATCGTCAAGCAAGCGCTCGGCGCGCCCCTCCGGCAATTGTTGAGCAATTGCGGCCTGAACAGTGAAGAAGTGCTGATGCGCTTGTCTTCGGAGACTGATCCGACCTTTGCCGTGGATATGCAGCAGTTACGCTACGGACATTTTTTGGAGATTGGTATTCTCGATCCCGTGAAAGTGCTGCGTATGGCCTTGCGCAATGCGGTCAGTGTGGTGGGCACCTTGATCAGCAGCGACACCGTCGTCATGAACGTGCCGGACCTGTCCGTCATGACCGGCTATTCGCCGGAATGGGCCGCCGCCACCCGCGAAGATCCGCGCATGTAATCAATACCCTTCCTACCTCCTCTCCACCTCCGAAAGTGAGAGCTTTTTTACCTCAATTCTGCAATAGAGTTAGGCAATGTGACGTTATGTCGCATTGCCTCTTTTTTTGATTTTGTTATTTTGGTCCGCATCGCAGTAAAAAGCAGCTAAACCTCTGTTTTTTATATTTTTGTTTTGTGCCGATACTAATTTGGCACGCCAAAATACAAGAGGAAAAATGGATATTGCCTTGCATTTGCCCCACAACGTCAAAATCATCAAAGAAGCTTGCTCGTTCAAAACCGCACTAGAGTTTGAAGTTGACCGACCGATACAAGCCTGGCGCTGGATGGCGCAAAGCCGCTGCGTGCCGGATCACGCGGACTGGGTGCGCGCGGAAGTTACGGAATCCTGGCGCCGCTGCCTGGAAGACTATCAATTGCCGTTAGGCAATTATGTGCGTTGGGATCATCTAAACACCGCCACCGACCCGCTCCCCGCCTTCTGCAATCAGGCGCAACGCATTTCGGATATGCTCAGCCGCTTGGGGCACCAATTCGACGTATTTTTAAAGGAGGCCGGGGTGATGCTGGTGCTTACGGACGCCCATGGGCAATTGCTACAAGTGTTAGGCGAAAATCCGTTTGCCAGTCCCTTTATGCGGAGTTTGTATGAAAAACACAGCCGCTGGAGCGAAACAGTCTTGGGCAACAACGGCATCGGCACGGCAGCCCAGTTAAAAAAGCCGATTGCGTTTCAAGGTATGGAACATTTTTTAAGCCTGCTTCACCCATTCACCACGGTCGGTTACCCCTTGTTGGACCAGGACGACAACATACAGGCCGTGATCGGCTTGATCAGCGATAGACAGGAAAGCATGAACTCCTTGTTCGCGTTTCTACATCTGCTCTGCGTACTGCTGAATACCAATTTGCCTTTAACGCAAAATCCGGTGGCACAGGCCCGAGTTTTGGAAAAAATTCCGTTCAAACTGGCTAAAAAGCCGCCCAGCCAGCACGAAGCAGCGATGTCCGAACAATTAACGGCCTTGGTCGACAAAGCTCAGAAGCTGCAGCAGCACAAAATCCCCATATTGATTACCGGCGAATCGGGTGTGGGCAAGGATCATTTCGTCAATCTGTTGAAGCACGCCGGACCGCGAAAAAGTCAGCCCTTGATCGCGATCAACTGCGCGTCGATTCCGCATGACTTAATCGAAAGCGAACTGTTCGGTTACGAAGCCGGTAGTTTCACCGGTGCTCGCAGCGCCGGCAAGCCTGGGAAGTTTCTGTTGGCCGACAAAGGCATCCTGTTCCTGGATGAAATCGGCGATATGAGCCTGGATTTGCAGTCCACGCTGTTACGAGTTTTGGAAACCTCGGAATTCACCCCGGTCGGCGGCAGCAAGCCGATTAAGGTGGACGTGCAAATCGTCGCCGCGACTAACGTCCCTTTGCTGGAAGCCGTGGAAGCCGGCCGTTTCCGCCGCGATTTGTATTACCGACTTAACGGCGCGCAAATTCATCTGCCACCCTTGCGCGAGCGCGACGACAAGCTCGGCATCATTCATCACATCTTGCAGCGCGAACTGGCAAATCTGCCCAACCCCCAGGCAATCAGCATTTGCCCGAGCGTCATTGCGTTGATCGAGCAACACCCGTGGCCGGGCAATATTCGTCAGCTGATTAACGTGATCAGGGCGACGCTATACACCGCTGGCGACACCCTGATCACCCGCCAGGATTTACCGCTGGATTTTGTCGAAGAACTCGGCAAGGTAATGCCGGGGATAGCCAATAAAGCCTTGGACAACGGGCCAAGTTACCCGCTAGCGGCGGTGCCGGGCCGGGCCATGACCTTGGAAGACTGGGAGTTGCACGGCATTAAAGCCAGCCTGCGCGAATGCGCGGGCAATATATCCTTGGCGGCAAAAAACCTGGGCATAACCCGCACTACCTTGTACCGGAAAATAGAACGCTTCGGTCTGGATAAAATCGACTGGCGCGAGCATTCCAAAGCCGGTTAACTCAGAGCGAATAGATTTAAGCCGCGCGGGTCGCTGCCGGGCGCGTTGTGCGTTACAATCGGCAGTCGCACAACCGGTTGCTTCAAGAGAATAATAATGACACCCGCCGAATTTACCGCATACGCCCAACAAGGCTACAACCGCATCCCGATCTGCCGCGAAGTGCTGGCCGATCTGGACACGCCGCTCAGCGCATATTTAAAGCTGGCCGACGGCCCTTATTCCTATTTGTTCGAATCCGTGCATGGCGGCGAGCAATGGGGACGGTATTCGATCATCGGCTTGCCTTGCAAAACCCGTATCAAAATCAGCGGCCACAGCATCACGGTCGAAAAAGACGGTCAGGTCACGCAAACGTTTGAGCACGCCCAGCCACTGGAGTGGATAGAAGAATTTCGGCAAAACTACAACGTGCCGGACGTGCCGGGTTTGCCGCGTTTCAATGGTGGCTTGGTCGGTTATTTTGGTTACGAGACCATAGGCTATATCGAACCGCGTCTGCAACCCAGCGGCAAGCCCGATCCTATCGGCGCGCCGGATATTCTGTTGATGGTGTCGCAAGACTTGCTGATATTCGACAACCTGTCCGGCAAAATGCTGTTGCTGACCCATGCCGATCCGGCCCAGGACAATGCTTACCACAACGCTAAAGCCAAACTTGATCGTCTGGTAGAAAAACTTCGCAAACCGCACGCCCACCCGCAACCGAATGCCGCGACCAAGCATGTACAGGAAACCGATTTTATTTCCGGCTTTACCCAACAAGGCTTTGAAAATGCGGTACTGAAAGCCAAGCAATACATCACCGACGGCGATTGCATGCAGGTGGTATTGTCGCAACGGATGTCGATTCCTTTCAGCGCCGCGCCGTTGGATCTATACCGGGCACTCCGCTGTCTGAATCCGTCGCCCTACATGTTTTTCATGAATCTTGACGATCTACAGGTGGTGGGCTCGTCACCGGAAATTTTGGTGCGCCTGGAAGACAACGAAATCACCGTCAGGCCAATCGCCGGTACTCGGCGGCGCGGCGAGACACACGAACAGGATTTGGAGTTGGAAAAAGAACTGCTGGCCGATCCGAAGGAAATCGCTGAACACTTGATGCTGATAGACCTGGGCCGCAATGACACCGGCCGAGTCGCCAAAATTGGTAGCGTCAAGCTCACCGACAAAATGATCGTCGAACGCTATTCGCACGTGATGCACATCGTCTCCAATGTCACCGGTGAATTGCAGGAAGGCAAAAACGCGTTTGATGTACTGGCGGCCACCTTCCCGGCCGGCACCGTCAGCGGCGCGCCAAAGATTCGGGCCATGGAAATCATCGACGAACTGGAGCCGGTCAAGCGCGGCATTTATTCCGGCGCGGTGGGTTACATTTCCTGGTCCGGCAATCTGGATACAGCGATTGCGATCCGCACGGCGGTGATTAAAGATCAAACCTTACACATTCAGGCGGGCGCCGGCATCGTTTACGATTCCGTGCCGCGCAACGAATGGGATGAAACAATGAACAAAGGCCGCGCGGTGTTCCGCGCCGTCAGCATGGCCGAAGCCGGCCTTGGAGGCAAAGCATGAGCGGCGTCAGATTGGTGATGGTCGACAACTACGATTCCTTCACCTACAACCTGGTGCAATATTTCGGCGAACTCGGCGCCGACGTGGTGGTGGTGCGCAACGACGAAGTGACGGTGGAAGAAATAGAAGCGTTGCGCCCGGACAAAATCGTGATTTCCCCCGGCCCCTGCACACCGAAAGAAGCGGGTATTTCCGTGGACACGATCCACCGCTATGCCGGTAAATATCCGATTCTGGGCGTCTGTTTAGGGCATCAAAGTATCGGCTACGCCTTTGGCGGCAACATTATCCACGCCAAGCAAATCATGCACGGCAAGACTTCACCGGTTTATCACAAGGATGCCGGTGTATTCAAAGGCCTGAACAATCCATTTACCGCCACCCGTTACCATTCGCTGGTCATCGAACAAACCAGCTTACCGGATTGCCTGGAAGTGACCGCCTGGACCCAGGACGAGGCCGGTAACATCGACGAAATCATGGGTGTCAGACATAAAACCCTGGATATAGAAGGCGTGCAATTCCATCCCGAGTCGATCTTGACCGAACATGGGCACGATATGTTGCGGAATTTTTTGGAAAGGTAATTTAAGGCGTGGGCTGGACTAAATCGCGCATATCTATAGTGCTTGGCTTGTGCTTTTGGTGGTTGCTTCTCGCTTGGGACTTATATTTTGTATACGGATGTCTGGAAGCGTTGTTTATAGGTGAAATCGGTTTTGGTCGCAGTAGCTCGATTATTGATATTGACAGGCGGCCGGGTTTGTTCTGGTTTGCTTTTTGGTTTCAACTGATTTTGGGTGTGGCGGCGCTTCCAATGATTTGGCAGCAAATTTCCGGTCTCCGAAAAAATGGTACGACACGCGACTCAGCTACACTAGCTCGCGATAAAGATTTTATTGTTGAAGTAAGCCAAATTTTCAGCCACGGCATTTTATTAAACACTCGGGAAAAGGAGCTCTATATGTCCTACGACAATTTTCCGTGGCTTAAAAACCAATCCTTTCAGGCTATCTGTAACGTAGAAGAGCCTTCCCCCAATCATTTTTATTGGCCGGACATGGATATAGACCTGACTGTGGAGATGATCAAACATCCGGAGAGATTTCCATTGCAAGCCACCAACCGTTTTTGAATGCCGATCCATCAAAATCGATTCGAAATATTTTGAAGAACGATTCCAGCGATCTTTGGAGGTAACTTATGGGCTTGACCTATGCGACCTTAAAAATAACCAACCTATTCAACCGCAAACAAGTCGAGATAGACGCCTTGGTCGATACTGGTGCAACCTTCATGTGTGTCACCGAAGAAATTGCCTTGCAACTAGGCTTCGATATTACCGAAGTCAGCCAGCAGGTAGTGACCCTGGCTGATGGTCATCAGCGCAAAGTACCCAAAATAGCCCCCATTGAAATCGCGTTCGCCAATCGAACCTATGTAACCGAGGCTGTGGTATTGGGCAACGAGCCTTTGCTAGGTGTTATTCCCATGGAAGCAATGGATTTAATCGTCGACCCGCGTCAGCAAGTACTGATAGTCAATCCGCAGCATCCGAACTATCCGGTAGCTTTGGCTAAATAGCTGCCGCAATATCCATTCTCACTTGACAGGTCTGTGACCCATTCAAAACATTCTGTCGCCATAATCGGCGCCGGTCCCGCAGGCCTGATGGCCTCCGAAGTATTGAGCCAAGCCGGCTTGAACGTCAGCGTTTACGATGCTATGCCCTCGGCCGGACGCAAGTTTTTGATGGCTGGCAAGGGCGGTATGAATATTACCCATTCAGAACCATTCGCGCAGTTTTTGTCCCGCTACGGTGCACGGCGCGCGGAACTGGAACCGATATTGAACGATTTTTTACCGGACGCGTTGCGGGCCTGGGTGCAAGGTTTGGGTATCGAAACCTTTGTCGGCACCTCGGGCCGCGTGTTTCCAAACGAGATGAAAGCCGCGCCGTTGTTGCGAGCTTGGCTGCATCGCCTGCGTTCCAACGGCGTGCAGTTTCGCATGCGCCATCGCTGGCTAGGTTGGGTGGAAAATGACCTACGCTTCGATACGCCCGATGGCGAGCGAATTGTCCAGGCCGATGCGGTGGTTTTGGCTTTGGGCGGTGGCAGTTGGCCGCAGTTGGGTTCGACTGGTATTTGGCAATCAATATTGTCGCAGCGCGGCATCGCAGTTGAACCACTAAAACCGGCCAATTGCGGTTTCGAAACGGTTTGGAGCGACTATTTTCGCGAGCGTTTTGCCGGCCAGCCGCTCAAGCCAGTCAGTATCCTATTCAGCAACCAGCTTGGTGAGTCGTTCAACCAGCAAGGTGAATTGACGGTAGCCGAGTACGGTTTGGAAGGCGGCTTGATCTATGCGTTGTCCGCGCCGGTGCGCGAGGAAATCGCTGCCAGGGGTTCTGCGTTGATACAGTTGGATTTGCTGCCGGATCGCAGCTTGGCAAATATCATCGACCGTCTGGCCAAGCCGCGCGGTAAGGACAGCTTGAGCAATCATCTGCGCAAACGTTTAGGTATTAGCGGCGCCAAAGCCGCTTTGTTGCGCGAAACCTTGTCTGCCGCCGAAATGGACGATCCAGCCAAACTTGCCATAACCTTGAAAGCACTGCCCATCACGCTAACGGCTACCCGGCCTATTGCAGAAGCGATCAGTAGTGCCGGCGGCGTCAGTTTCACCGAGTTGGACCAACAGCTGATGCTGCGAAAGTTTCCCGGCTTGTTCGTGGCGGGAGAAATGCTCGATTGGGAAGCGCCGACGGGTGGATATCTGCTCACTGCCTGCTTGGCCACCGGCCGCGCGGCAGGTTTAGGGGCCTTAGCTTGGCTACGGCAGCAATGAGAATCGGGAGTTTTGGCGGCGGCTGTTGGCCGAATCCGACCGATTGAATCGTTCGGGTTTTTGAAAAATAAACGCCTGCTAAATAACCGCATCAAGGATGCCGACCGGGAAATATGAAAGTCAAATGACGGCAGGACAAAATGCCCGCCGAGGTGATCATTGGGCCAGTGCAATTCCAATAAAAAGGGGTAGACGGAAGCTACCCCCCAATCATCTAATTTAGCTCGCGGCTTTTGCGAATGATTTCATCATGCGGATAGTATTCGCCGACCGCAGTGAGGCGGCTCCGGCTAATGCGCTGCCGAATAGCCAGAAAGCGCCGGGTAACGGTACGCTTCCGCCGCCTCCGCTGCCGTAGTCGTAACCGGAAACATATGCATTGGTACTCGCGGAAAAGTTTCCGCTCCAGCCGTCTTTAAAGACCAAAGCGACAGACAAGACATCGGTTTCCGCAACGGGCGCGGAGCCGCTTGAAATATATCGGTTGATATTTTGGTTAACTGACCCGGAATGCTCGCCGTTGTAATAACTCAAATTGAAGTTAATGTTGGAGCTTGCCGAGGCATTACTCGACGTACCCACGTCTCCCGTCAAACTGTAATTCGCCTCAAAAAGTAAAAGCCCGCTACCTTGCACGGTAAAATTGCCGGATCGTTGACTATTGCTACTAGCCGATAAGCCTTGATAAGGAAAGGCGCCGTCGATTGAAGCATTGGATTTTATCTCGCTAATCGATGTGGAGCTGGAAGCAGACTTGCTATAGCTTGATGTGGATACCCCTTCGGTGGCCGTAGTCCCGGAGCTCCAATTTGCCGCGCTGTCATTGGCATAGTAGTAACCATAATTTACTTGGCTGTTGTCATTCTGGTTACTCCAGGTCAAGGTCGGCAGGCCATTCCCGATATCGATGGCTGTAATTTTAAAGGTACTCCAGTCGATGGCCGCGCTCGCGGAAATCATGGCCGCCCCAGCGGGTTGCACAACGCAAAGAGGCAGTGCCAGCAAACTGAATAGGTAAGTCTTAATGCAAAGTCGCCGAATCGGCTTAGAAAGGTGTTTCATGGTCGTTTCTCCATTGATTAACGGGAACAATTTTTTCGCGCATTACCAAACGGCCAAAGGCCATCGCCATGCACTATAAGACTAGCTGACGGCATCAAGCCGCTTACTTAAAAAGCTAGTCTTAAGCGTCATTTAACAGCTAAATTAGCCACCGTCAATTACCCTGGAGACAATACGGATTAATCAATGCGTAAAGTCAAAAAAACTTGAAATTTATAAATTATCTTGAGGTTAAAACGGCCTTTTTTACCTACCAATAGCGATGCCCCGATACCGGATTTCAGCCCCGCCGTCTGCTTTTGTGGCATGAGATGCTTACCCCCGCAAACTTAACGTTCGCGAGATTCTATCGTCCAAAGCGACCGGGTTCGCTCCGGATTCAGCATCTGCCAGGTTTTCTATAATTGCCGGCGTTTGTTATCATCCCAACCTCGACAAATACACTGGCTATCCATTCCATGCAAATCCAAGCCACGCTGCAAAAACTTCTGGATAAACAAGACCTCAGCACCGAGGAAATGCGCGCGGTGATGCGTACCATGATGCAAGGCGAGCTGACCGATGCGCAAATCGCCGGTTTTTTAATTGCGTTGCGCTGCAAGGGCGAAACTATCGAAGAAATTGCCGCGGCGGTCAGCGTGTTGCGCGAGCTGGTGCGCCAAGTGCCGGTACACGGCGAACATGTGATAGACACCTGCGGCACCGGCGGCGACGGCGCCAATACTTTTAATATATCCACCACCGCCGCCTTCGTGGTCGCGGCGGCGGGCGGCAAAGTAGCTAAGCACGGGAATCGCTCGGTATCCAGCAGTTGCGGCAGTGCCGATGTATTGGAAGCGGCCGGCATCAATCTGGATATGCCTGCTGAACAAGTGGCGCAATGCGTAAACGAAATTGGAGTGGGCTTTTTGTTTGCCGCCAAACATCACAGCGCAGTGCGCCACACCGTCGGCCCGCGTAAGGAAATGGGCGTGCGCACTCTGTTCAATCTGATCGGCCCGCTCTCCAACCCGGCCAATGCCCCGCATCAATTGATCGGCGTGTTCGATAAACAATGGCTGGTGCCGGTCGCGGAAGTCCTGAAAAAACTGGGCAGCAAGCATGTGTTGGTAGTGCACGCGCGGGACGGACTGGATGAAATCAGTATCGCCGCACCGACCGACGTTGCCGAATTAATCGACGGTATTGTCCATTGCTACACCATCACGCCTGAAGGATTTGGTTTGTCCCGCGCCAGCCTGGAAACCTTGTCGATTACCTGCGCCGCCGATAGCCTGGCTATCATCCGCGCGGTATTGAACAACCAACCTGGCCCGGCCCGCGACATTGTCGCCTTAAATGCTGGCGCGGCGATTTATGCCGCCGATTTGACCGATTCGCTGGATGCCGGCATTCGCCGGGCACATCAGGTTTTGGCGGATGGGAGTGCGTTGGGTAAGTTTGAGGCGTTGATTGAGTATTCCAAAGCTGGTTAAAGTATTGACGTAATGTAATCGTTCGATTACAGTTTCTGTATGTACACAATCAAACAACTCCCCGCATTCAGCGAATGGCTGTTTGGCTTGAAAGATGGATTGACCCGTCGCCGTTTGGCGCGCCGATTGGAAAAAGCCCAACAAGGCAAACTCGGCGACGTGAAAACCGTAGGCGAGGGTGTTTTTGAAATGCGTGAACATTTCGGTCCGGGCTGGCGGATGTACTACGTGCAGCGGGGCGATGTGTTGATTGTGATGCTGGGTGGCGGTGATAAATCCAGTCAGACCGCTGATATTGCCAAAGCTCAACGCCTAGCCGCGTTGTTGGAGGACTGAATCATGAATGAAAAAATTAAAATCGCCGACTTACCCGTGTTTGACATTACCGAACATCTGGATAGCGATCAAGCCATTGCCGAATACCTGACCGTGGTTCTGGAAGAAGATGACTCCGCAGCCTTGGCCCATGCACTCGGCAGCATCGCCAGAGCGCGAGGCATGACCGAGATTGCCAATGCCGCCGGCATCAGTCGCGAAGCTTTGTATAAAGCCTTACGCGCCGATGCCCAGCCACGCTTCGAGACTATTGCCAAGGTTTGTAAGGCGCTTGGGGTTAAGTTGACGGTGCAGACGATAGCGGCTTGAGATTACATGTGTGTCGCTATCGCGACGGCTTGATTTAAAGTCGGTTCGCGCACCGACAGGCGCGATACTTTCTTTTGTTTGGCCAAAAGAAAGTATCCAAAGAAAAAGCCACCCCGATGCCGCTAGCTTCCTGCGCGCCGTAGGGTTTGAACGGGGTTTTCGGAAGGGCTATCCATAGCCCTCCGAAAACGAGCGGCATCCCTGCCGCTCCCCTGTGGGCCAATCCGTCCAAACCCTCCGGTGCTCGGCGCGGCATAGGGGATTAACCCCGTCGCGAGAAGAAAAGTTGTTGGATAAATTTTTATCTGGGTTTTCAAGTTCTATCGCAGGATGCTTCAGATGTTAGGAGGCCTATCTGTCGCGAACGATGCTATCTAGTTTGTTCAGCACATCCTACGAGCTAAAAGTAAATATATTCAATGGAAATTATATTTCAAAATATACCTAGGAAATTGCATAAAAAACTACAGTGTTCTTTTTCTTCTATCATGAATAAGAAAAATTTCATTATCCCTTCCTGTTTAGAAGATATTGAAAATTACCCAAATGACCTCCATAAATCAAGGCTGGCTTATTCTCGCGAGACATGCAATTTATTTTTAGATTTTTGTAAAGAATTTATGGCTTGGGAGGATATTAGTGGGGTTGCTAGTTTAGATACTGTTTTTTCAGCGTTTGTGGAGTCAGTTGATGAACATTTTTTTACGAGAAATAAATCTGATTTTGATTTTTTTGTTTCTTCATGGATTGAGAAAATTAACTCAAAACTACATAAATATAGCTTTTACTTTCCTGTAGAAGGGTTGATGTTAAAAGATATATCGCAAGAGGCGTTCGGCGATGTATCGATAGTTTTATTTGATAAAATATTAGCTGACCGATTTTTTGATGACAACAAGAGTGATAATCATCGATGGACAGAACATTTGCATTCAACTTTAAATAAAACTTCTGTTGGAAAAACTGTTTTAGTGGTAAGTATTTTTGGTTGTCGCTATTTATCTGAACTAGTCGCCAGAGAGAAGGCGAATGCGGTAATTTCTTATTTTAGATTCATATTTTGTGTGTTCCACCATGATCGTGTGAAAGAAGGTTTGGTTAAGATTTCTATAGAAAACGAATGGCCTAAAAAAAATTCGGATTTTTTTTATGTTGAGTCTAACAGTATTTCCTTACCTAATCATCGGGGGGCGGCCCCATTACTTCCTTTTGACATTTATAGAAAAAACCTTTCCGATTTAAAGAAAAATGGTTATTTAAATGAGTTAAGTGTGTTTATTTTTTATCCTTCTAATAACTATGAAAAGGCAGTTAAATCTGCTATTTATTGGATCGGAGAAGCTCAAAACGATTTCAAAACAGATTCGGCGTTCGTCAAGTATTGGATTTCCATTGAAAGCTTGCTGACAACAGGTTTTCATTCTCAACAGGGAATAACAAAAAATCTTATTGACGGCGTATCTATTTTAATTTGGTATTGCGGACACGAGTTTAGTGACAGGCCTAATATTCGTTGCTTATCAAAGCGCATTAATGTACTTTATGATCTTAGATCTAAAATTGTTCATGAAGGCGATGGAGTTAAAATTAATCACGGTGACTTAAGTGACATATGCAAATACTCATCTTGGCTCATAATATGTTTTTTATGGTTACGATCAAATTTTAATTACACCGAATGCGAACAAGTCAGAAAACTAGTTAAAAAACTGAAAGCAGCTGATTTTTCTGAAGACTTTGAAATCAGAACCAAAAGCCTACTATTGGCCGCTCAAGGAAATACAACAATTTAAAGAATTTCTTTAATAAATGCATAAATATGGCGGATTCAAAACCAGTCTGCGCCCGATTAAGATTAAATTCTCGGTCCTACCGGCCCAGTTTTTCCAACTTAGAATTCCGGGACGGTTTTCTCCCCCTATGCCGCGCCGAGCACCGGAGGGTTTGGACGGATCAGCCCGCAGGGGAGCGGCAGGGATGCCGCTCGTTTTCGGAGGGCTAGGGATAGCCCTTCCGAAAACCCCGTTCAAACCCGAGGAGCGCAGGGAAAAAGCGGCATCGGGGTGGCCTTTTCTTTGGATACTTTCTTTTGGCCAAGCAAAAGAAAGTATCTCGGCTGTCGGGCCGAGACCCGACTTTAAAATAACCGTCGCGTTAGCGACACAAACAAAGCAAGCATCATGACCGATACACCTGACATCCTAAAAACCATCCTAACCAAAAAAGCCGAAGAAGTCGCCCGCCGCAAAAGCAATACGCCGCTGTCGCTGCTGGAAGAACTGGCCGGCACCGTGCAAGGTCCGCGCGGCTTTTATTCGGCGTTGCGCAGCAAGGCCGATCAGAAAAAGCCGGCGATCATCGCCGAAATCAAGAAAGCCTCGCCCAGCCAGGGCGTGATTCGCGAGAATTTCAAGCCGGTGGAAATAGCCGTCGATTATGCATTTAGCGGCGCGACTTGCTTGTCGGTGCTGACCGACAAAGAGTTTTTCCAAGGTTCGGAGGCCAATCTGCAAATGGTGCGGCAAAACTGCCCACTGCCGGCGATTCGCAAGGACTTCATGATCGACCCGTATCAAATTCACGAATCGCGAGCCCTCGGTGCCGATTGCATCTTGCTGATCGTCGCCGCACTGGATGATGCGATGTTGAAAGAACTGGCCGACACCGCCACTGGCTTGGGCATGGACGTGCTGACCGAAGTACACGACGCGGAGGAACTGGAACGAGCGCTAAAGTTGAACACCAATATGATCGGCATCAACAACCGCAATCTGCGTACCTTTGACGTGTCCTTGCAAACCACAATCGATTTGAAAAACACCATCCCTGCCGACAAATTAATCGTCACCGAAAGCGGCATCCACACCCCGGCCGATGTGAAATTGATGCAGGATAACGGCATCTATACCTTCCTGGTCGGCGAAGCGTTCATGCGTGCCGAATCGCCGGGGCAAAAAATGCGCGAGTTGTTTTTTTAGGTTAACTCTCGGATTAGATTGATCCGGGCAGCCGATGCCGGAAGCGGCATTCAATCGGGTCCAGCGATAGCGAATAGTATATAGGGCGACACAGAGCATCTATGGCAGCGTTCGCGCAACCCCACACCCGCCCCTTCTCCCGCCGTACCCACGGGGCATAAAGGGAAGGTTGGGATGAGGGGATCAGAATAACGTTTTTTCCTTATTTATCCCCTCACCCTAACCCTCTCCCAGAAGGAGAGGGAACCTGACGCGAAATCTGGGAACGATGGTCGGCGTCAACATTACCCGCCCAATCTAATTGCCCCAAAATACCGCGCCAAGTCAATCCGAATCGGCATGAAATAGACGTTCAAGCCATTCGCCGCCGCCGAGGCGATTACGCCGTTGGCAAATTCGACGTTCCAGTCGTAATCCGGCCGAAAACTCTTCGGAAACTTGACCTTATTTTTTACTTCCCAGTAGTTCATGGAAGCCTTGCTGGTGATCGGGCTGATGCCGATGTAAGTTTCCAGGTCTTGCATATGCTCGGCGTAGATGTCGATCATGCGGCTGTCGTAGAACGGCTGAGAGAAAAACCCGCCGGCACCGGCATCGACCTTGCGCTGGATATAGTCGCATTCATCCTGGACGCCGCTGCGGTGCGGGTCGAAGCCGGCATAAATATGCAGGCTTGGGAAACGCTGGCGCACCGCCCGAATCAAATCGACCACATCGGTATTGTAAAAAGACCGCTTCAGCCCTTCCGGCGGATCGCCGGATACAAGCAACACGCTGTCGAGCGCATATTCTTCGATGATGCGGTAGAGTTCGCCGCTTTCGATTTTAAAATCAATCGCGCGAAAATGCGGGATAAAGCGGTATCTGCTTCGATCAACGCGGGTCGCCAATTCCCAGCTACGGGTATCGAAGCGCTGGATATCCGGGACATTGATGATGTTGATACCTTTGTCCAGCGTTTGCACAAAGCCGTATTGCTGGTCGAAGGCCTCTAGGCTGCGAGGGACGATTTCAAACGAAATATTCATCGTGTGGCTGGGTAGTTTGAAGAATTGACTGGAAACGAGCGCCATGCGCAAAGTAGGGATTGTAACGCAGTAAAAACAAATTCCGGTGGGCATGACGGACTTCTTTGGTTTAGTTGAAGCAACTTACCGGTTAAGAGGTCGAGTGAGTTTGCCTCAGCGGGTTCGCTGAATAGTTAGCTTGGTTCCAAGTCTTTGCTGCCAATCAAATGCCGTGCGGAATTTTGCCCCAATTATTTTTCGGTTGCGGTGGGGATTTAGCCGCTTTGAACGTCTTAATCAATAGCCACCCCTATTCATCAGATTTATTTATCGATTCCCGCCCCATCCCGACCTAATGCCCACCAAACCCCACCGCCCGATGTTATGGATTCTTTCAGCCTTATCGGCGGTATGGACCGTTGGCTGTGAATCGCCTGCGCCTCGGGACGCAAAAGCCTTGGCTTTTCAGGTGCAGCCACGCTGGAGCAGCAACGGCCATTTTGCCGAGCCCGCCGCGTCAGGTTGGTTGGAAACCTTTAATGATCCGCATTTAATGGCGTTGGTACGAGCAGGCCTGACGGATAACTTCGATTTGAAAAGCGCTGCGGCTAGCGTCGATGCGGCGCGTGAGCAGGCGGTTATTGCCGGTTCCGGACGCTGGCCGCAACTGTCTTTAATCTCCGGCTATCAACGCGCAAAGACCAATATTGGTGGCGAAAACAGCGAATCCGGCGCGTTTACGGCGATGTTTAACCTGAGTTGGGAACTGGATGTCTGGGGACGGATCAAGGCCGGACAACAAGCGGCGGAAACCGAAGCCGAGGCCGCCGGCGACGATTACCGCGCCGCGCAACTGTCATTGGCGGCAAGGATTGCTCAAGCCTATTTCGAATTCAGCGAAGCGCAACTGCAAGCGGCGGTAGCGGCGCAGTCGGTCAAGGACCGAGGTGTGATCGTCGACTTGGTACGCGGCCGCTTCAACAAGGGCTTGACTCGCGGCCTGGATTTGCGTCTGGTCCTAACCGATCTGGCGAATGCCGAAGCACAGCTGGCGCAGGCTAGAAACGATGTGCAATTAATTGGCAAGCGACTGCAAACCTTGCTGGGCCGCTATCCGGGGGACAATCCAGCCAAGCAAGATGGGTCGAATGAATTCGACCCTACATTATCGTTGCCGCAACCGCCGCCCACCTTGAGCGCCGGCTTGCCGGCCGAGTTATTGGATCGCCGCCCGGATGTGATCGCCGCCTTTAGACGCTTGCGTGCCGCCGATTCCCGCTTGGAAAGCGCCGAAAAAGCCCTGCTGCCGCGCGTGACGCTG
>NZ_JANIBL010000031.1 GCF_024505055.1 Methylomonas rosea
GCAACTCGACAAACGCTCTATCGCCTTTGTCCTGTTTGAGAATACGGTCGCGCACGACTTTGATGGGCACCGGCAAATCCCAGGTCACAAACGGCGCGCCGTTTCTTAACGCCCCAGGCTTCTTCTCCAGTACCGGCAAATAATGCCAGGGATCGCAGATCAACTGGTCCCGCCCGAAACGACGCGCATGCTCGGCGATGACTTGGCCATTGGTCACCATGCGGATCTTGTCAGCCGTGACGCGCACCGATACCACCTGATTAGCCCATTGCGCGGGCACGCTGTAACGGTTGCGATGGATGTTGATCAAACACAACGAGGTCACACGGCGCATCGTTTCCATTTATGCCCTGTGGGTACATAGCCATCAAAGACGGCTTTGATCGGCATGAGCAATGGCTGTTCTTCAGCGAACAAATCGGCAATCGTGCGCGACGGTTGATCGGGATGCGGGCGTAAAGCCAACTCTCGACAACGCTGGGCAAGCCAGGCGTTGAGTTCGGCAAAGTCGACAAACTTGGGGGTTGGCGTGAACAGCCATTCGCTGATATTGCCGACCTGGTTTTCCACTTGGCCTTTCTCCCAACCGGACTCTGGGGTACACGCCACCGGTTCAAACAAGTAGTGGTTGGCCAAGGTTAGAAAACGCCGGTTAAAGCGCCGCTCTTTACCCACAAAGACGGCATCCACCACGGTCTTAAGATTGTCGTACACCATCCGTTTTGGCACACCACCAAAGAAGGCAAAGGCTTGATTATGGGCATCAAACACCATCTCCTGGGTTTCACAGGGGTAAGCGACGACGAACATTTGTCGGCTGTGACTTAAGCGAAAGTGACCCACTTTCACCACCTGTTCCACACCGCCTACCGAAGTGGTTTCATGGCTCCAATCAAACTGACAGGTTTCACCGGCGGGAAATAACAAGGGCACGAAGGCTTGTTTGATCGACGGCGTCGATGAACGTAACTGCTTCCACGCTTTGACGAAGCGCTGTACCGCGCTGTAACCGCCGACATAACCTTCGACTTGCAGGCATTCGTATAACCGCTGTGCGGTGCGTTTGCGCTTTTTGCCAGGCAAGGCGGCATCGGTTTCTAGCCAGTTCGTCAGTTGTTCGATATAGGTGCCAAGTTTCAAATAAGGTTGGTGTTGGCGGGTTGGGTAAACTGGTTCATCAATCGTGTTGAGATGCTTGCGAATGGTGGGACGGGCTTGGCCAACTCGCTGATGGTCACGCCTTCAACAAAATGCAGTCGCCTGATTTCGGGTAGTACATCCATTTTTATCACTCCAGGGGTCTCCGGCAAAAAGCCGGTCATTGAACAACCTGGGGTGGAAACTTTTCAACGCTCTTTTCCCCAGGACCCTGGAAAGTTTTGCACGCCGTTTAGCAGTTATTGAAAATATAGTGTTTTTCAATTTTTAAAGCCCCAGATAATGATGCGTGTTGCAAAACACTGTCGCAAAAGGGGCTTTTTTATGGGTAAAATTCCTTACCTGTTCAGACTGAAAAGTGTCTTTTATTTCCGTTTAGTTATCCCACCGGGTATCAAAGTTTGCTCGACTTTCGACAAATTACGATAAGCCTAAAGACACAGGGCAAAGAAGGGGCAATCCCGCACGCGTTAAAATTCGCCTCACACCAAATCAAGCCGGTCTGAGCTGATTGTAAGCATTAGCGGCACCAATCCAAAAAACCGTTGTTGAGCCTGACGCGTGCTCTGCGGTTGCTGCCCAGCACCGTCACCAGAATCAACCGAAAAACAATCTCCGTTATCGGCGAGTACAATGAAAGCCTCGTTGCATAGTTATCTCGGTTTGCAAACTAGGCGGCTTCGTCCAGCAACTCCAAGCCTCTAAACACCGAACAGCGCTTGAACACTTCCAACTCCGGCGCCAGTTTCTTTTGCTGGCAGAATTTGGCGACCAGCTTTGTCAGGCCCTTGATGTCGCGACCGGTGGCACCGGGAAAGATGGCCGCCAGTTCGTCTATCAATTCGTCCCTGACCGGCAAGCCGAATTGTTCGGTCATAACCCGCCAGATTTTGCAGCGATCCGCATGATCCGGGGCGTGATAGCGGAGCATCGCGATGCAGCGGGAGATGATAGCTTCATCGATGTCATCCACCCGGTTAGTAGTCAGGAACAGCAGGCCGTTGAAATATTCCAGCACCCGCAAGAACACACCAACCACGGCGTTGGAAGCCAGGTTGTCCGCGCGGCTTTTGATGTAAACGTCGGCTTCGTCGATCAACATGACCGCCCCCCAGCGCTGGGCGCGAATCAAGGTGTCCTTCAGGGTTTTTTCCATCTCGGCGACGTTTAAGCCCAGTTGCCCGGAATGTACCCGGTACAAGGGCCGCTTGATGATTTCCGAATAGACTTCGGCAGTAAGCGTTTTGCCCACCCCCGCCGGTCCTGCGCACAGCACGGTGGTGCCGCCGGATTTGCCGGCGACGATGTCGTCCATCAACATGTCCATTTCCGCGGTCAGGATGTCGATCAAATCGGTTTGCTCCGGCGGCAGGATCAGCTTTTGCTTCAATTCCGGCTGATAGACATAAGGCTGGGTATCATCGACATACACCCAGACATGGTGATGCAATTCCAGGTGAAACATCAGAATATAGCCATGCACCGGCATTTCCGTGAACATACCTTTGGGCACATCGGCCTTGGCGGCTTCCATCGCGCTTTCGGTTTTGCTGTCGTAGCGCATGCTTTTGCCGGCCTTGCGCAGATAAGTGCCGAGAATGTCGCCGGACGCATCCAGGCTCAAGGCTCGCTCGCTGAGGATATTTTCGTCGTTGACCAGGCGGCAAATCCCGCCGCCGGAGGACATGACCACCGTATTCTTCCGCGTCCAGTCGCTGCTGCGATGGCTGGCGGTTGGGTCCTCGGCGTATTCGCCGGTCCCCCAACCGGAAAACTGCTCGCCGTAGCGCGCCCGCCAATCGAAATAGCGCACGGAGGCCTCGTCGTAACTGGCAATTAATTCCGGGGTTTCTTTTAAATAGCCTTTGGTGGCAAAGATTTCCGGGATGGTTTTGTCAGCCAAATCCTTGCTGCGGATAATCAGGCTCTCAACCATGATTTTACCCTTGGTGTTGGCTTTCAATTCGATCAAGATCCGCCCGGCTTCTTCTTCACCCGGCGGGGTGTAATCCAGGCGGGTAATCAGATAAGCCAAAGTTCTGCCGGAAGGCTCGACATGAAATAACCAGCCGCGAATACCGCCGTCCAAAAAATAATTGGCAATCGCCGGCAGCAGCATTTCCAGTTGATCGACATTGTAGCGATGGCTGTTGTCGGCCAGAGCCGCTTGCAGTGCGATCAATAATGCCGCCTGATGCTGTAAGGCTTCGCCCTCTTGCGAATAGATGCCGGCCAGACTGGCTAGTTCTGCCTCGCTGAGTAAATCGTAAGGCACTTGCGCCTTGGTACCAAAACGCAATTGATCATTTAAGCTTTGCAAGCGCGGGTGATCGGTAAGCAGTTGTTGGAGATAGCGTTTATCTATGGTTAATTTCATCGCATCAGTCCTGTGACGGTAAGGCTAAACAAAGTACTTCGGCTAAATGCAGCGGCTTGGCGAAGCCGCCATTGCCGATTTGCTGCTGACAAGAAAAACCGTTGCTGACCAGCAGCGCTTCAGGTTCGGCGCGTAAGGCCGGGAATAGCGCCAACTCGGCCATGGCCTGGGCTTGATCGTAATGCTCGGCTTCGACGCCAAAATTGCCGGCCATACCGCAACAAGACGATTCGATCAGTTCGAATTTAAGATCGGGCAATTGTTTCAGCAGTTTGCGTACCGACTTGATTGCACCGACGGCTTTTTGATGGCAGTGACCATGTAACAGTAAACTTTGGACGCCGGGAATGGCTTGAAACTCGATAGGCCAACGTTTGCCGGCTTGCTCGCGGACGATAAACTCTTCCAGCAACAGGATTTTTTCCGCCAGCTTTTGTGCCGGCTCGCCCAAACCCAGCTTCAAATATTCGTCGCGTAAACTGAGGATGCAAGATGGTTCCAGACCGATAATGGTGCGGCCCGCAGCTACATGTTCGGCTAGTGCGGTGACCATACGTGACGCTTCGGCGCGGGCCTTGTCGATCATGCCGTTGGAAAAATAAGTGCGTCCGCAGCACAAGGGCCGATTCGATTCATCATTAGCCAGGGGCGTAGCGATATGCACATGGTAGCCGGCGGTGTTCAGCAGTTTTTTAGCCGCTTCGGCGGCGGCCGGGTTGAAGTAATAATTGAAGGTATCGACCAGCAATACGACTTGTTTGTCGGCCAACTCCGGATGCAAACTTAACTCTGATTGCGTGGGCACTTGAAAGGCTTGCGCGGCGGGTTCCGGCAAGCGGACTTTAGCGCTGATGCCCAGCCAGGCTTCACCTAAACGCGCCAGCAGCGGTAAACGATTGCGCCACTTGATTAAAGGCCCCAGTCCGCGCCAACGTAGTATTTTCGGTAGCTCCGCCCACAGCCGCCGCCTCAGTGAAACGCCGTTACGCTTTACCTGCTGCGCTAGAAACTCGGCTTTGATCAAAGCCATATCCACCTCGTTCTCGCATTCGCGCTTGCAGCCTTTGCAACTGACACACAAGGCCATGGTTTCGGCCAATTCCGGATTGAAAAACGCTGCGTCGTTATCGGCGTTCAAAGCCGCTTTCAAGGCTCTCACTCGGCCGCCGGGCGACAGGCCGGGATTTTGCGTTACCCGAAAGCTCGGACACATCACACCCTTGGCGTCCCGTTCGCATTGCCGGCTACCGATACACACTGCGACGGCTTTGGCGAAATCGGCGCCATGCTTGGGAATATCGGCGTAGGCATCGCCCATGCCGGCGTTTTCATAAGACGACCAATCCAGAAACAGTTTCATAGGCACTAGGCTGATTAAAAACCTAGATCAAGCAAAAACAAAGCCAGTAGGAGCGGCATAGGGTGGATAAGCCAAGCGCATCCAGCTCTCCCTTCAGTGATTGGTGGATGCGCTTGGCTTATACGCTCTAGCTTTGCTGCGATTGTTACATTTCCCCGCCGGATTGCTGCTCGGCACGCTGTAGCAAACCCGACAATCTGCGGCGGCCGCGAGCGATTTGTCACAGCATTGCTGGGCAAGATCACTGGCGACCCTAGATAATTCGGGCTAGCTATTTCGGCACAAATATTGCGGGAATTGGTTTTTTAACCTGGGAATTTGAAGTGGAATTAGAAAACTGCGTCACCCGCTATTTCATCAGCTATAGCGGGGTAAAACTACCGTTGAAATTGGTCAACGAACTGGCAGACGAAAGCCATCTGGAGAACCGCAACACTTACTTTCGCGGCTGTTACGATGCCGATCAGCGCCTGATGCTATTGGAAAAACTGGTCTACGGCGATGTGGAATTGCGCCATGTCTACGCCTACCATGCGAACGGCACACTGGCCGAAGCAGAAATTACCGACGCGGATGGCGAGATTGATGTATTGCGCTTCGACGAAACGGGGGCGGCGTTGGCGGTGGAATAATTCTAGGGCGCGATCTTGATTTGAAGTGGAAAATTGATTTTCCAACCGAAAAGACAGTGCAGATTACGGGATCGGCAAGGTTTTTTACCCACTTTTACTTGCTTGATTGCTGCAATTTCGGGTGGGCACAAAAAGCCTGTCTACCCTACGCTAATGCGGGTCGATCAATATGCAGCCAAACGCACGGCGTTAGCCAATTCGGCGCTAAATCTTGCCAAGCAACGGCTTTGCGCGGCAACACTGGCTTCGGCACCGTTACCTGCTGCTTCGCTGCACTCAAAGCGCTTGCCGAGCACAGATTTATCGGCTTTTTTCAATTGCCACTGCACCGATAAGCGGCTTTGGCCGGCGGCGGTTTGATGCAACTCCAGGATGTCTAAGCTGATTTGGTAATCGATCGCTTGGCGTGGCGCCCACGGATAGCGGACCACTTGTTCGATGCCCAGTTGTTTGGGTAAGGATAGCCCCAAGGCGCGGGCGATATTTTCATCCAGGCGCTCAGCCCAGCGGCTGTGCTCGTCCAGTTGATATTGATGCTCGCTCAAGGCGGTGACCAACTGCGGACGATCCAGATAAGCCGGCAAATGGATTGGCCCTAAACCTAACACGGTGCCGGCGGGCAAAGCAGTGACCGACGGCGGCGCGCCGGTTTCGGCACTGAGCATATAAAACTGCATCGGCGTGCTAGTGCAAGCGGTCAGTAGCAACGCTAAAAATAGCTTCGGTAAATAAATTACGTTTTTCATATTCATCTGGTTAAATCTGTTAACAGCCCAATCTATTTGCCGTAAATCAACGACTCCGGCCGCCGCTCCAGCGACTCGGTCAAATCCTTCAAGGAACGCGCGGCGTTGCGCATTTCCACCAAGGTTTGCCCCAGTTGCGCATCCGGTGCGGCCATGGTTTCCACCGCGGTCAAAGCATTTTGCGAGCCTTCCATCATCTTGGTCGCGGCATTCAGACTTTGTTCGGCGGCTCTCAACACCGGCAATAACTCCTTATTAAAATCCTGCAGGGTAGTGCGGGTCTCGGTCAAAGCGCTATTGGCATTGACCATTAGCGGCCCAATCTGATCGTTTAGCGAACTCATCAGCCGTTGGGTCTCTTGCAAGGATTTGGCCAGCGCCGCCATCGATTTCTTGGTATCGTCCGACTCCAACAACCCATGCATCGAATTCAAGGTATCCGCCATATTTTTGGTAATCGCTTCCAACGGCAACTGCCGCACGCGGTTGAAGATTTCGTCGGCGGTGTTGCGGATTTCGTCAACTGTGGTCGGTACGCTGGGCAGTTCCGGCAGATTCTTATAATCCAGTTTGACCAGATTGATCGGCTTGTCGCTGTAAAAATTCAAATCCACATACAACAAGCCGGTCAGCAAACTTTGGGTCTCCAACCGGCCCTTTAAGCCGGCATCGATCATACGTTGAGCGTCCTGCATCCGCTGTTTTTTGCTGTGACCGCCGGATTGCTGTACCGACAAGTCTTGCAGCAAGGCTGGATCGATTTCGATCACCACCGGCTTGAAGATTCGGCCGGTCGCGGAATCCATTACCAGAGAAATTTCGTTGACATTGCCGATCTGCACGCCCTGCAACTTCACCGGCGCGCCGACATTCAAGCCGTTCAGCGCCGAGTCGAAAAAGATGACGAAGCGCTTTTTGTCCTTAAAAAAATCGCTGCCGCCAAAGATCATTACGCCCGCCGTCAGCAAGATCAACGCGCCGACCAAAAACGCGCCGATGGCTAATGGATTGGCTTGTTTACTCACGCCGGACTCCTCATCTGTCGATTACTACTATTTTGTTCGGTTTGATCGCCGCGATTCAAAAATCGAATCACGTTGGGGTGCTTGGATTCATGCAGCAATTTCTGCGGCGGACCGCCGTCGATATTGGTGCGGGTTTCGGCATCCAGAAACACCGAGTTATTGCCGATCGCGAAAATACTGTCCAGATCGTGGGTGACCACGACGATGGTGGCCGACAAGGCGCTGCTCAAGCTAAGAATCAGATCGTCCAGCAATTTGGCGGTGATCGGGTCCAGCCCGGCCGACGGTTCGTCGAAAAACAAGATTTCCGGGTCCAAGGCCATAGCCCGCGCCAGACCGGCGCGCTTTTGCATGCCACCGCTGAGCTCGGAAGGATAATAATCTTCAAATCCGGCCAATCCGACCAGCGCTAGCTTATAGGACACGATTTCCCGCACTTTTTTGGGCGGCAACAGGGTGGCTTCGGTAATGGGCAGCGCGACGTTTTCGGCTAAGGTCATGGAACTGAGTAAGGCGCCGCTTTGAAACAACACCCCGGTCCGGGCCAAAATTTGCTGGCGGGCTTTGGGATCGGCTTGCCAGAGACCTTGTTCGCCATAACAAACATCGCCTTTTGCCGGTGCTTTCAAGCCTATCATGTGCCGCAACAAGGTCGTTTTGCCGCAGCCGTTACCACCCATGATGATGAATACGTCACCGCGATTGATCGTAAAATTCAGATCGTGCTGAATCACGAAATCGCCGTAGGTCATCGTCAGGTCTTTTACCGTGATGCAGGCTTCGGCCATCGTTCAGATTCCCAGCCGGTTGCAGATGATGGTCATCACCGAGTCGGCCACCACGATAAAGACGATGGCAGTGACCACCGCCGAGGTCCCGGCATCACCGACCGCCGAGGCGCTGCGGCCGCACTGCATACCGCGCATGCAACCCGATAGCGCAATCAAAATACCGAACACCGAGCATTTCACGAAGCCGATAATAAAATCCTTCATCTTTACTGCGCTGGCGGTGCGGTCCAGATATTCGGTCAGCGATACATCGAAAAAATTCACCGTCACAAAGCCGCCGCCGATGATGCCCATCAAGTCGGCGTAAAGACATAAAAGCGGCATAATGATGATCAAGGCCAACATCCGCGGCAACACCAAAAACGCCATCGGGTCCAAATTCATGGTTTTTAGCGCGTCGATTTCGCTGTTGACGTGCATCGTGCCGATTTGCGCGGCATAGGCGGCGCCGGTGCGGCCGGACATGATAATCGCGGTCATCAAGCCGCCCATTTCCCGAGTCATGCCCAAGCTAACCAGGTTGGCGATATAGATTTGCGCGCCGAAAAGGGATAGCTGCACCGCGCCGACAAAGGCCAGAATCAAACCGACCAGCAAGCTGATCAAGGTGACGATAGGCAACGCCGACGGTCCGCATTCTTGAATATACAGCCATAAATCCTGGCGGCGAAAATGCGCTTGCCCGCGCAGGGTGGCGAAAGTACTGATGATCATTTCGCCGACAAAGATCAGCATCTCCTTGCTGTGCTGAACCGCTTTGCCGGTACTGACTACTAAAGCCTGAGACCAGGACGTCTGAGCTTGGTCGCGGTGCGCATCGACACGCTCCGGTACGGCAGAAACCAGGGTCAGCAAGCCTTGAATCGATGCCGGCAAGCTAGCTTTATCTACCGCCACACCTTTCTGCGAGGCGTAGTCAATCAGCTTAATTAACTCAGTCACCAGCATGCTGTCCCAACGGCCAAGCGCCGTAGTAGAGAATATGATTTTTTTGATAGCATTGGTTTCAATCTGCGCCAGTACCGGTTCCAGCGGGGGTAATTGCGCATCTAGTACCCAATCTCCGGATAGCGCAATTTCCACTGCCTTTGCCTGACGAATCGCGCTGATGGCACAAGTTGGAGCACTATGGGTGGCTGGTGGTAGGATCTTTGAATTTTTCATCCCTGTTGGTGCTGATAATACGTAGCCGCAAGTATGCGCAGAACGCAGACTCATGGCAATAGCCGATAGAGAAGTATTTTTTAAGCGCAATGCGGCCTAAAAAAATTCCTGATTAGCAGTTATGCTGCCGCGTCCTCAAAATCGCTATGCCGGCAGGAAAAAGCGCATCAACACCGATCAAGTTTGCGCTAATTCGCGAATTTCCCAGTCGGCCTTGATTTGCAGAATTTGTGGTTGGATGTCCAGAAAACAGGCTACCATCGCCGGGTCGAAATGCTGCCCGGCACCCTCGCGGATAGTCGCGACCGCCTTATCGACCGGCCAAGCTTCCTTATAAGGCCGACGCATGGTCAGTGCGTCAAACACATCGGCCACACCGACGATACGCACCGATTCGGGAATGTTTAGGTCCGCCAGTCGATTCGGGTAACCGGTGCCATCCCATTTTTCGTGATGCGACAAGGCCACTTCGGCGGCCAGTTTAAAAATCGGTGCATCGCTTTTCGACAGAATATCGTAACCAATCTGACAATGCCGACGCATGATGCGCCATTCTTCCTCATTCAGCGCGCCAGGTTTACTGAGTACAGCGTCAGGTACGCCGATTTTGCCGGTATCATGCATTGTCGCGGCAAACTCCAGTAATTCGGCATCGGCGCATGTCCAGCCGACATTTAGGGCCAAGGCTTTGGCATAAGCGGCCATTCGCCAAATATGTACCCCGGTGTCGTTGTCGTTATAGTGTCCGGCTTCGCCCAGCATATAGATTGCATCGCGGTGGCTTTTTTCCAATTGTGTCGCTCTAACCAGCGACAAATGAGTTTTCACGCGCGCGCGCACCAGACTGGGCACCACCGGCTTACTCAAATAATCCACGCAACCCACCGCAAATCCTTGCTCCTCATCGCCCAAGTCAGATAAAGCCGTGACGAATATGACCGGGATGGTTTCGGTGGCCGGATCGGCTTTCAAAGCCCGACAGACTTGGTAGCCGTTCATGTCCGGCATCTGAATGTCCAACAAAATTAAACTCGGCCTGTGTTTGGCAACCGCCAGCAGAGTTTCCTGACCGTTACGCGCAAAGACCAAATGATATGCGGGTTCGAGAATTTCGCGGAGTATCGCCAAATTCGCGGGCTCGTCATCCACGATCAAAATAGGACTATTAGGCATGGGTTTCTTACTGGGTTGGTGTGTCGAGCTGGTTTATTAACGCCAGAGCTAAGCTTTCAGCTTCCCGGAAATTATAGTCGCGAATTTGCATGGCAAGCGGCGCCAATAAATCGGCGTCTACCAAGCCCTCCAGTTTAACCAGTGTGCGCTCGGCATGACCTGGGTTATCTTCATCCAGCGCCGTTAATAGTTCGCCCAGCAGGGGGGGGATACCACCCTGCGCTTCGGCTTGGATGTCATAATCAAGCGGTGGCGTTGTGTTTGGGCTTAAGTTGCCGATGCTGATGATAACCACGTCAATCGCTTGTTGCAGCGCTGCGGAGGCCGCAGCTAGCGGCTCACCGTGACTCAAGGCCGTTTCGAGTTCGGCGCTGAGTGTGGCTACATCTGTCAAAGCCAAACCGTACGCCGCGCCTTTTAGTTTGTGCGCCAAGGCCGCTACCTCGGCAAGCTTCCCTTGCTCGGCGGCAACACTGATTTCCTGTCCGGCATAGCGGTACTGATCGACAAACCGCGCTAGATAGGCCTGATATAGATCGAGCTTGCGCCACATTTTTAGGCCGGTGTTGAAGTCGATTCCCGGCCAATCGTCTGGATCTGGATGTGTCGCCGTGAAGAGTGGGGCGGATTGGTCGTTGGGAATTACCCGGTCATGCGGATCGGCGGGTGCAAGACCTAAAAGCCCGAGCGGCGATTTGTTTGCAGCCCAACGCGTGATCAAAGCCAACATTTTCGGCACGTTAAATGGCTTGGCAATAAAATCGTTCATGCCGGCTTCCAGTGCCGCATCCTGCAAGTTTTTAAACGCCCCGGCCGTGAGTGCCAGAATGGGTAAATCAGCCCAAGCCGGGTTTTCGCGTATCCGTCGAGTGGCGGCATAACCGTCCATGCGCGGCATTTGCACATCCATCAACACCAAATCCACTGCGTCAGGATGGTTGAACAGCCAATCCACGGCGTCTTGACCGTCGCTTGCCAAACTGATTTGTGCGCCCTCGGACTCTAAAATGCGGCTGGCCACTTCGCGATTGATGTCGCTATCGTCCACCACCAGTATCCGCAAACCTTGAATACGGGTCCCTGCCGGAATTGACGATGTATCGGGTGCGGCTACCGGCGGCTGCGGCGATTTCGACAATACCGCCGCCACGGCGTTATACAATGCGGAAGGCGTTACCGGTTTATTCAATATCCCATCGACATGATTCATGTCGGGCTGAGCCGCCAGCCGTTCACGGGAATAAGACGCGCTGATCATCAGGATAATAGCTATTCGCGGCTGATTGAGCTCAACGGCGGGCAGAGAGGCGCGGATCGATTCCGCTGCGCTCATACCGTCGACTCCCGGCATCGGCCAATCCAGCAGCACCACATCATAGGGTGCGGCGCTCTCAAGACCGGCTAAGAGCTCGACGATTGCCGCCTGGCCCGAAGCGACCGGAGTGGTATCCCAAGCAAGACCCCGCGCCGACATATGCACTGCTTCGCGCGTATGCTCACAATCATCGACCACCAGCAATTTCAAATTGTGCAAGGGTGGGATGGCTTGCGTCTGATTGAAATCAAGGTGGCGCTGCAAACGCAGTACAAACCAAAATTCGCTGCCTTGGCCGGCTACACTGCTTACCCGTAACTCGCCACCCATTAAATCCACCAACTGGCGACAAATTGTCAATCCAAGGCCGGAGCCACCAAAGCGGCGGCTGATAGTATTGTCGGCCTGGGTGAAGGCGGCAAACACCTCGTCCAGTTGCTGTTCGGAAATACCGATACCGGTATCGCGCACGGCAAAGCGTACCGCCACCGTATCGCCGTTTTGCCAGTCATCGGCAGTAACGCGCAACACGACCTCGCCGCGTTCGGTAAATTTAATCGCATTGCCGAGCAAATTAATCAAGACTTGCTGGATACGCAAGCCATCGCCAATCAGGGCATCGATACCCGCTGGCGGGATGATGATCAATTCCAGATTTTTTTGGTCGGCCGACGCCGCCATCAATGCCGCGAGATGGTCGAACATATCGCTGAGCCGGAAAGGTAGGTTTTCGATCTCCAGGCGTCCGGCTTCGATTTTGGAAAAATCCAGAATATCGTTAATGATCGCTAACAAGGAGCGCCCGGCATCGCGAATTTTCCTCACCAAACTGCGTTCTTCTTCGTTCAGGGCGTGCTGTTCCAGTAAATAACAAAACCCCAGTACCGCATTCATGGGTGTGCGGATTTCGTGGCTCATATTCGCCACAAAACTGCTTTTTACCCGCGTCAAACGCTCTGCGCGCTGCAATGCTTGGTTGAGTTCTTCCGTGCGTTGTTCGACCAGGTTTTGCAAATGATCCCGATATTGCAGCAGTTCCATCTCTTGTTTTTTACGCACGCTGATGTCCTGTACCGTGGCAACCCGGTACATTACCTTTTGCTCGGCATTTTTAACGCTGACCAAATCCACCGCCACATCAAACTCAGAACCGTCTTTGCGCCGATAAACCGATTCGTAGCGTATCTTGCCGAATTGGTCGGCTTCACAGAGACGGCGTCTGGCCGACTCGACGTGTTCAGGCGCATACAGGGATAGAATAAATTGACCTTCAAACTGATCGGCATTGTCGTAACCCAACATGTCGGCGAACGCCGGATTGCAGGTCACCAGACGCCCCGTCTCGGGGTTGCCGATGGCTATGCCGTGCCCGCAGTAGCGGAAAGCATCGACCCAACGTTGCTTTTCGGCGGCCGCGACTTTGGCTTCGGTGATATCTTGCACCGTTCCAATCAAGCGCAAGGGTTGACCATCGACAGTGGTTTCCAATTTGGCTTTGGACAACACCCAACGCTGCTGTCCTTGCGCGGTGAAAATGCGGTATTCCAAACCGTTACCGCTATCACCCGCCAAACAGTCCTGATGCCATGCACGTCTGGCTGCACGATCATCGGGATGCACCATTTCGTAAAGCTGTTCCATGCTCAAGGCTTGATCAGTTGCGGATGAAAGTCCAAATACCCGGAAGGTTTCCTCGCTCCACATAGCTTGCCCGCCCGGTAGGTAGCGGACCCACGAACCAATATGAGCAACGGCCTGAGAGTCTGCCAGCAATCGTTCTTTTTCAATAAGGGTTTGTTCCATTTGTCGGCGTTCGGTGATGTCTACCACGATACCTCGATACAGTATTGTCCGGCCTTGCCCGTCCAATTCCGGCTGTCCACGCGACATTAGCCAGCGTTCCCGGCCGTCAACCAGTTCGGCAAGCCGCCATTCCACGTTCAACTCGTTATTTTGCTTTACCGCTTGGTGAATTGCCGCTTGCACGATGGCGCGATCATCCGGATGCACAGTGGACAGCCAGACGTCGTAGCAGGCTTGGCAAGAAAACGGCTCCAAGCCGTACAAACGCCATAGGCCTTCATCCCATTGATTTTCGTTAGTCTGTAAATTCCACTCCCAGATACCGGCGTCGGCAGCGCGTAGCGCTTGGTTCAATCGCCGATGATTAACGTCTGATTCCAAACTGGCAATTCGCTGCAACTCGACTTTGGAACGGCGTAATTGTTCGAAAGCCAAATTAAATGACAGCCCCATCAAGGCAAAAATAGCCGTGGAATAGTAATAGCGCACGTCCGAGACGTTAAAACTTCCCTCGGGCGGAATAAAAAAATACATCCCGATTAAAACGGCGAAGGCTGTAGCGATCAGGCCACTGATCAATCCTCCCAAGTAGGCGCTTAAAAATACTGCCGGGTAAAACAATATCCAGGTCAGTGGCGACAGCGCGGCCCATAGCCACCATTGCAGTAAACCGGCAACGATAGGAATCGCCAAAGACAGAACCGAAGTCGGGTTTATCGGCATGTGGCGGAAGCGGATGTTAAGCATGACGATGAAACTGCCGGCAATTTGCGCTTCCGGACTGCAAACAACGCCAGAACTTATGCATGCGAAACAATGCTGACAGTCACTCTATTGCCGATGCCACGGTAATGCAGGTGGTCAGATGCCAAGCTGTTGGCTATTAACGTTATCGCTTCGGCGCGATGGCAGGTGTTCTTGATGTCAAGGAAACACTGAACGTGCTGATTATGCGCCTGGTTCTCCAAGCCTATTCTGAGTGCGTCGAAGGACTTAATCCGAGCATTCTCATGCCAATAGAAATCGCAAGGATAGGCATGCAGCGTGTCTAGCGGCTGTTGTGCAGTGCTGGCAGTCAGGGTTTTAGACCCCGCGTCTTGCACAGGCAGCTTCGCAAGTGCCAACCAACACGCTGCGTCATCCACTATAGGAAACTTGTGCGAACCGAAAAGCATGCGCCCCTCTAAATTTTATTGGTACCAGTCTAACGTGCTAGCTTACCAGATGAGTTTGTTGTGGCAAATATCTGGGGCTGGCGATCTCAACAGATTAAGGGGGGCTGAAGCAAGTAGCGTTTATGACGGCACCGAATAAACAGATTTCGCGCGCTATAAAAAAGCCCCTGAGCAGGGGCTTTTTGTTTTATATGAAGTGGTAATTAAAACGGAATATCGTCGTCGAAATCGTCATAAGAAGCCGGTGCCGCTTGCGAGCCGGAAGGCGCGGACGGGCGATTGTCGTAACTGCTGGCCGGCGGCGTGTTGTTGTCTGAATAGCTGGCGGTGCCGCCACTTTTGCTGTCCAACATGTGCATATTGTCGGCCACGATTTCCGTTGTATAACGCTCCTGACCATCCTGGCCTTGCCACTTCTGCGTGCGGATCCGGCCTTCCACATAACATTGGCTGCCTTTTTTCAGATACTCGCCGGCGATTTTTGCCAGACCGCTGAAAAACACCACCCGATGCCATTCGGTTTCTTCCTTACGTTCATTGGTATTACGGTCTTTCCAGCGGCGGCTGGTGGCCAAGCGGATGGTGGTAATCGCGTCGCCGCTGGGCATATAGCGTACTTCCGGATCGGCGCCGAGGCGGCCGATCAGCATAACTTTATTTAGCATGGTGTTCTCCGTGTAAAAATTGCGAGTAACAGCAGCTTACTGCCACTGCTTCAAAAAAAGACCTAATTGGTTTTTGTCGAGCTGCTGGTTATCGACTTTAAGATAAGCGGCATTTTCTTCGAAATGCAGCCGCACTTCCTCAATGCCATTGATGGCCAGCAAAGCCTTGGAAAATTCCGCTCCACGTTCCGGTTTGATCGCTTGCAAGGACAACAGCAAGTTCGCCCAGTAACGCGGCGGCGACATGAACAGCGCGATGACTATCCAACTGGCGGCGACGCCCGCTGAAAACATAAACACCGCCGCAGCGCCGAACTCACCATACAACCAGCCGCCGGCACCACCGCCTAAAAACGCGCCGAGGAATTGCGCACTGGAATAGATGCCCATCGCGGTGCCTTTTAAATCGCCGGGCGCGGTTTTGGAAATCAAGGATGGCAAGGTAGCTTCCAGCAAGTTAAAACCGCAGAAGAAGATCCACAAGCAGGCGATCAAGCCGGTCAATTCGCCGTGGAATAATACAAAACCGATATTAGCAATCACCAGGGTAAAAATCGCACCGATAAACACCTTCTTCATCTGCCGTTTTTTCTCAGCGATGATCACAAAGGGGATAATCATCGCCATCGACGTCACCAACACCGGCAGATACACCATCCAGTGACTGCCGCCTTGCAGGCCGGTATCGCGCATCAGTAGCGGCACCACGACGAAGCTGGCCATCAGGATCAAATGCAGCGCAAAAATGCCGTAGTTCAGGCGCAACAAATCGGCATTTTTGATCACCGAACCCAGTTCAGAAGGGATGTATTCGGCATCGCGATGCGTCGTAATTTTTTCGGGGTTGGGCACCACGAACAGAATCACTAAAATCGCCAAGGCCGCCAGCACCGCAATCATCCAGAAGATACCGGCAATCCCGAAATGATGGGCAATGACAGGACCCATCGTAATGGCTACGCCGAACGACACGCCGATGCTGGCGCCTATGGTAGCCATGGCTTTGGTGCGGTGTACTTCCTGGGTCAAGTCTGCAAGCAACGCCATTACCGCAGCGGAAATAGCCCCGCAACCCTGTAAGGCTCGGCCAATCAAAACCCCGTAAATATCGGTCGCCAGCGCCGCCCAAACGCTGCCGGCCACGAATAATATCAAACCGATCACTATTACGGTCTTGCGGCTGAAGCGGTCGGATAACAAACCGAACGGAATTTGCAGAATGGCTTGGGTCAGGCCATAGATACCCATCGTCAGGCCGACCAGTTTCGGCGTAGATCCCGGCATTTGTTCGGTAAACAGCGACAACACCGGCAGCAGCATGAACAAACCCAGCATCCTGAGCGCATAGATACTGGCCAGCGATACGGTAGCCCGCTTCTCCATGGCCGTCATCGGACTGGTAATATCCTGAACCTGTGTCAAACCTGTAACTCCTCTTCGCCTTGATATGGTTTAAGACGCTTATAGTACCAGTTTATCGCTACCCTGCTCCAGCAGAGCGGCCTAAATCGCAAGTCAACAGCAAACGGCGTTCAACGACATATTGAGTGGATTTCAGTGCAATGCCAACCTGAATGCGCATTATGAATCATGACAAATTGATCGATTTCGACGGTCTGCGCTTAGTTGACCGCTAGCCGACAAGGTTTATTTATCCAATTAATTCGTATCCGCCACAAAGCGAAGCTGTCTCTGTACTGCGGCAAATACTCGCGCATTTATTGATTTTTACAGAATTGCTATGCTAAGCAGCGAGCATCATTATCTACCGGAGAGAATGCGTGGATACCAGATTAAAACCCGAGAATAATCAGGCTTTGGTCATTCTGCTCGGCATCACCGCGGACGCTGCCTGTAAGAGCCATGTGCTGGATTATTATCGCCGCCACAGCCATTTCCGTGTGTTTCTACCGAATCATTGCCAATATTTCGGGATTGACTTTGCCGCCGGACAACTTTGCCATTTCCTTGATAAACACGATCTCCGTGAATTCGAGCGCTGCCATTTCATCTGCTACATTTCCGGCGGGTTTATTTTGCGCCGCGCCCTGGCTGACAGTCCCTTGCCGAACCTTGGTCGCGTGGTGTACGTGCGTTCGCCGTTGCAGGAACGCGTACCGCGATTGTCATTGCGGCGTTACGGCCCGTTGCCGCTGCTGAAGTTCGGCAAAATTCTGCTGGATCTGGCCGGCGACCGCAAAGACCGTTTGCCCGAGCTTCGTACTGATTGCGGCTATGTTCTGGAAAGTGGCGTTTCCGCACAGGCGGCAGAACTGGGGTTGACTGCGGATGACTTCGCTCGCTGTCGCGAAGATTCGCGTTTTGCAATCCCCAGTGACATGCCAATTTTGACGACGCCATTGAGCCATGATCAGGTATACAGTGACGACACGCTATTGGCGCAGATGCTGGCTTTTATCGAATCCGGCAGCTTCCAGCATGCATAATTTGGGGTCCTGAAATGATCATCGATGGCCATCGCCACATTATCGACAGCTACCAGCCGATTCTGGCGGAAATGGACGCATTCGGCATAGACAAGACTGTGCTGGTCGGTGTCGGGGTGCGCGATCTGGGACCGGTAACTATTGCCGACTCATGGGTGTTTCGTTGGCATTTTCTGTTTCGGACTTTGGGAATGCTAAAGGCCAGGCAACTGGTTTCTTCTCCTGCCTTCCAAAGCAATCTGCTAACTAATCCGCGTAACGATGCGGTGCTGGCGGCCATCAAGCGAAGGCCGGACCGCTTCTGGGGGTTTGCCTTCATCAATCCGGAATCCGCGCAAGCCCCGGATGAACTGCAACGCTGCTTAGACCAAGGCATGCAAGGGTTAAAACTAGCCTTGGTGCAGTATCCCACCGATCTGTGTGGTGCAAAAATGGCGGCGCTGTGTGAGGTGGCAGCCGGCCAAGCTATTCCAGTTTTCATGCACTTGGGCTTGACCAAGGCCAGTTCACACGCCGACGGTTTGATAAAACACTTTCCGCAGGTCAAATTCATCATTGCCCATGCCGGCGTGCAATGTTTTGATGAAACGCTGGCGTTGGCGCGTCAACGCGACAACGTATTCGTCGACACCTCCAGCTACATAGCAACAGCAGCAAAAATTCGGCGGCTGTGCGCTAAGCTAGGCGCCGGCAAATTGATTTTCGGCTCGGATATTCCGGTGATGTGCGGCAGCTTGCGCGAAGCTCTGGATAAGATCGACGCATTGGCCGTTCCCGCTTCGGAAAAAGCCAAGATACTCGGCGGTAATCTATTATCAATATTGCAAACCACCTCAACCCTAACCCGGTAAAGCTCATGCGGACGCCGTTCCTCTCCATCCTGTTTTTCATCGTCGCCTCGGTAGCAGGCGCGGCTGGTCAATACCTATACAAGTCCGGCGCAGAAGCGGCGAATTCAGGAATATGGTCTTACCTTTTGAATTTAAAACTGTGGGCCGGGGTGGCTTGTTATATCGCGGTGATGGCGTTGTTCATCGCCGCTTTTAAAAAAGGCGGCTCGCCGGCGGTGTTGTATCCGATCTATGCCTCGACCTTCATCTGGGCGGCGATATTCGGTTGGCTCTGGTACGGAATACCGATTAAAGCCGTCAATGTAGCCGGCATGCTGTGCCTGGTGTTGGGCATGGTGCTGATGGGGCTTTGATCAGGCCACCAAGCGCAGAAAGTAATAGGTCAGCGGCGCGACCAAAATCAGGCTGTCGATCCGGTCCAACAAGCCGCCGAAGCCGGGCAGCCAACTGCCGGCATCCTTGACTCCTGCTTCGCGTTTGATCGCAGATTCGAACAAATCACCCCACACCGAACCAATCGCAATCAGCGGCGGCAAGCCTATCAACAATAGCCAAAACAGGTTTTCCGGCAACGCAAAGCTCATCAACGCGGTACCAAGATAGGCACCCAGCAAATTGCCGATCACGCCTTCCCAGGTTTTGTTCGGGCTCAGCGCCGTCAGTTTATGCTTGCCAAATAACGATCCGACCGCAAAGGCTGTGTTATCGCTGAGCGCCACCGCCGCACCGATCACCAGCAATACGCCGTCACCGCCGGGAATATAGCGGCTGATCAACAGCAAATGCGCCAGCAACCAGGCGATATACGCCCAGCCGAAGGACGACAAAGCCAGTTGCCTAATGCCGGTACTGACCGCTTGAAACGCCAAAGGCTGCGCGACCGCAACCAGCAACAGCAAGGGCGCCAGCAGGTAAAAACCGTCCAATGAGGCCAAGCCGACCGGCACCGCAGTGATGCCCATCAGCTTCAACACCCGCCGGTAGTGAGTGACCAGACCGACCAGTTCGGCGTACTCGCGCAAGCCCTGCCAAGTCATGCCCAACACCAAGACGCCGACCGCCAACGGGCCGCCGAATACCGCGCCCAAATACAATGGGGCGATGATCGCCCAGGTGCGCCATTTAACGAACAAGCCTTGCCGGAACAGGTCGCGGCCGTGTGTGCGCAACACCCAGCAGATCAATAACAGCGACAAGCCCAGCAACAGTCCGATACGCTCGGCGGCTGGTGCGAACAAGGGATTTAACAATGGATTAGCGACGAGCGTGGACAAATCTACCTCCCATAAGACCTGTGTTCGGGCCGATTATTAACCCAGCCCTTAATATGTCACTCCCGCGAAAGCGGGAGCCCGGTTGCTACTAATGGATTCCCGCTTTCGCGGGAATGACGACCACAATGAATTTAAGGGCCGAGTTAATAATCAAGCATTGGCATTCAAGTACTGCGCGGCGTGGCGCACCCGGACTATACAAGTCACCACGCTACCCAAGGCGATAATCGCCAAAGCCAGCGCCATCAGGCCGTAACCGGCAGCGCCGAATCGCGGATGCCAATCGTCCGGTGTAAATCCGAGATATGCGCAACAGGCAATGACGATCGCCATCCGCATCGGCTTGGCCATCGGCCCGCCGAAATCGCTAGGTGCGCCGACGCTACGCGCTGCCACCCGTATGTATGCGGTAAACACAGCGGTAAATGCCGCCGCATATCCCAGCAACTCATGACCGCCCGCACTGAATCCGGCTCCTCCCAGTATCAACAGGTCCGCGACCCGGTCCGGGATTTCGTTGTACAAGGCGCCAACCGGCGACGCCTTACCCCACTCAACGGCCACCATGCCGTCCAGCATATTGCATAACAAGCGCGTGCCGACCAGCAATCCCGCCGCAACCCAGAAGATATGCTGAGGAATGCCAGAGGCTTGGCGGGTGGCGGCTAAGGCTCCGGCAGCCAGCGCTGCGGCAACGACGCCTGCCAGCGAAATCGCATTGGCGGAAACATTGGCCTGTGCCAGCAGGCGAGCCAGGGACTTGGACCAGCCTAAGTCTCTGGCGGGTACATGGCGGCGGTCGGAATGTGCGGATTCTTGGTTCATGCCTGTTCATCCTATTCTTGGGAGGGATTAGTTTGTTGCTCGGCAAGTAGATTCGCCAAGCAAGTGTGCAACAAGTCCGTCGCTTGCTGTTTATCCATATCGGCGACGATATGAATCGCCGCGCCGAAGCAGACCTGCACCGAGCTCCGAACCGGCCAGCGCGCGCCTTTCGGCAGAATTTTGTGGCCGCCGGAAATAGCAACTGGAATCACCGGCACCCCCAGCTCGGTCGCCAGATAACCGATGCCGGGCTTGAACCGCAACAAACGGCCGTCAGACGAACGCGTGCCTTCCGGGTAAATCAATAGCGACCAACCGTTGTCCATCAACTCGCCACAATGATCCAGGCTGCCGCGTATCGAGCCGTCACGGCTGAACGCAAAGGCGTTGATGGATAAACTTAGCAAGCCGGCAATAAGTTTTTGACTAAAAAAATAGTCGGCCGCCGCCGCGATACACAAGCGGCGGCGAACCGGCCACGGCAATGCGCGCAGGAGCGATACAGTATCGACATGGCTGGCGTGATTGGCAATGAACATGACCGGAAATTTCACCTGCTCCAGATGCTCCAGGCCTTTGACGTCGAACGAGCTACTCACCAGCCCTTGTAAGACCGGCAATAAAACGCCCTGAATCTGTCCGCGCAAAACCACGGCAAGCTCGGACAACGGCCAACTCGGAAAACGCATCTTCTTGGCCGCTCGCTCGCTACGGCCCAGCAGCGCTTTCAACTCACCAACCTCGCGGATCGCGAGCAGCTCGGCATCGTCGCAAATGATGCCAAGCTGCGCTTCGATCATTCCGGCCAGTTCGACCCGGGTCAGCGAATCGCAGCCCAAATCCAGCACCAAATCGGTTTGGTCATTGATGGACTTAATGTCCACTCGGCAGACATTCGCCAGCAATTGTTCGATGCTCGCCGAGCGAGTGCTAACCGCGACCGTATCGGCAACAGCATCCTGAGTAGATTCGGTATCGACAAACCGGGATTTGACTTTCCAACGCTGAATTTTCAGCAAGGGCGTGCGTGGAAAATCGCCCGTCCAATACCGGATGTCGGAAATCCGTTGATGCGGCGCCAGCACCGCGTTGGCATTGCGCACCGCGTCCTGGGCGCGGCGCTGCCGCTCGTCTTCCGGCATCGGTTCCGGAAAGCTCAGGATCGCTGCGATACCTTGCCGGCCGTGGCGGTCAAGCAAATCGGTAACCATGCAGGGCCCGATGCCCGGCTGTTTACCCAGTTCCAGCTCGATGTCTTCCGGAAATACATTCAAACCGTTGGCCAGCACGATCATGTCCTTGCTGCGACCCTTGATATACAGCTCGCCGCGCGCACCAAACGCGCCCAAATCGCCGGTGCGGTATCCTTCTGAATCACTAAAAACCTGCCGCGTCGCTTCCGGATTTTGCCAATAACCGCGGCTGACGTTGGGGCCGCGCACCAGGATTTCGTCCTGCTCCGACAAGGTCACCGTGACGCCGGCCACCGGCCAGCCGACCGATCCCGGCATCCTGTCATCATAGCGATTAACCGAAATCACCGGTGCGCATTCGGTGGTGCCGTAACCTTGAATCACCCGCACGCCCAATAACTCCCAATGCCGCTCCAGCCTTACCGGCAAGGGCGCGCCGCCGCTGACGAAAAAAACCGGCGTGCCGGCCATGGCCGGGAACAAGCCTTCGGCGCAAAACCGGCGCCAGGTAAACGGCAAGCGTTCAGTGATTTTCCACCATAGCCGCCAACGCGACTGGCCGCAGCTTTCGACAATCTGTTTTTCCAATGCATGCCAGATCATCTCCAACATCTGCGGCACTGCTATCACGCCATCGATGCGCTTGGCCTCCAGCTTACGCATTACCACTTCAGACTGAAAATTACCGGAAAAATAAATCGTCGCCCCTAACAGCAATGGCGCGAACAAACCTGCCGTCTGCTCGAACAGGTGTGACAGCGGCAGTAGCGACAGAAACCGCAGCGAGCGTTGTTTGGGGTAAATGTCTTGAATAGCGTTGACGCTACTGAGAATGTTGCGATGGCTGAGCACCACCCCTTTCGGGTTGCTGGTGGTTCCGGAGGTAAAGACGATTTCGGCGATATCGTCCGGCAGTGGCCGATAGTCAAAATCCGCCTGTGCTGCCGGCGCATTGGCTAAAGTGCTTACTGAAAGCTGCGGTAAGGCGTCGAAACCCGGGAGTTGATCGTTACCCAGCACGGCCCTGGCCTGAGTCGATTCGGCAACCCGGGTAATAAACTCGATGGATAAATGCGGATCAAGCGGCACTACCACCAAGCCGGCTTTGAAACAGGCGAAATAAGCGGCCACCAACTGCGGATTGGGTTGGCCGCGCAGCAGCAGACAGGCGCCAGGCCGGAAACCTTGCTGGTGAACCAGTTGTCCGGCGATCCGCTCCACGACCTGATGCAAACGGCGATAAGTCCAGCAATCGTCGCGCAGGCCGACCCTGCCAACCAAGGCGATTCGTTCCGGAAACTCCGCTGCCGCTTGGTCAAGGAGTTGGTATAGATTGGTCAGAATGGCCATGGCAACGGATGACAAAATAAAATTGTGCCATCTTAGCCAACGGTTTCGAAAAAAGTCCACATCAATATGCTTGCCGCCAGTTCGGGGAACTAACTAATACAAACCGGCACTTTCCCTTAGTGGCTAAAGCCTCGTATAGTATCCAGTTGTTAAAAATCCCAGGAATACACAGCAGTGGACACCATCAGCATACGCGGCGCCCGCACTCATAATCTGAAAAACATCGATCTGGACTTGCCGCGTGACAAGTTGATCGTCATCACCGGCTTGTCCGGCTCCGGCAAGTCTTCGTTGGCGTTTGACACCATTTACGCGGAAGGCCAGCGTCGCTACGTCGAATCATTGTCGGCTTACGCCCGGCAATTTTTGTCGATGATGGAAAAACCGGATGTCGACCATATCGAGGGCCTGTCGCCGGCGATTTCCATCGAGCAAAAATCCACTTCGCACAATCCGCGGTCCACGGTCGGCACCATCACCGAGATATATGATTATCTGCGGCTGCTGTACGCGCGGGTGGGCATTCCGCGTTGCCCCGAGCATGGTGTATCGTTGGAAGCACAGACCGTCAGCCAGATGGTCGATCAAGTCTTGGCGCAGCCGGAAGGCGAGCGCTGGATGTTGCTGGCGCCGGTGATCAACGACCGCAAGGGCGAACACGTGTTGCTACTGGAAGATTTGAAAGCACAAGGGTTTTTGCGTGCCCGCATCGACGGCGAAGTCTATGAACTGGACGAGCCGCCGGCCCTGGACTTGAAGAAGAAACACACCATCGAAGTGATTGTCGACCGCTTTAAAATCCGCGACGACATCCAGCTACGCTTGGCCGAATCCTTTGAAACCGCGCTGCGCTTATCCGAAGGCCTAGCGATTGCCGCCTCCATGGAAAGCGATCAACAGCTGCTGTTCTCGGAACGTTACGCCTGCCCGCATTGCGGCTACAGCCTCAGCGAACTGGAACCGCGCATCTTCTCCTTTAATAACCCAAAAGGCGCTTGCCCCAGTTGCGATGGTTTGGGCGTGCGCCAGCATTTCGATCCGCAGTTGGTGGTGCACAATCCGGAGATCAGTTTGGCCAGTGGTGCGGTGCGCGGTTGGGATCGACGTAATGCGTATTACTACCAGATTATTTGTGCGCTGGCCGCGCATTACAACTTCGATCCGGAAGCACCGTTTTCACATATCGCCAAAGACATTCAGGCCGCTATTCTGTACGGCAGCGGTGACGAAAAAATCAGCTTTACCTTTCAGATGGGTAATGGCAAACCCAAAACCAGCCGCCACGCGTTCGAAGGCATCATTCCGAATATGGAACGCCGCTACCATGAAAGCGACTCGCAAATGGTTCGGGACGAGTTATCCAAATACCTGGCGCAACAGACTTGCGCGGTGTGCGACGGTGCGCGTTTGAATCTGGGCGCCCGCAATGTGTTTGTCGATGAACAACCCTTGCATCACGTCACCCGCTTGCCGATTAAACAAACGCTCGGGTTTTTTCAGGGGCTGAATATTCCGGGGCACCGTGGCGAGATCGCCGCCAAGATCAACAAGGAAATTCAGGAGCGGCTGGAGTTTTTAGTCAACGTGGGTTTGGATTATTTGACTCTGGACCGCAGCGCCGACACCTTGTCCGGCGGCGAAGCGCAGCGCATACGCTTGGCCAGCCAGATTGGCGCCGGTCTGGTCGGGGTCATGTATGTGCTGGACGAACCGTCGATAGGCTTGCACCAGCGCGACAACGAGCGCTTGCTGAACACGCTGTATCGATTGCGCGACTTGGGTAATACTGTGATAGTCGTCGAACACGACGAAGACGCGATTCGCGCCGCCGATCATGTGGTCGACATCGGCCCCGGTGCCGGAGTGCATGGCGGGCAAATCGTCTCGCAAGGCACGCCGGCGCATATTCTTGCGGACCCCAATTCCTTGACCGGCCAGTATTTGTCCGGCGGCTTGAGCATCGACATCCCCAAAAAAACCACGCCGCGTGACCCAAGTAAACAAGTCACTATCCGTAAAGCAAGCGGCAATAATCTGCAAAACGTCGATGTCAGTTTCCCGGTGGGTTTGATGACCTGCGTCACTGGCGTCTCCGGTTCCGGCAAATCGACGCTGATCAACGACACTTTATATAGCCACGCCGCCCGGCTGATTAACGGCGCCAGTTGCATCCCTGCACCTTGCGAAGCCATTGAAGGACTGGAACACTTCGACAAAGTGGTGGACATCGATCAAAGCCCCATCGGCCGCACCCCGCGCTCCAACCCGGCCACCTACACCGGCATTTTCACGCCGGTACGCGAATTGTTTGCCGCCACGCCGGAAGCGCGCTCGCGCGGCTACACGCCCGGCCGCTTCAGTTTTAACGTAAAGGGCGGCCGCTGCGAAGCCTGCGCCGGCGACGGCGTGATCAAGGTGGAAATGCACTTTTTACCCGACATCTTCGTCCCCTGCGATATCTGCCACGGCAAACGCTACAACCGGGAAACCCTGGAAATCCGTTACAAAGGCAAGACCATCCACGAAGTGCTGGAAATGACCGTGGAAGACGCCACCCAATTCTTCTCCGCCATCCCCAGCCTGGCCCGCAAGCTGCAAACCCTGATCGACGTAGGTTTGAGTTACATCACGCTGGGCCAGAACGCCGTGACCCTATCCGGCGGCGAAGCGCAACGCGTCAAGCTGGCGAAAGAACTATCGAAGCGCGACACCGGCACCACCCTTTACATTCTCGACGAACCGACCACTGGTCTGCACTTTCATGACATCAAACAATTGCTGACCGTGCTGCACACCCTGCGCGATCATGGCAATACCGTGATCATCATCGAGCACAACCTGGACGTGATCAAAACCGCCGACTGGATTGTGGACATGGGGCCGGAAGGCGGCAGCGGTGGCGGGATATTGGTGGCGGAGGGCACGCCCAAGCAGATTGCCAAGCACAAGACGTCACACACCGGGACGTATTTAAAGCGATTTTTCGCGTGAGTTACCGTTGAGACCATGAACGAGCTGCAAGCAGAAATAAGCCAAGCGATTTAGGCGCATGCCGCAGTCGATGCGATTTATCTGTAAGGCTCCAGAGCCAAAATACCGCCCGGCCAGATAGCGATTGGGACATAGCGGTGATTTTCAGCGATTTCGAGACCGATCCGCTGGAACGGGCGGTGCGTCCGCAAATGCGGGAAGCCGAAGTCGAACGCGAGTTAAAACGCTACAAGCAAATCAGCATCGTCGATCTGGAAACCGCGCCGGTCTTGCTGCAAGTTAGTATCTTGCAGTCGGCTATCATAATGGTACGACCGCAACGTGCCGCATGTCAGACGCATTGAGCAAAGCATCTGGTCGAAATGGGAAAAGGATTATGAGAGATATTGCCTATGAACAGGCGCTGATGCGCGACCTGCTGGCGATACAGCGCGCACTACAAGTCTATATCGAAGCCTTCATCGGCATGGCGCGTTATTTCGTCGAGCAAAAATACCAACTGACAGTCAGCCAGTCGCGCGAAGCACTGGACGAATTGAAAAACCGCGGCGACTTGCCAGCCGATCAGCATGCCGAGCTGATGAAAATCCTTGGGTTTCGCAACGTGCTGGTGCATGACTACCTGGACCTCAACGACGGCATCGTGCAAGCCATCGTCACCAAAAGGCAGTATGCGATTTTGGAAGAGTGGATAGTAGCTTGGCAGGGGGCGTTAGATGAGTTTGGGTCAGAATGCCCCAATGGGAATAAGTAAGCCGATAGGCGGTTCAGGCGCTCCCAAAGCAACCGCTAAGCATTAGCTTTATTCTTCGGCAGCGTCCGACCCTAAGCCGTCAGAAGCTCTGCGCCAAGTCGAATGTCTCAAGATGTTGCCAAAGCCGACATTCTGGGAGTTTTGCAAATGACCAATCAGTCCTGGCGGTATTGCCACCGTCGATAAAACTCGGAAACTCCGGCTACAAGCCTAGCTTCGTATTAAAGCTGATTTAGAGAATAATCAAACCCACCTAAGTGATCATCCTTCGTACTTTATTAACCCGGCCCTTAAATTCCCTGGATTCGTCATTCCCCCGAAGGCGGGAGCCATTAGCCCGCGCAGCAAATCCACTATAGTCGCTGGGCTCCCGCCTAAGCGGCAATGCCGTTAAGTTAAACCGTTCGCTGAGCGGAGTCGAAGCGAATTGACCGGCTTCGACGCCGCTTTGGCTTGGTTAACTTCACGGTATTGGCCTACGCGGAAGGGACGGTATTTAGGGGTGTTAATAATAACTTTATCCCTCAGGTTTAGCCCGACAGAGATTCAGTTATTTAATTTAGCGACAACTCAGCCCGCAAACGCTCTGCCATCAAATCGACGAACGAACGGATTTTGGCCGAGGAATGGCGACCTTCGCGGTGCAGGATATGGACGGGAAGCGGTGGGCTTTCGAATTCTCCGAGCAAGATCTTCAGTTGGCCGGTGCGTAGCGGTTCGGCGATTTGATAATTCAGTAATCGGGCGATGCCCAGTCCGGCCATCGCCGCACTGGCCGCCGAATCGTTGTCGCTGACACTTAGCATCGGTTGTACCTTGACCGATTGCAGTTGACCATCCCGCTGAAAGCGCATTTCGTTGTTCGGATTCAAGCCGCGGGCCAGAATGATGCGATGTTTGGGCAAATCGTCCGGCGTTTGCGGTATGCCGTGTTCGGCCAGATAATTCGGCGACGCACACACTACCCGCCTGACCGAACCCACCCGCAACGCCCGGTACGACGAATCGGGCAACTCGGCGATGCGGATTGCCACATCCACGCCTTCCTCCAGCATGTTGACTACCCGGTCGACGAACAAGGCGTTGACTTCCACCGCCGGATAGCGGCATAAATACTCGATGATGCCCGGCATGATGAACAAGCGTCCGAACAATACCGAGGCGGTCACCGTGAGTTGGCCGCGCGGTTCGGCGTTGATGCCCAGCGCAGCATCGTCGGCTTCGTCGGCCAAGGCGATGATGCGTTTGGCGTCTTCGTAATATTTCTGGCCGGCCTCGGTCATCCGCACGTAGCGGGTGGTGCGGTTCAGCAACTTAACCCCCAAGCGTTCTTCCAATGCCGCCACCGCCCGCGTTACGGCCGGCGGCGACATCTGCAGCTTGCGCGCGCCACCGGCAAAGCCTTCGGCTTCGACCACCGCCACATAGACACTCATCAAATGTAATCTGCTCATGTTTAATTCCACTCATCGGAATAGTTAATTGAATATTTTAGATATTATTTAATTTTTCGCAATAGATCACACTGTATCCGCCTGTTGAATTTCACTCAGGCGTATGACAAACCTTTCATTATTTGGAGAACACTCATGAGCCGTATTACCAGCATTAGCAACGAAACCGCCAACACCGAACAACGCGCCCTGTTTGAAGCCATCCAGGGTCAACTGGGCATGGTACCCAACTTTCTACGGGTATTCGCCCATTCGCCGGATGCTTTAAAAGCCTTTCTCGGCTTGCATCACATTGCCAATCACGGCTCGCTGGACGCTAGCACCCGCGAACGCATCGCGCTGGCGCTGGCGCAACAGAACCAATGCGAATACTGCCTGTCCGCCCATACCGCCATCGGCCGCAAAGCCGGTTTGAATGGCGCGGAAATCGAAGCCAACCGCGCCGGCACCAGCCAGGATGCCAAGGCGGCGGTGGCTGTCAAGTTCGCCCGCGCCCTGGTCGAGCATAAGGGCGAGGTGACCAATACCGAGCTGCAATCCATGCGTGACGTCGACTTCAGCGAGGCCGAGATCGTCGAGGTGATCACCCATGTCGGCATGAACATCCTGACCAATATCTTGGGCAAAGCCAGCCGGGTTGACATCGATTTCCCGAAAATCGCATTAAAACAAGCCGCCTAAACCCTAACCGGGCGAAGCGTAGGGATGGCGTTTGGCCCGGTTTATTCCGATGGATGGAATAAAGTATTGCAAATTATGGCTATTCAACACGACTGAAGACTGTGCCAGAGTAGCCGTCAACCTTTCACCTCAATTTGGAGTAAAGACCATGGCCCGTGCGTTTGCCAAAATCAGCTTTACAGCCAACGTCCAAGCGGTGCAAACCGAAATGGGCAGCCGCGCGGCCTACCGGACAGCCGAACTCGGCGACATCGAAACCGTGGCGCTGAGCGACTTCGAACAAGTCTTCATCGCCGAACGCGACAGCTTTTATCAAGCCACCGTCAGCCAAACCGGTTGGCCTTATGTGCAGCATCGAGGCGGCCCTGCGGGATTTTTGAAAGTATTGGATCAACAAACTATTGCTTATGCCGATTTCAGCGGCAACCGCCAATACCTGTCGGTCGGTAATTTGCGCGGCGACGACCGGGTTAGCTTGCTATTGATGGACTACCCAGGCCGGCAACGCTTGAAAATCTGGGGACGGGCGCATGTGGTGGACGAACGCAGCGAACCGGAGTTACTCGCGAAACTGGAATCGCCCGACTCTCGCGCCCCGGTCGAGCGAGGTATCGTGATCCGGGTCGAGGCCTTCGACTGGAATTGCCCTAAATACATCACGCCGCGCTACAGCCAGCGCGAAGTCGAAACATTGATCGAACAAACCCGAAGCCAACCTATAACGAAGGATAAACCAAGCTCTCGCGCATTGGGCACGGGCCTATTGCCATTGACCATCAGCGGGATTCGGCAACTGACGCCGCGCATTCGCGGCTACGAACTGCGCCATGCCGACGACGAGCCGTTGCCCATTTACCAAGCCGGCGCACATCTGCGTGTGCCGATCATACTGCCGGATGGAACGATTACCAGCCGCGCGTATTCATTGACCGACGCGCCGGGAGAACGGGATTGCTACTGCGTCGCGGTGCTGCGGGTCGACGACGGCGAAGGCGGCTCTTCGGCATTGCATGACGGCTGGCAAATGGGCACCCGCCTCAACGCCGATGCGCCGGAGAATTATTTTCCATTGCACGACGACGAGCGTCCGGCGCTGTTGATAGCCGGGGGTATCGGCATCACACCGATCAAAGCCATGGCCGAAGCCTTGGCCGCACGGGGCGCGGCATTTCAACTGCATTACACCGGCCGCACGCCCCAGGAAATGGCGTTTGTTGAAGACTTGCAACGGCAATTCCCCGATCATTGCCGGTTTTATTTTAGCCAAGCGCAAAACCCGACCCGGTTGGACGTCCCCGCTTTGCTTGCAAACGCAGCCGCCGATAGCGTCATTTACGTCTGCGGCCCAAGCCGTTTGATCGACAGCGTGCGCCAAACCGCCCGCCAGCTCGGCATCGCCGACGACCGGGTGCAATTTGAAAGTTTCAGTTAAACAATCATTGACTAAATCGTCATTCCCGCGAAGGCGGGAATCCATGCCTTTGAAGGTTCCGTCGCTCCCGTTTTCGCGGGAGCGACGGAACAGACTTAAGCAGCGCTACCCTAACCAAAGGAGTCCAACATGATCACCCTGTACGATATGCCCCTATCCGGCAATTGCCACAAAGTTCGCTTATTGCTGAGTTTGCTGGCGTTGCCCTATCAAACCCAACCCGTGGATTTACGCGGCGGCGAACAGCGCAGCCCGGACCATTTGCGACGCAACCCATTCGGCCAGGTGCCGGTGCTGGATGACGATGGACTGATCGTTCGCGACAGCCAGGCCATTTTGGTCTATCTGGCAAAACGTTACGGCGGCACACAGTGGTGGCCGGACGATGCCTACCAATTGGCGCAAATCGCCGCCTGGCTATCGACCGCCGCCAACGAAGTCGCCAACGGCCCCGCCAAACTGCGGGTACACCACAAATTCGGTAGTCCTATCGATACGGCAGCTGCCGGACAAACCGCCGACAAAGTGTTGGGCATTATCGACCGCCATCTGCAACACCAGGATTGGTTGGTCGGCGATTCGGTATCCATCGCTGACGTTGCCGTTTATCCCTACTTGGCGCTGGCGCCGGAAGGCGGTTTGAACATCGCTGCCTACCCCAACATCATCGCCTGGTTCCATCGTATTCGAGCATTACCAGGATATGTGACCATGCCCGGTATGTGGCAGTCATAAAGTACTCAACTTTTCATCACGGAGAAATAGCATGACCCAAGAAATCAAAACCCCCGTCCCACCCTTTACCGCTGAAACCGCCGCACAAAAAGTGCGCATGGCCGAAGACGCCTGGAACTCGCGCGACCCGGACCGCGTAGCCCTGGTCTATACCGAAGACACCCTGTGGCGCAACCGCGCCGAATTTCCAAAGGGCCGCGACCAAGTCCGCGAATTCTTGCAGCGCAAATGGGCCAGGGAACTGGATTACCGTTTGATCAAAGAATTATGGGCGTTTACCGACCACCGCATCGCGGTGCGTTTTGCCTACGAATGGCGCGACGATTCCGGGCAGTGGTACCGCAGTTACGGCAACGAGAACTGGGAGTTCAACCTGCAAGGTTTCATGCAGCGGCGTTTTGCCAGCATCAACGATTTGCCGATCAAGGAAGAACAGCGCCTGTTCCACTGGCCGCTGGGCCGCCGCCCCGACGAGCATGCCAATTTAAGCGATTTGGGTTTGTAAGACCCTCTTGGTATCTGGAGAAAATCCCAACGAGCTTGCCTGGAGCGTGCTTAGCAATCATGTTTTTTCGCTAGCCGACTATTTTGTGTAAGGTATGGGCCTTTCCAAACGACTCAGTACAGTGATGATCCGACTGAGGAAAATAACGCATGTTGCTGAGCGCAGAAATGAACCCACCCGATCAATTGAACCAAGCCCTACTGGCCGAGCATAGGCCCGTGTTGTTTCGTTACGCTTTGCTGCAAATGCAGGATAACGAACTGGCCGACGATGCCGTGCAGGAAACCTTGCTGGCCGCTTGGCAATCCTCCACCCACTTCGACGGTAAGTCCGGTTTGCGCACCTGGCTGATCGGCATTTTGAAACACAAGATTGCCGACCACTGGCGGCGTAGCGCCCGTGAAGTCGTCACCAATGAGTTCGACCAACTCGATAGCGACGAAGATGAAGCCGACATAGACGCGTTTTTCATGAGCAACGGTCACTGGAACGGCGGCCCGAGTACCTGGAACGACCCCGAAGCGGCGCTCAAGCAGCAGGAGTTCTGGGCCATCTACGAAACCTGCCATAGCAATCTGCCGCCGAAAATGGCCAAGGTGTTCATGTTACGCGAACTGGTGGGGCTGGAAGCTGAAGAAGTCTGCCAGGAAACCGGCATCAGCGACGCCAATTACTGGGTCACCATGCACCGCGCCCGCTTAAGGCTGCGCGAATGCTTGGAAATTCGCTGGTTCAATCCATCGAAAACAAAAAAGGAGCATCGTCATGCGTAGTTGTCGCGATATTACCGCGCTGGTGTCACGGGGTTTGGATAAAAAACTCGACTTGAGCGAACGCTTGGCGATTGGCCTGCATATGATGATGTGTTCCGGCTGCCGTAACTTCCAGAGCCAATCGCAATTTATTCGCAAGGCCGGTCAGCGTTACACCGAACAGTTGCAAAAGCGTTTGGATGGGAAGTCGTAAGCGCCCCGGAGCGGATTAGTTTCGTCGTATTGATGTCGCAATACGCTGGTCGAACCAGATGATCGCTGGGCTGCGCGGTATTTTTATATTGTGTTGAATGTCGGGCGAAACAGAAGAGCCAGCGGCAAATATCTCGCCAAAAGCAGGCGTAGAATGTGGTGAGTTTACGAACCGTACCAATCGCGAACGATGCGGTGCACGTTGTTTACCGTATCCTACCGAGCGACGCAGAGTTTGCTACGCTTGTGGGTTAAGAAAGTTGGATAAAATCCTAGCAAAATCATTAACTTCGGTTTGTTTTTGACGATTAATGAATAAAAATATTTCGGCGTCGGACATATAGGATTGTTGTCGTATGCTTTTATATAGCTCTTTTGGATTTTCTGGCGTTTTGGTGAAAATAAATGTTTCAGGAACGTCATTGTTAGTAAAATTTTCAAATAATTGTTTTTCAACGCTTGAAAAAGGAATAAATACTATTTTTTCATTGTCTTGGTAGCTGCGATTTATTTTTTGGTCTCCGTCAAGCACGGTAATAACATTTTCTTTTTTTGACAAAAACTCATCTTCTGAGTTTCTATTCATCAAATCCACTACCCTATTGGCCCCGCCAATATAAATAATTTTGTATGTATAGTGCGCAGAAATGTTTTCATGCACAATTAAGTGCTCAATGTAATTTTGAAGCATTTCGTCTTCTGTGAGAATATATCTGTCCCATCCCTTAAACCCAAAAAGTAAGCTCTTGACATAGTTGTAGGAAGCTTCTCTTATAGTCACAATTCCATTACTACTTTCCATATAGTAGAGCTCGGAGTCATTCAATTTCTTCATGAGGGCGAGGGAGTGTGTTGTGAATATTATGTTGACTTCATATTCCCTACAAAATTTCCGTAATTCATTAAGTAAATTTACTTGCGCTGAGGCGTCTAAGGATATATCTATCTCGTCAATAAAAATTAACTTGCATCTCCGCTGAACCATCTTGTATAGATTGATAACAAAATGCTCTCCCGAGCTTAGATAATCTTCACGTATGTAAAAATTCCCTTCCCTTAAAATGAAATAGTATTTTGATTTCTTTATGGAAACTTCTTTTAGGTTTTCAAACCGATCTGTCTGATATATTTCAGATAGAAATGCAATTAGCTCATTAGGTGTTTCATATTCTTTTAGTGCAATTTTTCTCCTTAGCTCTTCATCAATATCGCCTAGTTTTTGAAAATTCCCAAATCTTTCCCCATGAGGAATTGGCAATTCAACATAAATATTATTTTTGACAGCTTTGTCAATAATGTCTTTTGTATCAATTGTTCTTAATTTTTCGTTGTATCGAAAGACATAATTTTTATCGTTGTATTGATACGATATTTGACTGTCACTGAAAAAAATATAAGGTGCAGCAGTTTTTGCAAAAGTATCCGTCACACTTAGGTTTTTTATTGCCCTGATTAATGTGGTTTTTCCGGTTCCATTTTTCCCAACTATACACATAATCTGATTGTTAAGCTCCACAAAGAATGCAAGCTCTTTTATGTGTTGTACGTTATTTATTGTGCAGCTGAAAATCATTGTTATTTGATCGCCTGGTGATAAAAAATATCAACAATAAAGTTACCATATTTTTTTCTCAGCTTGTCCAGATAGGAGTTATCAATAGCGTTGATGTAGTTTAACTGCCCGGATATCTTAGCCGGGTCTCCGTCATAGTTATTCTTAAGATAATCTGCGTACTTTTCCCGGTCATTAATATAGAAATGGAGCAATATCTCTAGGTGGCTTTTCATCTTCATGTCAACACTGACTTTTCCAGATGGCAATATAACCAACCCGAGTAATTTTATTTTTCCGCCTTTATGGGTGAACTTGGTTTTTTTATGATTTATTTCTATTCGTTCCCCATAAAAAAACATAAGTTTGTTAACAACAAAGTCTCTAGCTGGCGCTAGTATGTCTTTATCATTTGATGACAAAATAATGTCGTCAGAGTAGCGAGTATAAGTTATTCCTCTATCTATGCAAAAATCTTCGATTTCATTGTCGAATGGAAATAGACATGTATTACTAATATTTGGAGAAGTAGGAAAGCCGATAGGCAAGCGATCCTGGATGGTTGTCAATCGTAATAATTGATTTTTATAATCTCTAATATCAGAAATTGGTGTGGCATTTAGATTTTTATCAATAACTATCTCAACATCATTAGCATTGATGCTGGAGAAAAAATCTTTAATATCTGTTTGAAAGAAATACTTGTTATTCGCGTGCCTAGCTACGGCGTCAAATGGACTTTTATCTTGCCTGTAAGAGTATACGACATTCTCATTTATTTTTGCGTAATCAAATATATACTTATTGAGAAATTGAAGGTATTTTTTAAATTTTGGCGATGGGCTAAATATCTTTTGACCCAGTTTTTGGCACTCCTGTTCGGCATTCAAAGTTATAAAGTCGTTAAACGAAAACTTATGATGGAATGCGCAGTCGAAGGCTTCCTGAAGAGAAAGATACATTTTCAAGTTAGAAAAAATGGAGAGGAAAATGGGAAATTGGCGTTTTTTATCATTCAATTTTAGCTTGCCCTCAATCGACATAACACCGATTGGGGCAAGTAAATCTAGTAAACGCGGGTAGAGGCCAAGGCTAATTGACTGGAGATGCTCCTAGTCACCTAAGCATGTTCAGAATATATAGCATCATTTCTAAAAATACAACTGTTGTCCCTTTCTAGCCCGCGTAGCTCCGATTAGCGATAGCGTAATCGGAGGAATGTTGACTTCGAGATGTGCGATTACGCAAGCTAATCGCACCTACATTTCAACTGGCAGCTTATTTGCCTATTCAAGTGACAGAAAATTAAATCACATCCGTTAGCACTGGATCGGTTTTTGCCGGTCACGTCACTGTTATTTTACTCGTAGTTGACAGCGCTTCTCCAACTCCCGTTTCTTCCAAACCGCTTGTAAAAAAAATTGTAAGGAATTCAAAACGGCTCCGACTGATGGGGCAGGAAGGCCTTGTTGCTTGTCCTGATCATTCATTCATTTATCTATCGGAGAGAACACCATGAACAAAAAAACCTTGTCCTTGACTTTGAGCAGCGCGCTGGCTTCCACCTTACTGAGCGCGGCTCCGGTCATTCAAGCCGGCGAAAATCCCTTTGCGATGTCCAGCATCAATCCTACTCAGTTGGCGGCGGCCGACGAAAAAGCCAAGGAAGGTAAATGCGGTGAAGGCAAATGCGGGGCCGATAAGGCTAAGGCTGCGGCGGGCGATAAGGCGGCTGAAGGCAAATGCGGTGCTGACAAAGCCAAAGAAGCCAGTTGCGGCGCTAACAAAACCGAAGACGCTAAAGACGCACCCGCAGGCAAATAAGTTTGGGGCTACCGCCGATGTATCTATCCAATCCTAATATTTTCGGCCTTGCCGGTGCCGGTCTGGGCTTGCGCCGTGCGCTGTTACCCGCGTTGCAAGCCGGCGTGCCGGCCGGCATCGATTTTTTCGAAGTTTCACCGGAAAACTGGATAGGCGTCGGCGGTCAGCTTGGCAAGCAGTTCCGCAGCCTGACCGAGCGCCATCGTTTTGTGGCGCACGGTTTGGCCCTGTCGTTGGGCGGCCCCGCGCCGCTCGATACGGCGTTTCTGGCCGAGCTGAAACAGTTTCTCGATCACCATGATTTTGCCCTGTACACCGAGCACTTGAGCTTTTGCGGCGACGAGGGCCATTGTTATGATTTATACCCCATCCCCTTTACCGAGCAGGCGGTCAAGCATGTCGCCCAACGCATACGCCAGACGCAGGACATTCTGGAACGGCCTATCGCCCTGGAAAACGCGTCTTACTATGTGCAGCCGCAGCAGGCGGAGATGGACGAACTGATGTTCATCAATGCGGTATTGGCCGAAGCCGACTGTTATCTGCATCTGGACGTGAACAACATCTACGTCAACAGCGTCAATCACGGCTACGACCCGTTCGAGTTCTTACGCGGCCTGCCCGGCGAGCGCGTGGTTTACGGCCATGTCGCTGGTCACGACCGGGAGCCATCCGGCCTGATCATCGACACCCACGGCCAGGACACCATCGAAGCGGTTTGGGACTTGCTGCACGAAGCCTATAGCCGCTTTGGCGTGTTTCCGACCTTGGTGGAACGCGACAACAACATGCCGCCATTGGCCGATTTAGTGGTCGAAGTGGAGCGGATTCGCGACTTGCAAAAGCACCATCAGCTTTGCCGCCGTGTTCACGACCTCAGCGAGGTGGCGGCATGAAGCCGACACTGGCGTTTCAACACCAGCAACGACAGTTTTTGAGTTATTTGCGTCAACCGCAAACGGCTGAATTACCATCGGGATTCGCCCCTGAGCGACTGGCTGTGTATGTCGATCTGCTCTACAACAAATTCGACGAAAGCCTGACCGCCTGCTTTCCGGTCATTCACAGTCTGCTGTCAAAAGCAGACTGGCGGGCGTTGCTGCTGGATTTTATTGCCGAACATCGCTGCCTGACGCCGTATTACCGGCAAATCCCCGACGAGTTTGTGCAGTATCTGCAACACGAGCGGCGACATCCCGACGATTGGCCGTTTTTAGTAGAACTGGCGCATTTCGAATGGATGGAATTGCAGCTGGCTATTGCCGAGGCCGAACCGGTGACGCGAAAGCCGTTGTCTGATGCCGAATTGCTAAACAATGTACCTGTGTTTGCGCCGGTCATACAGTTGCTGCATTACCACTGGCCGGTGCAACACATCGGCCCAAACTGCCTGCCCAGAGAACCACCCGAGACGGCCAGCCATATCCTGGGTTTTCGCGATAGCGAGGATCAGGTGCGGTTTATTGCGCTGAACCCGATCACGGCGAAGCTGATATTGTTGTTGAATAACGGTTTGAGCGGACAACAGGCTTTACAGGCGATGACAGGTGACGACCTCACGGATGCGCAATTTTTAGAATTCACCCAATTCGGCCAGCAAATTCTGGCCGATCTAAATAGCCAGGGCGCGATTATCGACGTCCGCCCGCTTTGAACTTTGGAGCCTTAATCATGACCGACCTTGCCAAATCCACGGACAACGATTGTTCGACCTGCCTGATTCCATCCTGCATCGAGCAGATATGCGCCGCGCCCGGCCAAATCTCTCGCTGGTTAGATCATAACTTACACGGCTTGGCGCCGATCTTTCCACGCCTGTTGCTGGCTTACGAGTTTGGCGAAGCCGGCCTGGAAAAGCTCCATGGCGAGAATTGGTTTACCGATTTGAGCTTTCCGTTTCCGTTCAGCTTATTGCCCGCCGACTTTAGCTGGACCTTGGCCATCGGCCTGGAAATCATCGCCCCGATTGCGTTGATATTAGGATTGTTGACCCGCTTTTTCAGCGCCGCCCTGATGGTGTTGACCGTGGTCGCCATCGCTGCCGTACACTGGCCGGCGGAATGGCACAGCCTGGCCGAATTATGGCAAGGCTATGCCATCAGCGATCACGGTTATGGCAATTACAAATTGCCGTTGCTCTACTTGTTCATGCTTAGTTCGTTGGTATTGAGCGGCAGTGGACGAGTGGGCGTTGATGCCTGGTTAAACAGACGTGCCGCCGCAGTATCGGCAAAATCCCCGTAAATCCGGGGATCGGGTTAGTGATTATTCTGGGTTTCCGCTCAGCCACGAACAATTAAGATGAATCATTCGGCACATACCTTGACCAGCTAAGCGTTCAAGCACACGGCCGGCTGCCGCATTGAACGGGGTTCTTCCCAAGCTTCGGCCTGAAAAACAGTACCCAGCGGCACATGAGTAAACTGGTTGGTGTAGCTGCTCAAGGTTTTGAATGCCATGCCCAGCAACACTTCCAATACCTGCGCCCGGCTGTAGCCCGCTTTGATAAATTTGTCCAAGGTTTGGCCGCAAACTACGCCGCGGTTTTTCACCACCGCTTGGCTAAAGCCGGCCAGAACATCCAATTGGCTGTCCCGCTGCGGTTTGCCGTAGCGTAAGGCTTCGACAATCCCCGGATCGGCTTTGGTCATCTGCTTGGCGATCATCGAATGCGCCGCGACACAGTAAGTGCAATGGTTTTCGGCGCTGATGGCCAGCAAAATGACTTGCCGTTCGGTAGGACTAAACGACGTTTGATCAAACAAAGCCGTCAATTCGATATAGGCTTTCAGGGCCGCCGGCGCTTCTGCCAAACCGCCACGCAGTCTTGGACGCTGAGCGAATTATGTGCCAAGGCGGGCGTTTCCAAGTCGGTATTATCGGAGAAACTTATCGCCCTGATCGGCCATTCGCCCATCGAATATCTGACGCTATGGCGCCTGCAAATTGCTGCTCACTGGTTGATGGCGCCGAACATGACCCTAGAGCGCGTGGCGGAAAGGAGCGGCTAAGAGTCGGTGCCGGCGTTCAGCAAAGCCTTCAAACGCCATATTGGGCTCGCGCCTGGCGCATTTAGACGCGTTTAGAAATTTCTCTGACATCGGAGCGTAAGTTCTTGAACGTTCCAACTTAGATCACGAGTGGCCATACAACAGATTGATTTTGCATCATTCTGAATGTCTGGTTTTGGCCGGTTTACAGTTGTCCTATAAAATTGCAGAAGCAAAATCGCCCTGAATCGGTCCTGAAACGTACATATATTGCTCAAATTCTCCGCGCACCTTAAGACATAATTAGAATTCAGATTGACCGCTCCGTGGTTTGGGTCGCTGGAGTATCCCGGACGGGGTTCACAATCATATCCTCGGGTATGGAAAGCATGGGAACCGTGAGCACTTCGCGATTTTTTGAATTGTTAAAAGCACGGCCCCGATGAGTGAACCATCCAAACCTACCCTAAGCCCCGACACTCAAGCAATGTTGGATTGTTTGCAATTAGCCGTCAACAAAACTCTGGAACGCAAGCGCCGTCTAGGACAATACGTAGTGCTTTGGGATGGTAACGCTCCGTTTGTAATCGGCGACGATGCGCCGGAGCACTTGAAACAAGCGCCGACCAACGCAACGCCGTCTTCGTCTGGTCGAACGGGTTGATAAAAGGGTTAATATTACAATTATGCCCCACCGCATCGGTATCATCTCCGACACCCACGGCTTGTTACGCCCTGAAGCGCTGGCGATTTTGCAAGGCTGCGACTGGATTATTCACGCCGGCGACATCGGCAAACAGGAGGTGTTGCAGCAATTAACAGCGTTGGCACCGATCACAGCGGTGCGCGGTAACAACGACAAAGGTGCTTGGGCAGAGGAATTGCCGGTCAGCGCCAGCATCACGGTAGGGCAAGTTGCAATTTATCTGGTCCATGATCTGACCGAGCTGTTCATCGATCCGGTCGCGGCCGGGATTCGCGTCGTCATCTCCGGGCATTCGCATAAACCATCGATTCAAGAACGCGATGGCGTGTTGTATCTCAACCCCGGCAGCGCCGGTCCACGCCGGTTTAAATTACCGATAGCCGTTGCCGAACTTGTCATCAGGGACACGGCAGTCGAAGCGCGAATCGTCGAGTTGGCGGTTTGAAACCGATTACAAGAATTTGTTATCGTTATCGCCTGCTGCGTTCTGCTATCGCGCGATTCGTTTCCGTTTAACCTCTTTTTCACACTAAAAGATTTCCCCATGAGTTTTGATTTTAACGCTTACCTAAACCGCATCGGCATAGCCAAACCGGAAACTACCCTGGCCGGCCTCAGCCAATTACAGCAGGCGCAACTCGGCGCTATTCCGTTCGAAAACATCAATCCGCTGTTGGGCTTGGTGCCCGAGTTGGAAACGGCGGCGTTGATGGAAAAAATCGTCGCCAGTCGGCGCGGCGGCTATTGTTTCGAATTGAACGGATTATTTGCCCAGGCCCTGGATGAATTGGGATTTGATTATCAGCCAATTATGGCCAGGGTGCGGATGGGCCGTAGCGAGGGCGGACCGCGTCTGCATTTGGCTTTTATCGTGGAGGCTGAAGGCGACTCCTGGCTGGTCGATGCCGGCTTCGGCGGCCCCAGCCATTATCGGCCGCTTCGTCTGAATACCGAGCAGGAGCAAAGCCAGGACCACAATCAGTTTCGGCTGCGTCAGGAGCCGGAATCGGGAGAAACCGTGCTGGAGCGACTGCAAAACGGCGAGTGGTTTGCGTTGTATAGTTTCGACCGGTCGAGGGTGCAACGCTGCGACCTGGATGCGGCTAATCTGGTCTGCACGACCTGGGACCAATCGCTGCTGTCGCAAAATTTGTTGATTTGCCGCAATACCGCCGAGGGCTGGGTGCAATTGTTTAATACCAATTTTTCGAGATACCAAGCGGGTGAGCAAATCAGTCATTCAGTCGAGAGCCTGGCGCATTTAAGCGATTTGCTGAGTGAACAGTTTGGTATCGAACTTGGTAATCAGCAGTTGCGTCGGCTCGGCGAACGTTTAGATTTAAGCAGTTCGCAATAGATTGCCTGATTATCAGGATGCTTCAGCTGAATTCCTCGCGTATCGTCTGCAGTTTGCTTTGGGTTTCATTGGGGATGAACTAAATTTTGTTGATCGCCTATCGGGGTGAACGGGGGAGTTATATGAACGATATTTGTGTTGCAAAAGAAAAACCAAGAATTCTGATCGTCGATGATGTTCACGAAAACCTGCATACCTTGCTGAATATTTTGCGGCAAGACTATGCGGTGATGGCCGCTACGTCAGGTGAGAAAGCGCTTGAGATAGCGCGGCGCGCGCCGGCGCCGGATTTGATTTTGCTGGATATAAAAATGCCGGAAATGGACGGCTATCAAGTGCTGCAATATCTGCGTAGCGAGCCGTCAACCGCTGAAATTCCGGTGATTTTTGTCACAGCGGCGGCCGAAGTCGGCGACGAAGCCAAGGGAATGGCACTGGCTGTCGATGACTATTTACTCAAACCAGTGCTGCCCGAGCTACTCTTAGCTCGGGTTAGGCTGCATTTGGAGTTGGCCGCCTATCGGAAACGCTACGGCAGACTATAATCGTTGGGGTCAATTGGCAATGCTGGTCTAACTATTTCCCTGGACGATGAACAAACACAAATCCCTATCACTCAATCCCAGGCCGACTATTTTGGTGGTAGATGATCTTCCCGAAAATATCCACGGTTTACTCGAAGCACTAAAGGATGATTACGGCATCATGGTCGCGACGGATGGCATGCGCGCGGTGGAGTTGGCGCAAGGCCCCACGCCGCCGGATTTGGTGTTGCTGGACGTCAGAATGCCCGGCATGGATGGTTACGAGGTTTGTCGGCGGCTCAAGAGCGATCCTAGAACTTCCGGGATACCCATCCTCTTTGTGACGATAGTCGAAGCGTCCATCGAAAAAATTCGCGGTTTTTCCATGGGCGCCGCCGATTTCATTACCAAGCCCTTCGATATTGATGAAGTGCGAGCCAGGGTCAAAACGCATCTGGAACTGAGCCGCTTACGCCGGGCTCTGGAAGGCCGGGTCAAACGTCTGAACGAATACCGGCATGCCACGGATGTCTCCAATATCGTATTCCGGACCGATCCGCATGGCGTGATCACTTTTGTAAACGATGCCTTTGTGCAAACCTACGGCTACACCCGCGAGGAGGTGATCGGCAAAACCAGTCGGATTCTCAAAGATCCCGACGCGGCTCCCGGCCTGCATAGAGAGTTATGGAACACGATTCTAGGCGGAGCAATCTGGCGCGGCACCTACAGCAATCTGACTAAAAGCGGGGAGGTGATTTACATCAATAACACCATCGTGCCCATCCTCGACGCCGACGGGGCGATTCGCGAGTTTATATCCACTAGCGTGAATGTCACCCATTTGATCAAACAGGAAGAGTTGATTCGGGAACAGACCACGGACGCGTTAACCGGCTTGCCCAATCGAGTAAAATTGATGCAGGACTTGGCGAATGCCGAGCAATCGATGCTGGGTATGATCAATATCGATCAATTCAAAGCCATCAATGATTTTTACGGCTTGCGCAACGGCGATAAAGTCTTGTTGGAAATTGGCGAGCGTTTGCAAAAAATGAGCGGCGCCGATGCGCAGGCTTATCGCATCGGCGGCGATTTGTTTGCGTTACTCTCAAAAAACGGCGGCGATCCGGGTAGTTTCGAGCAATTGATAGATCGGATTATCAAGCATTTGGAATCGGAAGCGATCGATTGCGGTGAAGACAAGATTAATATCCGCGTGACGGCCGGCATCTGTTCAGGTGCCGACAATCCTTATACGCATGCGGCGCTGGCGTTGGAGCGAGCCAGAATCGAACGTCGGGATTATTTGATTTATACCGATCAGATGCAGATCAAATCGCACTACAAGGACAACATCCATTGGAGCCAAAAGATTCGCAGTGCCTTGGCCGACGGCCGCATCGTGCCTTTTTATCAACCCATCATCGACAATCGCAGCGGTAAAGTCGTCAAATACGAAGCGCTGATGCGGATGATAGACGAAGACGGCAACGTGATTCCGCCCAGCTTTCTCGGGGTCGCAAAACGTACCCGGCAATATACCGCCTTGACTCGCACCATGATCGAACAAGTCGTGCAAGCCTTGCCCGAGTCGGCGGAGGCGATGAGTATCAACCTGACGGTAGAGGATATTATCGATGCCAATACTGTGAGCTTCATTGCCGAAAAACTCTCTCAGCCCGGTGTCGGTTCGCGCATTATCCTGGAGATCACCGAATCCGAAGGTATCGAAAGTTACGAGGAAGTGCGCGAGTTTGTTAATCGAATGAAAGGTTACGGCTGTCATTTTGCGATTGACGATTTCGGCAGCGGTTATTCCAATTTCGTGCACTTATTGCGTTTAAAGATCGATTATTTAAAGATCGACGGCTCCATCATCATGAATATTATCGACAATCCGGATTCCGAAGTGATCGCCCGCGTCATCGTCGATGCTGCGCGGCGCTTGGGCATGCGCACGGTCGCCGAGTTTGTGGGGAGTGCGGAGATACAAGCCAAGGTAGTGGAGTTGGGTATCGATTTCTCGCAAGGTTTTTATCTAGGCAAGCCGGCACCTCAACCGCTGGCGATGCCCGGCAATGATTGAGCCCATGCCTTGCTTGGCTCCATCATGAGTAAGGCATATCCAGCCATTGCCGATGTTAAAGCGGGCGCGGAGTCATAGCATGCGACAGGCTTTCGTTGTTCGTGGTGAGCGGCTTACAGGGCTTAATCGACGGTTCCTAAGGTTCATATTTCGTCGGCAATCAATTGCTGCCGGCGTGCTGCTGGCAATAATTAGCGTTAGTAACCCGGCGCATGCCGACATCAGTGCGGCGACGATTCGCGGTCAAGTCACGCTCGGGGGGGCCGACAGTCAGGCGGGCGCGCAAATAATCGTCACCAGCCTGGAGCGGGGCTTTTCCACGCGGACCTTTTCCAGAGCCGATGGCTCTTATGTGCTGATGGCTTTAAAACCAGGCCGTTACCAGCTCAAAGTGTTGGCGCCTGACGGGCAGCAGAACAGCCAGGAGCTGACGCTGCAAGTTGGGCAAGTGGCCGTGGTGGACATTGCGCTAGGGGCTGAAGAGAGTGTTGCCGAGCACGCGAGCGAGGGCAATTCGGCGGAGTTGGCTACTTATTTAACCCCTGAGCAAATGCAGCGCCTGCCGCAGGTAAACCGCAATTTTTTAAATTATGCCGACCTTGCACCGGGTGTGAATGTGGTCACCGATGAGAACGGCAGCACCCGTTTGCAAAGCGGTGGGCAGCGGCCGGATAGCGTTAATTTGTTTATCGATGGCGTCAGTCAGAAAAACTATGTGGTGAGGGGCGGGGTGGCCGGCCAGGATTCCAGCCGCGGCAATGTGTTTCCGGAATCGGCCGTTGCCGAATACAAGGTCATCAGTCAGAACTATAAAGCCGAGTACGATCAAGTCGGCGGCGCGGCAATTTCGGTGCAGACCAAATCCGGCGGCAACACCTTTCACGGCGAAACCTTTTACGATCATACCAATCAGGATTTGCGCAGCGTCACACCCAGCGAGCAACTCGCCGGCGGCAAGCGCGATACCGAGCAAGCCCAGTTCGGTGTAACCTTAAGCGGGCCGATTGCTAGGGATGTGGCGCATTTTTTCATGGCATACGAACGTAAACTCAACGACGATTACGCCAATGTCAGCAGCGGTGACGGCTCCAGTTTACCCGAGCCGTATCAAGCGCAACTGGGCAGTGTGAATAGGCCATTTACGGCGGACTTGTTTTTCGGCAAACTGGATTGGGCGCTTAACGATAGCAACTTGATCGAAGTCTCTTTTAAGTTGCGTGATGAAACCGAAACCCTCGGCATTGGCGGTCAAAACGCCGAATCGTATGCGTTGGCAAAGGGTAATAGTGAAAAGCGCCTGGACTTTAAATATCAATACAGCGCGGAACATTGGGTCAACGAAGCGCGCTTTACCTATGAAGATGCCAGTTGGCGGCAACTGCCGGCCACGCAAAGTGCGGGTTTGCTGTTGCGTCGCCTGGACGGTACTCTGAGTGGGGGTAATTTGACTAGCCGGAGCGTGCTGAATAGCGGCGGCACCACTAATTACCAGGACAAGGGGCAGAGCGGACCGGGTTTTCAAGACGATCTAACCTTCAGCGGATTGAATTGGCACGGCACCCATGTCGTAAAATTGGGCGCTAAAGTAAAACAGATAGAACTCGGCGCGGTGGAGCGCGATCCTTACCACCCGCAGTTCGGATTAAATTTGAATAATGCTGCCGGCAATCCGTATCAAGTACGCTGGGCAACGCCGTTGAACGGAGGCAGCGACGGTTCCGCCCACTCTGACGTCACGCAATTTGGCGCGTATCTGCAAGACGATTGGAACCCTAATCGACATCTGAGCGTCAACCTGGGCGTGCGCTGGGATTACGAATATAACCCCGGTTATCTGAATCATGTCACACCCGGCGATGTCAGCAGCGCGCTACGCAACTGGCGCAACCTTCAAAACGCCAATGCCGGTTACGACATCGAAAATTACCTTAGCAACGGCGGCAATCGAACCGCAGACAGCAATAATATTGCACCCAGACTCGGTCTTGCTTACGACCTGTTTGCAGATCAGCGGCATGTATTGTTCGGCGGCTACGCCAAAGCCTACGACCGCAATATTTACGACGTGCTGCAACTGGAACGGACCAAGGGCAGTTATCCCGGTTTTAGCGTGAATTTTCAGGGCGACCCCAATTACGATTGTGTTGCCGGCGTCGATTGCATTGCCTGGAACCCCGAGTATCTAAACTATACGCCGGCGCAATTGTCTGCGCTGACCGGTGCCGGTGTTGGCAGCAGCAGGGAAATCAATTTGATGCGCAACGATTTGCGCACACCCTATGCCGACCAGTTCAATATCGGCATGCGCAATCGTTTCGGCGACTGGCATACCGAGATCAGCGTGTCGCACGTACACAGTTACAACGGTTTGGTCGGTTTGCTGGGCGGCCGCAATGCCGACGGCAGTTTTTACGCAGCTGGGTCTGGGTTCGGCGGCACCTTTCAGGCTGTGCCGGGGTTTGGGCAATTGATCTTGTTCGATAACGGCGTACAGACCAAAACCAATTCGGTGTTTGTTAAAGCCGAAAAACCTTACAGCAAGGACAGCGGTTGGGGTATGACTTTTGCGTACACCTATACCGATTCCGAAGAAAACAAACCGCAATCCTTCGTCGATAACAGCAGTTATTTGTTCGAGTATCCCAATACCCACACCAACGGCTGGCTGGATACCGCCGGGGTTCGTAAGCATAAGCTGGTGACGACCGCCAGCGTCGATTTACCATGGGATTTGATTTTTTCCACCAAACTGACGCTGGCTACGCCCGACACCCGCTCCGGCATCAACTGCACAACTGGTGCTTGCCGCTTCGATACCTTTACGCCGCCGGGTAGCGATTTTATTTTTCCGGGGCAGTGGTGGGGGTACAAACAAGTCGATATTGCCCTGATCAAAAGCTTCGATACGCCGCACGATACCCGCATGAAGCTACGTTTGGATGTATTGAATTTATTCGATTTTAAAAATTATGCGGCATTTAACAGCGACTTTGCCTCGCCGAATTTAGGTACGCCGCTTACCGTGCTGGCCGGACCGGGTTTGACGGTGAAATTGACCGCCCGCCTGGAGTTTTGATGGCGGGTAGGTTAGCGGGCTTGGGTTTATGTTTGTGGGTGTTGCTCAGCGGCCTCGGCCCGGCCGTTGCGGCCGACGATGTGCTGAATGCTAAAACCAAGGCCAATTATTTGTTCAATTTCACCAAGTTCGTGGAATGGCCGGCGCTGATGAACGATACGCTGCATGTCTGTATCGTCGGCGCCGAGCCTATCGTGAACGTGCTTAGCGACTTGGCCAGCCGGGATACCAAGGGGCATTTACTGCAAATCTGGTCGGGCATAGACGATCCGCAGGTTTGCCAGATTTTGTATATCGACCATGAAGCGCCGGAGTTGCACGCCTTGACGCAGCAGGTGCGCGGCAATCAGATTCTGACGGTCAGCGATGCCGAGGGGTTTGCCGGCCGGGGAGGTTGTATTGGTTTCTACAGCGAAAACGGCCAAATCAAACTGGAAATCAATCCCGACGCCGTGCGCCGTGCGCAATTAAAAGTCAACGCGTTGTTGATGGAAATCGCCCGTATCGTCCGTTAATTCAATCCAGAACACCATGACAAACCAGGCTGAATTTAAACGCGATCTGACTATTAAAACCAAGCTGGTGCTGATCATGCTGGCAACCAGCATCTTGTCGTTGTTGTTGGCGGGAGCTGGTTTTATTGCCCAGGAACACATGCGGGTGAAAGAGGATATGGGCCGGGATTTGAGTTCTCTGGCCCGCATCATCGCCAGTCGCAGTACCGTGGCCTTGTCCTTCAATGACAGCGGTGTCGCCAACGCGACATTGGCAGCTTTAAGCGTCAAGGAAAGCGTGGTTTCGGCCTGTATTTACGATAGCGCCAATCAGCTGTTTGCGCTTTACGAGCCCGGCTTGGCCTGTCCGCTGCACCATCCCGAGCCTTCGGCTAGCGAACGGCCGCTATTCGACAATGCATATTGCACCGTTAGCGAAACGATAGCCTTGGATGGCCGGACCTTGGGAAGGGTATGGATAGCCTCCAGTTTGGCGGAGCTGGATTCCTTGTGGCGGGATTTTTTAGCCGCTGCGACGGGTATTGTCATGATGTCCGGTCTGTTTGCCTTGCTGTTGGCGTCCAGTTTGCAGCAAGTGGTGTCCGGTCCGCTGGTCAGGTTGAAAAAAACCGTCGAGACTATCAATAGTGAAAAGAACTACACCTTGCGCGCCGTGCAAGAAAGCGACGACGAACTAGGGGCGCTGATTCAAGCCTTTAACACCATGATTGCCACTATCGAAACCCGCGATAGTGAACTGCTGGCTTTGAATTGGCAGCTTGCCGAAAACGAAAAACTATTGGCCAGTATCAATGAAGGTCTGGAAGAACGTGTGGCCGCCCGCACCGCCGAGTTGGCGCACAGTAACGCCAAACTGGCACATAACAGCGTGATGCTGGCAACGGTGTTGGATAGCATGTCGCAGGGCTTGATTGCCTTTGACAGCAATTTAAAATTATTGGTTTGGAATAAAAAGCTCAGCGAGGTGCGCGGCTATCCGGAAAGTATGCTGGCAGTGGGCAGAGACCATGCCGATTTTATGCAGTTCGACTTGACGGATCCGCAGCTGCGTTTCAGAAATCCCGATGCCGAACTCAGGCAGTTATTGGACGAAATAAGACGGTTTCAGCCGCACAATTTTACTCGGCAACGACTGGACAATCGAGTCATCGAGGTCAGCGGCGGGCCGATTGCCGATGGCGGTTTCGTCAGTACCTACGAAGATGTGACCTTGCGCAAGCAGGCCGAGCTGGCATTGAAAGAAGCCAGGGACGCCGCCCAGTCGGCAACTCAAACTAAAAGCCAGTTCCTGGCGAATATGTCGCACGAGATCCGCACCCCGATGAACGGCGTGCTGGGGATGTTGCATCTGGCCTTACAGACTGAACTGACGGCATCGCAGCGCAATTATTTGGCAAAAGCGCACAGTTCCGCACGCACCTTGTTGGGGATTCTTAACGATATTCTGGATTTCTCCAAAATCGAGGCCGGTAAATTAGCGCTGGAAGAAACCGAATTTCGCTTCGATAGCGTGGTGGAACAATTGGCCGATATGATCGGTTACCAAGCCGGCTTGAAAGGTATCGAGTTCCTGATTCGTCACGACCCGCAAATTCCGCCGGTGTTGTTGGGCGATCCTTTGCGTTTCGGCCAGGTGTTGACCAATCTGTGCGGCAACGCGCTGAAGTTCACCGAAGCCGGCGAATTGGAACTGGCTTTCCATTGCCTGGCCAAGACCGATAGCACTATCGATTTGCGGATTTCGGTGCGGGACACCGGCATCGGTATGTCGGAAGACGATCAGAAAAAGCTGTTTCGAGAGTTTACTCAAGCCGATCAGGGCACCAGCCGGCGCTTTGGCGGCACCGGTTTGGGTTTGGCCATCTGCAAAACCCTGGTGGAAATGATGCGCGGCCGGATCTGGATCGAGCAGTCGCAACTGGGTCAGGGCACAACCTTTTGTTTTACCGTGCGCTTGGGTGTTGCTACGGACACCTTGTTGCATCAAGACGCGCTGGAGCAAAGCATAGGCGTATTGCTAGCCGAGGTGCGGGTATTGGTGGTGGATGACAACGAGGCGTCCCGGGAAATCATCAGCGACATGCTGCGGCCGTTTCAATTACGGGTAAGTTGTGCGGCCAGTGCCGCCGCCGCGCTGAGCGCTTTGCGGGACATGCCGGCCGGTCAGCCTTTCGATGTGGTGTTGATGGACTGGAAAATGCCGGGCATGAACGGCGACGAGGCGATCAGGCAGATTCGTGCCGACACCAGCCTGGTGCCGCAGCCCAAGATCATCATGGTGACGGCTTACGGTAGCGAAGATGTGATGCGTTTGGCGGGCCGGGCCGGTATCGATGGCTTTTTGATCAAGCCGGTATCGCCGTCTTCATTACTGGATGCGATTTTATCCGCACTGGGCCGCGGGCGGGTGCTTGGGGCGGTGGATAAATTCAAGCAACTGGGCGGGGCGGATATTGCCGGCATCAAACAGCTGCAGGGGATTCGCTTGTTGCTGGTGGAAGATAATGAAATCAACCGCGAATTTGCCTGCGAATTGCTGCGCAGTCACGATATTCAGGTCGATGAAGCGGTGAACGGCGAGGAAGCAGTGAGCATGGTTCGGCAACGGCATTACGATGCGGTCTTGATGGACATCCAGATGCCGGTGCTGGACGGCTTGCAAGCCACCGTCAAGATTCGGGCCTTGGCGCAAGCCGAGGGTGATCAACGCTATGCCGCCATGCCCATCATCGCGATGACCGCCCATGCCATGGCCCGCGATGTCGAAAAAAGCCTGGAGGCGGGTATGAACGATCACGTCACCAAACCAATCGATCCCGACCGGCTGTTCAAAGCCTTGGCGACCTGGATTCCGCTCACTGCCGACGGCGGTCAGGGCCAGGAAGCGGCGCAGATTTATGAAATTGCCGATTATCCGGAAGATTTACAAACCTTGACCAGCCTGGATATTGTGCAAGGTATACGCCGGATTGGCGGCAATCCGGATGCCTATCGCAAACAGCTATACCGTTTTAAAGAACACTACCCGGATGCGGTCGCCGAGATTCGCGGTTTGATCAATGCCGGCGAACTGAGGCAGGCTGAAGAGCGCTGTCATGCCTTGAAAGGCGTCAGCGGCAATCTGGGGGCGACGGATTTATTCGAAGCCGCCGCCGGTGTCGATATTGTGCTTAAGCAAAATCAAATTCCGCCCGCCGAACACTTGCTGCACATGGAAGGATTTTTGCGCAAAGTAATTGCTCAAATTCAGGCCTTGCAAACAGCGGCGGACAGCCGAACGCCCGGCCCGGATCAGCCTCAGGCACCGGTTGCCAATGCCGAGATAGCGGCGGATTTGCACAAACTGTCGCAGTTGCTGGAAAGCGATCTAGGCGCGGCCGAAGCGATGTTGGAGCAATTGCAGCTTAGTATGGCCGGTCATGAATATCTGCCCTTGTTGGAGGACATCGCCAAAAAAATCGACCGATTTGCCATCGACGAAGCGCTGACGCAACTGGGCGAGTTGGTGCAAAAGCTATAACGCCGGTTTGGGCCCTTTTGCCGCTTGCCGTCGTTGAAGATGCAATTTAATTTACCTGCCGAGCGTCAATATCTTACAATTCGGCAGCCCTTGGCTCACTATAATTACTTAGGAGGATCTCATGTTTAAATTTCGTATGCTGGTTTCTGCGCTAGCGCTGACTGGTTCGATGTCTGTTATGGCAGCCGATGCGCTGCCCACCACGGCGCCGGCGCCTGCCAATAACCCCACAACCCCCGAGAAGGTTGAACTTGGCAAAATGCTGTATCACGATCCGCGTCTGTCTTCCACGGGCACCGTTTCTTGCGCGTCTTGCCACAACACCATGTTGGGCGGTGAAGATAATCGGCCAAACTCCATGGGCGTAAATGGTCAAACCGGCGGCCGCAGCGCGCCAACAGTCTGGAATGCTGCATTCAATAAAGTGCAGTTCTGGGACGGCCGTGCCGACAGCCTGGAAGCCCAAGCGGCAGGTCCAGTCACCAACCCTATCGAAATGGGCATGAAAAGCTGGGATGATGTGGTCGCTCGCTTGAAAACCATTAAAGGTTATCGCCATGCTTTCGAAGTGGCCTTCGGCAGCGACTCTGAGGCCGTTACCAAAGACAACGCCACCAAAGCGATTGCCGCTTACGAAAGAACCTTGATCACGCCGAATAGCGCTTACGACAAATATGTCAAAGGCGATAAAGACGCCTTGACGGAACAGCAAGAACGCGGCCTGAAAAAAGCCGTGGAACTGGGTTGCACCAGCTGCCACAGCGGACCGGCTTTCAACGGTCCAGGCGTATTCCAAAAATTCCCCGTTAACTCCAGCGGCTATTTCGAAGCGCAATATCACTTCCAAAAAGACAAAGGCCTGGCCGAAGTCACTAAAAAGGAAAGCGACGAGCACATGTTTAAAGTTCCGACTCTGCGTAACGTGGCTTTGACTGCACCTTACATGCATAACGGTTCGGTAAAAACCTTGGATAAAGCCGTTTGGTTGATGGGTAAATTGCAGTTAAATCAAGAATTGTCGGATGCCGATGTGGCTGACATCGTCGCGTTTTTGAATGCGCTGACAGGCGAATTCCCAGCGCAAACCATGCCGCAATTGCCAGGAACACCGGGTTCCAGCTTTAACTGAGCTTTATCAGGCAGCTAAAGGAAAGGGGCCGAAAGGCCCCTTTTTTTGTCATGAGATTGGCTATTGCCCGGCTACTAAATATCGTCGGTCCGGTGCCTGCGGGAGTGACAGCCCCAGAAAATTAGGGGCCAGGTTAAACGTTCCTGATTATAAAGCTGCCCCAGCAACGACGTCATTCCGGCATGGATTGCCGGAATCCAGACTACATGGATGTGTTAGGCGCTTGCCATCCTTGGCTCCTGGATCCCGGCGATCCATGCCGAGATGACGATATTTGATATGGCTCAAGCATCCTTATAATCAGAATAACGTTCGAGTGCTTATTCTGTTCGGTCAGGCCAGGCTGATTGGTTTAGCTCAGGAACTGATCCGGCGGCAGATAATTAAAACCAAACGCATCGGCAATCCCTTGGCAAGTAACATTGCCGGCCACGATGTTTAGCCCTTTCAGCAAAGCCGAATTCTCGCGCAACGCTTGTTGCCAGCCCTTGTTGGCGAGTTGCAGGGCATAGGGCAGGGTGGCGTTGGTTAAGGCCAGAGTCGAGGTGCGCGGCACTGCGCCGGGCATGTTGGCGACTGCATAATGCACGACATTGTCGATAACATAGATAGGATCGGCATGGGTAGTGGGATGTGTGGTTTCCACGCAGCCGCCTTGGTCTACCGCCACATCGACGATTACCGCGCCGGCTTGCATCAATTTTAAATCTTCGGCGCGGATCAGCTTGGGTGCGGCTGCCCCGGTTACGAGTACGCCGCCGATGACCAAGTCTGCTGTGCGGATTTGCTCGAGAATAGCGTGTCTGCTGGAAAACAGCAGTTGCACATTGGCGGGTAAAATATCGCTGAGCTGGCGCAGACGCTCCAGCGACAAATCCATGACCGTGACTTGTGCACCCAAACCGGCCGCCATTTTTGCCGCCTGCGTGCCGACTACCCCGCCGCCCAAAATCAACACCTTGGCCGGCAATACCCCCGGTACGCCCCCAAGTAACATGCCGCGGCCGCCATAGAGTTTTTCCAGGTAATGCGCGCCTTCCTGCACCGCCAGCCGGCCGGCTACTTCGGACATCGGCGTCAGCAAGGGTAATTCGCCGGAGGCCAATTGCACGGTCTCATACGCGATACAGGTGGCGCCGGAAGCCAGATGCGCCTCGGTCAACGGCCGATTGGCGGCAAAATGAAAATAGGTAAATAGCGTTTGGCCGGGCCGAATCAACGACCATTCGGGTTCTATCGGCTCCTTAACCTTGACTATCATATCCGCGGAGGCCCAAACCGGTTCCGGACCTTCCACCAGCTGTGCGCCGGCTGTTTGGTATAGCGAGTCTTCGAAGCCGGCGCCAACGCCCGCGCCACTTTCCATTGTGACAGTGTGGCCGGCGCTTACTAGCGCGGCAACGCCGGACGGTACCACCGATACCCGGTTTTCATTAGGTTTGATTTCCTTGGGTACGCCGATTTTCATATTCACCTCTTGTGCAATATTAAATGATGCCGGTTTGATGGTAGCAATAATCAGACCGTAAGGCTTTGTCAACCAAAAGTGCCAAACGTTCAACGGCTTACCATGGCGGACCTAGTCCCATGTTGTAGCGTTTGTAGCGCTTTGTTTGCCATTTTGGCGCAAAACCGCTGCTCTGTCCTAGGCGAATGAATAGACTATCGCGGGCGGGACGGACCTTAAAAATCGTCTAAGCTTAGCCCAGCGGCTTTACCAGAGAGAACATCATGACGCAGCAAACGCAAAACATCCTGATCGGCCATTTAACCGAAGTCAGAGGCGACGGTATGGATGCCCGTATTACCGAAGAACATTCGACGGCGGCCCCCATCATCAAGCTCGGCGATGAAGAAATATTGGCCGGCCATATCGGCTCATATGTTGTGATCCGCCAGTCGCATATCGGCGTATTGGCCTTGGTGTTTAAAATGTGGGAACGCGACCGCTTTGACGCCGCCGGCAATCGCGCGACCGACCGCTTTATTGCCTTGATCCCGGTCGGCGAGTTGAACGAAAGCAATGTGTTCATTCGCGGCGTACGGCATTATCCGACGCCGGGCGCGGCGGTGTATGCGGTCGGTCTCAGCGAGATCAACGCGATTTTTTCCAAATTCCGCGATTACGAATTTTTTATCGGGCAGCTGGCCAGTCATAAGGATTATCACCTGAGTCTGGACCCGCGCGCCTTGTTCGGCAGGCATTTTGCGATTATCGGCCAGTCAGGATCAGGGAAGTCCTGGACCGTGACCAGTTTGATCCAGCATACTATGCGGGCGATGCCGAAAACCCATATGATTATGCTGGATCTGCACGGCGAATATTGTTGGAAGCGGCCTGATGGCAGCATCGAATCGGCGTTTCCGGCCGAGCAAGTCAATTACGTGGACGCAATGGACCTGGAGATGCCGTACTGGATGATGTCTTACGCCGAACTGGTGGACTTGTTCATCGATAGAGACGACAGAGGCGCATCGATGCAGATGTCCTTCATGCGCGAAGTGCTGCAACAATTGAAACGCAAGGAAGCCAAAGCCATTGGCCTGGGGGTGGTTTCGATAGACACGCCGATTTATTTCTCGCTGGCGGAAATGTATATGCAATTCAAGGCCGCCAACGAGGAGCGCAAGGACTTCGGGAAAACCAAGGGTGCATTGTTTGGCCAGTTCGATGAATTTCTGGTGACGATGCAGAGCCGTTTTAATGATGTGCGTTACGACTTTTTATTAAAACCCAAAAAACGGAACAACTCGGCCAGCATGGCGGATTTACTCAGACAATTCGTGGGTTTGGGGCAAAAAAAAGCCAACATCACCGTCGTCGATCTCAGCTCCGTACCTACCGATGTGCGGCCGGCTGTGTCCGCGCAAGTCGGCCGGCTGGCGTATGAGTTTAACTATTGGAATCCGCGCCGCCGGGAGTTTCCGATCACATTGATCTGCGAGGAAGCCCATGCCTATATCCCGCGCGAAAAAGGCGGGCAGTTCGACGGCACCAAGAAAATGATGGAACGGATCGCCAAGGAGGGCCGTAAATACGGGGTGTCCATCGGCGTGGTCAGCCAGCGGCCCACCGAATTATCGGAAACCATGCTGGCGCAATGTAGCTCGTTTATTTGCCTGCGCACCACCAATCCGGACGACCAGCAATACATTCGCGGCCTAGTGCCGGAGGCGGAAGGCGATTTGGCTGATATTCTCAGCTCGCTCGGTAGAGGTGAAGCGTTAGTGCTCGGTGAGGCCGCGCCGCTACCAACCCGAGTACAAATCTACCGGCCCAACCCGGAACCGAAAAGTAACGACGTGGATTACTACACCAGTTGGCGCGAAGGCCCGGACGATCTGGATGTGGAAGGTATAGTCGAGAATTGGCGCACGCAGAATAGGCATTGATTTTAGCGTTGCGAACTCATTATCCGGGCGTTAGACTAAATAAGCTTCTATAGTAGATTGATATTCGCTATCGATAGAGTCCGCCATGGTTCGGTATCTGTGGCGCTCGTCGCAAATTGGATCGTCGACTCACTAATTCTTTTCAGCAGATTTACCGAGTCGGGTAGCGATGGTAAACTCGCCGCCCGCTGCTCTCGGATCGGGTGAAAGTCGCATCGTTAGGGTGTAAATCGGGGCGGTTGAAGGCTAAAGCTGATCGGCAACCGTTTCAATCAACCAAATCTATAGGCATCACGATGAATTTCGGCAAACCTAAATTCGCGAAAGTCCAACAAGCCAAATCTGTCCAAGCGATCCCGCGTTGTTACGCTTTTGCGCTGGAACCGCGTATTTTGTTCGACGGCGCGGCGGCTGCGACGACGGACGCCGCGCTTGCGGAACCGGCAGCCGAACC
>NZ_JANIBL010000032.1 GCF_024505055.1 Methylomonas rosea
GCATACACACCAGTCAAATCTTTTGATTGGGGAGGGAAAAGGTTGTGGGCTTCTTCAAAATACAGCTGAACAAAATGGCCAGCAAGGTTATTTCCAACGAACTTCCGTTCTTGATGACCAAAGACTGCTTTAGATAGCATATCGGCAAAGTAACGCCGTATCTGGTCTGTTGCATTACCAAGGTCAAGAATTACGGTCTTTCCTGCATCCAATAACGTAAGGATGTCCGCAATAAAATCACCCGCATCAGACGCGTGATATGCCATATATCCGCGCAAAATCGTAGGCCCCGAACCGCTTGCCGGGCTTAGAAACTCAAGCAACGCAGCATCATCAGCATCGAACATTGCTTTCCCGCTTGATGACTGAAGAGAAGGGTCATTCGCGTTTTCTCGCCTGAATTGAGCAATCACCTCAAGCTCACTTACCAATGCATCGAGACTTTGTGTTTCACCGGGTGGTGCGGAATTTCGAACTGCCTTATATGCGGCAGTTCGGAGTGAACTATTGAAATGTGGGTCAAAGTTTTTCGCGTTTCTCGATGTCAGACCTTTGGTACGCAAACGTGACTCATCTGCTTGAAATCCTGCTTTCTTTAGGATTGCCCAATACATTTGAATCTTTCTAATTGGCCGAGTCTTTTCGTCTGGCCCCATTGTCGCGATGGACTCAATCGATGGCAGCTTCACGTTCGCAAAACTGCGTACATAGTTCGACATCTTATTGTCCTGCTCCAGCATCGAGGCAATGATTTCGATGCAAGATTCAGGCTTCTCATAGAAATTAAGACGGAGCGGCTTCGACGGGGTCGCTGGTCTCTTGGTTAATGCATAGACTTCGCATCGGGATTCGTAAGCTGAACGAATTGATTTATTCCCATCTTGAGGATTGTCATTGGCATACTCACCGTTAATGTCGAAAATCAACTGCCCAATGCTGTTGTCGGATTTCGTTGATTCCAAGATACCTTGAGCAATTAGTTTCACAACGTTAGATTTACCCAGCCGGGTTTTACCAAACATCGCAGTTCGACAACCACGGAAGTCCAGAATCGAAATGTTGACAGGAATGTTACTAATACCACCACTGCTGGAAAGTCCACATTCCATGGTGCGTAGTTTACCGATCTGAAATTGTTGCTCTACCTTTACTGTGCCGTTGACGATGACTTTGAGGAGTGCTTCATCCGGTGCAAATACCTTGTATCTATGAGCGCTGACTACATTATTCACATCACCTGAAAACGCTAGGCGCTGCATATTGGTCGGATCCGCATAAAACATACCCAACACATCACAATCGAGGGCACCCCATTGAAGTTCGCTTTGCGTCCAGCGGTCGAGCTCTGGCATTGATTTTTTGTGGAGCTCGAAATAGGTTTGTTGAACTTGGTTACTCAAGGGGGTAGGGGATACTCCCGTTACACGCAGAAGCGTGAAGTGAGGAGGCACGTTTCCAGCACTGATTGGGGTCATAATCAAGAAGGAACCGCGTGGAATTCCTCCAACGGCAAGTTTGTATGGATCGCTAGTTATGATTTTAGCACTGTCGTAACCTAAGTCTAAGACATAGCCAACAAAACGCATACTGTTGATTTGCTTTGCCTTCTCCATATTTTCTTCTCTATCAAGAAATATTCTTAGAGCTTCGATTGGGTTGCCTTGAGTTGTAGAATGATTTACTAGCGATGCAAGTGAGGTCATTAGCTTCCTTGTTCATTGGGGTGGGATAAAATCACAAGTTCTTCAAATTGCTTTCGGTTGCTGGCTGAAGCCGAAATGGTCGAAACCCTTGACACTGGTGTCAGAGAAAATCCGGCGTCCTGATAGAGTTCTCTGACGGAAATGTGATTGGCATTGGTCATCACAATTTTTACTCCTCTGGATTTCGCGCGAATAAGCGCATCAGCAAGTCTCTCCTGATCATGCCATGAAAAGAGTTTTTCATTATATTTCACAAAACCATTTAAGTTATGCCGGACCGTGTAAGGTGGGTCGGCAAAGATTAAATCTCCTCTTTGGGCTTCATCAATGAGCACCTGAAAGTCATCTTTGAGAATTTGTGAGTTTCTTAAAATTTGAGCGATGGATTCAAAATCGTCTGTTCCAAGTAAAACATTTCGCTTCGATCCTTTAGGAACATTAAAAATTCCTTTAAAGTTGACTCGATAGATCCCGTTGAAACAAGTACGGTTTAGGTAAATGATACGAGCAGCTTGTTCAATTTGATCAACAGGAACTTCGTCTCTGACCTGATAATAATATTGGTCCGAGTGAAATTTTTGGTGTATTTCCAGATTAGCAACGATACCCTTCCAATCTGATCTGACACCCTCAAATGCGGTGATTACATCTGGGTTAATATCTCCTAATAAAGCTTTTGTAGGCTTTAAGTGAAAAAACATAGAGCCGCTTCCAAGAAACGGCTCGACGTAATAATTAAATTTTTGGGGTAGAAAGTTTGCATGTCTTTGAATAAACCAACGTTTACCACCAGCCCATTTTAAAAAAGGGGTCATGCAGTAAATATCCCTGAAATTTTTAGATTAAACATCTAGGTTCGCCACATCCAAGGCGTTCTTCACGATGAAATCCCGGCGTGGTTCGACAACATCGCCCATTAGGGTGGTGAAGATTTCGTCGGCGGCGACTACGTCGTTGATGGTTACTTGCAGCATGCGGCGGCTGTTGGCATCCAAGGTGGTTTCCCAGAGTTGTTCTGGGTTCATTTCGCCCAAACCTTTGTAGCGCTGGATGTGCTGGCCTTTTTTAACTTCTTTCATCATCCATTCAAACGCTTGTTTGAAGGTATCCACTTGCTGTTCGCGTTCACCCATGCGCATGACGGAGGTTTCGCCGAACATGCTGAGGGTTTTTTCCACGTAGCGGGCGATTTTTTGATAATCGTTGCCGGCGAAGAACGGTGCATGCAGGACAAAGCTTTTGGTAATACCGTGCAGGCGTTTGCTGACTTCTATATCAAAGTCTTCGCTGTCGCGATATTTTAGCTGGGTGTTGAAAATGACTTTATGACCGCCTTCGTTCAGATTCTTTTGCAGCAAATCCAACCAGGCTTGCAGCTTTTGCTGATCGGATTTGATTTCGTCGCTTAGCACCTGCATATAGGTCATTTGCTCTAAGTACAGATCGTCGTAGCGTCTGGACAGGCGGTTGATGATGCTCATCACGTCGGCAAATTCTGTCGCCAGTTTTTCCAGGCCTTGGCCTTGGATTACCGGGGTGTCAGCATCGGTTTGTAATTGCGCTTTATCCAAGGCCAATTGAATCAGGTATTGGTTTAAGGCGTTGTCGTCTTTGACGTAGTGTTCTTGTTTGCCTTTTTTTACTTTGTATAACGGCGGCTGCGCGATGTAGATGTGGCCGCGCTCGACCAGTTCCGGCAATTGCCGATAGAAGAAGGTCAGCAACAGGGTGCGAATGTGCGAGCCGTCGACGTCCGCGTCGGTCATGATGATGATGCGGTGATAACGGAGTTTGTCGATGTTGTATTCGTCTTTACCGATGCCGCAGCCCAACGCGGTAATCAGGGTGCCGACTTCTTCCGATGAAATCATACGGTCGAAGCGGGCGCGTTCCACGTTAAGGATTTTACCTTTCAACGGCAGGATGGCTTGGGTGCGGCGATCACGGCCCTGTTTTGCGGAACCACCCGCCGAGTCCCCTTCCACTATGAACAGTTCGGATAAGGCTGGATCTTTTTCCTGGCAATCGGCCAGCTTGCCGGGCAAACCGGCGATGTCCAGCGTGGTTTTGCGGCGAGTCATTTCGCGGGCTTTTCTAGCGGCCTCGCGGGCTCTGGCGGCGTCGATTATTTTGTTGACGATGGCTTTGGCGACTTGCGGTTGTTCCAACAAGAATTCCTGGAGTTTTTCGTTCATGGTCGATTCGACCAGCGGTTTAACTTCCGATGAAACCAATTTGTCTTTGGTTTGCGAGGAGAACTTAGGATCCGGGACTTTTACCGATAACACAGCGGTTAAGCCTTCGCGAGCATCGTCACCGGTGGTGGCAACTTTCTCTTTTTTAGCCAGGCCATTGGTTTCGATGTATTGATTGATGGTCCGAGTCAAAGCGCCTCTGAAACCAGCCAAATGCGTGCCGCCGTCGCGTTGCGGGATATTGTTGGTGTAGCAAAAAACATTCTCTTGGTAGGAGTCGTTCCACTGCATCGCCACTTCCACCACCACGCCTTCTTTCTCGGCGATAAAGTGAAAGACTTTTTCAAACAACGGGGTTTTGTTTTTGTTGAGATGTTGTACGAAAGCGCTGATGCCACCTTCGAATTCGAAAACATCTTCTTTACCGGTCCGTTCATCGCGCAGGGAGATTCGTACGCCGGAATTTAAAAACGACAGTTCGCGCAAACGCTTGGCGAGGATGTCGTAGTGAAATTCGATATTGGTGAAGATGGTGGGGCTGGGTTTGAAGTTTATGTAGGTACCGCTGCCTTCGCAATCGCCAATCACAGCTAAGGGCGCTACCGGTTCGCCCAGGATATATTTTTGCATGTGAAGCTTGCCGTTCTTGCGAATCTTCAGCGTTAGCTCTTCAGACAAGGCATTTACCACGGAAACACCTACGCCGTGCAAGCCCCCGGAGACTTTGTAAGCGTTGTCATCGAACTTTCCGCCGGCATGCAGGATAGTCATAATCACTTCGGCAGCGGAGCGACCTTCTTCCTTGTGAATATCGACCGGAATGCCGCGTCCGTCGTCGTAAACGGATATGGAGCCATTTTCGTGAATCACGACATCGACGCCTTTGCAGTATCCGGCTAACGCTTCGTCGATGGAGTTATCGACTACTTCGAATACCATGTGATGCAAACCGGAACCGTCATCTGTGTCGCCTATATACATCCCGGGACGTTTTCTGACCGCATCCAATCCTTTAAGTACTGTGATATTCGAACTATCGTATTGTTCACTCATGGGTATATCCATTGTGTTGTGTTTTACCGCAACGATGCCCGGCTTTTGCGTTACACAAATGCCAAGTCAATCGTGTGTGATGGGATTTGTTGTTTTTTATTATTTGTTTCACGTGAAACCTTAAAGCTGTTTTACGTCGCCGTGTTCCACGTGAAACCATTTATAGTTTTCTATTGCACTTAAGTCACCAAAATCAGCTACGTCAGTACTGCTGATAAAAACCTGGCAACTCAATCCAACGAGGTATTTTATCAATTTTGCCCGGTTTTCTGCATCCAATTCAGATGCTAGATCGTCAATTAGAATGCAGCAGGAATAGGGGCTTTCCTGGTTCAATAAAGTCACTTGCGCCAACATCAACGCCAGAACTAAAAGCTTTTGTTGCCCGCGTGACAGATAGTCTTTAGCCAACCTTTTATCCTGATAGGTTTGAAAGTCCGCTCGGTGCGGTCCACTATTGGTAAAGCCGTAACGCATATCTCGATCCAAATCGCTTTTCAAAATAGTGTCCAAGGCTTGCCTGTCATCCCAACCTGCCAAGAACCTTAATTCCACATCGTCTTTATTCAAGAACTGTCGCGCCATATCCAAAAACACCGGTTGCAAGCTGGCCACGTAGGCAACACGAAAATCGTTTATTACCTGCCCGTATTCCAAAAACTCCTTATCCCAAGCGGGTATCTGTTTCAGTTGCCGGGTTTTTAACAGGGCATTGCGTTGCTGCAATGCTTTATTGAACTTACGCCAACAGGGTAGAAAGTTTTTGTGCTGATTAAAAATCCCCCAGTCCAAAAACTCTCTCCGGATTTGCGGCCCGGAGTCCAGCAAACGATAACTCTTGGGATGAATCAATTGCACCGGCAACGCGTACGCCAAATCCGCTTTTTGTCTATCTTCCTGGTCGATGCGAATATGGCATTGCTTATTATCAATCTGTATCCCCAGCGTACTGATCGAGCCGGAGTGTTGCCGATTTTGCGCGGAAACGGTCAATTGCGATTGATCGAACGAAATGGCCTGCTTGGTATGAGTCGTCCTAAACGAGCGGGATCTACCCAAAATAAAAATAGCTTCCAGCAGCGAACTCTTACCGCTGGCATTGGCGCCGGTGATCAAATTAATGGCGGGCGACGGCGAGATACTTGCGGAATGGATGTTTCTGACAGCCAGCACATCCAGCTTTAACAGGGTCATAATCGCTAAACGACCTACATCCGCATCGGCATGACAATAAATTTAAACAAAGGCTGTTCGGGCTCTTCGATGAAACAACTGCTGGCGTTGCCGGCTATGGTCAACACCGCCATTTCGGAATCGAGATTGGATACAGCATCCAACATGTACTGCGAGTTAAAGGAAATACTCAAGGGCTCGCCTTGATAATCGATGATCAATTCTTCCTCGGCCTCGTCATGTTCGGGATTATGCGTACTGAGTTTCAGCAAATCTCCGGAAATATCGAAAGTCACGCCCTTGTACTTTTCGTTGGACAGAATCGCCACCCTAGTTAACGCATCTCTCAAGACCTGTTTTTGAATCAGTAACGGACTCATAAAGCTTTGATTGAACACTTTACTGAAATCCGGAAATTTGGCATCTATGAGTTTGGAAGAGAACACCACATCCTTGTAAAAAATTCTGATGTTATTGCTGGAAAACTGGATGTTCAATTCGGCATCGGCATCATCCAGCAAGCGACTCAGTTCCTGTACCGCTTTTCTGGGCATGATGATGCGGGATTCATAACCGGTCGCTTGGCCGATATCGTCTTCATAAATCGACAAACGATGACCGTCGGAAGCCACCAGTTTTAGTTTGGAATTACTGACATTCAGCAACAAACCATTCAAGTAATAGCGTACGTCCTGATTCGCCATGCAAAACACGGTTTTATCCAGTGCTTTCTTGAATTTGCCGGCATTCAGCAAAAAACCATGCTCAAAATCGGACTCATTAAATTCAGGGTAATGCTCGGCCGGCAGAGTACTCAAAGAAAATCGGCTGCGGCCGGAGACGACTTTGACTTTATCGTCTTGTAACTCGAAGTGAATTTCCGCGCCATTCGGTAATAAGCGACAAATATCCAGAAACTTTCTGGCAGGAACCGTGATTTCCCCGGAATGCGATATTGATTCGATATTTAACTTAGCAACAATCTGAATCTCCGTATCTGTACCGGTCATAACCAATTGCTCGTCGCTGGCTTGCAACAGCACGTTGGACAGAATCGGCATGGTTTGCCGTTTCTCGATAACGCTGACGATTTGCTGCAACGGCGGCAAAATTTGATCTCTGCTAATAATAAATTTCATATAAATATCTTTTATATATTGTTACTACTATGTAAACAAAAAGCTGTGGAAAACCAGGTTTATCTAATTTAAATCAAAATCTTAGCATGTATAAAACATTGTTGCCGGATACCGTTTTAGCTTGTATGGGGTTTGTGGATAACCTCAATGACGTATTTTCGGCACACTTTATCCACAACTTACACGCAATTAATGCGATAAGGTTCTCAACAGGTTTTTGTAATCTTCCGCTATCTTCACATCGTCGTCTTTCAACTCCGCCACTCGTTTACAGGCATTAATGACCGTGGTGTGGTCGCGCCCGCCAAAAGCATCACCAATTTCCGGATAGCTGTGGGAGGTCAATTCTCTGGCCAGACACATGGCCACCTGTCTGGGCCGGGTGATGGATTGTTTGCGGTTTTTTGAAGACAAATCCGCTACCCGGATCTTGAAATACTCGGCCACGGTCTTTTGAATGTTGTCGATACTGATCAATTTGTCTTGCAAGCTAATCAAATCGTGCAGGGCTTCCTTGGTAAATTCCAGGGTGATGTCGCGGCCGGTAAATTGTGAATTGGCCACCACCCGCCGCAACGCACCTTCCAGATCTCTAACGTTTGAAGGTATGCGTTTGGCGATGAAAAAGGCGATGTCTTGATCCAGATCCACACCGACCTGCATGGCCTTTTTAATCAAGATAGCGGCACGGGTTTCCAGATCAGGCGGTTCTATCGCCACCGGCAAGCCCCAACCGAAGCGCGATTTCAAGCGGTCTTCCAAACCATCGATTTCTTTGGGATATTTATCGCAGGTCAAAACCACCTGATGCTTGTTATCCAACAGGTTGTTAAAGGTGTGGAAAAACTCTTCCTGCGAACGTTCCTTACCGGCCAGAAACTGGATATCGTCCATCAATAGAATATCGATGCTGCGGTAGTACTCTTTAAATTGGTTGATGCTGTTTTGCTGCAGCGCCTTGACCATGTCCTGTACGAATTTCTCGGAATGCAGATAGACGATATTCGCATCAGGTTTTTTCAACAACACCGCGTTGCCGATGGCATGCATCAAGTGGGTTTTACCCAGACCGGAACTGCCGTAGATGAACAGCGGGTTGTAAACCTTGCCAATATTGTCGGAAACCGTTACCGAAGCGGCTCTGGCTAATTGATTGGATTTACCTTCCACAAAGCTCTCAAAGGTGAAAGCTTTATTTAAAAAATTGGGTTGGTTCTTCTTTTGTGTCGGACTCTTACTGAGGATTGGCGCTTTGATGGCCGGCGATTTTTTACTGCCGATTTCAAATTGCACCGCCAATGTCGCATTGGAAAACTCGTTGACCGCATCTTCGATTATCGCGAAAAAATGCTGTTTGATATGGTCGATAATAAACCGGTTGGGGGCGAGTAATTTTAACTGGCTGTCGGTTTCCACTGCTTGCAGCGGCCTGATCCAGGTGCTGAAATCGGTACTGGGAATTTCATGTTCAAGCTTGGCCAGGCAGTTGTTCCAAATCACACTCATCGGCATTCAAGAAGGGGCTTAGAAAGGCCTTGCATGATACCACAGTGACCGCTTAGGGCTTGACTCTATGGACGTTATCAGAAAAGAATGACGGCCGCATGGATTACCCTCATAAACACACATGATTTCGGGCAAACTTTATATTATTTCCGCACCGTCCGGGGCGGGCAAAACCAGTCTGGTAAAGCAACTGATTGCCGAGATGGACGATCTGGCCGTGTCGGTATCGCACACCACGCGGGCAATGCGCAGCGGCGAACAGCATGGCGTCGATTATTTTTTCGTCGCGGTCGAAGCGTTTAAAGCCATGATCGAACGGCAAGCCTTTTTGGAACATGCGCAAGTCTTCGATAATTTCTACGGTACCGCGCAGCAGACTGTGGAAGATAATCTGGCCAAAGGCTTGGATGTGATCTTGGAAATTGATTGGCAAGGCGCCCAGCAGGTAAGAAGGATGTTGCCGGAAAGCCTGTCGATCTTCATCCTGCCGCCGTCTATCGAGGTTTTGAGCCAGCGTTTGCAAAATCGCGGTCAGGATAATCCGGAGGTGATTGCCCGGCGCATGCGCGATGCGGTGACGGAAATGAGTCACTATCCGGAGTACGATTATTTAATCGTTAACGACGATTTCAGTCTGGCTTTGCACCAACTAAAAAGCATTATTACCGCAAACCGCTTAACCCAAAGCCAACAACAAAACACCTTGGCGCCATTGCTGCAAAATTTACTTAACTAAATAAAACTAACAACACTTATGAAAACTAGAAAAACTTCTTATCTCTTTGCGACGTTGATTGTTTCGGCGTTGACCATTGCCGGCTGCTCCAGCGATGAAGCAGAAACCCCCAAAGCCAGTGCCGGCACTGCCAAAAAAGCGGTACACAGAGTTGATAGCGGCGAAGCTACCGAACCTGAGAAACGCCAGTTCGAAAAAGAATTTTCCGCCAAATGCGTAGCGCGGGAACTAAAAAATTCGAATAACAAAGACGTCGACGAAAAACGTTTTCAAGAAAGTTGCGACTGCATCGCCGAACACATCATGAAAGATCTGTCGGAAATCGATGCTGAGAAATATCTGGAAGATCACGAAGACACTCATACCTTGCAGATCAAGTTCGACGCTGCGGCTTATTTCTGTTTGCAAAACAAACCGCAACCGAAAGGGCCGCATTTGTTTGGCAAACCGCAATAACAATGTAGGTTGGGTTAGCTCGATAAAGCACAACTCAACATTCAAGGCCGACGTGTTGGGTTACGGCTAACGCCTTTTATGCCCTTTTAGGGTAAACCCAACCTACACGATTTCTCTATCCTTCATCCCCATGACTCAATCTTCCGAACTATTTTCTCAAGCCAAACAATATATTCCCGGCGGCGTCAATTCGCCGGTGCGCTCCTTCAGCGGTGTCGGCGGTACGCCGGTGTATTTCGATCGCGCGTCCGGCTCTTATGTCTACGACAGTGAAGGCAAGCGTTACGTCGATTATGTCGGTTCCTGGGGGCCGATGATTTTAGGGCATGCCCATCCTGCCGTGATCGACGCGGTCAAACTCAGCGCTGAAAAAGGTCTGAGTTTTGGTGCGCCCACTGAAATCGAAACCTTGATGGCGCAAACGGTTTGCGAATTATTGCCGTCGATAGAAATGGTACGCATGGTCAGCTCCGGCACCGAAGCCACCATGAGTGCCCTGCGCTTGGCGCGCGGTTACACCGGCAGAGATAAGATTGTTAAATTCGAAGGTTGTTACCACGGCCATTCCGATTCCCTGCTGGTCAAAGCCGGATCTGGTGCCTTGACCTTCGGCGTACCCAGCTCCCCAGGCGTGCCAGCCTCGGTCGCCGCCGACACCCTTACCCTCACTTACAACGACAGCGATGCCGTGCGCAGCACCTTCGTCGAACTGGGCGACCAGATCGCCTGCATCATCGTCGAACCGGTGGCCGGCAACATGAACTGCATCCCGCCGGAACCGGGTTTCTTGCAAACCCTACGCAAGGTCTGCGACCAATACGGCAGCGTGTTGATTTTCGACGAAGTGATGACCGGCTTTCGCGTTGGCTTGCAAGGCGCGCAAGGTCTTTACGGCATCAAACCGGATTTGACCACGCTGGGTAAAATCATCGGCGGCGGCCTTCCGGTCGGTGCATTCGGTGGCAGCCGCAAGATCATGGAATATCTGGCGCCGCTAGGTCCGGTCTATCAAGCCGGCACCTTATCGGGTTGCCCGGTGGCGATGGCCGCCGGCTTAAAAACCCTGGAACTGATCAATCAGCAAGGCTTCTACGACGCCTTGACCGCCAAAACCGCAACTCTGCTGCAAGGCATGCAAGCTGCCGCGGATCAGGCCGGCATCGCTTTCACCACCAACCAGGTGGGCGGTATGTTTGGTTTGTTCTTTAGTAATGAAAAATCGGTGAGCCGGTTTTCCCAAGTCATGGCTTGCGATGTCGAGCGTTTCAAACGCTTTTTTCATGCGATGTTGGAGAAAGGCTTTTATCTGGCGCCTTCAGCGTTCGAGGCGGGATTTGTTTCGGCCGCGCATTCGGATGAGGATTTGCGCCAGACGGTGGAAGCGGCAGCTGAAGTGTTTAAGGGATTGTAGATTGGTGCTAGCTAATAGCACCAACTTATCTGTCCGGTCTTCTGGAGATATGATGAGTTACGGAGACTTTTTAATTACTTATTGTGTGTCTCAATGCCAACGATACCCAAGCATTGGAATTACTTCCTAGCAGTCGAGGCCGAGCTTGTGGCTTGTGCACGATACGTGGAGTTCTCACAGGCTAACTTCGCATGTTACTCGAACGAATTTGCAAAGCTAATTTTACTTGCAGCCTCAGAGGTTGACTCCATTTTCCAGGAACTTTGCACACACTTAGATCCTTCTGCAAGAGCAGAAAAGATCACTGCGTACTATTCGATCCTACTCACTAAATATCCGCTGCTTACGCAGTGTCAGGTAACCATTGCCCGTTATGAGCTAACTTTGGAACCTTGGAGGGACTGGACAACGGACGAAAGGCCCAATTGGTGGAGCAAGAGCTACAATAAGCTAAAGCATGAGCGCTACGCGAACCTGTCAAGCGCTTCGCTCGAAGCGGTGTTGAATGCAGTTGGTGCCCAATTTTTGGCTTTGCAACTCTATCACCATGCGGTAAACAATGAGTATGTATCTGTCGATCTGCCAATGCGCAGTGCCTTATTTGGACCGAAGCTACCGGACACATACAAGGGGGGAGCTTTTTGGAGCTATGGAGACCCATTTGCTCACTTAAAGCCTGCGTAGATACTGCTGGCTTGAATGCCACATCTCAATTGTAAAGCCCGGTAGGTCAGGGTTCTCGATAGCGTTCCCTGACAACATGGCTTTTTCATAATGACCGCCCCAATAGTCCATTCCCTATAGTTATATCCCTGTTTTCGTCTTATAATCGTACGGTATTTCCGTACAGGAGAAAGTCACCGTGGAAACCGTCAGCGTCAACCAATTCCGGGACAATTTAAAAAGCTACGTCGAGCAAGTGGTCGATAATCACGAGCCGTTAAAAGTGACACGCCGAGCCGGCGAGGCGTTTGTCGTGATCAGCGCCGACGATTGGGAGAGGGAGCAGGAAACGCTTTATGTGTTGCAAAATGCCAGCCTGATGGCGCAAATCGCTGCTTCCGGCGCAACACACACTCAAAACCAAGGCTACCTGCCAAGCGATGAGCAATTTAATGAGATCGCTGGTCTTTGAGGGCAATACCTGGGCGGTTTACGAAGCGCTGAGAGACAAAGACAAAGTTTTGCACAAAGCGCTGTGCAAACTGCTTAAGGAAATGCTGCGCGGCGACCCCGCAGCCGGTTTGGGCAAGCCGGAACCGTTGCGTCACAATCTCTCCGGACTGTGGTCAAGGCGGATTTCTCATAAAGACCGGCTGATTTATAAGTTCGACGACAGCTACATCTATATTTTCGCGATCGGCGGACATTACGATCAACACTGACGGCATTCAGCTGGCGCAATTTTCAATTCCCTGGTTCCCACTCACTATCCACAAGCCTACAATCGTTCCCAATTTAACCGGAAAACAGCAGTCTTTAACTGAATTGGACGAAACAGATGAATAAGCAGTTCAACAACAACGGATCGCGCTTAGCAGCCCAAAAACAAAAACACGGGTACCGACATTTCAAGTTAGCCAAACATCCGATTTTTGGGTTGAAGCTGATTGGTGCGGTTTGTCTATCTACCGCGTTTTCAGGTTTAAGCCATGCCGATTTTGTCACCCATCCGCTAACCGACGCGCCATCTCCAAAGCCATCGGAAACTCCAACACCCGCCGTACCGGAAGCCGCCGATACCAGTCAGCCTAACCAAGCCGAGATTGACTTTAACGAGCAATTCGGTGAAAAGAAACTGGGTACTTGCAGCATGACGTACAAGTTGGAGGGATTTTCGCTGGCGTATAAACAATACGATGGTACCGGGGAAATAAGCTGCCGCAACGGCCAAAAAGCCAAGGTGGCGCTGTCGTCAAAAAGCATCGGCTTTACGATCGGTTATTCGGTGATAGAGGGAGAAGCCTATTTCACCGACGTCAAATATATCAGCGAAATATTCGGCAATTATGTTTCGCTGGGCAATCACTTTGGGTTTAAAAACTCGGTGGATAGACAAGTATTAACCCGGGGCGAAATTTCCTTGGTCATGCTGGGCAAAGGCAAGGGCTTTGATATTGGTTTTACCATCGGCGATTTGTCCATCAAACCACGTTAACCCGCACGTTTTAGTCATTAAGAGATTCTGATGGAAGAGATTTGGATGGCGCTGGCATCACTAACGCTAGCGGCGTTACTTGGCTATGCCGTTTGCGCCTGGCTGAGCGGTAAGCGGCATCGCGAGTTGCAAAGTCAGTTAGAGCAACAGCAACAGCAACTCCAACAACAAGCAGTCAAATTGGCGGTAGCCGAGGAGCGCACGCTATTGTTGACTCAAAAGGAAACTGAGCTGCAAAGTTTGCAGCAACAGTTGCTGGCATTGAAAACCGAGAATGCCGAACTTAACACCCGCCAGGAGGAGCAGCATAAACACAACGAAGAGAAAATCCGTCTACTGCAAGACGCGGAAAATCAGTTAAAAACCCAGTTCGAGAATTTGGCCCACAAAATATTCGAAGAACGTGGCAAGCAGTTCACCGAACATAACAAAACCAGCATCGAAAATCTGGTCGCGCCATTAAAGCAGCAACTGGGCGAATTCAAAAACCGGGTTGAAAGCGTTTACGACAACGAAACCAAGGACCGCATTTCATTGCGCGAGGAAATCGTTTCGCTCCGCCGAGACACCGCCAAAATGAATCAGGAAGCTCTGAACCTGACTCGAGCCTTGAAAGGCGATCATAAAACCCAAGGTAATTGGGGTGAGATGATCTTGGAAAGAGTCTTGGAACAATCAGGCTTACGCAAAGGCATCGAATACGAAACCCAAGGCTCATTCCGTGACGAAGACAATCGCCTATTCAAACCCGACGTGATCGTTCGCTTGCCGGAAAATAAGGATGTGATCATCGATTCCAAAGTTTCGTTAGTGGCTTACGAGCGTTATTGCTCGGCGGATGACGACAACCAGCGTATCGAAGCCTTGAAGCAACATACCGATGCAGTGAGAAACCACATCAAAGGCTTGAGCAATAAAGACTACTCCAGTTTAAAAGGTCTAAGGTCACTGGATTTTGTGTTGCTGTTTATGCCTATCGAAGCCGCTTTCATGGCCGCATTCCAAGCTGACGAGAAGTTATTCAACGATGCGTTCGAGCACAAAATCGTCGTCGTTACTCCGACTACCTTGCTGGCAACTTTGCGCACCGTGCAAAACATCTGGCGCTACGAACAACAAAACGAAAACGCGCGCTTGATCGCGGATAAGGCCGGCAGCTTGTACGACAAGATCAGAGGTTTTGTCGAAGACATAGAAAAATTGGGTAACCAACTCAGCACGGTACAAAAGACCTACGACGGTATCGTCAATAAACTGAGTAGCGGTGGCGGCAACTTACTGCGTCAGGCCAGCGCATTAGAAGAATTGGGCGTGAAAGTCAAAAAGAAGCTGCCTAAAAGCCTGACTGAACAACTGCCTACGGAAGATTGATGTTTTTGGAGGCTTAAACCCCAGAATCTTATCGCAATAATAGTAATAACTTTATAAAGATCTAAAGATTATTATTACTACTAGTTCTGAAAAATCTGTGGAAAAGCGAACTTAAGTTATTTAGTTCAATAGTTTACTAACAATTAATACTGTTATAAGTTGGACTTTCTAGTTGTTTATAGTCTGGGGATAACTAAAACAACACTTTTTAACGGCAACTTATCCACAACTTGTTGAGTGATCAGCCAACAGGTTTTCAACAACGGCCTGGAAACACGGTAGGAAATGATGTGTAAAAACGGCTTTTCTCACTATTTCGCAATATGCTGAAGACTAGGCGGTAGGTGCCCCCCCTGCAAGCTTTGGATGTTGACGCTCGGCAAGCTTAAGCCGTATGCAACCTTTGCCAGTTTGTGAAGCCGTTGATAGGTGGTAGCATGCGGCGAGTTGAAACGCCATATTCAAAGCCCAGCGGAGGCCGCCTCTATGAATCCAATCAATGCCGATGTTTTTAGTCAGTTGCATATCGACATCGCCCGCAATTCCACTGACGATTTCAATCTGTTCCACGATAGCCGGAAGTGGCAGAACATTAACGGCAATCCGTTTAATGGCCCGATTACTTTGGGGTTTCAATTAGAGTCTCTGATAGAAGGCAAGATTGCCGACTATCGCCGGCAACATGACGAAGAAAAATTGATCGCCGAACAGGGCTTGAACTTCAGCAATTACCAATTTACCTTTGCCAATGCCATTAAGCCTAACCAGGCGATTGAAGTGGATATTAAGGAATCGATACTTAAGAACGAACCATCGCCAAGCTTGAGTAATCGGATTATCGTCAAGGCCGACGGCAAATTGGCTTTGACCGGCTATAAAAAAGAAACCGCCGAACCGCTGTTTTTAGAGCAGCCGGATTTGTCTCGGGTCGGCGAATTAAAGATCCAGCCTGACCGTTGTTTTTTGAATAATGGTTTTTTTCTGAAGCGTAAGTTCATGATGACCAGCAACGCCAAGAATTTTCTCTGCGCATCGCTACGCGATCAAACCCAGTATTTCGACGAATTGCAGGATAAGGTGATATTCCCGGAGATGTTTCCGTGCGCGTTGCTGTCCAGTGCTTTGTTGGAAAAAGCTTTGAAATGGCTGCACGATTTTGAGCGCAATCCCATGGTCTATACTTCGCACAAAATTTCTATCGACAGACGCTGTTTGGCGCAGCTGAGAAGTAACGATGCGGTGCATATTTTGATCAAACCCGCAGCGGATTGTGCCGCGCACGATTTTGGCGATTTGAACGCTACACCCTTGGATTACGAATGTTACGGCCTCGTCAACAATAATAATGCCTTAGTGTTTAGAGCATTGATTTCGCTAGTGCCGCTGGAGTCGATCCGCAAGGCAATGGCATAAATAACGCTGGATGCAGTTGGGTCTTTTAAAGGGGATAAGATGAAATATTTGTTGTTGATGTTGCCGCTGTTGCTGGTGGCTTGCGAAAAACCAGCGCCCACGCCATCAGCGCCCAGACCGGCTTTAGTGGTGACAGTAGGCGAACAGACAACGGCGGCTCCGATCATTTTGGTGGGTGAAATCCGCTCCCGCTATGAAAGTGCGCAAGGTTTTCGCATTAACGGCAAAATTATCGAACGTAATGTCGATACCGGCGCGGTCGTTACCAAGGGCCAGCTGTTAGCGAAGCTGGATAGCATGGATACCGGTCTTTCGACTCAAGCGGCGCAAGCGGAAGTGCGCGCGGCGGAAGCCGATTTGGCGTTGGCTCAGGCGGAGCTGGACAGACAACGCCAACTGCATGCCAGCAAATTCATTTCCAACCAGGCTTTGGATATTCACGAAGCACAATTCAAAGCCGCGGCGGCCAGAGTGAAACAGACCCGCGCGCAAGCAGCGGTAACCGGTAACCAGTCGCGCTACACGCATTTATTGGCGGAGCGGGATGGGGTGGTGACCCAAATTCATGCCGAACCGGGCCAGGTGGTCGCCGCCGGCGAGCCTATCGTTCGTATAGCGGTGCCGGAGAATAAGGAAGTCGAAATTGCCGTGCCCGAATCGCGCATGCTGGGCATCGCTGTTGATGTGCCGGCGGAAATAAGACTCTGGGCCAATCCCAACACCGTATACAAAGGTAAAGTGCGGGAAGTCGCGCCGGCCGCGGACAATCTCACACGAACCTTTCAAGTTCGCGTGGTCTTGCTGGAAGCGGATGCTTCGGTGCGTTTGGGCATGACTGCGGGCGTTCGTTTTTATCATCAAGAAACCAATGACTTTTTGTTACCCACTACAGCGGTTACCCAGCGCGACGGTCAATCCGTAGTCTGGGTGGTTAATCCGGCCAGCGGCGAGGTTCAGCCGAGACCGGTACAAGCCGGCGCGTTTCGTGAAGACGGCGTGTTGATCGCTAGCGGCATACAAAAAGGCGAACAAGTGGTGGTGGCCGGTGTGCAGACTTTGGTACCCGGCCAGATAGTCCGGGCAACGCCGCTGCGGGGCCAACCATGAAATCCGGCTTCAATCTCTCCGAATGGTCCTTACGGCACCCGGCATTGGTTTTATATGCCATGTTGATGTTGACCTTGGTTGGGATGCTTTCGTATACCAGGCTGGGTCAGTCGGAAGATCCGCCCTTCACTTTCAAAGTGATGGTTATCCGTACCGGCTGGCCCGGCGCCAGCGCCCAGGAAGTGGAGCAACAAGTTACTGATAAGCTGGAGAAAAAACTCCAGGAAGTGCCCTGGCTGGACAATTTACGCAGCTATTCCAGGCCGGGCGAATCGTTAATTTTTCTGTCTGCCAAGGATTCCACGCCGGCTGCGGAAGTCCCGGACATTTTTTATCAAGTTCGCAAAAAAGTCGGGGATATTGCTTATACCCTGCCGGCCGGCGTCGAAGGCCCCACGTTTAACGATGAGTTTGGGGATGTATACGGAAACTTGTATGCCTTAACCGGCGAGGGCTACGACTATGCGGAACTGAAGCGTCACTCGGAAACCTTGCGCGCCGAGCTGCTCAGAGTAAACGATGTCGCCAAGGTCGATTTTTTCGGCGAACAGAAACAACGCATTTACGTCGAATTGTCTAATGCCAAATTAGCGACCATCGGCATCGACATTGCCACCTTGCTCCGCACCTTGCAAGCGCAGAACCTGGTGACAGGCAGCGGTAGTTTCGATTCTGCAGACGAGCACATTCGGATTGCGGTAACCGGTCGTTACGATAGATTGGAAGAACTGCGGGATGTACGTTTTCGCGCCAATAACAACGAATTTCGACTGGGCGATGTCGCCAAAGTAAGTCGCGGCTTTGAAGATCCTCCCAAAGACAGGGTGCGCTATAAAGGTCATGACGCGCTGCTAATCGGGGTAGCGATGCGTGCTGGCGGCGATATCATCAAGTTGGGCCGCGATCTGGATCAGGCCGTAATAAATACCCAAGCCCAATTGCCGGTGGGATTGGAATTGCATACCGTGTCTTCCCAGCCGAAAGCGGTACAGCGCTCGGTCAACGAGTTCGCCAAATCGCTGACCGAAGCGGTCGTCATAGTGCTAGGCGTTAGCCTGCTGTCTTTGGGCTTGCGGACCGGCATTGTGGTAGCCATCACTATCCCGGTGGTGCTGGCGGTTACTTTTTGGCTGATGCATCTGTTTGGCGTTGGCCTGCATAAAATTTCCCTGGGTGCACTGATCTTGGCCTTGGGCTTGCTGGTCGACGATGCCATTATCGCCGTGGAAATGATGGCTTCCAAGATGGAACAAGGCTGGGACCGCACGCGAGCCGCCGCCTTTGCCTATACATCGACTGCGATGCCCATGTTGAGCGGCACATTAGTAACGGCTGCCGGTTTCTTGCCGATTGCCACCGCCGCGTCTTCCACCGGCGAATACACCCGCTCTATCTTTCAAGTCGTTGTCATAGCCTTGTTAGTATCCTGGTTCGCGGCGGTGGTGTTTGTACCGTATTTGGGCTACCGCTTGTTGCCGGACTTGAGTAAGGGCCAAGAGCAAGAGTCAAGCTTGGCGCGGTTTTGGGCCAAGTTGCGGAAAAAACCACAGCCCGAACAACCCAAAAACCACTCCCACGATCTTTATCAAACCCCCTTTTATCTGCGCTTTCGAAAATTAGTTGCCGCCTGCGTTATTCACCGTTGGCTGGTAATTTTTTTGACCATAGCGATGTTTTTTGCCGCCATCTTCGGTTTTAAGTTTGTCCAGCAACAGTTTTTTCCGGATTCCACCCGGCCGGAGTTAATCGTCGATTTGCGCTTGGCGGAAGGTGTGTCGTATGCCGCTACAGAAGCCGACGTGAAAAAATTGGAGTCATGGCTGGATAAGCAAAGCGGCATAGATAATTACGTCGCTTATGTCGGCAACGGCAGCCCGCGCTTTTATTTGCCTTTGGATCAGCAACTGCCGCAACGCAGCTTTGCGCAGTTTGTGATATTGACCGACGGTCCCGCGGAGCGCGAACAGCTGCGCGATAAACTAATACACCTATTCGAACAGGATTTTCCGGATATGCGCGGCAGCGTATTACGTTTGGAGAACGGCCCGCCGGTAGGTTTTCCAGTGCAATTCAGAGTCTCCGGGCCGGATTTGCTGACACTGCGCACTATCGCCCATCAGGTGGCGGATGTGATGCGCGCCAATCCTTATCCGTCCAACGTGCAGTTGGATTGGGAAGAGCCGGTGAAAGTTGTGCGCGTCAATGTTGAACAATCCAAGGCCAGATTGCTGGGAGTTTCTTCCAACGACATTGCCAATATTATCAACGGCGCTCTGCAAGGCTTGTATGTCACCGAATTTCGCGAAGGCATCGAACGTATCGACTTATTGGTGCGTGGCGCCGAAATTGAACGCAAGCATTTATCGCGTCTGCAAAATTTGATGATACCGATCCCCGGCGGACGCAGTGTGCCCCTGTCGCAAGTCGCTGAATTGGATTACGGCTTTGAGGAAGGGTTGATTTGGCGGCGAAACCGCGTGCCTACCGTCACCGTGCGAGCAAATTTGTACGGCAACATGCAGGCGCCGATGGTGTCGGCGCAGATAGAAGAACAATTGGCCGACATAAAGCGGCAGTTGCCCCCAGGTTATCGCCTCGAAACCGGCGGCGCGGTGGAAGAATCGGCTAAGGGCGGCGATTCGGTCGCGGCCGGCATGCCTCTGTTTTTTCTGACGGTATTGACTGTGCTGATGATCCAGTTACAAAGTTTTTCGCGAATGGCCTTGGTGTTATTAACAGCGCCGCTCGGTTTAATCGGCGTGACTTTGTTTTTATTGATTTTTCAACAACCGTTCGGCTTTGTGGCGATGTTGGGTACCATTGCACTTTCCGGAATGATCATGCGCAACTCGGTGATTCTGGTCGACCAAATCGATCAGGATAAGTTGGCCGGGCGTTCGGATTTTGATGCCATTGTTGATTCCACGGTGCGCCGGTTTAGGCCTATCGTATTAACGGCGGCGGCGGCAATACTGGCCATGATTCCACTCACTCACAGCGCGTTTTTCGGGCCGATGGCGGTAGCGATTATGGGAGGCTTGACTGTTGCGACTGCATTGACCTTGCTGTTTTTGCCGGCTTTGTATGCAGCTTGGTTCAGAATTACGGTTTAATTTTTAGGAATAAAATCGCAGCGCTTATGCGGGGATTCGTTATTTCAGGGTTCCCGCGCCCCGGCGTGAACAGGGGAAAAGCTTTGCGGGAACAAATTATTAGCGGCTAGCCAAATTTTATTTGTATTTTTAGGCTAAGAAATTACGGATGGTGATTTTCAGTTTTTATTAAAGTGATAAACGTCGCCGAATTTGCCTTTTAAGGTCATGGATTTATCGGTTTTTTCCTGCAATGCAAAGATGTCGAATTTATCCGGTCTACCCAACATGGCGATTTTCAATTTACCGCCTTCTATTTCATAAGCGACTGGCGATTGGTCGTAAAAAGTACCTTCGCGAGGGATGTGGGTGATGGTGACTTTACCGTCCTTAAAGGTCCAGGTGTCTTCACGCTTGATGGTTTCCGTGGCGGTAACCGATTTTTTGGTATATTCCAATTTCCAACTGCCTTGTACTTCTTCATTGGATTGCAACGGAACATCCGCAAAACTCAGACCGGAAAATACTGATAAGCCGAGTAAAACAGCGGTTAATTTGATTTTTTTCATAGCGCTCTCCCGTTTGTAAATAACAAGAGAATCATTCTACGCTCAGGTAGTAGCAAAGTATCTTTAAATTATTGTGGTAAATCAGCAAGGTCATAACACCGCTTATTCAAACGCGGTGATTACCTCGCTTTCCAACTTGCCAGCTTCCATCCAGGCGTTTACGGCCGGGCAGGTCAGCACCGAGTCCACATAGGCTTGCGCCTGTTTATTGGTTTCCAGTTGATAGCTGTGAAAACGTAAGGCGACGGGGGCGAACATCGCATCGACTATCGTAAATCGGCCAAATAACCACGGGCCGTCGTGGCGGTGGAGTTGCCGGTAGTGTTGCCAAATTTCACCGATGCGTTCGATGTCCGGATGCACTGCTTCCGGTAAAGGTTTGGCTGAGGGTGTTCGCTTGCAATTCATACCACAATAGGTGCGTAGCGCAGTAAATCCGGAATGCATTTCGGCGGCTAACGAACGGGCCGCTGCGCGTTCGGCGAAATCCTCCGGCCAGCCTTGGGTTTGCGGAAAGCGTTCCGCCAGATATTCCAAGATTGCCAGGGAATCCCAGACCTTAAGCTCGCCATCCAACAAAACCGGTACTTTACCGGTCGGCGAGTATTGTAATAGTTTGTCTTTCGAATCTTCGCGATATAGCGGAATTCTGATTTCCGCGAAATCGATGTCGTGATATTTCAAAAACAGCCAAGGCCGCAGTGACCAGGATGAATAGTTTTTGTTACCGATGACTAAGGACAGACTCATGAACGGAAACTCCTGTACAGATTTAGGATCGAGAATTTTTTCAAAATCGGGTTAGCTGCCCCTCCCCATTCAATGCAAGTAGTGATTGATCAGAGCCTTTTGCTTACTCACACAACCTGCGAAAGGGGGATTTTAAAAAATGGGTATCGTCGTTCCTGCAAACTCGGGAGCCCAGGACAATCAAAAGCCCGGACTCCCGCCTTCGCGGGAATAACATTAAATGTTGCGCTAAGGTCCAAGCGCATCATTCCCGCCGTTTTATAATAATTCACCGCTTAGAGCAATGCCATTTTGCAATAGACGTTTATTTGGGGATGTTTGGCGGTTATTTCGGATGGGTGGAGCCTGCGCGAAAGCCTTCGTTTAAGGAAGCTCTGATTAACGCCTTCGACAGGCTCATGGCGGGTATGTTAGGTTCGTCGCGCCCTCAGCTTGTCGAACCACTTGTGCCCTGAGGGTATGAGTGGAATTAACTCGTTCAGAATGTCCTTAACAACAATCCTCACCGATGTCTTCAAACCAAATCCTTGGGGATTGAGCAATAAAACGGCTCATTAAATCGATACAAGCCGAGTCGTTTAATTCCACGATCTTAACGCCAGCCTCCCTTAGCCAATCCAGATGCCCCGCAAAGTTGACAGATTCACCGACCACCACCGTGCCGATATTGAACTGCCTAATCAATCCCGAGCAATACCAGCAAGGCGCCAAGGTCGTTACCAGGATTTTGTCGCGGTAACTGGTTTGCCGGCCGGCTTTGCGAAAAGCATCAGTCTCGCCGTGCACGGACGGATCATTGTCTTGCACGCGGCGATTTCGGCCCCGGCCCAGCAATTTGCCGTCGGCAGCAAACAAGGCAGCGCCGACCGGTACTCCGCCTTCCTCGAACCCGGCTTGGGCTTCGGCAAACGCCACGGCCAGCATCTCGGTATAGTTCATTGCAAACCCCCAAACTTACAGCCGGTAAGCCAGCACGATCCCGACAAACACCGCCAGACCGAACCAGTTATTATTCAAAAAGGCTTTAAAACAACTGGGTTTGTCGAAATGAAAAATCAGTTTTTGCTGGTAAATCGCCAAGCCGGCGGCTACCGCCAAACCGGCGTAATACGGCCAGCTCAATTGCTGCATCGCTCCAACAGCAATCAACAAACTCATGATAATAACTTGCAGGCCGGCGGTAATTTCCCGCACCCGCTTGCCGAACAGAATCGCGGTCGATTTAACGCCGATTTTCAGGTCATCGTCGATATCGACCATTGCATACATGGTGTCGTACACCAGCGCCCACAGCAACACCGCCAGATATAAAATCCAGCCGATTGGCGGAATTTCGTTGGTTTGCGCGGCAAACGCCATCGGCACCGCAAACCCAAACGCCGCACCCAGATAAGCCTGCGGCAGATGAGTAAAACGCTTCATAAACGGATAACTGGCCGCCAGAAACGCGCCAATAAATGATAAGGCTATGGTGTACCAGTTCATCAACAACACCAAACCGAACGCAGTCAGGCATAGCACCGCAAAAACTATCAGCGCTTCCTTCGGCGTTACCTTGCCCGCTGCGATCGGCCGCAGTTTGGTCCTGTCGACATGAGGATCGAAATCCTTGTCGGCATAATCGTTGATCACGCAACCGGCCGCGCGCATCAACACCACGCCCAGCGTGAACACGATCAACACCAGTAAATCCGGTTTGCCGTTCCCGGCGATCCACAAGGCCCACAATGTCGGCCACAGCAGGATGAAAATACCGATGGGTTTGTCGAAACGGGCCAGGAGCCAGTATTGGTGGAGGCGGTCGGTGAGTTTATTCATTAGTTATAATCTGTGGGCTGACAGGGCGGTTTGATTTGTGTCATTGAGGTGTTGAGAGTTAATCCTTAATTGGCAAGTTTTTCCAACTTGGTGAGCCAGTCGTCAAACCCTGAACACATTTGCCGAATTCTAACTAAACCAATTTGTTTCGAAATGTTTGGCCCATGAGTTGTCTTTCTGTAATTTGTAGATTTCTTGAATCGCTTTGATGGTGCGGTTTCGACGGAATCATTTACTGCTTCAGGATTATTGTTAAATTCCACCAGAATATTAGTTGCCCACACGGAAAGTGTTTCATCTTGCAGAACAGTCGCTATGGCTTCAGGGGAAGAAAATAATAAGCCTTCAAACTCATACATTTGAACGTAGGGTATAAGTTTTTCTCGTAACTCTTTTTTGACGGAATGCTGAATTTTTGATTCCAAGGTTGTTTTCGTTTCATCTCTGTCTTTACTCTTGAAGCCGTAAAAGTCGTAGAAAGTACTAATATAGTTAAAGCTGTGACCAAGTTTTTCTAGCTCTTTTTTGATACGGTCAATACTTACGTTTCCGTGTAAAGGCACAGGAGTAACATAAATACCTTTTTTTAATAGATAGGGGGCTAGTAAGCTTTTAACAAACCGTTCTTCGGTAGTGCCCTCTACAGAAATTCCAATCCTTACCATTCTGGACGACCTCCTATCAGATTTTTAGTCCATATGTCACCCATACCATAGTCTTCAAGCCAGTTTTCGAGAAACTTTTTATCTGGCCTTTTAAACGTGGAAACACCTTTCATTTGATCAACAATAATAAAGTCGTCTGGTTCAAATTGATTAGCAAAAGCAACAGATTGAGTTGAACAAATAACTTGGTTTTGTTTAGATGCTGTCTTGATCATTTCTGACAACACGTTTAAAGCAGCAGGATGCAACCCTAGCTCGGGCTCATCCAAAATAATAGCGCTAGGTCGATAGGCTTCGGGTTGAAGAAATAATGCGGCCATGCAGATAAATCGGGCCGTACCATCTGAAAGCTGATTGGCAGAAAAAGGCGCATCATGATCACGATGGGTCCATCTTAATAACAAAGACTCATCGCCCTTTTCTCCTCTTGGTTCAAGGTAAAAGTCGTGAAAAAAGGGTGTTACTGTTTGGATAGCCGAAATTATGTCTTGATAAGAGGATGGATGGCGGTCTCTGAGAAAGCGAAGAAATGGCGCTAAATTACTAGCATCAGAATTAAGAAATGCGCTTGAACTCAGTTTTTGAGCCTGCTTAAATCCCGCTGTTGGGCTTGTATCATGGAAATGATAAACCCGACATTTTTGCATGAATTCGCGAGTATATTTTCTGACATAGTCGCTGTCAGACTCCGAACCGGGAAGTAAGCCGCTTTCCCCCAATTTCCCTCTAATTGCCCACTGATATTTTGATGTTGAAACTGTACAATACTCAGTATCAAATACTAAAGCATCATTATTTTCACTATGTATAAACTCTACATGATAACCGTTATTGCCAATGTCAATATCAATGATAATTTTTTGAGTTAGTTTTGATCCAAAGTGAAAAAATGTATTTGCATAACCTTGTTTCTCGGTATAGGTCTGAAGTTTGCCTTCTGATAAACTTCTCAAAAAGGTAAATAGAGAGATAAAATTTGTCTTTCCGGCACCATTTGCACCAATAAGTATATTTATAGGACTCATCTTTAAGTCAAGTGACTTTATGGATTTAAATCCCTTAAGCTTAATTTGATGAATATGAGTATTATTTTGTTCTGACATAATTTCTCTTAGGGTTCTTATGCGAAGCCCAGATAGCATTATCCTTAGCCATACTAGCTTTTAGATATAATATTCAAACTTAAACCTAAGATTAGCAAAGCAAGTATGGTATCGTTCCTGATATTTTTCGTCGAAATAGATATTAATTTTGCGTTTTATCCTTAATCGTCTGAATAATCGCCGTAGTCGAATGCCCTTCGATAAACGACAAAATCTTCACCTCGCCACCGTTGGCTAGCACGCTTTCGTGGCCGGCGATGCTGGTGATGTCGGTGTAGTCGCCGCCTTTGACCAGGATGTCGGGTAATAACTGGTCGATGACTTCTTTGGGGGTGTCTTGTTCAAACTCCACCACCCAGTCCACGCATTCCAGCGCCGCCAGCATTTCCATGCGATGATCCAACTTGTTGACCGGGCGCTCCGGGCCTTTCAGGCGCTGCACCGAGGCGTCGCTGTTGACCAATACCACTAAGCGGTCGCCCAGGGTTTTGGCTTGTTGCAGATAGCGGACATGGCCGGGGTGAAGGATGTCGAAGCAGCCGTTGGTGGCGACGATTTTCTCGCCGTTTTGCTTGGCGGCGGCGCGCTCTGCCAGCAATTCCGGCAGGCTGCACACACCTTTGTGGTGGGCGCGGGGGCCTTGCAAGGCGGCATGCAATTCGTCGGTATTGACGGTGGCGGTGCCCATTTTGCCGACCACGATGCCGGCGCCGATGTTGGCGAGTTGCGTGGCTTCGGCTAACGATTTTTTTGCGGCCAGGCTCGCGGCCAGCACGGAAATCACGGTGTCGCCGGCGCCGGTGACATCGAATACTTCGCGGGCGTGAGTCGGTAGATGCAAAGGTTCTTCGGCTTTGCTGAGCAAAGTCATGCCGTTTTCGCCGCGGGTGACCAGTAAAGCTTGCAGCTCCAGTTCGTTCAGTAAATTCATGCCGCGTTCGACGATTTGCTGCTGATCGGCGCAGCGGCCAACCACCGCTTCAAACTCGCTGAGGTTGGGCGTGATTAACGTGGCTTGGCGGTAAATCGAAAAATCGCTGCCTTTCGGATCGACTAACACCGGCTTGTTGAGTTGTTTGGCCAAACCGATAAATTGCTGCACCTGACTCAAGGTGCCTTTGCCGTAATCGGACAGTACGATCACTTGCGATTGCATCATCTCGGCATGATATAAGTGTAATAGCGCATCGCTATCGACTTGCTGGAAGCCGTCTTCAAAATCCAGCCTGATCAACTGCTGATGGCGGCTCATCACCCGCAATTTGGTAATGGTCGGGTAACCCGGCACCGACTGAAACAGGCACAAAACCTTGGCTTGTTGCAGTAATTGTTTCAGGGCGGTCGCCGCTTCGTCTTCACCGGTAAAACCCAGCAAAGATACTTTCGCCCCCAGCGCGGCGATGTTTAAAGCCACGTTGCCGGCACCCCCGGCGCGTTGTTCGTCATGTTTGACATGCACCACCGGCACCGGCGCTTCCGGGGAAATTCGCGAGGTGGCGCCGTGCCAGTAGCGGTCCAGCATCAGGTCGCCGATCACCAGTACGCGAGCGGTTGAATAGTTGGGTAATTGCATGGCTTTGGGGGCTTATCCGTGATTCGAAGGGTGCTATTATAGCCGCAACCCGTCATGATTAAGGTGCAAACCATGAGCGTCAAAATCTACCATAACCCGCGTTGCGGCAAATCCCGCGACACCTTGAAACTATTGGAAGCGCAAGGCGTGACCCCGGAGGTTGTGGAATATCTTAAATCCCCGCCCACCGCCGCTGAATTGCAGGACATTCTGACCAAGCTAAACATCAAGCCGCGCGAGTTGATGCGTACCAAAGAGCCGGAATACAAAGATAACGGCCTGGAGGATAAGTCCCTGAGCGATGCGGACTTGATCGAAGCGATGATCAGAATCCCCAAATTGATCGAACGGCCCATCGTCTTAAAAGACGGTAAAGCCGCCATCGGCCGGCCGCCGGAAAACGTGTTGGCGATACTCTAATGGCGAAAATCCTGATCCTGTATTACAGCCGCGACGGCAGCACTACGCGGATGGCGCAGCAGATCGGCCGGGGCGTGGAGTCGGTGGCCGGTGCGGAAGCGGTGTTGCGCACGGTGCCGGAAGTGTCGGCAGTGTGCGAGAAAATCGCCGACAGCATTCCGGATGCCGGCGCGCCTTATGCAAGCTTGCAAGACCTGGAAACCTGCGATGGCTTGGCCTTGGGCAGCCCGACGCATTTCGGCAATATGGCGGCTTCGCTGAAGCATTTTCTGGACGGTACGACCGCGCTGTGGTTCTCCGGCGCTTTGTCCGGCAAGCCTGCCGGCGTATTTACCTCCACCGGAAGCATGCACGGTGGCCAGGAAACCACGCTGTTATCGATGATGCTGCCTTTGATGCATCACGGCATGTTGTTGATGAGCCTGCCGTGCAACGAGATTGCGCTGCGCGAAACGGTTAGCGGCGGCACGCCTTACGGGCCTAGCCACGTTGCCGACACCGATGCCGAGCTTACCGAGCATGAGAAACGCCTGTGTTGGGTGTTGGGCGAGCGTTTGGCTAAAGCGGCTTTGGCATTGCGAGCCTGATAATAAGTTGAGCTTAGAATATCCCCAAGGCCTTAAGGCAGGCCTTGCCCAACGCCACGCGCTTGGGCGCATCGGCAGCCTGGGTAATGTCGATATTCAACGCAAAACTATACACATGTTGTCCATTCGTGACCCAGCCCACCCACCAGCCGAGACCGGGGTTGGGAGCGTTTAACCAGCCGGTTTTGCCGTGTAAAACCCGTTCGCCGCTCTGCTCAAGCATGACGATGTCCCGGACTTTGGCCTGAACATCGCCAGAGAGCGGTAATTGATCCCGCGCCAAGCGGACCAAAAATGCAGTCTGTTCCACCGCGCTGATTTTAAGCGGACCGTCCAGCCAAAACCTATCGACCTTATCGCCGATTTCGGTGTTACCGTAACCGAGGCTGATGACCCCTTCGCGCATCCGCGCGTGGCCGATACGTCGTGCCAATGCTTGATAAATCGGCACGTTGGACAGCTTGATCGCCTCGCGCAAGCCCATATCCCGTTCCCAGTCTTTGATCATTTGCGGCTGACCGCCGTATGGTAACGGCTCGTCCACGCTGTCGACCGCGCCTACCGACAAGCCGATCAAACTATTGACTATCTTGAACGTCGAGGCCGGGATGAAGCGGGTTTCCGCGCGGAGCAGGTCGTGGCCGATCAGCCTGTCCGCATCGACATCATAGGCCACGAAAGTACCGTGTACGTTGGCGTCGCTGAATAGTTTGCCAAGCTCCGGACTGTCCAGCCATTCGATAGCGTTAACCCGGCCGGCAAGTAGTAATAGCAGAGCGGCAAATAGATGTTTCATTCAGGATTGCTCGTAGGCTCGTTTTAAATGTCTATGTCTATTTTCGTCATTTGCAGCATGGCCTGCATCACCCGTCCGGCTTTTAACGGATCTGGATCACTCAATAATTCGATCAGGATATTCGGCACGATCTGCCAAGTAACGCCAAATTTATCCTCCAGCCAGGCGCATTGATTTTCCTTACCGCCCTCGGACAGTTTTTCCCAATAATGATCCACTTCCGCCTGGGTTTCGCAGTGTACGACAAATGAAATAGCCGGAGATAGCTGGTACATCGGCCCACCGTTGAGCGCTGTAAACACTTGCCCGTCCAGCTCGAAATTGGCGGTCATCACACTGTCTTTTGGTCCCGGCCCGGCATCGCCGTAACGGTTAACGCTTAAGACTTTAGAGTTCTTGAAAATAGAGACGTAAAAATTCATCGCTGGTTCGGCTTGGTCGTCGAACCATAAAAATGGGGTGATTTTTGGCATGGCGTTTACTCGGTAGAGTATAAAAAATAACCTAATTAGCAGGAATCATTAGCTGAGCGTCATACCCGCATGGAAGCGGGTATCCAGTGCCATGGATGGTAAGCTTCGAATCATCCATGGAGCCTGGATTCGCTCCGCGCTCCAGCGGGTCCGGCAATCCCTGCCGGAATGACGATCTTTTGGGTGCTAGTTGAAGATTCTTACTGATCAGGGAAAGTAATGACCGGTTTTCCCGGCTTACAAGCTGGCTACCAGCTCGGCCAGTTGGTCGGTGGCTTTGCCCCAGCCTTCGTGAAATCCCATCTCTTCGTGGGATTTGCGGTCCGCTGCGCTCCAATGCAACACGCGAGCGCTGTAACGAGTCTTTCCGTCTTCAGGCGCAAACGTGACGATGCCGGTCATGAAGGGTTTAGCGGAGGGTTCCCAGGCGCTGGTGTAGGCGTCGGTGAACACCAGGCGTTGGTTTTGCACAACTTCAAGATATATACCTTGGTTCGGAAACTCCTGGCCTTCCGGGCTGCGCATCACGATTATGCTGGTGCCGCCGGCTCGGACATCGAGTTCAGCAGAAGCCACGGTCCAGGGTTTCGGACAAAACCACTGCTTGAGTAATGCCGGTTCGGTCCAGGCTCTGTAGAGTTTTTCGGGTGGCGCATCGATCAAACGCGTCAACGCTAATTCTCGGGATTCCAGGGTTTCTTCGGTTTGGTTCATGACTTTCTCCATAGGTTTAGTTGGCTCAGTCTTTGGGCAGGCCCGGAATCTCGATCAGCGGCCGCACTTCGACGGTGCCCTTACGCGCCATCGGTATCTGTTCGGCGATAGCGATGGCAGCGTCCAGATCCTGGACGTCGACCAGATAGTAGCCGCCCAGTTGTTCGCGGGTTTCCGCAAACGGGCCGTCGGTGACGAAGCGCTTGCCGTCGCGCACCCGCACGCTGGTAGCCAAGGCCGTGGGTTGCAACGGACTGGCAGCCAGATATTGGCCGTCGGCTTTGAGTTGGTGCGCGAGTTGGGTGGACTCGACATAACAGGCTTGCCGCTCGGTTTCGTCCAGGCTGTGCTCTTCAAGATAAATCAGTAACATATATTTCATGCCGGTCTCCTTTTTAACAATATTGATAGAAAGCCCAGTAGCCGGTGTTATTCCGATTTACCGCTCGCCGCCTGCGCCGCGAAAAATGCCGCCATACGGCTGGGCATTTCGCTGGGATCGACGTCTTCGATATGCTTGGCTATCAGCCATTGATGACCGAACGGATCGCTCAGCGCACCCATCCGGTCGCCCCAAAATTGATTAGTAGGCGGCATGGTTTGCGTGGCTCCGGCTTTTATCGCGGCGGTAAGCACCGCATCGACATCCGCGACATACAAGAACAGCTTGACTGGCGTGCCGCCCAGGGTTTTCGGCGAATGATCGGTACAGTGAGGGTTTTCGTCAGCGAGCATAAATATTGAATCGCCGATTTTAAATTCGGCGTGAGCTATGTTGCCGTCCGGCGTATTTAGACGGGACAGTTCGCTGGCCGCGAAGGCGTTTTTATAAAATTCCAACGCCCGCGCTGCGTCTTGCACCACCAGATAAGGGGTAAGCGTGTGGTAGCCGTCTGGGATGGGTTTGACTTGAGTGGTCATGGGGTATTCCTCCTTTTAGGGTGAGTGCTGATAATTATGGCTTGCATCCTTAGTCGAACGGCGACTGTTCAAATCGACATCGCGTCAAAGTTTTTTTGTCCGCCAGACCGGGCCGTATTGCAATTACCCAGATCCCTAAGTCAGGCAAATCGCTAAAAGTATGCCCCTCACCTCTACCCTGCACGGGGAAGGGCATTGCTACTACCAGCTTAATAGTTACAGTTTCTCGCCACTTGCCGTTGAGCCGAAGCCGGCTGTCGCTTACCATGGAAAGACCGACTTCAATTTTTCACAATCTGACCGGAGATGACCGATGACCCTATGCCCTTGCGGCTCCAAACTGGATTATGCCGAATGCTGCGGCCCGATTATCGACGGTGCGCTGGCGCCCACCGCCGAAGCCTTGATGCGCTCACGCTACACGGCTTTCGTGCAACGAAAGCTGGATCATGTTGAGCGCACCCATGCGCCGGAGATTAAAGACGACTTTAATCGAGCGGAAGCCGAGCGGATGGCGGAAGAATGCGAGTGGCGCAGCCTGGAGATTCGCAACGTCACGGAAACCGGCGATACGGCGCAAGTAGAATTCACGATAAAATTTCGCCGCGACAAACAGGACAGAGTACAAACCGAGTTAGCCAGTTTCCGCCGCGAAAACGGCGAGTGGCTGTATGTCAGCGGCGATCTCAATCCCAAGGTGACGCAGCGAGTAGTCAGTAAAGTGGGGCGCAACGATCCCTGTCCGTGCGGGTCGGGTAAAAAAGCCAAAAAATGCTGTGGCACCACGACCGAACTAGAGCAGGAATGACGCAACGTTTTCACTGCACCGCGTGCGGCAAATGCTGTTACGGACAGTTGCCGCTGACGGTAAACGATGCGTTTAAGCATGCGGACCGCTTTCCGCTGGCCATGGTCTGGACACCATTACGGCAAGGCAGTAAAGATTTTGCGACGGTGTCCCAGCTGGGAGCCACAATAAAACTGGCCAATCGGAAAGAATTGGCGGTATTGATAGTACCCACCGCCTATATTCCGCCCTCGTTTCCGTGCCCAGCGCTGGCGGCCGATAATCTGTGCGGGATTCACGCCGATAAACCCTCACGCTGCCGAACTATGCCGTTTTACCCGTATCGGGACGAGCAATTTCAGGCCGAGCTATTAAAACCGCAACCCGGTTGGGCCTGCGATACCTCCGAGTCGGCGCCGCTGGTGTTTGCCGACAAGAAAATTCTGTTTCGCGAAGATTTCGACGCAGAACGGCAGGCATTGGAGGAACAAATCCCACAGATTCGGCGCTATGCAGACTATATGTTGAAGTACACACCGCAGTTGGTTGATAACCTCGCCAAAGTGTCGCTCAAACCCAAAGGCGGACAAGTGGTGACCAGCCTGTCGTCATTCTTGACCGCGATTCGCCACCCCAACGCCCAACAGATTGCCCGGCAGCAAGTGCCGGTGTTGCAAAGGTACATAGAGAAAACCGCCTCCGCACCCAGCCTGGTGGAATACCAGCGCCATTACCAGGCCGGGGCCAAAGAAATGCAGTATTTAGCCTGGCAATCGAGATAGTTAATCCGCAGATTGTCTGAGGACACAAACTCAGCGCGAAGCCCAGTTCTTTCCAGCGGGGCAAGTTTTCAGCTGCTTGCCGGGCTTCGCGATGCTCTGCCGAGCCTGATTGAAATAAAACTGAGGTATTTCAAACAGTTACTGTGTTAAATCCCCTAAATCCTGCTGAGTGGACACTATAAACCGCGCAATTGAGAAGGGATATGGGCCTGGCACTAATGCTGCATTAACCCTAACAGGTTCGGTTAGCGGTTCAATCAGGCTTGAATAAGCATGGATCCATTCCGTCTCCTAACTCATGACGCGCAGTGTAAACATCTTACGCTCTAGTAGCCTGTAGAAATCGCCGGATGGTTACACGCGTTTTGTCCCTCAATGTTTATCAGAAGGCATTTTTTATGAAAAACACCAACAAAGTTTTCGCTCGCACCCGGTTATTGCTATCACTGTTACTAGGGGCGCAGCTGTTGCTGACCGCGTCGGCCAGCGCTTGGGCGCATGGCAATGACGGTCGCGATGCCAACCCTAATCGCCGCTTGAAGGGAACCTACGGCTTCGCCGCTACCGGATATTTCGGTGCGAATTACGACGCTACTTCCAAAACCACCACCGGTGCGGTCGCCGAACGTGTTGGCGTCTACAGTTTCGACGGCAAGGGAAACTGCTCGATACACAGTTTGGCCAATAAAGCCGGATTGGCTGCCGGCGTGATCCAGGACACGGCTGATTGCACCTACGAGGTCTTCGAAGACGGTACAGGACAACTCGACGCGACCCTCGGCGGCAAAACCTTTCTGACTTTTTTCGTGTTGGTAAATCACGACGAAGAATTCATGTTTACCCGCCGTGAAGGCACCGATAACCCTGCCGACCAAGGCGGCGCTTCATTGATTTTTGCCATCGCCAAAAAACAATAAAGCTAAGCCGGGTTTATGCGCAGGTATAGACCCGGCTTTTTATTGGCAGAAACCGGATTTTTGCAATTGTCAGTTAAATCTCATAATCGATGAGGTCACACCAGTTGGCTAATTGAGAAAATGCTTAGCGGACTGGTCCGACCCACAAGCGACTTTCGCTCTAGTTTTTCTAATGTCCGCAAAACGATAGTAATCCGACGTTAGGTTTGCAGTAGTAGGCTGGGTTGAATGATAATGAAACCCAGCTTGGAGGCTGATAAATTTCTAATCCAAAGAGATGTTTGAACGTAAAAATTCGATTATTTCAAAGCATTTGCTGGGTTTCGCGATGCTCTACCCAGCCCGGTCCTAATATAATAAGGTTAAAAATCATGTCAGTTTCCCCGTTATCGGTAGATATTAGAAGATATGCAATAGAAGTAATTGATTGCAGGCATTGTAATAAAGTATTTCAGACATCAGAAAAACACCTATGTAAAGCCTTGCTATGTCAGTCTTGTTTTGATAGTAGAGAGTTATATAGACAAGAGTTTAAAAAGAAACATGGGCAATTATATTCAACGGAAAAAACTGAGTGGAATATTTTGGGTGATAAATATGGTGATGAGAGGAATATAAAAACGGTTGTCTGTGCATTTTGTGGAGTTATATATGATCTTATTCCACTGAAATACCCTGAGTTAGATTTTGATGCTCAGAAAACTAATTATCAAGAAGATTTGATTAGGTATAACATGTGTATGGAGTTAAGGAAACGAACTAAGCCTGATCAAGAATTACCTAAAATGCCACCATTTAAACCTGTAATATTTGATTTCACAAACGCCAAAAAAGGATGGAAGAATGAAATTTTATGTCAAACTTGCTTTAATAATATTCAGGTTGGATATGAAGATGAGTTGAATAACGCCAATGATAAAGAATCAGTGATGATCCAAGTTGCTGTTGAGAGAAAACGATTAAAAGATATAGAAGATTATAAAGCTATGAAGCGGAATAGCCGCACATTAATCGTAGTATATGTTTTCATATTTTTCATGCTTGTGTCAGCAATTTCAAGTATGTGCTCTGTTCCTGATAGAAACTTAGAACCAACAGATATGTATTTCAGAAGATAATGTTTTGTAACAAGATTTATTTTTAATAATAGCATGCAGATATCCATACTTTACAAGCTGTTGAGAGAATATCATTCCTTAACAGCTTGTTGAAATTCTATATTTAACGCGTTAGGGAGTCTCTGGTTAATTCTTTGTCTTGAATTTCAGCGCCAATTAAATCAATGGCTTGCGCATCGATTTTTCTTGAAAAACTGCATTAATCAGAAGTTTCTTTAAACCAGGAATGTGTAAAAAAGATGCATCAAGAATTATGGGCTCACCAGTTAGAACCAAATTTTCGGGTTCCAGAGAAGCTTGGCACTATTGTAGAGCTGGTCCTAAAATTTATAATAACCAGGGCGGATTCAATAATTTATTCATTAAATTTTAAAAATCATGTTAAGTATTTCATTTGATCAGTTAAGTCGTGATGATGATTTTCTGATTGACCTGGGTAATGGGGTTTGGCTTATGGACAACCATAAATGGGCTTTACTCGTTTGGGAAGAAACACATAATAATTTTAACTCGTCAAAATTTTCACTAATTCATGTTGATTATCACTGGGATGGAGGGTATGACTTTTATGATTCTGACGATGAAGAACAAGATCTGATTTCAGCAAATATTGAAAGAATTAAACAATTTATACATGAAGAAAAACTGATTCGTTATGATTCTTTTATTTCACCAGCTATAGCTAGAGGATATATCGCTGAGATACATTTTTATTGCAAACAAAATGATTTTAGTGATATTGGAATTGATGCCGGTCTTCTTTTAAAAATGAATACACATCAGCATATATATAACACGTTTGATTCGTTATTCAACCATCAATCAAAATATCCTGTAATATTTGACTTGTGTCTAGATTTATTTAATAACTCGACGATATTGTATATGGGCGAGTTATGGTCTGAAAATATGATAATTGCATTTCTTAATGGCCTTAAGGAGACAATAAAAAATGCTCGCGTTGTTACTGTCTCATTATCGTTTGGTTTTTCTGGAACGGAGGAAGATACTCGATATTTAGCCAAATTGGTCATTCCATTAATTAAAAAATGGCGGAAAACAGAGGCATAAACAATTTTTTGTAACTAAGTTATTATTCAAGCAAGCAAGTAGCCTCGATGGAATCGAGGTTTCGAAGGCCAGCTCCTTTTAATTGCCTATGTGGGTTTGATGGCCGGCAGGCCGACGCTCTCGATTCCGCTAACGCTGCATTGAGGCTACAACGGCTCAACTTCAATGGACGCAAGGAATGGGGATGGTGGCGTATCGGCGCAATGCCGTGGCGGGTGGCACCTTTTTTTTTACGTCGGGTGGGTTTTGGCCGAACTTGCTCCACCAGAATGGAGGGGCGCAAAACTTTTCATTTGTTGTGTCAAAAAGCGCGTCTGGTGCGCAACTCAAATAATGACATAGCTCTTTAAAAGCAATCGCCCATGTTTTCTAGTGTTGTCACCCGACACGGATTTCGCGCAATCTGCGCGCCAAAAAGCGCCGCTCCGGTTCCTGACGTGTCAAAGCCAGGGCTTGCTCATATGCTGTGATCGCTTCGTCGGTTCTGCCCAGACGTCGGTACAAGTCTGCTCTCGCCGCGTGCGCCAGATGGTAATCGGTAAGGTCGCCGTTCTGTAAAATTGCGTCGATCAAAACCAGTCCGGCGGCTGGTCCATCCCGCATTGCTACCGCCACGGCCCGGTTTAACTCGATCACCGGCGAGGCATCGATGCGCAATAACACGTCGTAGAGTGCGACGATTTGCGGCCAGTCCGTGGCGGCGGCATGGCTGGCGTTGGCGTGCACCGCGGCGATGGCGGCTTGCACGGCATAAGGGCCATAGCGCTGCGACACCAAGGCCCGCTGCACCAATGCCGAACCTTCCGCGATGCGTTCCTTATCCCACAACGTGCGGTCTTGGTCGTCCAGCAAAATCAGTTCGCCGTCGGGTCCGGTTCTGGCGGCGCGGCGCGATTCGTGCAACAGCATTAAGGCCAATAAGCCTTGCGCTTCCGGCTCAGGCAGTAACTCGACCAACAAACGTGCCAAGCGTATCGCTTCTTCCGACAAATCGTGCCGGGTTAGCGTAGCGCCGGATGAGGCGGAATAGCCTTCGTTGAACACCAGATAAACTACCCGTAGCACCGAATCCAGGCGCTGCGGTAGTTCGGCCGGCGACGGTACCTGATAAGGTATGCGGGCCTCGCGGATCTTGGTTTTAGCGCGGACGATGCGTTGCGCCAGCGTCGGTGTCGGCGTCAAAAAGGCGCGGGCGATTTCTTCGGTGGCCAGGCCGCAGACTTCGCGTAGCGTCAATGCGACTTGCGCATCCGGGGATAAGGCCGGATGGCAGCAGGTAAATATAAGTCGCAGGCGGTCGTCTTCCAGGCCTTCGTCATCCGTGTCGTCGGTTTCGCTGGTCGGATCGGCCAGGGTATCGGTATCCTCCAGCACGTCGAAGCGGGCTTGCCGGCGCAGGTTGTCGATGGCCTTGAAGCGGCCGGCCGACACCAACCAGGCGTGCGGATTGGCCGGTACGCCGTCGCGCGGCCATTGTTCGAGAGCGGCCCGAAACGCATCGTGCAACGCCTCCTCGGCAACATCGAAATCGCCGAGCAGCCGAATCAAGGTTGCCAGCACGTGGCGGGATTCGCTTTGGTAGATGGCGTCGATTTTCTCGCGCACTGTCGTTTCGTCCATATCGGCTTTCAGCCTTGTGCGCTCAAGCTACGCATCACTTGATGCCAGCCGGCCTCGGCGTTGGTGCCGACTTGCGCGAATACCGTTTGCAGCTGCTGCATTTGCGTACCGGTCAGTTGCGCTTCCAATTCCGCTCCAGCTGGCGTCAAGCTGAGTTCGCGCACCCGTTTGTCGTGCGTGGCGGTGTCTATCATGACCAGCTGCATGTCCATTAACTGCCGCAACGGCGCGTTCAGGGCTTGCTTGCTGACGCTGAGCATGCCCAGCAGCGCATTCACGGAAATCCGCGGATTGCGGCCGACGAAATACAAAATTCGGTGATGCACTCTCCCCAGTCCGCGCTCGGCCAGGATGCGATCCGGCTGTACGGTAAAGGCGCGATAGCCGAAGTAAAACTGTTCGATAGCCAATCGCAACGCGTCTTCGCGCATGCTCGGCGTCAATGTTTCATCAAGCGGGGGATTATCGATAGCGGATATTTGGTCAACCATGTTGACATTATAGGCAGGTGGCCGTTAGCATGGCTATAGGTCAACTTTATTGACATTTATCAGCGCCTGCCATGAACTCATTTTTACTGCAACACCCTATCCGCTTTTCCACTCGTACCCAAGATCTGCATCCTTCGCCGATCCGCGAAATACTGGCCGTGGTAGACCGCCCTGGCATGATTTCCTTTGCGGGCGGCTTGCCGTCGCTGGAAAGCTTTCCGCAATTCAACCTGCAAGCCATGCCGCAGCATATGCTGCAATACGGCGCCAGTGAGGGCGAAGCGGAATTGCGCGAGCGGATCGCCGAAGACATGCAAAGCTTGGGGCTGCAATGTTCAGCCGAACAAGTGTTGATCCTGTCAGGATCACAGCAAGGCATCGATTTGGTCGCTAAATTGTTCATCGATCCCGGCACGTCGGTGGCCGTGGAAGCGCCGACTTATCTGGCGGCTCTGCAGGTGTTTCGGTTTTTCGGCGCGCGCTTTGTCGCTTATGATGCCGGGGCTCCCGATCCGGATACTTTTAAGCGGGAAAAGCCGGCGTTTGCTTATGCGATACCGACGTTTCAGAATCCCAGCGGTCGTTGCCTGGATGTAACGGAACGCGCTGTCTTGGCCGCTGCTTGCGATGCGGCGAATATTCCTTTGTTTGAAGATGACCCTTACCGCGATCTGGTATACGACGACTGCGAGCGCAGGCCGGTGTGTGCGCAGTTGCAACACGCGCCATGGATTTATCAAGGCTCGTTTTCGAAAAGCTTGGCGCCGGGCTTACGTCTGGGTTATCTGGTGGCGTCGCCGGAATTAATACCGTTTTTGACCCGGCTGAAACAGGCGGCCGATTTACACAGCAATCGCATTAGTCAATGGTTGGTGCTGCAACAACTGAATGATTCGGGCCGAACCCAGCAGTTGGTGGAGTTGGCCGAACATTATCGTCAGCGCCGCGATGCATTTGAAGCCGCGTTGCACCGGCATTTTTCCGATCTGGCCAGTTGGCAAACCCCGCCCGGCGGCTTGTTTTTCTGGCTGACGCTGAACCATCAAGTCGATACCCGCCAGCTGTTGCCCAAAGCCATAAAAGCAGGCGTGGCGTTTATGCCCGGCGAACCGTTTTTGCCGATGGACGTTGAGGCCAGTGGTCAGCTGCGCCTGAATTTCAGTCACGCCGACGCAGAACAGGCCGAGCGTGGTCTGCGGATATTGGCTGAGCTGGTTCGGGAGTTCGTTTGATATAGCTTCCGCCCAGTTGTTGACAAAGTCCATAAATAGACTTATTTTAAAATAAAGTTTAGATAAGTTGTTTTGGAGGGCTTATGTTGTCAACAGCTCATGCGCAATTACCCGCCGACAGCGCGATGGTGGCCGGCGCCGCGTTACGTACTTTTTTTAATATCGCCGATACGTGGCGTTTGAATGTCGAACAGGCCATGGTGCTATTGGGGCTGGATTCGCGCAGCACCTATTTCAAATGGAAGAAAAACCCGGAAACGGCCAGTCTGAATGCCGATAAATTGGAAAGGCTGTCGTATATCTTCGGCATTTATAAGGCCTTGCAGATTTTGCTGCCTAAACCCGAAGCGGCGGATGGTTGGTTGCACCAGCCCAATCAGGCCGCGCTGTTTTCCGGGCAAACCGCTTTGCAACGTATGCTGTCCGGACGGGTGGCGGATTTATATGTGGTGCGCCAGTATCTGGATGCGCAATGCGGTTGGGCCTAATAGTGGTGCCCAAGATCAGCCGGATAGACTGGCGGCCAAGCTGGCGACTGATTCCCAGCCGATTTCCGCCTACCGGCTTGTTTGATAGAGTCGCAGACCCGGCTGACCTGGACGTGGTGTTTGCCATCGAAGCGCTGACTAACGACCGTTTGCGCGACGAAGCCGGCGAAATTAGTTTGGTTGCGGCGGCGGACCGTATTTCCGGACCTGGGACTACGCCGATCATGGCGGCGTTTACTCATTTGAATCCGGAGGGTAGCCGGTTTTGCGACGGCAGTTACGGCGTGTATTACGCGGCTAAAGACATCGATACCGCGATAGCCGAGACCTGCTTTCATCGCAACCGGTTTATGGCCGCGACCCAACAAGCACCGCTTGAAATTGACATGCGCAGTTACGCCTCCGATTTGAATGCCGATTTGCACGATATTCGCGATCTGCAAGCTGAAATGCCCGATATTTACGATGCCGACACCGGCAATTACGCCGCCGCGCAGAAGTTTGCTAGGCAGTTACGCGCGGACGGCGCCGACGGTATCGTCTATTCCAGCGTGCGGGCGGCGGGCGGTGAATGCGTGGCGGTCTTTAAACCGCGCCTGCTGGCCCCGGTCAAACAAGGCGCCCATTATTGTTACGTGTGGGACGGTCGGCAAATCAGCGCGGTCTATAAAAAAGAACTTTACCATCCCGGTGTGTAACGGATAGCCATGCTCGATTTGCCAGTACCCAGTAGCGAAAACGATTTTTACGAAACCCATATCCAATTGTTGTTGCACAGCTATCGACAGTTACTGGGCAAGTCTTTGCTGGAAAAGTCCGCAAGCTTGTCGCTAGGCCGGCAAGTCTATCAGGCCGATTTCGCCTTGCTGTCGCATAACACCGACGCCGATCCCTTATTTAATTACGCCAACCAAACCGCGCAGAATTTATTCAAGCTATCGTGGCCGGAGTTTATCGGCATGCCGTCGCGTTTTTCGGCGGAACCGGTTAACCGCGAAGAGCGCGAACGCTTGCTGCATCAAGTCGCCAGCCAGGGTTATATCGACAATTACAGTGGAGTGCGTATCGCCAAATCCGGCAAGCGTTTTTTGATCGAACGGGCAGTGGTGTGGAATGTTTACGATAGCGCGCAACGCTATGTCGGCCAGGCGGCTTGTTTTAGCGACTGGCGCTTGTTACCCTGAGCCCGTCCGCTTCCATCAACTCACTGTCTGCGAGAAATTTATGCTGAAAATATCCTTAAAACGTGGCGGCCGCTTATGCTGCGGCCTATTGCTAATGCTGGCCGGCGCGGCGCAGGCTGATGAAGTAGGTTGCGTGACCACCGCCTGGAAACTGATCGGCGCCAATCACAAGGTCTGCGTCGATGTGTTCGAAGATCCGAAAATTCCGAATGTGATCTGTCATATCAGTCAGGCCAGATCCGGCGGTATTTCCGGCGGCTTGGGCCTGTCGGAAGATCCGTCCGAGTTTTCCTTGGCTTGCCGGCAAATCGGCCCGATCACATTGCCGGCCAAATTGGGCACGGAAGAAACCGTGTTTTCGGAAAGCACCTCGCTGTTTTTCAAGTCCACCAACATTACCCGTTTGTGGGATGCCAAGCACAACACCCTGGTTTATCTGGCAATTAGCCGCAGAGTGATCGAAGGCGCGCCGGCCAATAGTGTGTCTACGGTGCCGGTGATGCCGTGGGGAAAATAGGACTTTGGAATTAACGCTATCCGATGTCCGAAGGCTGACCGGCAACGGGTTTAATCCATTTCAATAAGGCCTCGTAAAGCGTGGCCGGCAGAATCGGTTTACTGATGAAGTCGTTCATGCCGGCGGCCAGGCAGTGTTGATGGTCGCCGTTCATCACGTTGGCGGTCATCGCAATGACCGGCATGTCGCGGCAAGCCGGGATTTGCCGTAACAGCCGGGTAGCTTGATAGCCGTCCATCACCGGCATTTGCACATCCATCAGCACACAGTCGTAGTCGTTATGCCGCAGCTTGTCCAAGGCCAGTTCGCCGTTTTCGGCAATATCCACTTGTAATTGCGCTTGTTCCAGTAGCTCGATGGCGACGATGCGATTGATTTCGTTGTCTTCCACCAGCAAAACCCGCCGCCCATGCAGCCGCGCCAATTTACCGATGTCTATGCTGGTGCGGTGACGGCGGATTTGGAAATTGCGGATGGTATTCAAATCAGTGGCTCCCAGCAGCACATTAAAGGTAAAGGTGGAGCCAATGCCTGGCTTGCTGCTGACTTCTATACTGCCGCCCATCTGCTCTATCAACTGTTTGGAGATAATCAAGCCCAAGCCGGTGCCGCCGTAGTTGCGGGTTACGCTGCTGTCACCCTGGCTAAAAGCCTGGAACAACTTGGTTTGCTGTTCGGCAGTGATGCCGATGCCGGTGTCGCTGATCGCGAATTGCAAGCGCACCGAGTGAGCGTCGCGGCTGATTTCGCTGAAGCTGACTGTTATCTCGCCGTGCTCGGTAAACTTGATGGCGTTACCGATCAGATTGATCAAAACCTGCCGCAGCCGTTGCGGGTCGCCGATTACCGCGTGGTACGCCGGCCCGGCCGGCGGCCTGATCAATTGAATGCCCTTGTTCGCGCTCAGTTGCAACATCGTCGAAAACACGTGCTCCAGCATTTCTTCCAGCAGGAAGGGTATGGTCTCCATCTGCATTTTGCCGGCTTCCATTTTGGAAAAATCCAGAATGTCGCCTATCAGCGTCATCAAGGAGTGCGCGGACGACTCCACCCGTTTTAGATATTCGCGTTGTTTAAAGCTCAGTTCGCTGTTCAGGCACAATTCCACCAAGCCTACAATCGCGTTCATCGGCGTACGGATTTCATGGCTCATATTGGCCAGGAACTGGCCCTTGGCCTGATTGGCCGATTCCGCGTCCTGCTTGGCCAACTCAAGCTCCTGGGTCCGGCTGAGAACCTGGCTTTCCAAATCGGTCTCGTGCGCCTGGATTTGCGCCAACATATTATTAAAGGCTTCGGCCAAATCGCTGATTTCGTCGTTACCGGAATAATCGGAACGCCGGCTGTAGTCGTGGTCTTTCTCGATTTGCCGTGCGGTATTAGCCAATTTCAGCAAGGGTCCTAAAAACGAACGCTGCAAACGCTGCACATACAAGGCCACCACGCTCAGGGCTATCAAGATAATGCCGGTGTTAATCAGGGTATTGAACAGCAAGGAGTGATAGGAGCGTTTCAGATCTGCAACTAGGGTAATGTGGCCGACAATCTGTTTATTTTTATGCAAAATCGGCTGCGTGATCTGCCGGGTTTTCGACAGCCAGGCCGGCCACCAGCCGTGCCAATTGGTGGCGGGTTTTTCATAACGGACTAGTGTGACGCCGCTGGGGGTTTGGATTTGCCCTGTGATGATGTCCGGATCGTGGGCCAGCGCATCCAGTACTTCCTGGGCGGTTTGATTATCGTCGAACAACAAGGCAAAACTGCTGTTTTGGCCGATCATATTGGCGGTCAAGGTCAGTTTCTGGCCGATGGTCTGCTGCAAAGCCGAATATTCCCGAATCGACAACGATACCGTCGCCACCATCAGGCTTAACATCACCATCACTCGCAGGATTTTACCCAGCTTGCGGCTGATGGAAATGCGAGGATCTGTTGACGCTGTCATTCTATTATTTCGGCCATCCGCAGTAATTTCGAACTCAGCTTTAAATCGGCTGATTTCACCGCGGCTAAATTTACCACCAGTTTTAACCTGTTGTCGCGTAGCGTAAATTGCACCATACCCCCGTGGTTAGCGAAATTTTCCACATCGCCAACCAACAATACATGGTGTTGTCGGGCTTGCTCGGCCAATACCGGCGTTAATCCGGCCAGGTCGCTTAGAAATAAGATGCTGCATTGGGCGACATCGGGGGCGTCGGCCAGATTGACATGAACCGCATTACCGTTGATTTGCTGGCCTTCCAAAACCGGCAGATAGGCGCGTAACAGACTGCGACCTTGCAAACAAATCGTCACCGGCGCCGGACTGGGCCATTGTGCCAACTCGGCGAAATGAAACAGATAGGCAGTCTTTAATTGAAACTCGCGGCTTTGGCTATTTTCCTCCGCGCGCGCAAAACCGGCGAACCAAACGCAGACGCTGAGTAGCAAAAGGGTGTGCAGACGCATTGGCGCAATCAACCGTCTTAAAAATGCCAGGATATTTGCGCCAGATAGCCGCGTTGAATCTGGCTGGCGACCGGTATGTAAAGCACGTCGCTGAATTCAGGATGTTGATCATCCAGCAGATTTTGCCCGCTTATCGATAACTCCAGATTTTTGTGCGGGTGCCAGCCCAGCCGCAAGTCCAGCGAGATATAGGCCGGAATGCTGCGTCTATCAATATACACTTCATCGACATACCGAGCCCAGGCGTCCAGTTCGATTTCGCTGGTCAGGTTATACAAAGAGCGTAGCGAGACATTGTGTTGCGGATTGAAATGTTCTTCGGTGAGCGGATCGCGAAACCAGGGCTGGTTTTTATCGTAATTGACCGAGAACTGGTTGGCGCTGTAAGAGGCTTGCAGCCGCCAATCGTGGTTTACCCGGTAATTAACGGCCAATTCCAGGCCGTAACTGTCCACTTGCCGGTAATTGGCCACGGTGGCCTGTTTGATGGTGCCGTATGTCGGGTCGTTATAGGTGACGCCGGTAAACTTGGTGCCTTGCATCCGGTCGTAGATGTTGTAAAACAAGGCGCTATCGAGATCCAGGCTATTGGATATTTGCCAGCGCCAACCCAATTCGTAGGCCAGCAGATTTTCGGTCAGCATATCCGGGTTGGCTTTAGCTTCGAAAAAACGGTTGGTATCGGGGATTTGTTTGAACAAACGAATGCTGTGTTGGGCCCGATTCGGCAACACCACGGCCCGCGAGACAGCAGCCCACACGCTGTGCTGTTTGTTTGGCGTCCACAGCAGCCGGGCATTCGGTTCGGTTTCCCAGCCGGTAAAGGTGAAATGTTCGACCCGGTTGCCCAGCGTCAGGGTCAGATCGTTGGACAAATCGATTTGATCCTGCAGAAACACGCCGACATTATGCTGAGTGAATTGATTCGGCTCGAAACCCAGCGTCAAAGTGTTGTCGAAACTATCATCTATGTTTTGGTAATTCAAACCCCACATCAGCTTATGGTTATCAATGGCCGGCAAGGTGTGCTGAAAATCCAGATCGTAATGCGAGCGGCTCATCCGATTCACCGCCAGTTGCCATTCGGTTTGGGTAAACGCCATATTCAGCCGCCAATCGTGGCCGCTGTCGGTACGATGTGACCAGTTGCCCTGCAAGCTGCCGGTCACGCCGTCCCTGCCGAAATCGTCGTTTTGCCACAGCGGCGCGGTCGTCGAGGTTTTGCCGATGTAGTAGCCGCCCAGCCGGTAGCGGGAGACGTTGGCTTCCACCATCAGTTTGTCCTGGGCGTTGAGTTGACTATCCAAGCGAAAATTGGCGGTTTCGGTATCGCCGGTGTCGTGGGTGTCTTGTCGGCCGGCCAAGTCGATGCTGGCGTCGCGCACCATCGTACTGATCGTGCCGCGCAGAAAGGTGGATTCCGACAACTTTTGGCCGTAACGAATCCCGCCGAAACCGCGTTCCTCGGTGCCGCCGCCGGCATTGAGCAAACCGCCTTGAGTATCACGAGCCGAACGGGTGATGATGTTGATGGTGCCGTTCACGGCATTGGCGCCCCACAAGCTGCCGCTGGGGCCGCGCAGCACTTCAATGCGCTCAATATCCGGCAGCGACGGGTTTTGCTGGCCCCAATAGACGCCGCTGATTAATGGATCGTAGATGCTGCGGCCGTCTATCATCACTTGCAGCTTGTTGGCATACAGATCGTTAAAACCGCGCGCGCTCACTGCCCAATTCCAGGAATTGATTTTAGCGACGTTCATGCCGGGCACCATGCGTAAAACTTCCGGCAAGCTGGTGGCCCCGGAGCGGCGGATGTCTTCCGAGGTGATCACGAATGCGGCGGCCGGGCTGTCCTTGACCGTTTGTTCCTGCCGCGCCAGGCTGGATACTTCCAGCTCGGTTAGCTCTTCCCAGCTGAGGGGCAGCAATTCGTTGGTTGCTTCGATGTCCGCCGGGTTGCCTTGAGCAAGCGCGTTCGTATGCACCAGGCAAAGCCCGCTGCATAAGTAGGCGAATTTACGCAGATAACGGTTAATCAGCATGACATTTAGAGGCTTGGAGAGGCAAGATTGTCGCTATTATAAAAGCCTAGACCATTAACCGGGCAAATCAGTTGATGATGGGCTGGATGAATAGAGAGGCATTGCTATTTCCCTAGCTTGCCCGGAGCGGGAAATTGGCCATTGATTCTCAGGGCTGTCGGACCATGATCGGCTTGACTTTAAAGTAATGCTGCCACCAACGCGCATTCCGCGCTACTCAACTCAAACTCGAAAATAGCCAAGTCCTCGCGGATATGTTCGGCGGATGTGGTGCCGGTTAAAGGCACGATGCCAATCTGAGTTAAATAGCGGAAGAATATCTGCGCCGAGCCGCGCTGGTATTTTTCCGCCAACGCTTTCACAGCGGAGTCCGCCAAGATTTTGGGGTTGGCCGTCAGCGTCCAAAAGCTTTGATAGACGACCTGCTGCTGCCGGCAAAACGCCCGCAGCTGTTTATCGTAGCCGGTATCGGCATAAAACCGGTTCTGCAATACGGCGGGTTTCACTGTCGCGTTTTCGTACAAAAACTCGAACAAGGCCGGATCGTAGCAATTGCTGATGCCCAGTTGCTTGGCAGCGCCACTTTGCTGGATAACTTCCAACGCTTGCCAAACCTCCATTAATTGTTCGCGATCCGCCAGCGGCGAATGCAACACCAAGCCATCCAGATAATCGGTATGCAGATTTTTTAACGACAGCTGGAAGGACTGCGCGACTTGCTCGGGCAAGCTGGCCTTGGGGTCGTAAGGGATACGCAGTGGATCGTGGCCGTTTAAAGGCGTGAATTTGGTTTGCAAATATAGATCGGAGCGCTGCAAGCCCAATGCACTGCAAGCCGCCAGCACACCTTCGCCAACCCCTGCCTCTTGATAATGTTTGGGCTGGCAAGCCGTGTCGATGCCGCGAAACCCCAGTGTTATTGCCTGTTCCACCAATGCGGCTGTCCGCTCCTGCTTCCAGGCCGTCCCGTAAATAATGCCAGGCATGCGCACCCCGGCTGCGGAGAGAATAAAGTCTTTAGTGCTCATCACGGCTCCCGAAAAAGCCTTGATCTTCGGTGATCTCCGCCTGAGCGTCAATTGTAGGGGCTACTAAAATCCGGGATTGCCGAGGGACGTTATTGTGGGGATTTGGGTTGGGTGCTTGATTTTGTCGGTTGAGTTCGGCCAATACCGGCCGGTCGGGGCGACTTTCCAATTTCAATAGTAAACACACCCTGAGACCTGCTTGACTGTCCTATATTCAGCGAACAAATTGATATCAGAGAGTCACTGCGGGGATTTTGTGACGTTAAAAAATTTCAGTTGATGGCGACTGCAAACTGGAATATTCAGTTTGCAGTCGTTTGAAGCTTCTGCTTGTCGTGTCATTCAAAGTTTAGGTGCGATTAGCTTACTCAATTGCACTTTTCGACGCCAACGAGCCTCCGATTGAGATATTGCTAATCGGATCTACTAGGGTTTTCTGATCACTATTCGGGTCAACCCAACTAATCCAGTTAATAAAAACAAGGCGCTGGTTGGTAATGGGACTGGAGCGTAACTCGCTTTCCAGTCTACTCTGCTACTACCGAGCGCATTGAAATCGGTGATGTTTAGGTTACCAACTGTGATGGACTCAAGGCCGCCCCAGTAAAATGAGTTTGCCAGATCAGCCACGCCGGAGCTGTTTACGGCACGAGCAGTTACACTAGCAACCGCTCTCATCTCAAGGGTGAAGGCTTGGCCCAAGATTATAGGTATGTCCACAGTGTAATGTCCTTTGGCGCCTGCAAGACTCGTATTGGTGTAGACATCTGTAAAGTTGGCAAAAAGAGAGCTTTGCTCAGTGTAATTAAACAAAGTTACTGATCCGTTTGGCCCCAGTAAACTCAACGCCGCGTTCGCCGAAGCATCGGCATTGCCTACATGACTGGTAGCGGCAGCCGTAGTACCACTGAGTGGAAGATCTATGTAGATATGCCCTCTAGCTATGCCTTGGCTACCATCGATAAGTTGCAACGAATGAATTGTTATGTTGTCTTTGATGCTCGCATTGCCATTGGCAGAAGCGGGTTGATTTTGCGGGCCAGCGTTAGCAGCTTCAGCGAAGACTTTGATTGTGCCGTTCGTAATGTTAGCACTCGAACGTCCTTGTGAACTAGACGATGACGTAGTGACGGCGGAACCATCATTAGTGGATTTAGGGTCTTCATGTTGTTCAGCTATGATAAAAGTACCGTTTTGTACTTTGCGAACTTGAGTGTTGCTATTTGCACTGTAAACAACGCTCGCCGATGCGTGGCTGGCAAATGCCAACAAAGAAATTGCAGCTAAGGGTATGAATTTGTTAAATCTACTAATATTTTGATCTAAAAAGAATTGCTTTTGCGGTTTTTGTAATTTGTTAGTTTGCATAGAAAGGCTTCTCCCAAAATGGTGCCTAAATAAAGGTAAAATGAATATCGCCTAGCACTGATATCAAACTAACTCGTCTATAGAATTATCCAATTAAACAGCCTAAGTATCTCGCCATAGCCAAATGAATACTGAAGGTACGAATATCTAAAGCCAAATTTTCCACCCATATTTGAACTGGGTCAAATATTTAGAAAGCTGCCACTCACTATGGTGGGCAATGCATTTCTGCCAACCGGTTAGAGGTAATAGATTTAGCCCGCGTGTGGCACAATAAGCGTATGCACCCAACAGACTAAAGCCGCGCAACGTTGTGGAACAAGAAAAGGCAGGATCAAGTCTTGTCATCAAGCATCAATAGCTAACTGAAAGGCAGATAAGCATTCAGCTACTGTTACTGATGGTCGGAATGCAGTCGTCCGCTTTCTGGCCGATTGGTAAGGGTCGCCAACGTCGGCTTTGTAGCTCCCCAGGTTGCAGGATCTGTATTGGCTGACTGGCCGGTTTTGAGAAACACGACCGTCAGGAAGGGGTCGATTTTGCCCATTCGGTCCCGACAGAAGTAAGCTTTACCAACAGCCGACTTGCAAGGCATCCCCTTTAACATCCAAAAACCGCTGACCATTCTTGGTTCATGAGTAACCATTTAGGAACTCGGATCGAAAATTAGGCACGAAAGCATAACAGACCGTATATGCTGGTACTGTTTTATAATGGCTTTTTGAAGCATGGGCTATTGCCTGCACAGCCATGAAAAAAATCATCCAGAAAATTTCAGCAGGGTTATCGGAATCGACGTTGTCGGATAAGGCGCGGGCACACTATGCCGCCGGGCGCTATAAGGAGGCGAGCGATTTATTCAAGGAATTATTAAAACAATCAGCCGACGCCGAAACCAAACGGTGCTTGGCCGATTGCTATCTGCAAAGAGCCTGGGCGATGGCCGGCAAGGGCATGCTGAAGGAAGCCTGCGTACTTTGGGAAAATTACGCGGCTAACGCGCAACCGCCGCTGCAAGCGCAAGATGTTTACGTGCTGTGGCTGTTGGCCGGCAAAAACGAGCGCAAAGCCCATGCGGTGCTGGATGGCTTAAACGCGCGGCAGCTGGACGAAGAGTTTCCGGCGCTGGCGGCTTATCTGGGGGCGCTATTGGTATCGGGGGCCTCCGACCTGTTGCCGCATTTACCCCAGGATTCCGCACTGCTCAAACATTGGGAATGGGTAGTCGCGGCGCTCGCGGCGTATCGTAACGGCGAGCCCGAGCGGTGTGAACAGGCTGTGAAACAACTGCCGTTCCGTTCGGCGTTTCGCGATTTGCGCACCTTGCTGAAAGCGCAACTGCTGGATGGTGCGGACAGCGAGCAAGCGCCGGCTCTGTTAGCCAAAATCCCCGACGAATCGCCCTATCAACCGCTGGCTAAGGCCTGTTTGGCGTATCGGCAATCCGGCGCGGACTTCGTCGCCAGCTTGTCGCGCCTGGAGCATAATCAACGCCGGATCGTTGCGCTAGCCAAAGGTCTCAACGCCCGCCAGAGCCAGTTGCTGGAAACGCTGATCAAGCCTGGCGAGCCGGACGAAAAGACTCGCTTCAATCTGGCGCTGCAATATCGCGATGTGTTCGGCGGCGATGCCGCGCAAGCCTATTGCCTGGGAGCGCTGGCCGAGTATCCGGGCGGAGAAAAAGACTACTTCAAACACTTCGCTAGTAAGGACCCGTTTGAGGAAAACCGCTTGCAAGCCTTGTTGCACGAGCAAGCGGAAAACGGCTACGACGCCCGGTTTTTCTGGGAACGCTGCATCGATATTCTGAAAAAAGACCGGCCGGCGAACGATCGAAAAATCGCGTTTATCCTCAGACATATGGCCGACAAGGCCCATTCTGCGGAAGTGGCAGCGATGCTGGCCGATAGCCTGGAATACGATCCGAGTGATCTGCAAAGCTATCTGAAGCTATTAACGATTTATCAGGAACAGCGGCCGAACTCCGTTCAGTATGCACACTGGTTGGAACTCGGCCTGCAACGTTTCCCCGCCGATACCGATTTGCTGGTGCGCGCGGCCAAATCGGCCGCCGCCAGAAAAGCCTTTAAAAAAGCCGCGGCTTATGCCAAAGCCTTGTTGAAGATCGATCCGGTCAATACCTTGGCCAAGCACTTGTTGTTCGCCAATCACATGGCTCATGCCCGCCGCTTGGTGAAAGCCGAAAAGTTTCATTTGGTGGAAAAGGAAATTCAAGCGGCCGAACAATTGACCGTCGATAAAAGTCTGCGCCGCCAGGCCGATCTGTTGCGCGGTTTTTATCTGTGGCAGGCGGAGGACAAATCTCAGGGCCTGCAACGCATCGTCGATACCCTGGCCACGCTGCATGACGATCCAATCAATATGCATTTTCAGGCGCAGATCGAAGCCGGTTTGTTGGAGCTGCCGACACAGGGGCTTAGCCGCGCGCTGCCGGCGTTTAAGGACTTTCTGCTGTCGGCCCCGCAATTGCAGCGGCTGATCGCGTCTCTCGATTATTACGACGAGCAATTGGACGATAGAAGCTTGTTGTTCAAAGCCTTGGATAAGGTCAAAGTGCCGCTGAAAAAGTCGGTGGAATGGCTGCTGGAGCACGAAGCATTATTGTTATCCTGGTGCCAGGCTTTGGAGAATATCGGTCATTACGAGTTATTGAAGCACTGCGCCAAAGCGGCTCAGACTCGCCGGCATACGCCGGCCTGGATGTATTACCGGACGCTGGCCGAATGCCAAGGCGATGCCAGCCACTTGGACTTCATGAGCTTATACCGCTTGAAAATTGCCTTGGAAGATGCGCGGGCGGATAACGACAATAAGACCGCCGGGTTGATCGCGCGCCTGCTCGAGCGGGCCAGCGGCGCCCCCGAGTATTTGCCATTTGCGGATGAAGCGGATGAATTCGAGCAGTCAGCCATTAGCGATGATCCAATCGAAGATTTGTTCGGGCCCATTCCGGACGCGGTGTTCAAGCGCATTGAAAAGAAAATCGAGGAGATCATGCGCAAGCGCGGACCCGATTATTTCGCTGCCCAAATTATGCGTCAATACGGCGAGCAGCTTGGCCAGCAACGACTGGCGATTTTGTTTATGAACCAGGATTTCCTCTGGTCGGTGGCTATACTCGCCGGCGCGGAGGAACTTAAGATCGAGATCGGCGTTCGTTTCGACGACATCCTCGCGCGTTTCGAGCATAACTCCCCGCAATATTCACTGCCTTTCAATTGAGTACCGATGATTTCACCGTACCGTATTCTGGGTGTATCCGAACAGGCCGCCGACGCCGACATCAAACAAGCCTATTTGCAAGGGGTCAAGGACAATCCGCCTGACCGCGATTCCGTGCGCTTTCGGCAAATTCAAGATGCTTACGCTGCGATCAAGGACGAAGACTGCCGCCTGCGCCACGCTTTGTTTCATGTGCCGCGTGTCGAATTCGACGCGTTGCTGGCGCAAGCTTTTAATCAACAAGGCGCCGGCGGCCCGATGGCTGCGGACGACTTCCTAAAACTGTTGAGCACGGTTGCCATCGAAAAATCGCTCGCCAAATTCACTAAACCAACATGAACACAGAAACCCCGCAAGACGAATTGCTGGCAGCCTTGCAGCACTATCTACAGGAAACCGATTTTGCTCATTTGACCGCGTTTGAGCAACCGGATTTGAGTGCCTTATTCAGCGATTTAGCCGGTCTGAAAACCGAAGTCAAGGCCGAGTCGCGGCAATTCAAGGCCACGCTGGACAGCTTAAGCGATGCCGTCGAAACCTTGAAAGCCGACAATCAAGCTCTGGCGGAGGAACTGGCGAAAGCCGGCGAACGTCTGCAACAACAACAGCGGGAGGTCGAACGCACGATGTTGCTGGAATGGATCGATATTTACGACCGGCTCAGCGCAGGCTATCGGGCCTTGCAAAACTATCGGCCGGTCGACGGTTTGTTCAGGCATTCCAAACCTCAGGACGTGCGCTTCATCGCCAGCGTTGGCGAAGGTCAGGAAATCACCTTGAAACGCCTGGAACACATGCTGCAACGCCGGCGGGTGTTTGCCATTGATTGTGTCGGCCAGCCCTTCGATGCCCGGACGATGACGACCATCGCCATCGGCAACGATCCCACGCTGGAAAACGCTGTCGTGCTAGAAGAATTGCGCAAGGGCTTTTTAATCGACGATCAGGTACTGCGCTTGGCGGAAGTCAAGGTCAATAAACTCTAACCATACAGAAAAACTCATGAGCGACATCATCATCGGCATAGATCTTGGGACCACGAATTCGGAAGTGGCCATCGTCGAAAACGGCAAAGTCACCGTGATCGCCGACGCCGGCAAGAAGATTTTGCCGTCGTTCGTCGGCATCGACGATAACGGCGACATCCTAGTCGGCGAAACCGCGCGCAATCAATACCTGATTTATCCGGAGCGCACCGTCAAGTCGATCAAACGCTTGATGGGGCAGGACGCGCAGGTGGCGATGGCCGGTCAGTCCTACTCGCCGCAGGAAATTTCCGCGATCATCCTGAAGCGTTTGAAGGCGATTGCCGAAGCCTACACAGGCCGGCCTATTGTCAAGGCGGTGATTACCGTGCCGGCCTATTTTTCCGACGCCCAACGCCAGGCCACCCGCGAAGCTGGCGAAATCGCCGGGCTGGAGGTGGTGCGGATGATCAACGAGCCGACCGCCGCAGCCCTGGTTTACGGTGCCGGCCAGCTCGACGCCAAGCGCATGCTGGTCTACGACTTGGGCGGCGGTACCTTCGACGTGTCGGTGGTCAACGTGCAGAGCGGCGTCGTCGAAGTGCTGGCCAGCCATGGCGACAATCATCTGGGCGGCGACGATTTCGACCAGTTGATCGTTGATCGCATTCTGGCGCATATTCGCGAAAAATTCGGCATCGAAGTCGAGCCGCACGGCAAGGCGATGGCGCGCATCACCCGGGCGGCGGAGCAGGCGAAACTACGCTTGTCCGACGAGCCCTACGCGATGATAGAGGAAGAATATTTGCTGGAACGCCAAGGCACACCGCTGCATTTGACGCTGGAATTGGCGCGTTCGGACTACGAAGACCTGATCGCGGACCATATCAATGCGACGATGGACGCCACCCACATCGCGCTGAAGGGTGCCAAACTGACCGCGTCCGACATCGACGAAATCATTCTGGTCGGCGGCTCGACGCGCACGCCGTGCATCCGCGAGCGGCTGTTCGACGAATTCGGTTTCGAACCGCATGGCGAAGTCGATCCAGATCTGTGCGTGGCGATGGGCGCAGCCATGCAGGCGGCAATGATCAACGGTGAAGATATAGGCACGGTCTTGGTCGACGTGACGCCGTATACCTTCGGCACCTGCGCGGTAGGCTATCTGGACGGTATGCCCTATCCCTATCAGTACATACCCATCATTCATAAAAACAGCGTGTTGCCGGTGCGCAAGGCCGAAGCTTTCGAGACCTTTCACGACAATCAACGCGAAGTGAACGTGCGGATTTTTCAAGGTGAGGACCCGGATGCGCTGAACAACGTCGAAATCGGCGAATTTTTGGTCGAGGGTTTATTGGACGTGCCGGCCGGCAATGTCATCACCTTGACGCTGGACCTGGATTTGAACGGCATCTTGCACGTTTCGGCGCGGGAGAAAGCCTCCGGCAAGGAAAAAGCCATCACCATTAATAACGCGATTTCTCGTTTCGATAGCGGCGAACTAAGTGACGCCAAACAGCGTATCGACGGCTTGTTCGGCGAAACTGCCGTTGGCGAGGCGGGTTCAGGACCGGAAAGTCCCGCTGTCGCCGCCGCGCGCAATGCAATCAAGAAAGCCGAAGCGCTGTTCGAAACCGTTTCCGCCGAAGACAAGGAAGACATGGTCGATTTAATCGAAACCATCGCCAATTGTCTGGAAAACGGTGATGAGACCGGGCTGCGCGAGCCGGTCGAACGCCTGAACGACATCATCTACTACCTGGAGTCGTAATGCAGCGCTGCCCGGCCTGCAATGCCCGGCTCGGCGCAGCCACGCTCTGCCC
>NZ_JANIBL010000033.1 GCF_024505055.1 Methylomonas rosea
CCCGATAGGGGAGCGGCAGGGATGCCGCTCGTTTTCGGAGGGCCAGGGATGGCCCTTCCGAAAACCCTCGCCAAAAGCAAGACGCGCAGGATTAAGGCGGAATACCGGGTGGCCTTTCTTTTGGTGACTTTTCTTTGGCCAAACAAAGAAAAGTTACTCGGCTGTCGGGCCGAGACCCGACATCTAAAAACATCCTCGCGATAGCGACACCAAATAAACCAACAACCCAATGCCGGATGCACTTCGCCTATCCAGCCTACAAACTTAATTCAGCAAACAACCAAAACATGACTAGCATATCTCTCCCTATTTTCGGCCAAGGCAGCCAACCCGCCGAGGAAGACGGCGCCGAACTCGACTATCTGGCGATGCCGGAAGAAATGACGACCTACCGGATGCCGACGATTTCGGTGGACTTGAATGCCGCCGATCTGGCGCAGGCCAAAACCGTGTTGCAGCAACTGGAACAGGATTTAGCGGCTTACCCGGCAAGCAGCCAAACCATAGATTTGATAAGCCTGGACCCAACCAATCGCCAATTCGTCGACGAACTGCTCGGCGAAGGCGAGGTCAGCATGCTCTGTAACGGTGCGCAAAACCTGCGAATTCAGGAATCGGTGTTGGCCGGCGCCTGGCGCTCGCAACGCCTGGATGCGCAGAAACAGATCGTCACCGACACTTTGGAAGTCGGCATCATCCCGCAAGCCATCTTACAAACCGCGTTTGCCGATGCCACTCAACATATCGATGCCGACATGAGCGCGTTGCCGGATGGGGTGATGAACGCGCCGCCACTGTTGGCCGAATTGAACGCCAAGATCGCCGAGTATCAACCTGGCACGGAGGCGCATATCATCAACCTCAGCTTGCTGCCGCAAACCGAGCAGGATTTGGCGTTTTTGGAACAGCGCTTGGGCAGGGGGGCGGTGACGATTTTGTCGCGCGGTTACGGTAACTGCCGGATCGACGCCACCGCCACCCGCAATATCTGGTGGGTGCGGTATTTTAATTCGCAGGACACACTGATCCTCAACACGCTGGAAGTCAGCGAGGTGCCGAATGTGGCTTGCGCGTCGGCGGAAGACATTGCCGACAGCCACCAGCGTTTGCAGGAAATCTTGCAGGTGTATTTGTGAGCGAAGGCTTCTTCGCCGGTGCTTACGGCGGCGATGCCTCGCGCTTGCCTCCCGAGGCCAAGCTGGAATGCAAGATTTGCTGGCATGTCTATGATCCGGCTGAGGGCGATACGGTTTGGCAAGTGCCGCCCGGCACTGCTTTTGCCGATTTGCCCGAGCATTGGAGCTGCCCGCAATGCGGCGCGCCGAAGCAGGGCTTTTTGGTGCTGGACGAGTAATTATGTACTGGCAGGACGGTGAGCAGATTCGGCGGACCTTGGAAGTGGTGTTTAACGACATTCTGACCACGCGGATGCACGATATGCCAGTGCTGAACCCGGCTTTAGCGGTGCGGGCGCTTGGCTTTGAGCCGTACGACGCCGATTGGCCCGGTGTATTGATTACGCCGTGGTTTATGAACGTGTTGCTGTTGCCGAGCGCGGAGAGCCGCTGGGTAACCCAAGCGCCCGGCAGCAAGTTTGAACAGGCTTTTCCCTACGGTAGTTTCGAGTTTACCGTCGCCGATGAAGCGCAACTGGGGCGCTACGCGCAATGTTCGCTGTTTTCGCCGATGTTTGAATTTGCCGATCAAGCGGCGGCAGAAGCTGCGGCAGACAGTGCTCTGCAGGCCTTGCTGACCAGTCCCGCGCCGCGCGCGATCAGCCGCCGCGATTTGTTGCGCGGCAATCTGGCAAGACCTTAAGTGACGCCGGCGGGCGAGATTACGATCGAACTGAACCATCGCGCCGGCAAGGTCGAAGCGGTGGAGATAGCTTCGACCCGGCCCGATGCGGCGCGGGTATTTGTCGGTAAAACGCCGGAGCAGGTGCTGAGCATAGTGCCGCTGTTGTTTTCCTTATGCGGTAATGCCCAGGCTTACGCGGCTTTACAGGCTTGCCGCGCTGCGCTGCGGATGCCCGCCGAGCCGGAAGCAGATGCCGCTAGGGAACACTTGCTGCAACTGGAAACCGTGCGCGAACATGCTTGGCGGATATTGCTGGATTGGCCGGGCTTGTTGGACCAGCAGCCGGACAAAACAGCCGTTGCCGCGTTGCTGAAAATCGATAGACAGTTTAAGTCGTGTCTATTCCAAGATGGCGAGGCCTTTAAACTGGATAGCCAATTGCAGATCGACGCGCCGCGTTCGCAGGGATTGCTGGCCGAATTGACCGGCTTAATCGATCAAGTCATTTTCGATGGCGGCTTGCGCGGATTTTTGGCTATGACCAACGAAATGCAATTGCATGACTGGCTGGATGGCAACAAGGCGTTGGCGGCGCAGCTATTGAATAAACTGTACCAACGAGAGTTGCATGCGCTCGGGAATAGCAATGTGGCCGGTTTGCCGAACTTGGACCCGGCCGAACTGAACAGACAGATGCAAAGCACGGATCTATCGGCGTTTTGCCGAATGCCGCAGTGGCAAGGCCGGTGTTACGAATCCACACCGTTGAGTCGTCAGCAAGAATCGCCCTTGCTCACGGATTTGCGCAGCCATTACGGCAATGGTTTGTTGCCGCGCTTTGTTGCCGTGTTATTGGAAGCTGCTGCAATCCCGCAGGGGATAAAATCAATGGTTGGAACTATGCCTGCGTATGCCGCCGATGGTGTCGGTCTGGTCCAAGTACAAGCAGCGCGGGGCTTATTGATTCATCGCCTGGAGTTGCGCCAGGGCCGGGTGTACGATTACCGCATCGTCGCGCCCACCGAATGGAATTTTCATCCCAACGGGGTTTTGGCCCAGGGTTTAAAGTCCTTGCAAGCGGACGATGAGGAGGGCTTGCGGCGGCAGGCGGAATGGCTGATCAACGCGGTCGATCCTTGTGTGCAATACCGGCTAGTGCTGACGCCGGAAAATTAACAGAGTAATCATCATGCACGAAATGTCGCTCTGTGAGAGCGTGTTACAGATCATCGAACAACAGGCCAAGGCCCAGCAATTTGCCAAAGTCAAAACCGTGTGGCTGGAGATTGGCGCCTTGTCGGGCGTGGAGCCGGAGGCGATGCATTTTAGTTTTGAAGTAGTGATGCAGGGCTCGTTGGCGGAACAGGCCAAGCTGGAAATTATCGAAGTGCCGGGCCTGGCTTGGTGCCTGCCTTGCAGCTGCGAGGTGTTGGTGCAGCAGTTATACGACGAGTGCCCGCACTGTGGCAGTCATCAATTACAGATTGTCGGCGGCGATCAAATGCGAATCAAAGAATTGGAGGTAGAGTAATGTGCGGCGTATGCGGCTGCGGCGAGGGCCCTATTCACTCGCACGACGAACCACACGATCACGAGCATGCTCATGATCACAGCCATGACCATGGACACCATCATCACGAACATAGCGCGGAACACTCGCATGCGCCGGGTTTGACTCAGGCGCGGATGGTGCAAATCGAACAGGACATTCTGGCGAAAAACAATCGATATGCCGACGAAAACCGCCGTTATTTTAGCGAGCGCGGCATGTTGGCTTTAAACCTGGTGTCCAGTCCCGGTTCCGGCAAAACCACTCTGTTGACCGAAACCATTCTACGTTTGAAAGACGAGTTGAGTATCGCGGTGATCGAAGGTGACCAGCAAACTGCTCGCGATGCCGACCGTATCCGCGCTACCGGCGTGCCGGCCTTGCAAATCAACACCGGGAAGGGCTGTCATTTGGATGCGCATCGGGTTGGTCATGGTTTGGAGAGCTTGAATCTACCCGAGCACAGCTTGCTGTTTATCGAAAACGTCGGCAATTTGGTGTGTCCATCGGCATTTGACTTGGGCGAAGCGCACAAGGTAGTGATCCTGTCGGTTACCGAGGGCGAAGATAAGCCAATCAAATACCCGGACATGTTCCATGCCGCCGATTTGATGATCCTGAACAAAACTGATTTGCTGCCGTACCTGGATTTTGATAGCGCACAATGCATTAGTTACGCGAAGCAAGTTAACCCGCGCATCAAGGTGTTGTCGCTATCGGCCAAGACTGGCGAAGGCATGGAAAACTGGTTGATCTGGCTGCGCGCCGAGATGGCTCTGCAACGAATAGCGTATGCTTAACCGACTTTGCCTCAACTTTTAATACTGCTATGTGCCTAGCCCTGCCTGCCCAAATTATCGATATCGATTTTGCGACGCAAATGGCGACGGCGTCGGTGGACGGCGTCAAGGTCGAAGTATCGTTGGCTTTGGTGGATGATGTGAAAGTCGGTGATTACGTGCTGGTGCATGTGGGTTACGCGCTGAACAAGATCGACGAGGACGAAGCCTTGAAAACCCTGGCCTTGTTCGCGGAAGCCGGTTTGATGGCATCATGAAATACATCGACGAATTTCGTCAGCATGATCTGGCCAAGCACCTGGCGCAAGTCATTGCCCAAACCGTTAAGCCTGAGAGGCATTATCGCTTGATGGAATTCTGCGGCGGTCATACTCATGCGATTTTTCGTTACGGCGTGCAGGATTTAATGCCGAGCAATGTCGAGTTCATTCACGGCCCCGGCTGCCCGGTGTGTGTCCTGCCGACGGGACGCATCGATAACGCGATTCAGTTGGTTGAGCAGCATGATGTGATTCTCTGCACCTACGCCGATCTGATGCGAGTGCCGGGGGGCGGCAGGCAAAGTTTGCTCAAAGCCAAAGCGGCCGGCGGCGATATTCGCATGGTTTATTCCACGCAGGATGCTCTGAAAATTGCTCGGGACAATCCGGATCGGCAAGTGGTGTTTTTCGCGATTGGCTTTGAGACCACCACGCCGCCGACTGCCGTGGCGATTAAGCAGGCACAGGCCGAAGGGCTGTCTAATTTCTCGGTGTTTTGCAACCATGTACTCACCCCGTCAGCAATGCAGGCTATTCTGGACGCACCGGAGCCGGTTGCTATCGACGCTTTTCTCGGGCCTTCACACGTCAGCAGCGTGATCGGTAGCAAACCCTACGAGACCTTCTCTGAACATTACGCCAAACCCATCGTCATCGCCGGTTTTGAGCCGCTGGATGTGATGCAATCAGCTTTGATGCTGATTCGGCAACTCAACGATGGCCGGCATGAAGTGGAAAACGAATACAGCCGGGCGGTGACGCGCGACGGCAATGTCAAAGCGCAAGCCTTGATGGCCGAGGTGTTTGAGTTACGTCCGCAATTTGAATGGCGCGGTTTGGGACTGATTCCCAATAGTGCATTGAAATTACAAGTTGCGTATGCCGACTTCGACGCCGAACAGCGTTTCGAGATGCCGGCTATCAAAGCCAATGATATTAAGGGCTGCGAATGTCCGGCCATCCTGCGCGGCGCGAAGAAACCGCAAGATTGCAAATTGCTGGGTACGGTTTGTACACCGGAAAACCCGATGGGTTCGTGTATGGTGTCGTCGGAAGGCGCTTGTGCCGCGTATTGGAGTTACGGACGGCTGCGACAAGGGTAGGGGATAAAAAGGCAATGCCGTTAAGTTAAGCTTAGTAGTTGTTAATTCCCCTCTTTGGAAAAGAGGGGGCAGGGGAGATTTTCTAAATAAATCCCCCTCGATCCCCCTTTTTCAAAGGGGGAAGAACCTTAATTTAACGGTATTGGACAAAAAGGTGGACACTGATAGAAGTGTCCACCTGGATCAACATTGTGATAGATCGGGGTGAGTGAGCTGGGCTTATTTATAGATTTCCGCGGCAGCGGCTTTCAATTTCGCGTCATTGCCTTGCATCGGTTTCATCATTTCGTTTTTAGACGCTTTAGCGCCGGCGACCAATTCGTCAGCGGTTTTGAATTTGGCTTTTAAAGCGTCAACAGCCGGAGCCACAGAACCGTTATGGCAACCTTTACAGGTATCCGCTTCGCCAGCAGAGGACAGGGAAGGAATTAAAGCAACAGAAGCAATCGCCAGCAGTGCAAAAATTTTGGTTTTCATTGTGGTTTCCTCATGATTGTAGTTATTTTTGCCAGCGGCAAGCGTGACACAGCAGTATCTAGCGCCAACCGATGGTGCAGATGTTTTTTTATCACCGGCGGGCGTTTTCTATCACAGCCTGAAATGCGAAGCAAACTCTACGAGGGAATTGATTGACGGCAGGGTTTAATCGACTGGATCGGCAAACGGATTGACAATCAAAAGCTGGTCTTGGATCAGCTGGCCGTGTTGTAAATCTTCTGAATACAGCGTGGTGCATCCAGCGAGTAGCGCAGCGGCAACGATTAAGCTGTCGTACATCGAAAAACCGAAACGTTCGGCGATGTCTAGGCCTTGTTCGTGTATTTCTAGGGTGAGCGGGAGGATTTGGCAAACGGTTTTAACGACCTGCAAAGCCTCGCGAATCTCTGGGTATGACATATTGAATTTGCGTTTGGCGACCGACGTAAACTCATTCAGTACCTGCACGCTGACGCAGCCGCCGGTTTGCAGAATAGCTTCGGCTCGATCAGCTTTGCCGCTGTCTCCCGAAAACACATACAGCAATACATTGGTATCGATGAATGTTTTAGCGGTTTTCATTCGCTTCCAAGCGATCAAATTTAAAATCCGCCGGCATACGACCACGGAATTTACGCAATCTGCTCAGGAGCTCTTGATTGCTGGCTTTTTTGTCGATTTCGAACGCGCGCTCACCGGTAACCTGAATCTCGATGTCATCGCCTTCCTTAAGTTGCAAGGCTTCGACCACCGCAGCGGGCAGACGGACGGCTAAACTGTTACCCCATTTGGCGATTTGCATAACTACTTCCTGAAAGTTTTAAGGATAAACATATTAGATTGTATATCCATATGAGGAAAGTCTTCCACATGAATTTGTTTACATAGCGAGACCTAAGCCGTGCCAAAGCGTTACGCGAACCCTTTAAATCTAAAAACCGGCCACGTCGATCTCAGTCATGGTGGCGGCGGTCGCGCCATGGCGCAGTTGATCGACGAGTTGTTCATCAAGCATTTCGATAACGAGCTGCTGCGTCAGCATAACGATCAGGCTTTGTTCAAACTACCCGCTGGGCGACTTGCGATTAGCACCGACGGCCATGTCATTTCTCCGTTGTTTTTTCCGGGGGGTGACATCGGCTCGTTGGCGGTGCACGGCACGCTCAATGATGTGGCGATGTCCGGCGCCAAACCCTTGTATCTGGCGGCAGGTTTTATCCTGGAAGAGGGTTTGCCGCTGGCCGATCTGGAGAAAATCGTCATCAGCATGGCCGCTGCCGCGAAGGGGGCCGGCACGCCGATTGTGACCGGCGACACAAAGGTGGTGGAGCACGGCAAGGGCGATGGCGTATTTATTACTACCACCGGTGTGGGTGTGGTGCCGGATAGCGTGACTATCTCCGGCGACCGAGCTGAGCCCGGTTGCGCGATTTTAGTCAGCGGATCGATTGGTGATCACGGGGTGGCGATCATGGCCAGTCGCGAGAATCTGCAATTTCAGACCACTATCGTTTCCGATTCAGCGGCCTTGCATGGTTTGGTCGCCGATCTGGTGGCAACCGCGCCAACAGCCTTACGCTGCTTGCGTGACCCGACACGCGGCGGGCTGGCGACGGCTTTGAACGAGTTAGCCAAACAGTCCGGCGTGGGGATGGTGATCGACGAAGCCAAAATCCCAGTCAGAGCCGAAGTCAAAGCTGCCTGCGAAATTCTCGGCCTCGATCCCTTATATGTCGCCAACGAAGGTAAACTGGTGTGCATTTGCGACGCCGCTGCCGCCGATGACTTGTTGGCGGCGATGCGACGGCATCCGCTGGGCCAGGATGCGTCTATCATCGGCGAAGTCATTGTAGACCCGCACGGCTTCGTGCAGATGACCACGGCTTTTGGTGGAAGGCGTATCGTCGATTGGCCGGTCGGCGAGCAGTTACCGCGCATCTGCTGATGCCCGGCAAGGCGATTCGGGCGCGGGGCGTAGTGCAGGGCGTTGGTTTTAGGCCGGCGATCTGGCATTTGGCCCGGCAGCACGGGTTGACCGGTTCTGTGTGGAACGACGGCGAAGGGGTGATGATACATGCCTTCGGCGACGCGCAAGATCTGGCTGCCTTTGTTGCCCAAATTCCGTTGCAGCTGCCGCCGTTAGCGCGCTTGCATAGCTTGGAAGTCGACGATTTGGCCGGCACCGCGCCGAGCGAATTTCAAATCGTCGCCAGTCGGAGCTATGGTATCGATACCCCCATCGCCGCCGATGCCGCGACTTGTCCGGATTGTTTGGTGGATATTGCTGACCCGCACAATCGCCGCTATCGCTACCCCTTCACCAATTGCACTCATTGTGGCCCGCGCTTATCGATTGTGCGCAGCGTGCCTTACGACCGCCAAAATACCAGCATGGCGGCGTTTGCTATGTGTCCGCAGTGTCAACAGGAATACGACGATCCAGCCGACCGGCGCTTTCACGCTCAGGCAAATTGCTGTCCGGTGTGCGGGCCGAGATTGTGGCTGGCGGATGCGCTGGGCAACCTCATTCCTACAGTGTGCGGAGAGGCGGCAAATCAGGTAGGGCCGAATTTATTCGCCCAGTTGCCCGATTCAGGGCGAATGAATTTGCCCTTACATCGCGAGCATTCTATTGGTGAAACGTCCGAGTTAACTTCGGTAATTCTCGCGGCCAGCCTGATCCGCAAAGGCCTGATCGTCGGGATCAAAGGTCTGGGTGGTTTTCATCTGGCTTGCGATGCGAGTAATGCTGACGCTGTCGATAGGCTCAGGCAGCGCAAGCGCCGTTACGCCAAACCGTTTGCGTTAATGGCTAGAGATGTGTCCATGGTAAGTCGTTATGCTTCCATCAGGCCCGAGGAACTGTCCGCATTACAGGAGCGTGCCGCGCCTATCGTACTGCTGCCAGCGCAAGGCGAACCGCTGGCGCTCGGTGTCGCGCCGGACGACGATAAATTGGGTTTCATGCTGCCTTACACGCCATTGCATACCTTGCTGATGCAAGAACTGGATGCGCCTATCGTGTTGACCTCCGGCAATATCAGCGACGAACCGCAATGCACCGATAACGCCGAAGCGCGGGAAAAGCTGGCGGGTATTGCCGACTATTTGCTGTTACACGATAGAGATATCGTCAATCGCTTGGATGATTCGGTGGTTCGATTGATGGACGGCAAAATCCGTATACTGCGCCGGGCGCGCGGCTACAGCCCGGAAGCATTAAGATTGCCAATGGGTTTTGAACAGGCAAGCAATATTCTGGCGCTGGGTGCCGAGTTAAAAAACAGTTTTTGCTTACTGAAAAGTGGTCAAGCCATTGTCAGCCAGCACATCGGCGATTTGGAAAACGCCGCCGTACAACAAGATTACCGGAAAGCCATAGACTTGTACCGAAAGCTTAACGGCTTTAGACCCGAGCGGGTTGCAGTCGATAAGCACCCTGGCTATCTGTCTAGCCAATACGGCCAGACCTTGGCCGCGACCGAGGCGGTCGAATTAGTCAGCGTTCAGCATCATCATGCCCATCTGGCCGCTTGTTTGGCTGAACATGGCGTGGGACTGGACGCACCGCCGGTATTGGCGGCAATTTTCGACGGTCTGGGGATGGGCGAAAACGGTGAGTTATGGGGCGGCGAGTTTTTGCTCGGCGATTACCGTAACTACACTCGACTTGGATATTTTCAGCCTATCGCGTTGCCTGGCGGTGCGCAAGCGATGCGTGAACCGTGGCGTAACACCTATGCGCAACTGCGGCATTATTTCGATTGGCCGACTTTGCAGCACGACTATGCGGACTTGGAAATAATGCAATTGCTGGCCGGCAAGCCTTTGGCGACGCTGGAGACGATGTTGGCAAAACATCTAAACTCGCCGCTCAGCAGTTCTTGCGGTCGATGGTTAGACGCTTTTGCTGCCGCTTTGGGCTTGCACGCCGAACGGGTCGATTATGAAGGTCAGGCGGCGATAGCGCTGGAAGTATTGGCCGCGCCGGTATTTGCCGAAGAACAGCCTTATCCGCGAGCCGGGGCTATTGCCAACGGCACCGGCCTGGCGGTGCTAAGTTGGCGGGACTTATGGCAAGCGGTGCTGAATGATCTGCAAATCGGCACCGACAAAGCCCGCGTCGCTGCCCGTATCCATCATAGTCTGGCCGCCGCGACCGTCGATCTGTTGAATGGCTTGAGTAGCCAAACCGGCGCGAATAGTATCGTTTTAAGCGGTGGCGTATTTCAAAATCGCTTGGTATTGGAAGCCGTGAGCGAGCAATTGCGCCAATGTGGTAAAACCGTATTGGCGCCGCAACGCTATCCAATGAATGATGGTGGTTTGGCCCTGGGCCAGACGGTGATTGCGGCGGCACGGATTATATAATTCCAGCTTGGTCAATAATCCCCTTAATAATGTTTACCAAAATCGGGCTGAAAGGCGATAAGAGTCCGGTTTCATTGGGATTGTCTAAGTCAGAAAACAAATCAGGCAGTTGCTTAAGCTCATCATCGTTCAATAGCCGCAATTCATTCGGTTGTTTACCTTTTATATAAATTAACGCATCCACCAATTGCTTCCGTTCTTCGCGAATGGCTTTAGTGTCCAATCCCAGAATATCAATTGTTTTGGCGGCCCGTTCCGTTCCTCCTTCCACTTTACCCGACAGACGAAACTTTAATTCGGTCTCGCATTCCGGCATTAATGGAGTTAAAGGCAAGTCTGTTGAACCGCGCGCTTGGTTGCAGCGTTTTGGTGTTTTGCAGGATGCGACGATATTGGTAAAGTCTAAAGTTTTATTGGGTGTTGCCATTTGGCTGGCAATGTGTTCGTTTGTGCTATTGGCCTCGTCGATTTGTTTGCAGCAATAAGCGCACAAACCAAACTGATCTTTGATTGCTGCTTGGCGGATAGCTCGTCGGGTTGATTTGCCTTGTTCAGATTTATCTAAATCTGGGTAGCGTCCATGCGGGTTGGCTTTTTTCCAAGTGGTTAGTTCTATTGGTTCTTGCCCTTTAGCGATTAACCGCACGTTGCGCCTCCAAGCGTCTAATCAGCAGTTTCGCTTTGTTCAATTCCAGGTTGTCTATAGAAATTTTTTGTTCGAGGTCGGCTAATAGAGATTTTGCATCGTCTAGTTTTCCGTCTTGCAGGTTGTCGCGTAAGTCATCGAAAGCCTCCTGAATATCTGCATTGCGAATGTCGGCATCCATGTCCTGTAGCAACACCTGATTGACATCCATGCCGTAAAGATTATCCAGTTTTTGCAATTCCCCGTTATCCAGTGAATAACACAGTAGATCAGGCGATTCGCTGATGACGATGGGTGAATGGGTGGTTAATACGAATTGGCAGTTCGGAAAGGTTTTGTTCAGGTTGCCAATGATGGCGCGTTGCCATTTGGGATGCAGATGCAGATCGATTTCATCAATTAATACGATGCCATAGCCTTCCAGAGGGTTTTCCAATGCAGGGTTCATGATGGCTAAACGTCTGGCGATGTCTCCGACCAAGGTCATTATCGACTTCTCGCCTTGCGATAGCTGGGCTACATCCAGCGATTTGCCGTTTTTGTTCACCAGCATTTGCAAGCGCGGCTTGCGCTGAATGCGCAGATTATCAAAATCGGTCATGAATATTTTAATGGCGTGAAGCACCGCGTTTAGTTGAATATCCTTAGCAGAAGCCAGTCGTTCAGCTTGTTCGGCGATCAAAACGTTAGCATCAATGGCTTCGCTGGAATTATACTTGTGGACTATTTCTTTCAAACTCAAACTGACTTGTGAATATATTTCGTTTTGGCTGTCTTCACGATCACGCAGCCATTCAAAAAATCGCCGAAAATCAGCGCCTTGCTGCAATGCGTTGTCGTAACCATCTAGCTGACCAAAACTATGTCGGGTTTTGATTTTCAAAGGAATATCCAGCACCACCCGCTCAACTGGATAATAAGCAATTAAAGGAAATGCGGCACTTGCCGGGGCAGATGCTAGTTGATCTTGGAAGCTAAGTGCTAAGCGACTAGCGTCATGCAGCAGGCTAGATGAGACTTTGGAACTACCTCTTAAGGTTTTTGCAACCCGCCAAAAATATAAGTCTTCCTGATATTGCAGCTGCAAACTAATGTCTGCAAAGGTTTGCCCGTTGTGAATATCTCTGTCCGAAATTGGACTGCCATTTCCATTAGTTCGGTTAATTCGAGCCACCAACCAGCTCAAATTGATTTTCAATGCGTCCAAAATCGCGGTTTTACCAGCCCCATTGTTCCCAATAAAGACTATTGTCTTGCTTGGATGCTCATCTCGGGCTTCGTCCGCAAATGGAATCGCTAGCTCCGTAAACCCACGAAAATTATTTAGAGTAAGCTGTTTAATGTACATGAAGTATTGGTGTTAGATTTTTGGGCTTTTCAGGATTTTATCATGTAGTCATGGGCTTGATTCTACTTGGTTTATCTTGAAAAATGGCTGTGAATGTTACTAGCTTAAACCTGCTTCTCAAACGCCACCTCAAACCTGCCATAACGCTGCAAAATCGCCGGTAACAGCAGTAAGTTCAATACGGTTGACGAGGCCAAGCCGCCGATGATGATGGCTGCCATCGGCCCCATGATTTCCCGGCCCGGATTATCGCTGCCTATGGCGATAGGCAGCATCGCTAACGCGGTGACCAGTGCCGTCATCAGAATGGCCGGCAGGCGTTCCTGGGCGCCGCGAATCAAAGTCTCGGTGGACCAAATCTGGCCTTCCAGTTCGATTAAATGCCGGTAATGCGAGATCAGCATGATGCAGTTGCGTACGGTGATGCCGAACAAGGTGATAAAGCCGACGAAGGAGCCGACCGATAGTGTGGCGTCGGTTATAACGACTGCTGCCACGCCGCCCAATAAGGCAAACGGCAGGTTCAGCAAAGTCAGCAGCATGTGCCGCAGGCTACCTAGAGCGATAAACACGAAAATCAGTACACCGGCACCCGCCAGCAGGGCGTGGATAATCAATGTCTCCCTGGCTTTGGCCTGTTCCAGGGCGGCGCCGATAAATTCCGGATAACTGCCGTCGCGCCAGTTCATCTCGTTTTGTACCCGCTGTTTTAGTTCCGCCATAAAGGCATCCATGTCCCGGTCTTTCACCTTGCAGGTTACGGTCTGGATGCGTTGCGCGCCCTGATGCAGGATGTTGTAACGGCCTTCGCCGTGGCGAGTTTCGGCCACTTCGCCGAGCAGCACCCGCTGGCCTTCGTTGTTTTTCAGGGGCAGTTGCGCCAGATAATCCGGTTGACTGCGCCATTCCGGCGCCAGCGCCACTGCAACATTGAAAATCCGGTTGCCTTGCAGATGCTTGCCGACGATGCGGCCTTCGTAAGCGGTTTGCAATGCTGTCATCACTTGCGCCGGGCTGATGCCGCGAAACTTTAATTGCTCCAGGTTCAATTCGACTTGCAAAAGGGCCGTGGCCGGCGGCGAGCGCAGTTGCACGTCTTCTGCGCCGGGAATCGTATTGATTAGCGTGGCGAGCTGTTGGGCCTTGCGGTCCAGTTCGGCCAGATCGTTGCCGTAGATATTCACCACCACCGGTGCGGTGTAGCCGGAAATGGTTTCGTCTACCCGCTCCGTCAAAAAGGTATTGGCTTCGAAATTGATACCGGGGAATCGTTCCAAAATGTCGCGCAAGCTGTCCAGCACCTGCTGCTGTTCTTGGCCGGATAATGGCTTTAAGCGCACTTCGTATTCGCTGTAGTGGCTGCCGTAAGTATCGGCGCCGCGCTCGGCGCGGCCGGCCCATTGCGATACCGATTCTACGCCGTCGAGTGCCAAGATTTGCTCGGTGAGTAAACTGCCGACGCGGATGGATTCCTGCAATGATGTTCCCGGCACGCTGGCGGTGTGGACAATAAAATGACCCTCGCGGAGTTCCGGCAGAAACTTATGATCTAAGCGCAGAAAGACCGCTATACCGATCAGGCAGGCAATCGCGCCTATTGCCGCCACGGTTTTAAAGTGCCTGATAGCCCATAGCAATTGACGGGCGTATAGCGGTTTAAGACGCCGCAACACGGGCGGATCGCTGTCGTCCGGTAGTTTGTTCCGAAACAGCAAATGGCACAACGCCGGGGTTAGCGTTAGTGCCACCAGCAGCGACATCAAAATCGCCAGGATATAGGATACGCCCAGCGGTGCGAATAGTCGGCCGCTGACGCCGTCCAGCGTCAACAATGGTACGAACACCAAGGCGACGATGAAACTGGCGTAAACCACTGAGCTGCGTACTTCCAATGAGGCTTGGTAAATCACCGTTTCGGCGCCATCCGGGAAGATTTTTAAGCGGTTTTCGCGCAGGCGTCTAAAGATATTTTCGGTGTCGATGATCGCATCGTCCACCACTTCGCCCAAGGCAATCGCCAAACCGCCCAGCACCATGATATTTAAGTTGACGCCGGATTCCAGCAGAACCAGCGCGGCAGTCAGCAGCGACAGAGGTATAGCGGTGGCGGCGATAAAGGCGCTGCGCAGATTAAATAAAAACACATACAGCACCGCCATCACGAACAGGCCGCCGATTAGTAAATGTCCGGACAAATTATGCACGGAGGTTTCGATGTAATCGGCCGGCCGGAACAAATGAGAATAGAAATCCACGGACTGTTGTTTGAAAATCGGTTGAAATTCCTCCAACACGCCTTCCACCTGTCTCGACACCGACAATGTATTGGCGCCGTACTGGCCGATCACCATCATCACGATACCGGGCTTGCCCATAATCTGCGCCGCGCCGATGGGTGGCTCGGCGCCGTAACCGATCTGCGCGACATCGCCCAAGGTCACGTTCATGCCGTCCTGGCGTTTGACGATCAGTTGCTTGAATTGCTCGGGATTGGCAGGCTGGCCGCTGATTTGCAGTGTAAAACGTTGGTTGGCGTTTTCGATGAAGCCGGCGCCGTTCATTTCCGCCGCACCGGCTGCAGCGTTGACGACGTCGTCTATCGATAGATTGAAGCGCTGTAAGGCCGCCGGTTGCAACTGCACTTGCAGTTGTTGAATGTCGCCGCCGAATACATTGACGTCGGCCACGCCCGGCACCGCCAGCAGGCGTGGCACTAAACTCCAATCCACCAAGCCGCGCAATTCCATCAGAGTCTTGCTGTCCGAATGCATACCTATCGTCAATACCGTGGCCGACGAGGACGATAGCGGTACCGCTACCGGCATACCGACGCCGGCCGGCAAACGTTGACCTAGACTGTTCAGGCGTTCGCTGACCAATTGCCGATTCCGATATACATCGCTGTATTCGTTAAATGTCGCGGTAACGATGGACAAGCCCTGGATAGACTGAGAACGTAAGGTTTGCAGACCAATCAAGCCGCTGATGCTGTTCTCGATTTGCTGGGTGACCAGCACTTCCACTTGCTCTGCGGCCAGACCGGATGCTTCGGTCTGAATGATGACTTGTTTCGGCGAGAACTCCGGGAAAATATCCAGGCCGGCGTTGGTCAGGCGGTAAATTCCGTAAGCGAATAGCAGTAGCGCCAGGGCGACGACGATGCCGGAATAACGAATGGAAAAACGGACCAGAAGTGCGAGCATGAGCGACGAAATGGATTAAATAGCGAGCTATTGTGCCTTGTCGGTCAGGTTTGGTCCATGTCGATGCGCTATCTCCCTGATTCTGCTGGTAAGGCAAAGTGCACGTTCTGCGAGGTTTTCCGAGCGGGAGAGTGCTTAAAAAACCGCCCCCGCACTAGAGGCGGAGGTCAGCGAAGTAGACTTTTGACGATTAGGACAGTGATTTTCTGCGTGACACGGCGATGAAACCCAATAATGCCGAACCCATTAAACCGAACGCGGCAGGTACCGGAACTGGGGTTGTGGTGGTTAATAGTCTGAACTGTCCATCCCACTTTTCCGGGCCGGTGAAATTCAAGCGAAAGCTATGCAGGTTGGCAAACACTGCCGGATCAGTAAAATTGCTGAAACTGATCAGATAATTATTGTTGCTGGTAAAGGTTTGGGTGCCGGAGCTTGAGCTGCCGTTGGCTACCATTTCCACATTTACGCCAAGATCGATTGTCAGCACTTCCAGCAGGATAGCGTTGCCGTGAGCGGTTAAATCAAGTGGATCGAAATTCCACAGAATGGAGGCGCCACCGGCTGAACGTCCGTCATTGGATATGATCAACTGGTTACCGCCGGAAACGATTTCCGTGGTATTGGCTAAACGGGTTCCTGAGGCTTCGGCGATAAAGGTTCTCGTGGCATTGCTTAGGTCGGTGCCGGTAAGCGCCGATACCGTATCGCTGGAAGACCCTGCGCTACCGCCGTCGTCGAATACGGTTTGAGAATGGCTGAAATTATCAATCGTCAATATACCTGCTTGGCTTTGGCCGGATAGCGTTAAGCCCAGGCTTAGCAGCAAAGGTGCGAGGTTTTTCTGCAAATGTTTGGCATTCATGTGGATTATCCGTGATCAGAATTGAAGTTTGGAAATCGGAAGATTTTGGTGGCCGGTGTTAAACGGCAACTGCTTTTCGGCGTCTGCCGCTCGTAATTCCCAAAGCGCCTATGATTAATAAAGCGGTTATGGACGGTTCCGGGACCGTGGATAGCTTGCTGAAGTCAGCGTCCCAAGCGGCATTGGTGCCCCGCAATTTCAGCTCCAGACTGTTCAGATTCTTGAACGCCGCGGGATTCGAGAATTGTGAAAAATCGAATCTAATTGTGCTCGGTGACCCGATTGCTACGCTGGCTAAATTCTGAAAACTTAACATCGACGTACCGTTGGCGATCATTTGAATTTGGTAGGTGGCGTCGCTAGATTCGGTGGTAAGCAATAGCGCGTTCGCGAAAGCCGTGAAGTCGATGGCATCGAAATTGTAAAACACACTGGCGGTGCCGGCTGAATTGCTGCTATTACCGACGGTCAACAAGCCCTCTTCCACAAAAATTCTGGTGGTACCGCCCGGGGTAGGGCTGGAATTCAATGTCCGTTGCAAATTGCTTAGACCTGAACCGGATACGTTAACTGGGCCGTTGACAGTGTTAGTGGTGGATTGAAGGTTGGCAAAATTATCGATCAATGTCGCCGACTCGGCGGCTTGAGTGAATAAGGCTAAAATCAGGATTAATCCGGATAAGCGCATTTTCGGCATTACAGAGTTCATGTCGATTCCTTTTTGGCAGTGGGCTGAGAGATAAGTATTTCGCGTGCAAGCAATTGGCTTGCATAGTGCGTCACTCTAACTAAGCACTAGTAGTGCCAACTTAATTTAAATTAATCTAATCAATTATTTAAATGTGATATGCCAATGATTTTCAGTTAAGCAGCTGACAGCAGGGGCAGAGGTTGCGACAGTTTTGGCAGGGTGGCATGGGGCTGTCATGCTAGGCTTTTCACAGCGCTACGCGAAGTTACAGCTTGTCGTCTTGGTGAGTGAGTTGGAATGTTTGTGATACTTTGCCGATCTTTTCAAAGTACGATAGCATCGTACTAACACCTTCAATCTGGAGTCCAGCCTCATGGATAGTCAACATATCGATTTGCACCGCTCCATCATCTCCTTGAGTTGTGCGCTGGATTTAGTCGGTATCGACGAAGTGAAGCACGGCAAGCGGGTCGCGATGATGGCTTGGCATATAGCCGGTAAACTCGATTGGTCAGCTGTCGATAGATTGAGCATTCTGTATGCCGGCATGCTGCACGATTGCGGGGTAGCCAAGGTTCGCGAGCATAGGCATTTGACCGAATCGCTGGAGTGGGACGGTGCCGAGGCGCATTGCTTACGCGGCGCGGAATACTTGCAAGCCTGCCCACCGCTGGCCTATCTGGCTGAGGAGATCCGTTACCATCACACGCGCTGGGAGCAATTAATCGAATTGCGGCTGGCGCCCCGAGTGCGGCTGCGTGCCAATCTACTGTTTTTGGCTGATCGCATTGATGTGCTGCAAGCCCCGTATCTGGCCAGCGAGCAAATTCTGGTGGCCGCGCCCCAAATCGTTGAGCGATTGCTGAGTTATTCGGGATCGCTGTTTGCGCCTGACTTGTTGGCTGCGTTTGCGGAGTTGGCGAAAAGTCAGGCGTTCTGGCTGGCAATGGATCCGGATTATCTGGATGAGGATTTACGCGAATTGGGGCGCGACTTACCGACTGTCGACTTGGCTTATCCTTCGCTGCGGGAGATGGCCCGGCTGTTCTCGCGAGTGGTGGATGCGAAAAGCCCCTACACTGAGCAGCATTCTGAACGGGTTGCGCAAATCTCCAGGCAATTGGCATTGGATATGGGCGTGACCGGTTGCGATCTGGAGCAGGTAGAAATTGCCGGTTTATTGCACGACATTGGCAAATTGCGGGTTTCTGAGGACATCATAGATAAACCGGGTAGCCTGACCGCCGCAGAGCGGGCCTGCATGCAGAGGCACAGTTACGATACTTATCGAATTTTGCAACGGGTATTTACCGACTCCAAGATTCCGCAATGGGCTGGTTTGCACCATGAAAATCTGCGCGGCGAAGGGTATCCGTTCAAGACCATCGGCAAGTCTTTGGAATTGGAGTGTCGGATTATCAGTGTGGCCGATATTTTTCAGGCTTTGGCGCAGTCCCGCCCATATCGCGAGGGGATGTTATTGGCCGACATTATCGAGCATCTGCGGCAACGCGTGGTTGAAGGGGTTTTGGATGGCGAAGTGGTCGCCAAGTTGATGGATAATGCGGACGTTTATTACGAACTGGCGCAAGGCAATTGCTCACTGGATTTCAACGGCAGCTAAAGCTGCCGTGCTCGTCCGCGAAATTGCATAAACAGGTTTGGCCTTGAAAAAAGTACCTTGTAAAAACATCCGCACGAAGCCGAAAACAAAAAAGCCGGAGGCATCTTAACGCCTCCGGCTTTTAGCAAGAGCGAACGAAATTGTTGATTATGCTTGACGTTGTCTTCTGGTATTAAACCCCATCAATCCGAGTAGACCGGAACCCATCAGCCAAGCAGCGGCAGGAACCGGTACCGAGGTAATCGGACCACTTCCGCCATTGTTGTCTAGGCAATATTCAACATAGAGCTCGGCCGCTTTGAAGAAGTAATCTTTACTGCCGCTATCTTTTACGCCAAGTACAGCCGTCAGTGAAGCGAAGCCGGTTGTGGATAAGAAGTCGCGAACATCCAAACTAATATATTTTTTGTAGCCGTCGACTTCGGTCCAGTCGGTAGAAATGTTAGAGCCGTTAATGGATGTGATGCGGGCGTATTCGTTTCTGTCTTTCAATATGCCGTTGTAGATGGAATCGGTGGCCGATGTTGAGTCGTCACGCAGCCACACTTTCAGCAGAGCGCTGCTGATAAAGGTAGTGTCCAGCTGATAGTCGAAGTTAAGGGTGTAGCTATCGTTGGTGGTATCGTTATCGGCTTTGGAAATTAGCGTGCCGTTGCTGCCGGCGGATAAGGTCAAGCTCAGTTTTTCTAAATCGCAAGACGATTGGTTACCGCAGTTACCGTGCTCATGCTCATGTTCAAAATCATTGGATGCTAAGGCGGAGGAGGTTGCCAAGGCCGAAGATAATAGAATGGAAGCGGTAAGTAGTGTTTTCATAGCAAGTACCCAGAAGTAGTCAATGGAAATGTTTCGGTGACGATTGGACGTAGAGGCAGAGCGGGCTGTGTACGGCAAATCATCTGGTGATCAGTGTATCCGGGTATGTAACGCTGTTTAATTGTCCGTTCGTGCCATGACAAATTTGTCATGGCTGTTATGGACGGAACGAGTGGATTGGCGGGATAGTTCAAGGGCGGTCTCGATTCCACGCAGGCGAACCTGCTGTAGGGGCGAATTTATTCGACCTTAATCTTCAATGCTGACAAAAGGGCGAATGAATTCGCCCCCACACCTCTGTCCTCTGCTGAGCAGAATGAAAACCTTTCAGCGCTGAATAGTTACGTTAATAGAGCGTGCTCGCTGATTTGCTTGAAGATTCTGCGGTGAATACGGATGTGTTGAACTTGCGCCGATAGTTTTTAAGCACAAGCTTTAATCAATTCTGCCGTTTGCCTTGCTGTTTAGAATATTTTCCGAAAACGCCGCCTCGATTTTGAGGCGGTGTTTATCCTGGTTGCTCTTATGATTAGAGGCAGCCGCGATTACTGCATAGCCGGGTATAATCCGCCGTTATTGTTTGCAACCGCTGTCCGCCATGTCCGAAGACTATTATTTCACTCCCGACCAAGCCGTCGAATCCCTAAAAGTACCGCCGCATTCCATTCAGGCCGAGCAGTCGGTGCTGGGCGGCTTGATGTTGGATAACCAAACCTGGGATTCGGTGGCCGACAAAGTGGTCGAGACCGACTTTTATCGCCGTGACCATCGGCTTATTTTCCGGTCCATAGCCCAATTGGCGGAGAAGCAAGATCCGTTCGACGTAGTGACCTTATCCGAGGTGCTGGAAACTACCGGTGAATTGCAGGATGTAGGCGGTCTGGCTTATTTAAGTACGCTGGCGCGGGATACGCCCAGCGCCGCGAACATCGTGGCCTATGCCAACATCGTTCGTGATCGTTCGGTATTGCGGCAATTAATCCATGTTGGTACCGAGATTTCCGATTCGGCATTTACCACCGAAGGCCGGGAAACTGCGGATTTATTGGAAAACGCCGAGCGGCGGGTATTTGAAATTGCCGAGCAGCGGCAGCGCGGGCAGGGCGGATTTAGCTCGATCAAATCCTTGTTGGCTAAGGCCGTGGATAAAATCGAAACCCTCTACGAACTGGACGGCGATATCACCGGGGCCAGCACCGGCTTTACCGATCTGGACGAAAAAACCTCGGGTTTGCAGCCTGCCGATTTGATTATCGTCGCCGGCCGGCCGTCCATGGGTAAGACCACTATTGCGATGAACATGGCCGAAAACGTGGCGCTGAAAAGCGGCATGCCGGTGGCGGTGTTCAGTATGGAGATGCCCGGAGAATCCTTGGCTATGCGGATGATGTCGTCGCTGGGTCGCATCGACCAACACAAGGTCCGCACCGGTAAACTGGATGACGACGATTGGCCGCGTCTGACCTCGGCAATCAATTTGCTGGCCGAGACCAAGCTGTTTATCGACGACACGCCCGCGCTGACGCCGACCGAAGTACGTTCGCGCGCCAGACGTTTGACCCGCGAGCACGGCCAGCTGGGTTTGATCGTGCTGGATTACTTGCAGTTGATGCAATCGCCGGCCAGCGGCGATAACCGGGTGCAGCAGATTTCCGATATTTCGCGTGGCCTCAAAGCGCTTGCCAAAGAGCTGAATGTGCCGGTGATTGCGCTGTCGCAGCTCAACCGGAATCTGGAGCAGCGCCCCAACAAACGGCCGGTCATGTCCGATTTGCGTGAATCCGGCGCGATCGAGCAGGACGCCGACTTGATCATTTTCGTATACCGCGACGAGGTATATCACGAAGACAGCCCGGATAAGGGGATTGCCGAAGTGATCATCGGTAAGCAACGGAACGGACCGCTGGGTACCGTGCGCCTCACCTTTCTTGGTCAATACACCCGCTTCGAGAATTTTGCCGGGGTTTACAGCGGCCTCGAGGATTACGAATGACGCCTGCGGCTTTTGTGCGTCTGGATTTGGAGGCTGCCCGTCACAATCTGGCGCAAGTAAAGCGTTACGCGCCGGACAACAAAATCATGGCGGTGATAAAAGCGAATGGCTATGGACATGGCATGACGCGGGTAGCGACCGCTTTGGACTTGGCGGACGGCTTTGCCGTAGCGCGGGTGGACGAAGGCGTCAGGCTGCGACAAGCGGGTTTCAAACAATCTATCACCGTGTTGCAAGGTTTTGTTTGCGTGGACGAATTGCTGCAACTGTTAAAGTTTCAACTGGCGGCGGTAATTCACACGCCGCAGCAAATCTCGATTTTGCAACAGCAAGCCGATGCCGAAGGCAAACTTGCTGTTTGGTTGAAAATGGATACCGGCATGAATCGTTTGGGCTTTAAAGGCGCCGATTTCAATGTCGCTTATCAGCAATTGCTGGGTTGCGCACTGGTCGAACAACCAATCAATCTGATTACCCATTTTGCCAACGCAGACGATTTGCTGGATGATAAAACTCGCCGGCAAATCGATTTGTTCAACGACGCTGTAAAAGACTATCCCGGCGCATGCAGCATTGCCAATTCGGCCGGTATTATAGGCTGGCCGAATGTTCGCTTCGGCGCCGCGCAGCATAGGAGTAACGATTGGGTGAGGCCTGGGCTGATGCTATACGGTTGCTCGCCGTTTGCTGGCAAAATCGGCGCGGATTTTGGCCTAAAACCAGTGATGAGTTTGCATTCAAGGTTGATCGCGGTGAAAGATGTAGCGGCCGGGGAAACGGTAGGCTACAGCGGCACCTGGCAATGCCAAACCGCGACCCGCTTGGGTGTGATTTCAATCGGTTACGGCGACGGCTATCACCGTCACACTAAGAGCGGCGCGCCGGTGTTGGTTAACGGTCAACGGGTGACGCTGATCGGCCGGGTGTCCATGGACATGATTACCGTCGATTTGAACAGCCAGCCTGGTGCGCAACCCGGCGATCCGGTTACTTTATGGGGCGATGGGCTGCCGGTCGAGGAAATCGCCCGCCAAGCCGACACCATTCCTTATACCTTGTTGTGCGGAATTACCCAGCGGGTGCAGGTGATTGAGCAAGGTTTGGCCGGCGACCTTCAGACTGTCACTTCCACTTCGTAGCCGGCGAATTTGCGGATATTGATCACGCCGGTATCGAACAGCAAATACTGGCCTTTGATGCCTTCCAGGATGCCGGACACCAGCGGCTCCTTATCCAAGTTAAACGATTTCACTTTGCTAGGGTATTGCAACACCGGATAGTCCAGGGTTAATGGTTCGGCATCGCTGAGTAATTGCGGCAGTTCGCCGGGAAATTGCGCGGCTATGGTTTGCAGTTGTTCGTCGCATTCGACCAGTAAGCGGTCGCGGATGGCTGGCAAATCCAGCGGCACGGTGTTGTTTTTCAACATTTGCTGCCAGCTGGTTTTGTCGCTGACGTGCTGCGCCAAGGTGACTTCGATCAAACCCGACAGATGGCGGGAAGCGACCTTAAAAATGGGTAAAGCTTGCACCGCGCCTTGATCTATCCAGCGCGTCGGCGTTTGCGATTGGCGCGTGATGCCGACTTTGATGCCGGAAGAGTTGGCCAGATAAACGATATGCGGTTGGAAACAAAACTGCTCGCCCCAGCTCGGTTCACGGCAAGTCCCGGCGGCGTAGTGGCAGGTTTCCGGCTTCATGATGCACATATCGCACTGCGCCAGTTTGATAAAGCACGGGTAGCAATAGCCTTGATTGAAGCTTTTGTTGGTCTTTTTAGCGCAATGCACACAAAAGATCTGGCCGCTGTAGCGTAGCGACAGTTTTTTGCCCAATAACGCGTTCAATTCGATTTCCTGTGCGCCGACCGGCAAGCGGTATTGCACGGGCTCAGCCAACGCGCTGGTCATTTTTTGCAGACTGCCTAACACCTGATTTAATCCCGATAGCCCAATAACGGCGGCTATAATGACAGCGTTTCCAGCTTACTCAAAGAGGATTCGATGTCATTCATGCAAGTCGCCGCCGGCGGCAATATTCCTTTTGAAATAAATGTAGTGGTGGAAATCCCGGCCTTTAGTGATCCGGTCAAATACGAAGTGGACAAACATACCGGGGCCTTGACCGTGGACCGGTTCATGGGCACCGCGATGCAATATCCCTGCAATTATGGTTACATCCCGCAAACCCTGTCCGAGGATGGCGATCCGGTGGATGTGATGATCATCACCCCCGCGCCGTTGCTCAGCGGTTGCGTGATCAATTGCCGGCCGGTTGGCGTGTTGAAAATGATAGACGAAGCCGGCCCTGATCCGAAACTGCTGGCGGTGCCGGTACCGCGCTTGACGCCGTTCTACAATCACGTCACCGATTACAAAGATTTGCAGCCGGACAAGCTGGCCAAGATCACCCATTTTTTCCAACACTATAAAGACCTGGAAGAAGGGAAATGGGTCTGCGTGGAAGGTTGGGGTGGGATTGATGATGCGCGGCAGGAAATTCTGGCTAGCGTCGGCCGCTATAAAACGTCGCATAGCAGTCGCCGCTGATCCGGTTTTCTGACGTTAGCCGATTGCTTGGGGGAGTTTCAGTTTTTTCGCGCGGTACATCGCACTATCGGCTCGGTTTAGCAAGTCAATACTGCTTTGGCCGTCGTGGTGGTAAATAGCTGCGCCGATGCTGGCGCTGATAGCAACCGATTTGCCATTGATGCTGCAAGACTCGGCTAGTTGCGACTGGATTTTTTCTATCACCGCTGCCACGCTGCGGTCGGCATCAATTTCGCCCAGCAGCACCAAAAATTCGTCACCGCCGTAGCGGCAAGCGGTGTCGCCACAGCGAAGACAAGTCGACAAACGTCCCGCCACTTCTTTCAGTAATCGGTCGCCGGCCGCGTGGCCGAGTTCGTCGTTGATGCTTTTGAATTCGTCCAGATCGATAAACAACAGTGCGACCGGCCGTTGTTGGCGATCCGCTTGGGCCAAGGCTTGTTGCAGTCTATCTAGCAACAAAACGCGATTGGGGAGGCCGGTTAACTCGTCGTGATGCGCGCAATGCAGGGCTTGTCTGTAATTCTCGTCACTTTCCAGCAGTTGCTGTTCCAAGGTTTTGCGTGTGTTAGTAAGCGCTTCGATTTGCCGTTGGGCATTGGCGAGCTGTTGTTGGCTAATTGTTAGGGCGCGTTCCAATGCGGCAATCTCGGCACGGGATTGATTCAATTGGCAACATTCGTTGTTGCTTTCGCATTCAAGAGTTTGGCTAAGCCAGCGTTGGGCGACAACCGATGAGATAAGGCTTGGGCTCTGGGATTGCTGTCTGATCGGGTTAGTCATCACAGTAGCTCCAATAGAACAGCGACTGAATTGATGGCGGTCAACGCCGCGATGAATAAGATCGAATTATCAACTTTCATGACAATAACCTGTATGAATTGAGAGGCCGGAAAGCTCGTTAACTGAGGTTTGTTGGCTTAATAGGATCAATTCTTATGCCAGGATTTTTGATCTTGACAGTATTGCTAGGTAACTGACTGTTGTTGAGGGAGTTTATGGGAAATAAAAAGACGGGAGAGGAGCTGGATAATGCGAGGTCTTGAGGCTAAGTGCGTACGGTATTTCGTCAATATTACGAAATACCGTATTCCTAGGCTGGGGTAGCGTAGGAGGATTGGCGATAATTTAGGTTTTCTGTTCGATAACCAGATTTTTTTGCAGTTCTTGCGGCGGTACCGGATGGGTTGGTTTTTGATACGCAGCCAGAATTTGCTTCACGTAATTGCGAGTTTCCTGATACGGCGGGATGCCTTGATAGCGCTCCACCGCACCTTCGCCGGCATTATAGGCAGCCAGTACCAAATCGACTTTGCCTTCGAAATGCCTTAATAGCCAATGCAGATAGGCGGTGCCGCCTTTGATGTTTTGAATCGGATTCCAGCTGTCTTTTACCCCGAAACGTTCGGCGGTTGCCGGTATCAGCTGCATCAGGCCTTGGGCATTTTTGCCGGACAGTGCGCTGGGGTTGAAAGCGGATTCGGCTTGAATCACCGCCATGATCAGTTGCGGGTCGATGCTGTAAATCGGTGCAATCTCTTTTACCCAGGCTTCTACCAGTTGGCGGTTAGGGTTGGGGTCGGCAACCAGTTTAACTTCGGGTTCCGGCGCCGGAGGTTGACAGGCTGGGTCGTCACTAGGGGTGACATCGCCAAAACGGGTCAGCATTTGCTGTGCATGCGCGTCGCCGTGTTCTGCGGCTTGTTTAAACCAGTGGCTGGCCAGCGGAATGCTACGAGTCACGCCGCGGCCATTGAAGTACATAAAGCCGATGCTGTAAGCCGATTCGGCATCGCCTTGCAGCGCGGCCTTGCAGTACATATCAAAAGCTTGCCGGTAATCTTGCTTGACGGTGCGGCCATGTTCGAAATCGGCAGCAGTCTTGCGGATTTGTTCCAGATTAACCGGCGCTAAGTCCTGAGCATTACCGATTTGGGCGGCAAAGCCCAAGCACAGGGCAATTAGCGATTGGCGTTTCAAGTTCATAAAATTCTCGTTCTGTATTGCTGAGACTAGGTTCTTCTAAACCCGGCCGGAAAAGGATTAAACAGTCTATCCTCCAAGCTTCCAGCTACCGTATACATTGCAAGTGCTTGATCGCCCATATGGCCGAGTTTCCGTGCAATTGCGCTTAATTGCATCCCGCGGGATGCTGGCAAACCTTGAAATAGTTCCGGGGCCGCTGAGGGTGTTAGCTTTACCGGAACTGCTTCAAGGTTGTCCGCACTATACCCTCTGTTTTGCTGAGGCTATATTGCCCATATGGGCAGGTGAGCGTGGCGCGAATATATCACAGGGTTGATTGTGCGGCGATTTAAACTGTTGTTTTTGAGGGAGTTGTGGCCGATTTTTAGGCGCGGCGTGTGGTTTAGCCCCCGGATTTCGAATCTCAGAAAGCAAGCAAGACCGTCCCCATGTAGGACCATAGCTTGTTCAAATACTCCTCTATCAGTATCCAAGTCACCTATTCCGGATTTAAAACGGAGGGTCAACCCAAATGCAAACTTAATTTGTATTCAGGATGACTTGCCGCTGATTATTTCAGGATTGGCCGGCAAATTTATCTCTGCGAGACATTGCGCTCATCAAGCCAACGCCCACAGACATCAGCAGGAAGCCGCCAGGCAAAGGGACAGTGGCTGGTGGCGGAACTAGTGTGACACCGCTGAAATTCACTTGCTGTAGTCCGCCGAAATCAAAAGCAAGTGCAGTATCAAACGCTTCGTCACCCCAGTTGATCACCCCAAACTCAAGAAAATACGATCCCGAGGCAGTGAACGAGTACGCAGACTTAATCCAGCCGGTCGGACCACAGGTGTTCGCATTATCCCAGCAAATGCCGCTTGAGCTACCCAGCGGAATCCAGTTTGTGCCGGCCACATCAAAGCCAACCGTGTTGCCGCCATTCAATACGGCGTCGAGTTCATCCGGTAAGGTGTTATCTACCTGACGGTTCAACACATTACCCGGCACGACATTCCCGTTAGCGGAATTGGTGCTGCGCGCCGTAAACAACCAGGCGGCAGTGTTGTTAGTATCCGCATTGACCAAGCGTGCCCAGGCATAGTCGTCGTAGCCGCGGCCATCGGTTGACATGTAATTGAAGTGCAGAGTAAGCGTGTCATTAGCGCTGGCGTTGAAGGCGTTCGATTGAATTTTCGAGCCATTAGTTTGGTTCTCGGTGCCGCGGCCTTCATCCCTCAGTACTAGGGGAGAAACACCATAGACGCCGCCAGAGGTCGACACGTAACCGAACTGAGCGTTTCCAGTTTGCGAGTTATTGACCGTGCTGTCCCCGTAAATAAGTCCGGCCGCGCCGCTTGCAGCCCAGGTGTTACTGCTGACGGAAATATTGGAAGCTTGTGCCGCAGGTATCACAAGCGCGCCGCTCAAACTGAGGGCGATCAGGGGAATGCGCGTATTTTTCATGGTTCTACCTTTTTAGGTGTGGCTGTATAAGTCATCAGGGTTTTGTTGAATAAGCCGCTGCAATCCCATTAGGTAGTGCTGCTTACCTCGTTCATTCGGCGAAACTTATTCTGGGGTATATTCCGTGTGATAGCTCAATGGTTCAATTTGGGGGGCGGTTATAAGTCAGGCAACTGCAAAATCTGCGGTTCAAGCCTTGGTCGTACAGACTGATTGCAAAATAAGCTGTTCCTATACATCAAAGGTCGAGTTTGCCATAATTCCAAGAACTGATCTTTTTGGGGCATGAACATTAACAAGCGAATTTTGTTGGGGGTTTGCGGCGGTATCGCGGCTTACAAAGCGGCGGAGCTGGTGCGCTTGTTGCGGAAGCAAGGCCACGAAGTTCGCGTGGTGATGACCGCCGCCGCCCGCCAGTTTGTCACACCACTGACGTTTCAGGCCCTGAGCGGCCATGCTGTGCATAGCGATTTGCTGGATGTCGAGCAGGAACAGGCTATGAGTCATATCCATTTGGCGCGCTGGGCGGACCTGTTGCTGATTGCGCCGGCGACCGCTGATATGCTGGCGAAAATGGCCCACGGTTTGGCGGATGATTTGTTATCCACATTATACCTTGCGGCCGAATGCCCGGTATTCGTTGCGCCGGCGATGAATCAGGCGATGTGGGCTAAATCTGTAACTCAAGAGAATATTGCCAGATTGCAAAGCCACGGCGTGCATTTTATCGGCCCTGCGGCCGGTGAGCAGGCTTGTGGCGAGCAAGGTTTGGGACGTATGGTGGAGCCGGCCGATATTGGTCGGCAAGTGCTGGGGCCTGAACCTCCCGGCTTTCTGTCAGGCCTTAATATAGTCATCAGTGCCGGACCGACGCGTGAGCCGCTTGATCCGGTGCGTTACATCACTAACCGAAGCTCCGGCAAAATGGGGTATGCCTTGGCAGACGCAGCCCTGTCAGCCGGCGCCAACGTGACACTGATAAGTGGTCCGGTGAACTTAGCAGTGCAGGCCGGAGCCAAACTTATTCCGGTGGAAACCGCCCTGCAAATGTATGATGCGGTGATGACACATTGCCCGACGGCGGATATTTATATTGGCGCTGCGGCGGTAGCGGATTACCGGCCGCAACAGCTGGCTGAGTGCAAGATAAAAAAGGGTAGTGACACCAGCAATATAGCCTTGGTAAAAAATCCGGATATCATCGCCGCAGTGGCTGGTTTGCAACCAAAACCCTTGGTAGTAGGATTTGCCGCTGAAACCGACGATCTGGAAAATTACGCTAAAAACAAGCTGCAAACCAAAAACCTGGACCTGATCGCCGCGAATTGGGTGGGGCAGGCTGAAGGCGGTTTCGAGAGTGATCGCAACGCCTTGCAAGTATTTTGGCCGGGTGGCCAACAAATCCTGCCGATGACCGATAAACATACTTTAGCCGCACAGCTGCTTAAACTGATAGCCGAGAAATTGCATGAAAAAAATCCAGTTAAAAATTCTTGATCCGCGGTTGGGCCAGGAGATTGCTTTGCCCGCCTACGCCACGCACGGTTCGGCGGGACTGGATTTGCGAGCCTGCCTGGATCAAGCCTTGACCTTGCAGCCAGGCGAAACGGCCTTGATACCCACCGGTCTGGCTATTCATATCGACGATCCGCATTTGGCGGCGGTATTGCTGCCGCGCTCGGGACTGGGGCATAAGCACGGCATCGTGCTGGGTAATTTGGTGGGTTTGATCGATTCGGATTACCAGGGACAGATTTTTATCTCCTGCTGGAATCGCGGCAATAGCGCGTTTACCGTCGAGATAGGTGAGCGTATCGCACAAATGGTGTTTGTGCCGGTGGTGCAGGCTGAGTTTGAGTGTGTGGCCGAGTTCGACGAAAGCCATCGCGGCAGCGGCGGTTTTGGACATAGCGGCCGGCACTAAGCGGAGCCGCGACGGATGGGACGCATATTTAGCATAGTTGCCGGCATCGCGGCGCTGATGGTGTTATTGGCCGGCGGCGGCGCCTATTGGTTTTCGGCGGCCCAGGTTAGGGAAACCCAACAAACCAGTACCACAGCGATTGCCAGCGGTATGACGGTTAGCATCGTCAGTCAGATCGAGACGTTACAGCGGGTCATCGATGGTCTGGCGCAGGCGCCGGATGTGGTGGCAGTAGTCGCCAACGATAGTCAAAATCAAGCGGCGCTTGATAACGTCACTACCAGGTTACAGAACACGATTCCGCAAGCGATGCGCGTGCGCTTGCTGTCGGCGACAGTCAGCGAGCCGGATCTTAATCAGGTGCCGAATATGGGCTTTGCCGATTTGGAGATGGTGCGCGCCACGCTGACGGCCAAGCAAAAGCCCTTCGTGCAAGGCGAGGGCGAGCATCGGCATTTGGCGATGACGGCTGCGGTTAGTCAAAATCAGCAGGTAATTGGCGTGATTTTGGTTAGTTTGAAGCCGGATTTGTTGCAGCAGTTGATCACCAAGACTACCGTCGGCAATGGCTATGTGGAGATCAAACAAGAGCAGGCGGTATTGGCCAGTGTCGGCATACCGGAGTTGAAGAGCGACGAGCCGCAAGTGATGCCGCTGACGAACAGCCGCTGGTCGTTGGAGCTTTCCATAGGTGGCGGCACCAGTGCCGGCGACATCATTTTATTTTCCTGCATTATCTTGATTCCCGCCTTGTTGGGTTGTTTGGCGTTTTTTGTCGGGTATCGTAAATTGGCCGATTATCTGCATCACGATCAAAGCAGTATTTTAAAGGCCGCCAAGGACATGATGACCGGCAAGCAGGTTGGTCACTATCCGGTGCAGCTCGATGAAATGCGGCCGATCATTTCTACCTTGGCGCAGTTCAAACGCATCCTGGAACAAGAAAAAAGCCCGAGTAAAGCACCTGACGAATTGGGTGAATATGACTTTTTCGACGAGTCCTTCGATATCGATTTTATCGAAGACTCGCCCAAAACAGCCGAACAATATGCCAGCGTGCCGGTGAGCCTCGGTACGGCGCCTATCAGCATGGCCGAGCAGGCGCCGCTTAGTGCGGCGGCTCCCGCCGAGAAGTCGGCACCCGTAGCGATGCCCACAGTCGCTCCGACGGCGGGTGAGTCTTTTGCCGATATTTTCCGTACTTACGATATTCGCGGCATTGTTGGGCGCGGTTTGACGTCGGAAACTGTGCGAAATATCGGCCGGGCTTTAGGTAGCGAGGCCAGGCAGCTGAATATCAAGACTATCGTCATGGGCAGGGACGGCCGGCTCTCCAGTCCGGGTTTGTCGGATGCCTTGGCAAAAGGCATTACCGAGGCCGGTTGTGATGTGCTTAACATTGGGGTCGTACCGACGCCGCTGCTGTATTTTGTCACGCAGCACAGCGAAGGCCGCAGTGGCGTGATGATTACCGGTAGCCACAATCCTGCCGATTATAATGGCCTTAAACTGGTTTTGAACGGCGAAACCTTATCCGGAGACAAGATTCAACAACTGAAAAAACGTATCGAAGCCGGCGATTTCAGCGACGGTGCGCCCGGCTCCATCGAGCTGAATAGCCTATTCAGTAACGAATATATCGGCATGATTTCTGATGATGTGCATTTGGTAAGACCGATGAAAGTGGCCGTCGATTGCGGCAACGGCGCGGCTGGTCAATTGGCACCCATTCTGTTGCGCACCATGGGTTGTGAAGTGATTGAGTTGTATTGCGAGATTGACGGCAATTTTCCCAATCATCATCCCGATCCCAGCAAGCCGGAAAATCTGGCCGATCTGATTAAGGCCGTGCAGCATTACGAGGCGGATATTGGCGTTGCCTTTGATGGCGACGGCGACAGAATCGGCGTGGTCGATTCCGGCGGCAAAATTATTTGGCCGGATCGGCAAATGATGCTGTATGCCCGCGATGTGCTGGCGAATAAACCGGGAGCCGAAATTATTTACGATGTGAAATGCTCCCGGCATTTGCACGATCAAATCGTTAAACGCGGCGGGCGGCCGTTGATGTGGAAAAGCGGCCATTCGCTGATGAAAGCCAAGCTCAAGGAAACCGCGGCGGCACTGGCCGGCGAAATGAGCGGGCATATTTTCTTTAACGACCGTTGGTTCGGTTTTGACGATGCCTTATACGCCGCTGCGCGGTTGATCGAAATTTTGTCCGGCGATATGCGCAGTAGTAGCGATGTCTTTGCCGATTTGCCGGACAGTATCAATACGCCGGAACTGCATGTACCGATGGCCGAGGGCGAAGGCGTCCGCTTTATGGAGCAGTTATTCAGCCAGGCCAAGTTTAAAGACGGCAAGATCATCAATATCGACGGTATGCGCGTGGAATTTGCCGACGGCTGGGGCCTGGTCAGAGCCTCCAACACCACGCCGGTTCTAACCGTGCGTTTCGAAGCGGATAGCCAGGAAGCGATGCAACGTATTCAAGCTCAATTCAGGCAGCTGATGCTGCAAATCAAACCCGACATCAAACTACCTTTTTAATTGTTAGCGATCATGAAAGAAAAAAACGCGCACCAGATTGCCCACGTTCTTATCGAAGCCTTGCCGTATATTCAGAAATTCAAGGGCAAAACAGTTGTGATTAAATTCGGCGGCAATGCGATGGTCGACGATGCGTTGAAACACAGTTTCGCCCGCGACATCGTCTTGATGAAGCTGGTGGGAATTAACCCCATCGTCGTGCACGGCGGCGGTCCGCAAATTGGCGATTTGTTAAAACGCTTGGGTAAAACCTCTGAGTTTATCGACGGTATGCGCGTTACCGACAGCGAAACCATGGATGTGGTGGAAATGGTGCTGGGCGGTCTGGTGAATAAAGAAATCGTCAATATGATCAATATGCAGGGCGGCAAGGCGGTTGGGTTGACCGGAAAGGACGGCAATTTCATCCATGCCCGTAAAATCAATATGACCAAGGCCGGTGCGACCTTGGAAGATGCGCCGGAAATTATCGATCTGGGCCATGTCGGCGAAGTCAGCAGCATCGATCCGGCGGTGGTGGAGATGTTGGGTAACAGCGACTTTATTCCGGTGATCGCGCCGATTGGCGTGGGTAAGGATGGGCACTCCTACAATATCAATGCAGATCTGGTGGCCGGCAAGGTTGCGGAAGTGTTAAAGGCCGAAAAACTGATGTTGTTGACCAATATCCCCGGCATTATGGACAGACAGGGCAATTTGCTGACTGGTCTGACCTTAACCGATATTGATAATCTGATCGCTGACGGCACGATTTCCGGGGGGATGATTCCGAAAACCCGCTGCGGTACTGATGCGTTGAAGGGCGGCGTGACTAGTGTGCATATTATAGACGGCCGGGTCGAGCACGCGGTGTTGCTGGAGCTGTTCACCGATCAGGGCGTTGGTACTTTATTGCTGCGCCGCTAAGCTGGATTGAATAAAGGGGGCAAAGGCTTGGCGAATACTCTGAGCCTTTGCTCCTGAACATAATTCGTTGCCTATGCTGGATTGGCGGCAGCGGATGTCCAGAAATATCTGAAATGTGTTGTTACGCTCGAGCAGCGATACCGACAGACTTAAATCGTCGTCTTTCTGTGGCGCCGCGCGCATGATCAGCTTCTCGCTTTCCACGTCTTGACCGGTAGTGGAGTGAGTCGCGACAAACTCGCCGGCGATTTTCCAGGCTTTTTCGCATTGCCCGGCGTCCTGACAAACAAACAGACCTAGTTCGTTGCTGGCGTTGCTGGCCGCTAAGCTGTCGCCGTTGACCGGTTTTCCGTCGTTGCTGTTGGTTTGGGTGAGGAATTGAAAGCGGGCTATGTCGGCTTTGAATTCTTTTTCGCTGTTTTGTCTGTCTTGTTGGTGACGCAAAAGTTCTTGTTTGCCCGCTTCTATCTGTTGTTTGCTGGCGGCAATATCCGTCAGTAATTTCGGCGGGATCTTGCTGCCGCCACGCTCAAGATTGGCGGCTTGTTGCTGTTGCTGCTGCAATTGCTGTTGAATGCGCTCGATATTGCCTTCAATCACTTTTTGCCCGGCATCGAAGGACGCCATTTTATTGGTCAAGGCCTTATTCATATCTTCAATGCTACGAAACGTGCTTAACAGCACTTTGTCGTTGGCGTTTTGCCTGGCAATGATCTTTTCCTGTTCCTTACGTAGCGCGTCCAGCCGCTTTTGCTGGGCAATTTGCTCGGCGGTTTTGGCTTTTTCCAGCACGTCGAGCACGCGGGCTTTCTCGCTTAATGTTTCCCGTTTGTGCTTTACCTGGTCGGGCGGCACTTGATCGGAGAAATAGACATTGCCGTTTTCATCCACCCAACGATACATTTTTTTTGCATATGCGGGCTCGCCCACTGCCAATAGCAATGCTAGAGCGACAAAAGATGTTCGTTTAAAGGCGACATGTTGCATGGGCAATACCGGTCTGGCGCCTAGCCCAGCAGACTAACCAATTGATGTAAGGGCGGTAAAATCATCATTTTTGTCAGTTGCAACAATACCAGCGCCACCAGCGGCGATAGGTCTATTCCACCCATGTCGGGCAGCACCTTGCGGCACACATTCAGCAGCGGATCGGTCAAACTGTACAAAATCGACGAGGCGGAGCCATAACTGCCGGGGGCGAACCAGCTGAGGATGGCGCCGGCAAAAATGGCGTAAACGAAAATATCGATCAGCATTTTCAATAAGTCGGTAAACGACAATAGCGTCAATGCCACAAAACTGACCGATAAGCCTTTGATAGCCAGTATCGAAAAGTTAGCGACTATTTGCAGCAACAACGCCAGCACTAGGGAAGAGCTATCTATGCGACCGATGGAAGGAATGAAGCGACGCAAAATCCGCAATGGCGGATGGGTGATTTTCACCAGAAATTGCGAAACCGGGTTGTAAAAATCGGCCTGGGTCCATTGCAACAAGAAGCGCAATGCCACCGCCAAAATATACAACGAAAACAGCGTGTCGATCAGGAACACTATTGGGTCGGTCATGTAATTGCTGCCCATTAGTCGGCTCCCAGTTGTTTTGACATTTCAATCGAGCGGTCTTTGGCGGCGTGTAAGGCTTTGGCAACCAGTTCGACAAAGCCGTTTTGGACAAACGTTTCTATGGCTTGTTGAGTGGTACCGCCGGGCGACGTTACTCTGGCGCGCAATTGGGCGGGTGATTCGGACGATTCCAGTGCGATTTTGGCGGCGCCCAGTGCTGTTTGCTGAATCAGCAGTCTAGCGGAGCGTTCGTCCAGGCCCAATTCCAGGGCGGCTTTTTCCATTGCTTCCATCAGCAGAAAAAAATAAGCCGGCCCGCTGCCCGATACCGCGGTCACGGCGTCGAGTTGGTTTTCGTCGTTTACCCACAAGGCCAAACCGACCGCGCGCAGAATATTTTCGGCTAGATCTTTTTGTTCGTCGTCTACATTCGCATTGGCGTGCAATGCTGTTGCGCCGGTTTGCACCAGTGCGGGCGTATTAGGCATACAGCGCACGATAGCGACCTCGCTGCCCAGCCATTTGGATAGACTTTGCTGGGAAATGCCGGCGGCAATCGATACTACCAGCACATTTTTTTGTTTCAGACAGGGCGCTATTTGCAAAGCAACGTCACGCAGTATTTGCGGTTTAACTGCCAGCACCACCACTTCGACTTCGTTAATGACTGTCTCATTACTGGCGGTAGTATTAACATGAAGTTGATCGGCGTGAGCCTGCAAAGTGGCGGGCGCGGTATCCGACACCCAGATCTGCTGCGGTGAATGACCGCTGGCAATCAAGCCGCTGATTAGACTGGTCGCCATGTTGCCGCCACCAATAAAACCGATTGTTTTTGTTTTCATAGCTTACTGATTATTATGTTGAATCGTTACGGAAACCGCTGTTTGCGGTGCATTCTACATGACAATGGTGGCGCCGCAGAGAATCTCAAGTCGTTACGGATTTTTGCAAGCCGATATGGCGAGGGCGGATGCCCAACAATACCAGTGCCGAACTGTAAATCAAGATTGCCAAGCCGATTGTCATTCCCAGGTGCAGGCCGCGTTGCGAGGCGCTCCAATCCAGCCAAAGCGTGACATCGACAAAATAATACAAGAACGCCGACATAATTGCGTTGGCTGCCACAATCCGCAGAATGTATAACAGCCACTGTTCGCTAGGGCGGTAAACTCGAGTTTTTAGCAGCCTAAGCAACAGAAGTAGAGCGTTTAGGTAAGCCGACAGAGTGGTTGCCAGGGCGATGCCGGCATGCGCGAACGGAAATGCCAAAACTAGACTCAACAAGATATTTGCGACGATGGAATGCATGCCAAAACGCATCGGCGTTTGCGTGTCCTGGCGCGAGGTGAAGCCTGGAACCAAGATCTTGATTAGCATGAATGCCAATAAACCCAGCGCGTAAGCCATCAGGCTTTTGCCCGCCATCTGCACATCTTCGCTGCCAAATTCGTTATATTGAAACAGCGTCGATAGCAAGGGTTCGGCCAACAGTGTTAAACCCAAAGTGGCCGGCAAGCCTATCAATAATACCAATTTCAGGCCCCAGTCCAACGCCTTGGAAAAGGCCATGGCATCCTCAGCAGCATGATTTTCGGATAATCTGGGTAAAATGACTGTTGCAAGCGCCACACCCAAAATGCCGAGCGGAAACTCCACCAACCGATCAGAGTAATACAGCCAGGAAACGCTGCCGGAGGTCAAAAACGAGGCGACCAAAGTGCCAAACAGCAAATTAACTTGCACCACCGAGACTCCAAAGATTGCCGGAAGCATCTGTTTTAGTATGCGCCGCACTGCCGGGTCTTGATAGCCCCAGCGCGGCCTCGGCAGTAAACCCAGGCGCAATAGTGCGGGGATTTGAAACAGCAATTGCACCATCCCGGCGCCGAATACTCCCCACGCCAACGCCATAATGGGTTGTGCCATTAACGGCGAAACCCAGATCGCTGCGCCTATCATGCAGATATTCAAAAATACCGGGGTCAGGGCCGGAATCGCAAATTTACCGCGGGCGTTCAAAATCGCGCCGGCGAACGCTACTAACGTAACGAAGAACAAATAGGGGAAGGTGATGCGGAGCATTTGTACAGCCAGTTCGTACTGGCCGCCTTCCCATAGAAAGCCCGGTGCAAATAGCATGATCAGCAGCGGGGCGGCAATTACGCCTGCCAGCGAAATTAGCATCAATAGGACTGTCAAAGTGCCGGCAGTCCGGTCTATAAACAGCTGCAATGCTTCGCGGCTGCCTTTTTCGTTATAATCCGTCAGCGTCGGCACAAAAGCTTGGGCGAACGCGCCTTCCATGAACAAGCGGCGTAGGAAGTTCGGAATTCTGAACGCTACGAAAAAGGCATCGGTGGCCACGTTAACGCCGAAAATGTTGGCAAATAACATGTCTCGTACAAAACCCATGATCCGTGAAACCATGGTCATACTGCTAACGATTGCGGTAGATTTAAACAGCTGCTTGCTCACTGCAGGCCTCAGATAGAGTTTATAGGCACTAAAAATTTGACAATCATAGCATCCAAAATGATAATACGCGGTTCCAGATTAACTCAAAAGAACTGATAGACTATGGCTAATTCACCACAAGCTAGAAAAAGAGCGCGTCAGGCTGAGAAAAGCCGTATTCGCAATGCCGGACAGCGCAGCAACTTACGCACTTTCGTTAAAAAAGTGATCGCCGCTGTTAGAGCAGGCGATAAAGAGCAAGCTCAAGCCGCGTTTAAAACCGCTGTTCCTGTAATCGATTCGGCTGTTAACAAAGGCCTGATCCACAAAAACAAAGCCGCTCGCAGCAAAAGCAGACTTAACGACAGATTGCGCGCGATGGCTTGATCTCGACCCAAAGTCGATAGATCAACAAGGCCTATGCAACAGATGTTGCTTGGGCCTTTTTTATGCGAGGCGATTTTATCTTGCGCAGATACCCGATACTTTGGTTCCCAGTCTTTACTTAATCAAAGCTTGTTGGCTTTCTCATGACTTTTTGAGTTAAGTTGCTTGCGGCGCGCGGACAAGCTGCTAATCTGATAGCTCTCAGCTTATCAGTCCAGAAGGTACTGTCATGAATAACCAAGACCAAGCCAAACTTCGTTGGGGCATTCTCGGTGCTGCCCGTATCAACGAGCGCCTGTTGCCGGCGATAGTTGAAGCGTCCAACGCAAAGCTGGTCGGCATAGCCAGCCGCCGGCCCGGAGCCGCAGCGCAAACCCTCGCTCAATACGCTCCTTGCCATCCGGAAATACAGAGTTACGATAATCTGGATGCATTGCTAAATGACGAAGATGTGCAGGCTATCTACTTGCCGATGGCCAATCATGAGCATGCGGAATGGGCTTTACGGGCCATTGAGCACCGTAAGCATGTGCTGTGCGAAAAGCCGATGGCCTTGACGGTAGAGGATATTGACGCGATTGAAACAGCCGCGCGCCGCTACCGGGTAACCGTGATGGAAGGTTTTATGTACCACTTCCATCCGCAGCACGCCCGTGTGCTGGAATTGATCCGGTCCGGTTTAATAGGCGAAATCCGTTCTGTGCGCGCCAGCTACTCATTCATGATGCGTCCGGCCCGGATGTATCGCTTGGCTGAGGATGTTTCGCGCGGCGGAGGGGCGATGTGGGATATCGGCTGCTATGCGATCCATTCGTTACGCATGTTCTTTCAACAAGCACCACGCACCGTCACTGCGTTATCTAAATATGTCGAAAGCGGTGCCGATATTACGACCAGCGGCATTCTGGATTTTGGCGACGGAAAATTCGCGCATTTCGATTTCAGCTTCGAACGCGCTAGACGTTGCGAATATGAAATCGTTGGTACCCAAGGCGGAATCAAATGCCACGTCGTCTGGCAGTTGCCAGGGGATGTGCCGGTAATTTCCTGGTGGACCGAAGACGGCCGGCAGTCTGAAGAACGCTTACCAGTCGCAAATCATTTTCGCTTGGAAGTCGAACATTTCAGCGATTGCGTATTAAACGGCAAAGATCCGGCATTATCGTTCAACGATGCCCGCGACAACTGTCGGACCATCGTTGCCGCGCTGCAATCCGCCGCCGAGGGGCGGGTGATCAAAATTTGATTTCGTAGAGTATCTGGCCGGTGACATAGCTTATTTCTCGCGGAGATGGATATGATCCTTAATCGGTGTCTTAACAAGTGCCGCTCAGGTGTAGTGGTCGCTTTAATAGTAGCGGCGTCAAGCCTATTTCAAGCCAAAGTAGCCTTTGCTACAGATTCTGCAAGCGCCAGGAAGGAATTGCAGCAAATGGCCATCGACTACACAGAAACGCAATTCGCAGCATCGGCGGGTGCGGGCGATATGCTTGCTGTAAAGCTGTTTCTGGATGCCGGTATGGATGTGAATGCCGGAGGTTCGGCTGCGCTGGGATTGGCCGCCGGTAGAGGGCAGTTGGAAATTGTCAAGCTATTATTGGCTAACGGCGCCAAGCCGACAGCCAATGCTTTGCAGTTTGCCCGAACTCGAGGGCACAAAGAAATCGAGGATATTTTGGTTCAGGCCGGGGCGAAGGAGTAGTCGCAGGAAGCCGGGTTAGATTGACTCCAACCCGGGGCTCCGAATTACATTTATTTGCTAAAAGTCAGGCCATCGTTAGCGACATCGATTTTAATCAGATCTCCCGGAATAAAGCGGCCTGACAAAATTTCATTAGCCAGCGGATTTTCCAACTGCCGTTGTATGGCTCGTTTTAACGGGCGCGCACCATAAACCGGGTCGAAGCCTGCTTCACCAAGTAAATCCAGCGCGGCTTCGCTGACTTGCATACCCATGTCTTTTTCTTGTAAACGTTGGTGTAGCAACTCGATCTGTATTTTGCTGATGGCGCGGATTTGACCTTGGCCGAGCGGATGGAAGACCACCGCTTCGTCGACCCGGTTGATGAATTCCGGGCGGAAATGCTGGCCGACGATTTCCATCACCGCATCTTTCATCTCAACATAATTGTCCTCGGTCGCTTCCGGCGTCATGCCTCCCGCGACACTAGCACGTCCCTGTGCGTCGCCGACCATTTCCTGAATGACGCTGGAACCCAGGTTCGAAGTCATCACCACCACGGTGTTTTTGAAGTCCACCGTACGGCCCTGTCCATCGGTTAAACGGCCGTCATCCAATACTTGCAGCAATACGTTAAATACGTCGTTATGGGCTTTTTCGATCTCATCCAGCAGGATGACCGAATACGGTTTACGGCGCACGGCTTCGGTCAGATAGCCGCCTTCTTCATAGCCAACATAGCCGGGAGGTGCGCCGATCAAGCGGGCCACCGAATGTTTTTCCATAAATTCGGACATATCGATGCGCACCATCGCTTCTTCGGTGTCGAACATGAACTCGGCTAAAGCTTTGCATAATTCGGTTTTACCGACGCCAGTCGGGCCCAAGAACAGAAATGAGCCGTTGGGACGGTTCGGGTCGGACAGGCCGGCGCGGGAGCGGCGGATGGCGTTGCTCACCGCTTTTAGTGCTTCGGTTTGCCCAATCACCCGTTTGCTAAGCTCTTCTTCCATGCGCAGCAATTTCTCGCGCTCGCCCTCCATCATTTTCGATACTGGGATGCCAGTCCATTTCGAGACCACTTCGGCGATTTCCTCTTCGGTGACTCTACTGCGAAGCAAGGTGGTTTCCTGCATCTCCGCTTGCGAAGCCAAATCAAGCTCTTTTTCCAGCTTGGGAATCTCGCCGTATTGCAGTTCGGACATGCGTGCGTAGTCCTGGCTGCGGCGGGCCGCTTCCAGTTCCAGACGGGCATGTTCAAGATTCTCTTTTATGGTGGCAGTCCCTTGCAACGCGGCTTTTTCGGCCTTCCAGATTTCGTCAAGGTCAGAGTATTCTTTCTCCAGATCGGCGATTTCAACCTGCAATATTTCCAGACGTTTTTTCGAAGCCGCGTCGGTTTCGTTTTTCATGGCCTCGCGCTCTATTTTCAGCTGTATCAATCGGCGGCTGAGTTTATCCATGGCCTCGGGCTTGGAATCCATTTCCATGCGAATTCGACTGGCGGCTTCATCAATCAAGTCTATGGCTTTGTCCGGTAACTGCCGGTCGGAAATGTAACGGTGCGACAGCACCGCAGCGGAGACAATGGCCGGATCGGTTATTTCGACGCGGTGATGAATTTCGTAACGTTCTTTCAAACCGCGCAAGATGGCGATGGTGTCTTCGACGCTAGGCTCGTCGACCAGCACTTTTTGAAAGCGCCGTTCCAATGCCGCGTCTTTCTCGATGTATTGCCGGTATTCGTCCAGCGTGGTGGCGCCGACGCAATGCAGTTCGCCGCGGGCTAGAGCTGGTTTCAGCATGTTGCCGGCGTCCATCGCGCCTTCTGCCTTGCCGGCACCGACCATGGTATGCAATTCGTCGATGAACAAGATGATTTGGCCTTCCTGTTTGGCAACGTCGTTCAGCACCGCTTTCAGGCGCTCCTCGAATTCGCCTCGAAACTTGGCGCCGGCGATCAGCGCGGCCATATCCAGCGACAGCAACTGCTTACCTTTGATACCTTCCGGCACTTCGCCGTTGACGATACGTTGCGCTAGGCCTTCGACGATGGCGGTCTTACCGACGCCGGGTTCGCCGATCAGCACTGGATTATTCTTGGTGCGGCGTTGCAAGACCTGGATGGTGCGGCGGATTTCGTCGTCGCGGCCAATCACTGGATCGAGTTTGCCTTGCTCGGCGCGTTCGGTCAGGTTGATGGTGTATTTTTTCAGAGCCTGGCGTTGATCTTCGGCATTGGCGTCATTGACGTTTTGGCCGCCGCGCATGTTTTCTATGGCTTTTTCCACAGCCGATGCGGTGACGCCGGCCTGTTTCAGAATTTTTTGCAGGGAACTGCTGGCTTCCAGGGCTGCCAGCAAAAATAATTCGCTGGAAATGAACGCATCTTTACGCTTCTGCGCCAGTTTGTCGGTCAGGTTCAACATCCGCGACAGCTCGTTGGAGATTTGCACGTCGCCGCCGGACCCGGAGACGCTGGCCAGGCGGTCGATTTCCTTGCTTAGCTCGTTACGCAACGCGTTGATCTGAATGCCGACCTGCATCAGCAATGGCTTGATGCTGCCGCCTTCCTGATCGATCAGCGCCAACATTACATGCACGGGCTCTATGAATTGGTGATCCTTGCCCAATGCCATGCTTTGCGCGTCGCTAAGCGCTTGTTGAAATTTACTGGTTAATTTATCCATTCGCATGCTGCGTACCTCATTTGGAATATAAATTGTGTTGCCGCAGAGATGGGGCGCTACGTGGCGCTTTTCAAGCGAAGACTGACGGATAATTCCACTATTTTTCGGATGAAATTATTGCTGTTGATTAGTGGATTAGGATGGACATCGTTGGTAGCCTTGATAAATGTTTCAAAGTACAATGTCGCCGCTCAGATAACAGATGTTGAGGGATTATGGCCATTGCTAGTCAGCAGGTCCGGTTGTCAATATTGTCGGTCTGCGTAACCATTAGTTTTATTTTGTAGGAGTTTTAGAAATGGCAACAGGCACTGTAAAGTGGTTTAACAATACCAAAGGGTTTGGATTTATCGAGCCTTCCGAAGGCAAGGAAGATGTTTTTGTACATCATTCCGTTATCAAGGGCGAAGGTTTTAAAACTTTGTCTCCAGGCCAGTCGGTTCAATTCGATATCGAGTCCGGTCCTAAAGGTTTGACTGCCGCGAACGTCCTGCCCAGATAAGCGTTAACGGTTACGGGTAAAAAGGCTCTTGCTTGCAAGGGCCTTTTTTATGCCTGCAACGATATGGAATTTTCGGTTAACGGTAATATAACCAAGCTATAATGCAGCCATCTCCCCCTTTTCGGCGTAACTGACCATGGCACGCGAATTTTCTTCTTTAAAACAAATGGATACCCCTGTCAAAGTGCTGTTTACCGGCTATTTGACTACCGTGGCAGTCGGCTATCTGATGGCCTTGATCCAAATTCTGTTTACTCACGGTATGGCTGACGGCAAGTTTGGCCTGTCGATAGACGATATTGTCTACAGTTATTACGGTAACCGCTCCGGAACGATGTTGGAAACTCAATTAAACGGGGCAATGAAAGAAAACGCTTCAGAGCAGGAACGTTTTGCCATTATCCAATGGGTGCGTGATGGTGCTGATCAGGATGATTTTGTTGATCGCGGCGTCGATAAAATCATCGAGAATCGTTGCGTGATGTGCCATAACAAAGATGCGTCCATCCCCAACTTAAGTGATTTCAAGGTGTTGAAGGAGTACACTAAGGAAGACGAAGGCGCGACGTTTAGTTCGCTGACGCGGGTTTCGCATATTCACTTGTTCGGCATCAGTTTTATCTTTATGTTTGTCGGTCTGATTTTCAGTTTTTCGGAAACCAGTACCATCAAGTACAAATGTATCGCGATCGGCATGCCGTATGTGTTTTTGCTGGTGGATATATTGTCGTGGTGGTTGACGAAGCTTGATCCGATTTTCGCCTGGCTAGTGATTGTGGCTGGTGGTGGTATGGCTGTGTCGTTTGCATTTATGTGGACAGTGTCCGTCGCGGAAATGTGGTTGTTTGATAGGGTGTTTCTGGATGCCGACGGTCAGCCTAGACAGCAGTGGAGTACGATAGTCGAAGCCAAATTTAAGCAGATTGGCGGAGAGGCTGCGGCTAAAAAGTTCGTTGAGTTACTGAAGCAAGCCGGTGTTTATGCTTGGTCGAAATTTCAGAGCCAAGGTCTGCCGTTTTTGAAAGATCTGTACGTAAAAATAGCCAAGAAAGACAAATAGTTACCTAAGTGTGACTAGGTAGGCAAAACGGTGTTGAGAAGTTAAAGTTCCGCGCTTGGCAAGCCGATAACCGGAGCGCTATGATGCAAACTCGATTTGCAGGAGGTGTACCATGATTAGCAATGTACTGAATAGCGCAACCACTCTGATCAGCAATGCTCAGCAAAAAGCCAGTACCGCCGCGCAAACCATCGCGAATTTGCCGGTGCAAGCTCAGGAAGTCGGCGGCTCAAAAGACGTCGGCTCCGCCGATTTGTTCAAACCGGTGTTGAGCCTGAAAGAAGCTGAGCTGGAAACCTCGGCTGGCGCCAAAATGATCAAGGTTCATGAAAAAACGGTCGGTTCTCTTCTCGACGTTATTGCCTAATGGCTAACGCTGACATCATAGCTTAACGCTTTGATGTCAGCGGCAAACGCATTCATCTCTTCAATATCCATTCTTTCCAACTCGTCTGCTTCCGCTTGGAACGATTGTCTTGCCACGCTGTAAAGCATGATTTCTTGCAGTTTAATCTTACTAAGCAGTAATTCCTGCAAAAGCGCTAAATAGGCCTGCTTTTCGCTGTCTGACCACGCTTGACGATAATGCAGCATGCAGGTTTGTAACTTAGTGGGGCATAGTCCAGTGGCAATCTTTAGGTGTTCCAGTAACTTTTGCTGACTTTGGCCGGTGTTGTTGATCAGCTTGCGGCCTTGTTCCGTCGCGCTGTCCAGCTTGAACCATAGTTCGCCATTGTATCGAGCCAATTCCGCCAAGCCTGCTTGTACTGTTGATTGGTGTATTAAACTGCCATTGCTGATCAAGACGAATTTGCTGGCCGGAAATACGCTTGATTCCGTGGCGATCTCGCCGATCAGATGCACGGCTTTATCGAAATCTATCAAGCTGGTCGGTTCGCCGTTGCCGGAAATGGCGATATCCTTGATAACGCGCTGGTCGATTTCTACATTAAATTGTTCGAAAAAATCGCCGTGTTGCACGTAATCCAGAAAGAAACGTAGCTCCTGCTCCAGCAATGCAAAATTCATTTCCGGGGCATTGCCGCGCTGTAAATCCGGTACTTGGCAATAAATGCAGCGCCAGTTGCAGGCATTGTTCGGATTGAAATTTACTCCAATCGACAAACCGCCCGCACGCCGAGAGATGACCGGGTACACATATTTCAGGCCGGCAACGTTACGGTTGTGATTGGTGGTGGTGAGTATCGGTTTCACTTGAAAGACGCCGCGCAAACCATAATCGGTTTACGCGGCAATGGGTTAGATTCGGACCAGCACTTCGCCGCGTCCGGTTTCCGCCATGTCGCCGCCGTAACGCTGCACACGGTTAAATGCTGCATTATTGTCGGAAAACCGCGAGTTTAAGGATTTGAACGATGCGAACAGTATGGGCAGGAAGGCCAGGGTATGCGAGCCGCAGTCGTTGAAAGTCGCTGATAATTGCGGCTGATTCCACAGCAACAAGGTGCCGCGCCGCATCGCATAGCCCAGATAGCGGCCGGTAGTGCCCATCACCGCAATAGTGCCTGCCAGCATGCGCGAGCCGCAATAATCCCCGGCATTGCCTTCGATCAAAATTTGGCCGCGGCGCATGTGGTCGCCGGCGCGCTGGCCGACATTGCCTTTCACCAGCACTGTGCCGCCTTTCATGCCTTGCTTGTTACCGGGTAGGGCGCCCCCCAGAAAATCGCCGGCATCGCCGTCAATTTGCAACAAGCCGTTTTTCATTTCACACGCAGCATACAGGCCCGTATCGCCGCTGACGTTGATAGTGCCCGATTTCATTTGCATGCCCAGATAAGCGCCGGCGTCGCCTTGCACGCTGATGCTGCCGCCGTCCAATTCCTTGCCTATGAAGTCCAGCTTATTATTGCTGTAGGCGATGATGATTTCCTGGGTGTTCATGCCGGTGATGTAGAACAGTTCGTCAACCCGGCGGCGGCTTTTGCCGTTTTGTAGTTCGATCGCGGAAATGGCATCCACATCCATACCTTGCAGCTTTTGACAAACCAGCGGCGACATGTCGATACGCTGGTCGGTTGGCTGTTTCAGGGTAAAGGTTAACGCGCTCATGCCATGATCTCCTGCAAATGAAAGTGGAACGGGCCCAATTTGCCGCCGTAGTTGCCGGCGCTGATACGCTTGATGCCGTTAGCCGCACCCAGATCGCAAACCGCTTGGATGCCTACGCGCATGGCTTTGTCGATGTCTTCCTTACTCAAACCGTCGATGACGATTTCCATCACCGATTCGATTTCAGGTGATAAGTCAGTCTTGGTCACGCCTTTTAATGTCGGGCAGAAGGCATCGTTGGTCGATGCGCCTAATGACGCATATTTGGAACCGACCTTGGAGCCAGAGCGCACCACGCCGCCAGGGAAGGGCATGATCACATTGGGGATTTTGCGCATTTCTTCAATCGCCGCTTCACAGGCAGCCAAGGCTTGCGGTTGCGATTCTGCCAGTACCAGAAAGTTGCCGCCGCCGACCGCATCGATCATGCCGGTGGTGGCTTCGGTCAAGAACTCACCGTCCATTACCGGCACACGCCAGTAGCGCTTGCCGCCGATTTTCTTGGCAATTTGAAAGCCGTCGCCGAAGTAACGCAGGTTTTTACCCAACGGTATCGGTTTGCCGCCTTCGATGCCGGCAAACAAGGCCGAAGTCGGTGAGGTTAATACGCATTGGCCGGCGCGGGTTTCCAATTGCTTGGCCAAGCCCTTGCCGCCCATCGCGTAGATCATGATCGCTACGCCGGGCCGTCCGTCCGGCGTTTCGTTCGGGCTCAACACCCGTTCGATACCAGCCTCGCAACCGCAAGCGATCACCGATGTGGCAAAACCGGTCATCGCTTGCGCGGAAATCATCGCCCATTTTTCGTTTTGAGCCGTAATAATTGCCCGCGTTGCCTTCATTGGGAAGGCCTCTGCAAAGGTTTTGTCTATGGTTACGCCGTTAATAATCATGCTGCACCTCGCAATGGATGCGCCGTCAAGCTGCCGCGTCCGTCTTCGCTGATTTCGTCGTCGCTGATTTTAAAGTTGCCGAGTTTCATGGTCAGGTATTTGTCGAAATAAGGTTTGAGATCTTTTTCGATGGACAGATCGTAGTCGGGTTTGACGATATGCGTCGTGCCCCAAGTGACTTTCACCACTTCGCCGTTTTTCACTACTAGTTCGCCGTCTTTGAACACGTAATCGGGCTTGGCGAACATGGTCTGGCGGTCCGCGTTTTCAGTGTAGACGGTAATGTCAGCGAAGTTGCCGGCACTCAACGCGCCACGGTCTTTTAAGCCGATAATTCGGGCGGCACCAGCGCGGGTCATGATAGCGATCTCGTTAAGCGTATATTCGCGTTCAATCGAGGCCAGCGTGGTCATTTTTTGCGCTTCCGGATGGATGGTCGCCAGCATGTCGTTACGGAAGCTGCGGTCCATCAGCAAGCGGATCAAATGCGGATAGCTGGTGAACGGCGCGCCGTTGGGGTGGTCGGTGGTCAGGAATATCCGCCAAGGATCTTCGACCAGCAAGAAGATTTCCAATCCTATCGCCCATTGCAAGGCGTTGACGAAGTTTTGATCTTTGTATTTAAACGGTACCACGCCACAGCCGGCATCGCATTCGATGTCCATGCACACCCATTTGTTGGGGCTGGCGTATTTGTGGTTCGCATGCTGGCGCATGTTGTCGCCAGAGGCGGTGACGGTTTGGCCGAACAGAATTTGGCCGACGTCGGCGGTGATATTCGGATTGCTGTTGATCGCTTCGGCAATCTGCGCAGCGCCGGAAGAAAATTTGAAATCGCCTTCTTTGCCGTAGCTATGGAACTGAATATGCGTCAAGTGCATCGGCAAGCCGTCGATGCCTTCGATAGTATTTAAAGTCGTTTCCAGATTGCCGGGTACGCCCAGGTTACAACCATGCACATGCAGCGGATGAGTGATGCCCAGTTCTTGTACGGCTCTAGCCAGGGTTTGCAGGATTTGTCTGGGAGTGACAGCGTAATGGCTGTTTTGCTCGTCCAGATCCAGTTTGCGTTGATTAAATTTAAACGCGCTAATACCACCGGCATTGACGACCTTGATGCCAATGCCTTTGGCAGCGTTCAGCGTCCAGGCCACGTAATCATTGATGGCTTTTTGATCTTTGTTCGCGGTCATCATGCGTAATAAAAAGTCATCGCTGCCTAGCATTACGTAACCGCCCTTATCGACAATCGGCGTATCGCCCATTTCCATGTGGGCTTGGCGGGCGTTGATCGGCAGTACTGCGGGTTCGAAACAGGCTGTGTAACCCATTTCCGCGTAACGGTAGCCAGCGACGTAAGTACTGGGCATGGCGTGACCGTTACCGGAGCGAGTAATTGGCGTGCGATGCACCGGGTCCATGCGGTGATCTTCCGGCAACAGGGTGCGGGCGATATTGCCTTTGCCGCCGCCGATATGGGTATGCATGTCTATTGCGCCGGACATCACGACTTTGCCGCGTAAATCGTATTCCTGATCGACCGGGCGGCCGTCTTTCGGCGCGTCAACGATGCGGCCGTCCTGTACAAAAATATCTTGCTGTTGACCGTCGATGCCGCTGGCCGGATCGTAAACGGTTCCACCTGTAAGTTTTATCAGCATGTGTTTGATCCTAAAGTGCTTGTTCTATAGCGGTCAGGACGGCGGCGGTGCTGGGCAGGCCGGAGTCGCGCAATTTTTTTAGGCGGATCGCCACCACATTATCCAGACGGTAAGCGTGGCCGGAATGGTCGATGCCGGGCGTACCGACCGGAATGAACACATCCGGCTCTTTCTCAAATTTCATGCCGGAGCGACCGATGACGATAGTCGGTAAGTCGGCTTTCGGCGGCAGTGCGCCGCTGTTAAATGCCTGCACCCACACCAAGGCATCCGCTTCGCCGTTATTTATCAGCGCTTGAGTGTCGTTGAGGTAGGGATCGTACTCCGGGTAGCCGCGGGCAAAATTGACGCGCGCAGGGTAACCGGTAGTCCATCCACAGACTTGATTAGCGGTTTGATCGCCTTCCTTACCGCCTAATGGAAAACCGGAGCAGCGCGTACCCGATTGGTTGAGGTCTTTGACGATATTGCACAAAGTTTGAACGGTTAGCTCGGCTTGGTCGAATGCCATTGCCGCCGCGCCCCAGAGAATTACGCCGTAATCAGCGGCTTTCAATTTGTCCGCGATGGCTTGCAGATCAGCTATCGCAATGCCGGCGACGCTTTGCGCATGCAGCAAATGGCCTTTAACAAGCGCTGATAATACGGCGGTCACGTCCGGTAAGTCGGCATCCGCGCAAGGTAGTACGTTGGCGTTTTGGCCGGTCGGCGACGTTGAGGCGTTTCCTGACGGTGCTTTGCCCAGATAAATAATTTCTCGGTTGGCCGTGTTGTCGAGGAACATCGATTCCTCGTTCCACAGATATTTCTCGAAAAACCGCGGGGCAAAGGCTTCCAGATCGGTGCCAACCACCAGCAACAGGTCGCAACGGTTTTTTAGCTCGGCCAGCGTGGTGTTCATCCAGCCGGAATCCTGCAAAGCCAGCAAATTGCGGCGCGCGTTGTTGAAATTGAGGTTATCGACGACCGCGCCGCTTTTGTCGGCCAATGCCAGCAAGGCGCGCATGCCGTTAACGTCGGTCGCGCAGCCGCTAATCACGGGTTGATTAGTGCCACGTAGCAATTCCGCGGCTTTAGTGGTCGCCGCTTCCAGGCTCACCGCTTGACCCGCGATGCGTGGTGTGGCGTCCGCGATAGCTTGTTCGAAAGCCGGCGTATTGACCGCACAGCCGTTTGCGATCACTTTCAGCGTTGCGCCGTCCACCTGTATGCTCAGGTCGTCGGTACCAATGCCGCAAAACGGGCTGGGTACCTCGGTTATTTCAGTCATAAGAAAAGTCCTCAATCTTTTTTGATGTATTTGAAACGTGGGTCGTCGGGCGTGCCTTCCAGGACGCCGGCGGAGGTTTCCGCTGCATCCCACATCAACACTTCTTCAATTTTTTTAGCCAGTAGAAAATCTTTATCGGTGATGCCTTTTGCCGAATGCGTGACCAACTTGACGATCACGAATGCGTAGGAAACAGTCAGATCCGGATGATGCCAGGCTTTCTCCGCCAAATGGCCGACCGTATTGACGACCATTAGGGTGGCTTTCCAGCCGCTGGTCTTGATTTTGCGGCGGATCCAGCCATTCTCGTAATACCAGTGCGGCAGTTCCTGTGTTAAACGCTCGGCGATTTCGGTCTCGCTATAGACCTTGGCAGTATCGTGCGACATCGTTTATCCCCCGGATTGAAATGAGTCGGCATTCTATCGCACAGTTTAGTCGGTGTCTTTACGGTGTACAGGCGTTTTGCTGGGTTTCGGCGCCAATTGTCGGCAGGTGGAGGGCGATTTACAAAGGTTTACTCAGACTGGCTGAAGAATGCGTCGGTGCCGGCGCATTCTTTTCGACAAAGGTTTGTTATTTAACCACTCTTAATTGCGGTTTTTGCGGAGGCTTGGGTTCTGTCGGTGTCGGCGGGGTTTCGTCCTCATTCTCTTCCGGATCGAAAATCATACCCTTGCCGTTTTCCTTAGCATAGATAGCCAATACCGCTTTGCACGGCGCAATAATGCGCATGGGTTTGCCGGAGAAGCGGGCGTTGAATTGGATTTCTTCATTGCCCAGCACCAAGCCTTGGATGGCTTCGGGGCGCATGTTCAGGACGATTCTGCCGTCTTCCACGAAGTCGCCCGGCAGCGTCACGCCAGGGTGGTCGGCATTCACTAACAGATGGGGCGTCAGGCCGTTGTCGACGATCCATTCGTAGATGGAGCGAATCAGATAGGGTTTAAGTGGGGTCATTTGCTTGGGGCTTGCATCATGTCTTTTTCCTCGCGGCTCAGGCTTTCTTGAAAAGCCCGTCTGGAGAATAGGCGGTTGGCGTAAGCAGTGATGCCTTTGCCTAGGCTGGCGATGTCGATGCCGATGCTGGGTAGTCGCCATAAGAACGGCGCCATCGCGCAATCGATCAAGGAATATTCCTCGCTCATGAAATACGGTGTGGCTTCAAATACCGGCGCGGCTGCCATCAGGCTTTCCCGTAACATTTTTTTGGACTTGGAGGCTTTTTTGTCGCCGTTGACGAGTACGTCATCCAGCAGCGGATACCACTCCTGATCAATGCGTTTGATCAACATCCTGGCGTTGGCACGGGAGACGGGGTCCATTTGATGTAAAGCAGGATGAGGGAAGCGTTCGTCCAGATATTCCATGATGATGCGGGCATCGTACAGCACCAAGTCGCGTTCCACGAAAGTCGGGGCATTACCGTTGGGGTTGAGTTCCAGCAGGTCTTCGGGCGGGTCATTCGGGTCGAAAAATTCGACTTCCGCCGGTACCCCTTTTTCGTATACGACTAGCCTGGCGCAGTGGCTCATTATGCAGGCTGGCGATGAAAAAAGAGTCATTGCGGATTTTCGGCTGGTGATGTTTGCCACGAAGTGAACCTCTTTGAGTAACGGGATTTAAATCGGGGCAGATTGTAGCATGGATGATGGGGCTTTTGGGGGCGATACCGGTCGCATTCGCCCTTTGAAAATAACGGGCTGAGCAGGGGTTTTTTAAACGGCTTGCACCCTATTCAACCGAGCTTAACGATGATGTCTTCCAGTACGTTGGCAGTGGCGTGAACCTTGTCGGCGGCATTGGAAAGATGCCGGTAAAGCTCGCGTTGTTTAAACATGTTTAAGTAGTCTTCGCCTTGGAACAAGTCGGCGATGGCCTTGCGATACATCTTTTCGATCCGGCGTTCCGAATGCCGGGCGGCGAAGGCGTGTTGTTCGGCTTCGGAGGGATGTTTGCCTAATACCGCGAAGCCGCGCTCCAGCGCTTTAATGCCGACTTGCAACTCGATTACCATCGCCTGCGAATGGCTGTCGGGGTTCAATTCCAGTGCTTCCATCTCGTTATACGTGCTTTTGCAATAGGTGACGATACTGTCCATGGAGGCGATGGCGCGATAAATGTCTTCGCGGTCTATAGGCGTGGCAAACGAGCTGTTTAGTTCGTGCAGGTTGTGAATGCGGATCCGGTCGGCTTCGTGCTCGTCTTCTTTGAGCATCTTGCCGGCTGCCACCGATTCACTGACCATGAAGCGGACCAGATTATCGACGGTGACGCAGACCTGCTGGCACTGTTGGTGCAGTAACAGATAAAAGTCGGCGGTTTTGGGGAATATTCTCTGAAACAGCCGCGAGGCCAGTGAAAGCTTGGGAGATGACATACGAAATTGCGGCGGTTATTTAAGAAAGTAATCGAATATCAGAAAGCTAATGCAGGCGATCATTGCCGAGCCGGGGATGGTGATAAGCCAGGTTCGCAAGATTTCCAAGGCTTTTCCCCAGCGCACCGCTCTTGGGCGATCAGATGCGCCAATACCCATGATCGACGATGCCACTACATGCGTTGTGGACACCGGGGCGCCGAGCAGAGAACTGCCGAAAATGGTGAGGCATGCGCTCAGTTGCGCGTTTAACGCATGAATTGGGCGGATTTTATAAATGGCAAAACCAAGAGTGCGCACGATGCGCCAGCCGCCGGTTAGTACGCCGGCGGTCATTGCGCAGGCGCAAAACAGCATCACCCAGCCTGGCACCTTAAAGCTGTCGATTTCCCCGCTAAGCAACAAAATCAAGGTCAATACCCCCATGCTTTTTTGCGCGTCGTTGGCGCCGTGAGAAAAGGCCAGCGCGGCGGCGGTTAGCCATTGGGCATGGCGAAGCTGCCGATTAATGCCTGGCGATGCGGACCGCAATAAAAACATCGTCAGTCGCTGAAGTACAAAGCCCACCAGGAAACCCAAGACGGGCGAGAGCAATAATGCCAGCAGGATTTTACTGAATCCATGTATTCGGCCATGGCTTAAGTCGTTGATTCCCCAGGCGATAGGTTCGCTGCCTATGCCGATCAGCGTGGCCCCGATCAAACCACCCACCAGAGCGTGCGAGGAAGATGACGGTAAGCCGCGCCACCAGGTAAACAAGTTCCAGAACACGGCGGCGAAAAGTCCGGACACGACGATTAACAGCGCATCGGCTTTGGGGATGGACGATAGATCCAGCAAGGTACCGACTGTATTGGCGACGGCGGTGCCGCCAAGTAGCGGTCCCAGGAATTCGAAGACTGCAACCACCAAAACCGCCTGCACCGGCGTCATCGCCCGGGAGGCGATGACGCTGGCAATGATATTGGAGGCATCATGAAAACCATTGGTGTAGTCGAATACCAGTACAATGATGATCGCAACACCGATAAACGGAACCAATGCCTCCAAAATAGCGACGGGTTAATGCGGGTTAATGCGGGTTAATTGACGACGTTGTGACCGCGCTGTCTGAGGCAGTTGCGGTAGGCATTTTTATAGCTGTCGTTGGCATGAATGCCCTGTTGAGCGCCGCCGCCAATGCCGCCTGCCGCCGCACCGATGGCCGCGCCAGTGCCAGGGTTG
>NZ_JANIBL010000034.1 GCF_024505055.1 Methylomonas rosea
GGGGATAGTTACGTGGTCGCCTATCAACTCTTTTAGGTCGGTTTGTCTAGTTTCGCCGTTTTCAAAAACCAGTTTAAAACGGTAGCCATCCAATTGTTCGAACTGTTGCAGTTTCATATCAGTCACTCCAAAGGTGCTATGGGATGAAAGTTTTGGGTATCTCACATTTCTATCAACTCGTGTTGATGCAGTTCCGCCCATTCCCGCACCAGCTCACGGCACTTTTTGGGAACGGCCATCGATAATGTTCAAATTATCCAGTTCCATCACTGCTTCGTATTCGGCGTATTTGATATGGATGTGGCGGGGTGGATGCTCCCGGTCTATTAGATACATCCTAATCATGATCCCGTAAAAGCGGCAGATTACCGGCATCGTCACGCCCCCTTAAGCCTCGGTCGTCACCCGCAATACTTCCTCCAGCGTGGTAATGCCTTGCAAGGCCTTGCCGACGCCGTCTTCATACATAGTCTGCATACCTTCCTGGATCGCGGTTTGTTGAATGACGAACGCTTCTTCGTGTTTCATGATTTGTTTACGTATCGTGTCGGTCATCGTCAAAAATTCGATAATCGCCAGCCGGCCTTTGTAGCCGATGCCGTTGCAGGTTGGGCAGCCGACTGGTTTGTGCAGCAGGATTTCGCCGCTGGGTTGCCAGTTCCGTAGTTTCATTTCCTCGATCAGCGTCTCCGAGGCCGGATGGGCTTGTTTGCAATGCGGACACAGACGCCGCACCAAGCGCTGAGCCAGGATGCCGTTGATCGTCGAGCTGAGCAGGTATTCTTCCAGGCCCATGTCCTGCAAGCGGGTCACGCCGGCTGCGGCATCGTTGGTGTGCAGGGTGGACAGCACCAAGTGACCGGTCAGCGCCGATTGCACCGCAATTTTGGCGGTTTCCAGGTCGCGCATCTCACCGATCATGATCACGTCAGGATCCTGGCGGACGATGGAACGTAACGCCGAGGCAAAGGTCAGGCCGATTTGCGGTTTGGCTTGAATCTGGTTGATGCCTTCCAGCTGATATTCCACCGGGTCTTCGACGGTGATGATCTTGCGTTCGGAAGTATTGAGGGTTTTTAACGCCGCATACAGCGAAGTGGATTTACCGCTACCAGTTGGACCGGTAATCAACAATATGCCGTGCGGTTGGGCCAGCACATCCATGAAGCGCTCGGCTTGTCGGCCGACGAAACCCAGGGTTTCAAAATCCAGCACCGCATTTTCTTTGTCCAGCAAGCGGATCACCACGCTTTCGCCGTGCAGGGTAGGGATGGTCGACACCCGCAAATCCAATTCCTTGCCGATCATTTGCAATTTGATGCGGCCGTCCTGCGGCAGACGGCGCTCGGCGATGTTCAGCTTGGCCATGATCTTGATCCGCGATAGCACGGCGGCAGTGGAGGCGACCGGCGGCGAGTCGATGTCCTGCAACACGCCGTCGATACGCAGGCGCACTTTAAGGCTTTGCTCGAACGGTTCGATATGCACGTCGGAAGCGCGGCTTTCCACCGCTTTTTGCAGGATGAAGTTGACCATTTTGATGATGGGCGCTTCGCTGGCCAGGTCCTTTAAGTGCTCCAGATCTTCGCTGCCTTCCTCCTCGACATTGAGGTTGTCCATCAGCTTGTCCATTTGCGATTTGCCTTCGCCGTACTGCAATTCCAGCGCGGCGTCGATTTCCGAGAGCTGGCCTATGTGCAGTTTAACGGGCTTGCCGATGGCGAGTTGTAAGGCTTGCGTGACGTAGTCGTCTTCCGGGTCCATCACCGCGACTTGGACTTGTTCATCGTCGGCCGCCAGACCCACGGCATGATATTGCTTTAAAAAACGCTGGGAAACACTGTCCGGTAGCGGCGATTGCGGCGGGTACTGTGCCGGTGTGACGCGGCTAATGCCGCTGGCTTCGGCGAAGCTGCCGGCGATGTCGCTGTCGGAACACAAACCCAATTTGATCAGCATTTGCGGCAAGGAGTCGTCCAAAGACGACTTTTGCATACGTCGCACCTTACCCAGGTCGCTGTCCGAGAGCTTGCCTTTGCGTTTTAGTAGGCTTAGAAAAGCAGCGTATTTTTCGGATTTTTCAGCGATTTCCATGTCCATATTTTCAGCCAGTCAACTTGCGGAATAGGGCTGCATTGTAGCGATTTTCAGAAGAATCCGGGCTTGATTTATTGCCGGCCCAGCCTGCCGCATGTTGTATATTGCAGCCATTAGCGATTCGGACATTTTTTGGGAGAATTGGGATGCGAGGCTTAAAACTTATATTGGGTGTGTCCGCTGCGCTGGGGATGGCTGCTTGCAGTGCGGATTGGCCGCAGCGCCTGGGCTATCATGCGGTGCAGAACGCCGGGCAATTGCAGTGCCAAAAAGCCATGTCTAACGATTGCGAACGGCGGCAGAGCTACGACGCGTATCAGCGCGAGCGGGAGCAACTGCAATAACTGTTTAAATACTGTTCAACAAGGACAATTCCGCCGGATGCGGCAGCATGTAATAGGAGTTGTCGATAAAGTCATCCGGCTCTCTACGGAAATGATGGCGGAGCAGGGTGAGCGGCACGATCAGCGGCAATAAACCAATCCGATAGTTTTCGATGGTTTCCACCAGTTCCTGTTTGTCGTCGCTGTCCAGCTTGTGTTTCAGATAACCTTGGATATGTTGCAACACGTTGACATGGTTGCCGCGGGTGGCGACGATTTTTAGGCAGGTCATCAACGCAGCGATGTAGGCGGCTGCGGTGCTTTCAATATTCGCATTTGTGACGCCGGCAATAATCCGTCCCAGCTCGCGGGCCTGGTTTTGTTCGTGGCTCATGGCAATCAATTTATGTCGGCTGTGAAAGGTGATCAAACCATGCGCGCTCAAACCTTGTTCGCATAGATCCTGCCAGCGGCGCATCACAAACACGCGCTGGATAAAGTTCTCCCGCAGGCCGGGATCGCCCAGCCGGCCTTCTTCTTCTACCGGCAGGCTAGGGAAGGTGCGCTGTAAATAGTCGGCGAATATGCCGGTACCTTGGCGGGCGGGTATATCGTTTTTATAGACTTTCACTCGGGTCATGCCGCAGCTGGGTGAGTCTTTTTTAAGGATGTAGCCGCACAAGCCGCCCAGCCAGTCGTGCTGCCTGGCGGAAGCGTCTTCCAAGCGTTCCGTCACGTCCAGACTATGATCCTTGACGCCAACGCAACGGATGCCGTCGGCGGTTTCGCGGAGTTGCACGCAGGGACGCGGTATGCCCAAGCCGGCCTCGACTTCCGGGCAGAAGGCTCTAAATTCAAAATATTGTCCCAGCGTGCGCTCTATATAGCTGTGATACTTATGCGCGCCGTCGTAACGCACTTCCTGGCCTAGTAGGCAGGCACTGATGCCAACTGAAATTTTCTGCATGCTTAATCCTGCTTACTGCTTGGGGTGTTGGTCAAAAATCAATTTATCGGTGGCAAAACCGAGCGCTTTTGCTTGCTGAATCAGCTCCTGGCGGATGTTTGGGTCCAGCTCCGGGCTGCGGGCCAATATCCACAAATAATCGTGATCGGGGCCGGCAATCATCACATAACGGTAGCCGGTTTTATCCAGCGCAATAATGTTATAGGCGCCGTAAAACGGCCCGAAGAAAGACACTTTCAGGCGGCCGATGTCCGGTTTGTCGATAAAGTATGCTTTGCCTTCGGCGATTTTTCGTTGGCCTTGTTCGGCATCGTAGCCGCTGTTTAACACCTTCACGCCGCCGTCATCGCGCAGGCTGTATTCGGCGCTGATGTCGGTCAGGCCGCGCTCGAAGCTGTGGTCCAGGCGGGCGATTTCGTACCAAGTGCCCAGATAGCGCTCCAGCTCGAAGCCGTCTATGACTTTTACGCCTTCCGGGATACCGGTGCAGGCGCACAGCAAGCTTAATAAGACTATCGATACATAACGCATGGTTTACTCCGGTGTAGCCGCTGTATTGGCTAGGGCTTTGAATTGGGCTTTGATAGTCTGGCTTTGTACAGCATGATCGACGCGCGGTGCAGGGTAATCGCCGGCTTGTGGGTGCTTTTCCCATTTGTGAATCACCTCTGCCGGATAGCGCTGTAATTCCGGAATCCAGGTCTTGATATACAGGCATTGCGGATCGAATTTTTTCTGTTGTAACCACGGATTGAAGATTCGGAAATACGGTTGCGCGTCGCAGCCGGTGGAGGCTGCCCATTGCCAGTTGCCATTGTTGACGCAGGGGTCGTAATCCAGCAACCGTTGTGCAAAATAACGTTCGCCCCAGCGCCAGGAGACGTGTAAATCCTTGACTAAAAACGAGGCAACGATCATGCGTAAGCGGTTATGCATCCAGCCGGTCTGGTTCAATTCGCGCATGGCGGCGTCCACAATCGGGAAGCCGGTTTGGCCGTTGGCCCAGGCCCAAAAGTCCTCCTGGCCGTTGCGCCACAGCAAGCCGTCGTAACGTTTATCGAAGCTGTGACCGAACACATGTGGAAAATGAAAGCCGATATGGGTGAAAAAGTCGCGCCAATACAGTTGGCGGAGCAAGGGATGGTCGGGGTCGAGTTCGGCTTGGATGCTGTAAAACGCTTCGCGCACCGAAACGCAGCCGAATTTTAAATAGGCCGACAGTTGGCTGGTGGCGGCCATGGCCGGAAAATCGCGGACGGCAAGGTAGTTTTTGTAGTTACCGATGATGGCTAAGCGCTCCAGCGCCGCTTGTCGGCCACCGGGCAGCGCGTTGTGGTGCGGCTGTCGCAGTTGCTGTAGCAGCGCCGGCTTGTGGCCGGCATAGGCTTTTGCCGATAGTTTACCCGGCGCCAAGCGCTGCGGAGCCGGCACCGGCTGGAGCCTGGCTTGCCGATGAAACGCGGTGAATACTTGATAAGGTTTACCGTTGCTTCTTAGGCCTTGCTCCGGTTCGGTCAGCAGCAAATCGGCTTGGCTGTGAAAAGCCAGATGCAGTTTTTCACACTGTTTGCGCAGTTCGTTGTCCCGTTGCCGGCTGAACGGACTGTAGTCGCGATTGACAAATACCGCTTCGATACCTAAGTCCTGCTTCAGCGGCTCGATGAGGTGAGTCGGCTGATCGTTGAAAATATACAGCAGGGCACTTTGCTGTTGCAGCTGATGCTGTAGATCGCTAAGCGACTCCAGCATGAATTGCAGGCCCGGCGTACTTTGGTAAGGATGAGTTTCGATTTGCCGAGGATCGAAGATAAAACAGGCTATGACTTGCCCGGAATCGCTTAGGGCGGCGTTGAGTGCGGTGTTATCTTCCAGCCGTAAATCGCGGCGGAAAATAAACAGCGAGGTTTTGTAGCGTTTTTTTGCCATCGGCTCAGCAGTCGCCCCAATGAATGATCATTTGCTGGCAGTTAAACAGGATATTGGGGTAGTACTGATATATCACCCAGCGCAGCAGTAAATCGAAATACGCCGCCACCGTCAGCATGCGGGCCACTGCGGCCCAAATTCTGCTGGCGCCTTTGTCCGAACAGCGCCAAACCGCACCAGTCCAATAGATCAGCGGCATCGCCATGATGATATGGATGGTCACCCAGCTGGCGACTGTGAAATTGCCTTCGTTAATTCGATAGTCGATGAAAAACAGTACCGCGTTGTACAGGATAAAAAACGGATAGAACGCGTCTTTCAACCGCAGATAACCCAGCCAGCTCCATTGCAGGTAAAAATACAGCGTGGCCGGTGTCCGTTCTTCCCATTCCTGGGCGGGGGAGGGGGTCAGATAAAATACCAGTAAGCCCAGGGCCAGGGCTATCAACAGCGTTTCGTACCAGGTGACGAACGAGGTAAAGGCAAATAGCAAGGAAAGACTGTCGATCAACATAAGGGCGCCCGTTGTTTAATCTAGGGATTATGCAGAATATCGCGCAATGCGGTATCCAACTGTGAATATTTAAATGCAAAGCCTTGGGCCAGTAAACGCTCCGGCAGCACGCGTTGGCTGCCCAAGACCAGCGCCGCCATCTCGCCCAGCAATAATTTAAGGGCTATTTCCGGCATGGGCAGCAGCAGCGACCTATTCAGCACGCCGGCCAGACTGGCGCTGAATTGCTGGTTGTTGACCGGGTCGGGCGCCGTGGCGTTGTATGCGCCGCGCATGTCCGGAGTTTCTATCATCGCTTCGACGATAGCCAGCCAGTCGTGCAAATGTATCCAGGACATCCATTGCCTGCCATTCCCCAGGCGGCCGCCTAACCCCAAACGAAACGGCAGCAACATGCGTTTCAGTATGCCACCATTATCACCCAGCACCAAGCCGGTGCGTATCAGGCAGACCCGGCTGCCGAATTTTTCCGCTTGCAAGGCGGCTGATTCCCAATCGGCGCACAGCTGTTGGGAGAAATCGGCAATGCTCGCGCTACTTTCAGTGAGGAACTTGTCGCCTTGATCGCCGTAAACGCCGATAGCCGAGCCGCTTACCAGCACTGGTGCGGGCTGGGTGGCTGATGCTATCCAGGTCACCAATTGTTCGGTCAGTTTGATGCGGCTATCGCGCAATAACTGTTTGCGTGGCTCGGTCCAGCGTTGATCGAAAATGCCGGCGCCGGCCAGGTTGACCACCGCTTTAAAGCTGCCGGCATCCGGTAAGTCGGTGATCGAGCTTATCGCTTGAACGCTGTTGCCGAATGTGGCGACCACTTTTTCGGCACTACGGCTCAGCACCGTCACCGAATAGTTTTTTTGGATTAGTTGTTTAGTAAGCGCACTACCCAGGAAGCCGGTGCCGCCGCTAATTAAAATCGAGTTAGTGTTCATAAGTTCTGCTCCGGAAACTACTAGGACTAAACCCTACCGTCGCTTCAGGCCTTGGTGGGTTAATCGGATTCTGTATCGGTGGATGCGCGGCCTTTCGGAATCATCATTTGACTTAACTGCTTATTTTTAAACCAGATTACTGCGCGAAAACCCAACAGCATAAATATCAGCAGTAAATAAAATAAAGGCTCTGCCAGATTACCTTTAAGCTGCCAAAAATAATGAATCATTGCCGCGCCGGCTGCTATGTAAATAAATCGATGTAGTTTTTTCCAGCTTTTCCCCAAAAGTTTTTTTGACGCTTTAGAAGACGTAATGCCTAACGAAAAAACAATAATGTAGGCAAGCAATCCGAACCAGATATACGAGCTTTCGAGAATATCAATACCAATTATTCGCCACGCGAAAACTTGGTCAACCGCTAAATAAACTAAAACGTGCAGGCTGGCGTAAAAAAAAGTATATAAACCGAATAATTGCCGATACTCGGTCATGCCGCGCCATTTTGTGACGGTTTGTACGGGAGTAATAGCCAGGGTTATCCATAAAAATCGCAAGGCCCAATCACCTAAACGAATATGTAGGGCTTGCATTTGATTTGAACCCAGATTATCGAAGGCAATATCGAAAACTACCCAAAGCAGCGGGATAAAACACACCGCGATGGTTAAAGACCGCAAATTATTAATTTGCATAATCATTAGAAAAAATGCCTCAAATCCATATCACGATACAGGTGAGCGACCTGCTCGCCGTAACCGTTAAATAATTCGGTTTGTCGGCGTGGGGTAAAAAAGCCGCTGCCCAACAACCGTTCGCTATTTTGGCTCCAGCGCGGATGAGGTACGTCCGGATTGACGTTGGCGTAAAAGCCGTATTCGTTGGGGGCAAACTTATTCCAACTGCTAATCGGTGGTCTTTTCAGCAGTTCTATTTTGACGACGGCCTTGATGCTTTTAAAACCGTATTTCCAGGGTACTACCAAACGCAGGGGCGCACCGTTTTGCTTAGGCAAAATGTTGCCGTACATACCGGCGGCTAGTATGGTCAAGGGATGCATGGCTTCGTCGATACGTAAACCCTCGACATAGGGCCAGTCCAGCATCGCGTTATTGCGTTGCTTGGGCATGCTGTCAGGCTGATGAACCGAAGTGAGTTTTACGAACTTGGCGCTTGATAAAGGCTTTGCGGTTTTCAGCAAATCGCCCAGCGAAAAGCCCACCCAGGGCACCACCATGGACCAAGCTTCGACGCACCGGAAACGATAGATATATTCTTGTAGCGGGTGCTGGCTGAGAATATCTTCCAGTTGATATGTGCCGGGTTTTTCCACTTCGCCGCCGATCTCGACAGACCAGGGGTCGATGCGCAGGCTTTGGGCCAGGCTGCTGGGGTCTTCTTTGTTGAAGGCAAATTCGTAGTAGTTATTGTAGTTTTCCGTGGCGTCCGCCGGTGTAACCTCTAACTCATGTGCCGATAACCGACTTTTGGGAACTGCGCTCCATATCGGTTTTGAACTGTCGGCCCGGCCGGTTCGGATGCTGGTGCCGGTCAGCATCATCGCCGCCATCGCTTTGATCAGAGTGCGGCGTTGCTGAAAAACCAAGGGATCGGTAATTTCACTGCCGGGAATATTTTTTATTGTTTTTATAATCATGGCTTGATTACCGGTAACTTATAAAAGACGTTCCATTACTTACTTTTTCCCTTTCGGAATCCAGCCCATTAACTGCCGGATTTTACGCTCGGTAATAAATGCCAGAGAAAACAGTTGAATAAAATTCTCCGCTTCAATCAAATCCAATCCTATATTGGCGGGCACCAGCTCTTTTCGGGTACCAAACATCCGGTCCCAAATAGCCAACACGATGCCGTAATTGCTGTCATGTTCCGAGCGCAAGGTGGAATGGTGAGTGCGGTGCAGGGAGGGGGTGATAATAATTTGGGAAATAGCGGCTTCGTTTGGAACCCGGATATTAGCGTGATGAAAAAATATGAAAAACAACTCGATAATTTCGATGGAAAGTACCAAATACGCGTCCACGCCAATTACCACAACAAATACGCATTTATAAATTATTTCCAGGAATAAATCGAAAACATGGAAGCGAAAACCGGTGGAAACATTAAAGCATTTATCGCTGTGGTGAACTTTGTGGAATCGCCACAAATACTCATACTTGTGGCTGGCATAATGCCAGATGAAAATAGCCAAGTCGAAAAAAGCGAAAGCCAACAGCCATTTAACCGGGCCGTTACTCAGGCCGCTTAACAAGCCGTAACCGGCGAATTGCTGAGCAACCAGAAATAATGACGACGCTCTCAGCGCGGTTAATATTAAGTTATTAACCAAGAATGCCGTGGTGTTGGTGACAAAGGACTCTTTATAAGTTTTGGCGGAAAACTGGCGATAAGGTTTGGTTTTTTCTATGATTAGCAACAGCACGAAAGCCAATATCGCCAGGCCAAATAAGGCTTCGTTAAAAAACAGGCCATCGTTGCCGTTGGCATTTGCAGTTGTATTCATTGAGACCCTCTACAAAATATATTTATCGCACGGTAATTTAACTTCCTTGAATCGCATCCAATAGACTGGTTAATTCCTTTATTTCATTGTTGGCACTTACCTGCTGGGTAATATCATATTGCACGCCTAGATAATAAATTACTCGATTCTTTTTATCTAATAATGGGGTTATCTTTAAACGATTGTGAAATAAAGTCCCGTCTTTTTTGTAGTTTCTTAAGGTCACTTCAATCGATTCATGATTCTTCATGGCCTCAGCAATTTTGAAGCGCGCCTCTTGCTCTCTATCTTCACCTTGCAAAAAACGGCAGTTGTGGCCGATTATTTCATCATGAGTATATCCGGTTAAACGTTCGAATGCTTTATTGGCATATATAATAGGCGCGTCTTCAAGGTCCGGGTCTGCCAGCGTGACGCCGTTTACGCATTCGTCCAAAATAGCGGAAAGTACTTGCGGAATAAGCCCGCTATCTTTTTCAACAATAAAAGCCATGGTTAAACTCCGGGTTTTATAATAATTATGAGTTCGTATATGCTAGTTGCATTCTACTAATATTAAATTCTTAATGTTTTCGACGGTGTTTTCCGCACCGTCTTCGATGGCGCAACGAATTAACTTCTCGAAAGGCCGCATGAATACCTCAAGCTCCAAAAATTCAAATCGAAACGTCAAACGGGTGGGTTGCCGGTCTTCTTGAACGACTTCAAGAAAATAACTGTGCTTGTAAGGCTGGGTCAATCCTTGAAAGATAAGTTTGGAGCTGGGTTGATAATCGGTGATTTCAAAAACAGATTCGATTTCGCCGTTGTTATCGTTACGGATTTGTTTGGCCTTGGCGCCGACGAATACTTCTTTTCCGTCGAGAGGTTCAAAATCGACTACTTCCACAGCCCATTTTGGATAATTCTCAAAAAACTTTTCACCGACATAATGAAAAACATCGTCAACCGGTTTGTCGATGTCGATGCATGCCTCGCCGGCAACGGGCTTGTGTGAGTCAAACGGAAATTTGATGTGCATTTGATCGTTCCCCCTCGCGGAGCTTTCTGCTCGGCGTTGTTATAATTTTTCTGGACACGTAAAGCCTATAAAACTGTATTTGGATTTATGGAATTAAATCACTTTCGGCGGTTCGGCTTTTTGTGTATTTACTCAGTATACCTCGATGGCGTTGGTTTAGAGATGGCTTTACAGCTAAACAGTCGATTAGACTGAACTTTAAAGAGAAAATATAAATTTGCTTTATGGTTTGTGCTAAGCAAAGCCTATTATAGTAAAGAGAAATACTTCGGTATCTAATTCTAGTCTGTATTGTGTCAGAAAGCTTACAAATTCCTAATTTTCCTGATGCCGCATGGCCGCACAGCCGCCATAAAGCAGATGCGATAAGCCGGAATAAATAAATAATTGCCTGTAGTTTTCGTCGATTTCAATTTGATTGATCGAGCAGTAAAACTCCAGTGAACCAATTAACAGAAGAAGAAAAACACCTAACGCGGCCAATGCTTCCGGGCTGTTACTCAATTTATAGAAACTGTACGCCGCGATTTGGATTAAACACAAATAAAACATCATTAAACGCATATTATTGGCTAACGGGCCGTACAGATCGCTACTATCTTCAAAAAAAAGCGTATTACCGAATATCGTCGCTGCACCGCTGATCAATAATAGAATCACCGCTACATTAAAATTAATCTGCAATAATAATTGCAGAGCGTTCATGGTTTTTGTGGTTATCGATTGAGTATGCATATTGCTACCTCTGAAAAAAAGATACCCTCCAAGAGTACAGCGTTTGGAGGGTACATAGAGGAGGACTTTTAGGACGCCAGTACTTGTCCTTGATCCAGGTGATCGCCGGTTTCGTCGTTTATCGAGTCTTCGATCTCTTCAAACGATTTTGGTTCTTCTACTTCCGGTTCCGGCGGTGCAAGTTTTTTGCCTTGTAGCAGTTCATCGATCTGGAATTTATCGATGGTTTCCCAATCCATTAAGGCTTGAGCCATGTTGTGCAGCACTTCGATGTTCTCTTTCAGTATGGCTTCGGCGCGGTTGTAATTGGCGTCTATTACCGCCCGTACTTCTTCATCGATAGTTTGTGCCATTTTTTCGGACATTGGCTTGGATTGCGGGCCCATGTATCCGCCCTCGCTGTCGCCATAGTCCATTGGGCCCAGACGATCAGACAAGCCCCATTTGGTGACCATGTTTCTAGCGAGCTGAGTGGCGCGCATGATGTCGTTGGACGCGCCGGTGGTAACTTTGTTTTTGCCGTAAATCAAGGCTTCCGCGACCCGGCCACCGAACAAGCTGGCGATCTGACTTTCCAGCTTATCCTTGGATGCGCTGTATTGGTCTCGCTCGGGCAGGAACATGGTGATACCCAAAGCACCGCCGCGCGGCATGATACTCACTTTGTAGACCGGGTCGTGCTCAGGCACATTGCGACCGACGATGGCGTGCCCGGCTTCGTGGTAAGCAGTCATTAACAAATCTTCTTTGGTCATGACCATGGTGCGTTTTTCCACGCCCATAATCATTTTGTCGCGGGCTTTATCCAAGTCATTCATGGTCACGATGCGCTTTTTGTTGCGGGCAGCAAACAGAGCACCTTCGTTAATCAAGTTGGCCAGCTCCGCGCCCGAAAAGCCGGGTGTGCCGCGGGCCAGATCGTTGATGTTCACGTCTTCGGCGAGCGGCACTTTGGCGCCGTGCACTCTTAGGATTTGCTCGCGACCCTTGATGTCAGGTAAACCAACCTGCACTTGGCGGTCGAAACGGCCTGGTCTTAACAAAGCTTTATCCAACACGTCAGCCCGGTTGGTCGCGGCGATAACGATGATGCCTTCGTTACCGCTGAAACCGTCCATTTCGACAAGCAGCTGGTTGAGCGTTTGTTCGCGTTCGTCATTACCGCCACCAATCCCGCTGCCGCCACGTTGCCGGCCGACCGCATCGATCTCGTCTATGAATATGATGCAAGGTGCACGCTTTTTGGCTTGTTCGAACATGTCTCTGACCCTGGAGGCACCGACACCAACGAACATTTCCACGAAATCCGAACCCGAGATGGAGAAGAAGGGTACGCCTGCTTCGCCGGCAATCGCTCTGGCCAACAAGGTTTTACCCGTACCCGGAGGGCCGACCATCAACACGCCGCGCGGAATCTTGCCGCCTAAAGCTTCGTATTTGCCGGGTTCTCTTAGGAAGTCGACCATTTCCACGACGTCTTCCTTGGCTTCTTCCACACCAGCCACGTCGGTGAAGCGCACTTTGATCTGATCTTCAGCCATTAGTTTTGCCCGGCTTTTACCAAAACCCATCTGGCCGTCGCGTCCGCCCATCGCTGCCTGTTTGCGCATGAAATACACCAGCACCATGATCAGCAAGAGGGTAGGAGCCCAGGAGATGAGGATATTCATCAAAGTGGACGGTTGTTGTGGCTTCTCGACTTTGATCTTCACGCCGTATTCCAGCAATTCGTCGATCATTCTGGAGTCATTGGGATTGTACGTCGCGAATCGCGTGCCGTTTTGGCGGTGACCGTCGACGTAATTGCCATCTATTACCACTTCCGTAACTACTTTATTACGTACGTCTTCGATAAAGTCGGAATACGAAATTTCAAAATGCGGATCGTATTCCGGCATGTTGCGGTTCATCACCGCCGACACCACCAGCCCTGCCGCGAGCAGGATGGTGATAAAAATGAACATTTTTTTCATGATAGCTGTCTCCTAACTTACTTTTCGCTGGAGAAGTATTTGAAAAAGTCGGAGTTCGGTTTTAACACCAAAGTATCCTGAGTTTTTTCAAACGACGTTTGATATGCCTGCAAGCTGCGGTAGAACGCATAAAACTCGGGGTTTTTACCGTAGCTTTTCGCGTAAATCTCCGCTGATTGCGCATCACCGCGACCGCGAATGCTTTCCGCATCGCGCTGGGCGTTGGCAACTATCACATGTTTTTGTTTATCGGCTTCCGCACTGATTTGCTCGGCACTTTCCGCGCCCTGCGAGCGGAATTCTCTGGCTACCCGCTCCCGTTCCGCGCGCATCCGTTGATACACCGAGCTGCTGACTTCCGGCGGCAAATCGATGCGTTTAACGCGAATGTCGATTAACTCGATACCGAACTTTTCGGCAGTGGGCGACAATTTTGCCAGCAAAGTTTGTCTGAGTTCGTTGCGGTCTTCGGAGATCAATTGTTTGATGGTCCGTACGCCGAACTCGCTACGCATCGCGTCTTTCATAATTTGGTCTAGGCGTAGATTGGCTTGAAACTCGTCGCCGCCGACCGTGGTGTAAAAGAGACCCACATCACCGATTCGCCATTTAACGAATGAGTCAACAATAACGTTCTTCTTCTCGGAGGTAAGAAAACGCTCGGATTTCGCATCCAAGGTCAGCACACGCGCATCAAATGTGCTGACGTTATTGATGATGGGGGTCTTGAAATGCAGCCCGGGAGTGTAGTCGGATGTGACCATCTCACCGAGACGAAACAGTATGGCTTTTTCGTTTTCTTTCACGTAAAAAACCGACATATAGGCCAGTACGCACAGAGTCAAACCGGCCGGAATTAATACTTGAGTGGTTTTGCTGCTCATTGTTTGCTCCTGCTAGGACGTAATTCGTTGCCGGTGGATTTGCGAGCGCCGTTTTTGTCGCCGTTATGCGGTTCGGAGCTTAGTTCCGGTTCCGTGTGGCTGGCGGTAGGCTGTGCATGTTGGGTCATGGTTTGCGGCAAAGGCATGTACATCATCGGGCTGGATTGGTCATCGTTCAGCATGATTTTGTTGGTGCTGCTGTACAGTTTTTCCTTGGCTTCCAGGTACAAGCGTTTACGGGTGATGGCAGGGCTTTTTTCGTATTCCACCAGCAACTGATCGAAACGTTCGGTTTCACCCTTAGCTTTGGCAACTTTCTCGGCTTCGTAAGCTTCCGCTTCTTGAATAATCCGCGATGCCGCACCGCGCGCTTTGGGGATCACTTCGTTGCTGTAGGCTTCGGCTTCGTTAATCAAGCGTTGCTTGTCTTCCCTGGCCCGAATCGCATCCTCGAATGCGCCTTGCACTTCTTCAGGTGGCTGCGCATCCTGCAAGTTGACACTGGCAATGCTGATGCCGGCTTTGTAGCCGTCCATCGCCTCTTGTATCTGTTCTTTAATCTCGGCGACGATTTGGCTGCGGCCTTCGGTTAAGACGAAGTCCATATTGTTGCGACCGATCACCGCTCGTTCCACGCTTTCAGTCAATTGCTTCAGCGTGTTCTCATTGTTTTTGACATTAAATAAGTAATCGCGAGCATTATTGATTTGATATTGCACGGCCAGGCGAACGGTAATGATGTTTTCGTCGCTGGTCAGCATCAATGATTCTTGCGGGATAACGGCTGATTTGTTAACCCGGCTGGAATCGGTGTAGCCGACTTCGATAAACCGTTGTTGTTCTACGTTGACATTGGTGACGCTTTCGATAGGCGCCGGAATATGCCAATGCGGGCCGGGCAAAGTAGTTTCCGAATACGCACCGAAGCGACTCACCACGCCTCGGTTTCCTTGATCGACGATGTAAACGCCGCTGGCCAGCCAGACGACAGTTAACGTACCGCCCACGGCGGCGGCGATGTTGGTTAAAGAAAACATACTCTTATGATCGTTAAAGAAGTCGCCCGCTTTGGTAGAGACTTGCTTCCACTGCTTATCCAATTCCAACTTCCAGTCGGACTGCGGCGTTTGCTTACTGGTGTTTTGTTTTTCTGATGACATAATCACTCCTCTTGTAGTGTTAGCCTGACCTGGGTCAATGATTGTTATTGTTAGCCATCCTTGGGTTCGAGAAATAGCATAAGGTCAAAGCCAAATTGTTGTTTCAATTTTTTTAAAGCTTCATTTTGAATTTGCCTGACTCTCTCCCGAGTAACATGCAGCTGATCCGCTACTGCCTGCAAGGTCATTTCCGTGTGATCGCGCAGACCGAAACGCATGGTTAAAATCGCCGCCTGTTTTTCCGGTAGCGAAGCAACTGCTTTGTCGACATATTGAGCCAGATCCTGATCAATTAGTTCATCGAGTGGCAGACTGAATTGATGCTGCTGCATTTTTGCCATCAATTCCAGGTTATCGTCATCATCACCTATCGCCGCGTCCAAAGAATGCGTGGCTTGATAGTAACTGCTGATGGTTTTAATCTCTTGCTCGGACAAATCGCAAGCAAGTTTTAATTCGGCGATGCTCGGCCAGCGCTCATATTTAAGGTAGCAACTGCGCATGGCCTCGAACACGGTAGCGGCTTTTTCGGCCAAAGCCACCGGCAAACGGACAATTTTTTCTTGTTTGACTATCAGACGGGATATGGCCTGTCTGATCCAATAGATGGCATAAGTGGAAAAGCAGATGCCGCGATCAGGGTCGAATCTATCCACCGCTTTAATCAAGCCCACCAAACCTTCCTGCATCAAATCTTCGAAGCTCAAATTGCTGGTTTTGTACTTGTGAGCAACGAAGGCCACCAGGCCGGTGTTGGCGGAGATCATTTGCTGGCGCAAGCTGCGCAGTTCGCGTTTGGCTTTGCCCAGGCGTTTTTTGAAGTCTGCGCTGTCTTCGGTGTCTGCGCTCAACACACCGTCTGCTTGTGCCGCACTGTCCATCAAAAATACCGGTAACAAGTGCAGGCTGTACAACAAGCGATTGACCGAACGAGCCACCAAGGATTGCTGCGCAAATTCCGAACCCATAAGTTGTACAACATTCTCGGCTTGTACAACTTTGTCCTGTCCGTTATTCTCGACATAAAGGACAGGATTGTTTTTATTTGCCGACTGGCTGTTGACCAGTAATTGCAGCAGTCTTTTATAGTCTTCTGAGTTCTTGGCGACGATCAGATCCGAGCAGTCCACGCCAGAATTGAGATCGTGCAAAAATCTGTTGATTATCAAAGCGTTGGTCTGCTTGTTTTCCAGCAATAACGCTAACAGAGTCTGCCTGGCCTGTTCAACTTGAACGGCAAGTGAGTTGGGTTGGGATTCTGTTACCGAATCCATCTCGCTATCGATTGGCAATGTGGCTAAGTTGGACATAATCAATTCACTTGGTTATTTAAGTTGTTGGCAAATAACTTACTAGAATGTAGAATGTTTGTCAAAGTATTTTCTATACAAAAGTTGAACAATGTACTCAATTAAAGCGATTACCTCCTTAACCGGATTAACAGCGGAAACACTAAGAGCCTGGGAACGTCGCTACGCCTGCATCATGCCGGCGCGGAACAGCACGGGGCGGCGTTTCTATTCTCAACAGGATTTGGAAAAATTGACGCTGTTGGTCAATCTGACCCGAAAGGGCCATCCCATCGGCAAGCTGGCTACCCTGGACAACCAGCAACTACAAGATTTTCAGAAACAAGTCAGCGTTCAACCGTCCGAAGAGCAATCGCCGCTACTGGCGCAGATCATCGATTCGTTGAAACAATATCGCATCGAACGTTGCGAACAGTTGTTGAAGAAGGCTCTGATCGCTGCCGAGCCGTTGGACTACGCCAGAGACATTTTGTTGCCTGCCTTGCAGACAGTGGGAGAGCTTTGGCACGATGGGAAATTAAATATCGCCCAGGAACACATGTTTTCCAGCTGTATCAAGCGGATTGTGTTGAGCATGGTGAACAATTTGCATCACCACTCTAAAAACAATCCGGGCATGCTGTTTGCCACGCCAAGTGGCGACCCGCATGAGTTCGGGATTTTGGTGAGCTGCTTGATCGCTGCCAATCAGGGCTACAACTGCTACTATTTGGGTGCGGACCTGCCGGCCAAGGATATTATCGAGGCCTGTCAGCACTTGAAGCCGGACGTGATAGTCATGGGATTGGTAAAGACCCCGCCGGAGCAAGTAACCCTCGACGAATTGCAGCTGATAATAGATTCAGTCAACAGCGAGGCCACCCAGGTATGGCTGGGTGGCAGTGGGGCTTATTTTTACTACGCGCAATTGCAAAATGATTTAAGTAATTGCGAATTGATCACCGATATCGATCATTTCAACGCCAAAGCCCAGCAACAGCAGTTGTCCAACTGAATTACAGGCTAAATCCAGACAACGTGCCGCAGATGATTCGCTAACGGCAGCTTATCGAAGGTCGGGCTGGCCGAAACGCTGACATTGGTATGGATATTCCCGTTATTTTTAGTTCGCTCAAGAACTTTTCTCGAAAGCTTCTACACACTGGCAAGCAGCAATAAAGTTGCCGAAGCCATTCAATCAACCCGCTAACAGGTGAACGCTATGAACGAAGATACATTCAACATGGAAATCAGAAAATTTCTGAAAACAGTCGGTATCAGTTCGCAACGCGAAATTGAGCATGCAGTGGCGAAAGCATTGGAATCCGGAAAATTAAGCGGTTCGGAAAGTATCAGCGTGAAGATGACCTTGGAAGCGCCGGCGGTGGGCATCAGTCATTGTATTGAGGGGATTATCGCGCTGGAATGACGGGCGCATTTTTTGAGAGGGCAGCAGACCAGGGTGAGTTCACGCTGGTCGCATAGCCTGAGGACGGTTTATGACGCGGATTCTTTCTTAGCTTTTTTCGCGGCTTTTTTTTCTTTCGGGCTTGAAGCCGGTTGTTTCTTGGTTTCCTTATTGCTTTTTTGGGCTTTGCTCATGCTGTTGGCTCCTTGGTATTGATGGTTTTGTCCGGTAAATAATCAAATGATGCCTGTATGCCAGTGAACACCAACGACTTGAAATAACCCGTAAACGAAGTTATACACCTATTCGGCGCTGCGAATCGGTGTGGATTACCGTTGCCAAGTTTCATTAACCCGGCCATTAAATTCCCTGGACTCGTCATTCTCGCGAAGGCGGGAATCTAGGATAGCCGCTGGGCTCCCGCCTGCGCGGGAGCGACGATATTTCGGGGCCGGGTTAATAAGCGGGCAGAATGTCAAACAAAGTATGCCGCGCGGTACTTGCAAATAGTCCTGATCTCCGCATTGTTCAATGCGTAAGACCCGTAAAATCAACAAACTAGCGTCCGAAATACGCGGATGACAAATTTTTACATGTCCTTCATAATCAACCAACGGCAAGTTTGCTCAAATAAGCCTTTTCGGTACTTTCGCCAGTTCAAGTCATGAATGAGATCACTTACGACATCGATAGTTTACTGATCGCCTGCATGTTGCTGGGATCCATGGCAGTGACAATCGAGCTGGGTTATCGCTTGGGTTTACGGATTAAACCTAAGGTGGACGATAATTTCAAAGCCCATGTCAATTCCATTTCCGGGTCCTTACTCGGCATTCTGGCATTGTTGCTGGGTTTTACCTTCTCGTTATCCTTACAGCGTTATGACAGTCGTAGCGAGGCGGTGGTCGACGAAGCCAATGCCATCGGCACCGCCTATTTGCGCGCGCAGTTATTGCCGAAGCCGGTACGCGAAGAAGTAAGCGGCTTAATACGCAACTATCTGGATTTGCGGGTCAGAACCGGCTATGTCGACTTAACCCAGCATGGGCAGAGGGAGTTACTGATCGCGGAGGCCGGACGCATGCAAGCAAAGCTTTGGGATTATGCCAGGCAAGCGAATGAACAGGCACCCAGTCCGGTGACCACTGGTTTGTTTATCCCTGCCTTGAACGATTTGATCGATAATTTCGGCAAACGCGATGCCGAGGTGAATCGGCATGTACCCGAGTTGGTGCTGGGGTTGTTGTACATCACCTTTGTGATAAGCGGGGCTCTGGTCGGCTATACCAACGGTCTGGCCGGGCATCGCACATCGTTTGTTACTTATATTATGGTCTGGCTGATTGTGGTAATGGTGTTCATTATTCTGGATTTGGATCGGCCGTATCGGGGCGTAATCCGGGTGAGTCAGCAGAGTTTGATCGATTTGCAGGCAGCTATTCGCGATGATGGAGCCGCCGATAACCGGCATTAGTATTTTTTAACAACCGGAGAATTTCGCCATGTTGGACATTATCCTGATCCTCGTTGCAGTGATTATTCTGATTATTCTGGCATTGGCCAGCAGACAGCCGGATACTTTTCAGGTTTCCCGGTCCATCAGTATGGCCGCGCCGCCGGCAACGGTTTTTACCCAAATTAACGATTTGCAGAATTGGCAGGCTTGGTCGCCCTGGGCCAAACTTGACCCCAATGCCAAAAACAGCTTTTCAGGGCCGCAAGCCGGTGCCGGTGCCAACATGAGTTGGGCCGGCAATAATAAAGTAGGCGAGGGCAGTATGACCATTGTCGAGAGTCGCCCGCACGACTTGATCCGTTTCAAACTCGATTTTCTTAAACCGTTTAAAGCCAGCAATACCGCCGAGTTTACCTTCACATCCGCAGGGGAAAATACTGTTGTGGTCTGGAGTATGTCCGGCAAAAATAATTTCATCGGCAAACTCATGAGCCTGATCATGAATTGCGACAAAATGGTGGGCGGTCAGTTTGAGCAGGGCTTGTCGGCTATCAAAGCGATAGTGGAGGGGGCCGGTTAGATTGGATTGAATAGCTTGGTCAGAGGGTAAACGAATATTTCCAAATGGAGGCGTCGATATTCAGTTGAATAAATCACGCCACCCAATTTTCCAATAACAAGCCCTGTACACGCTCGAATTCGCGCAAATTGTTACTCACCAGGATTAGCCCTTGACTGCGGGCGTGGGCCGCAATATGCAGGTCATTAATGCCGATGGTTTGGCCGATTTGTTCCAGCGCGGCGCGGATGCTGCCATAGTGGTAGGCGGCGGTATCTCCGTAAGGCAATATCTGTAAACGGCTGCAAAAATCTTCGACTACAGTAAGGTTTCTAGCGGGGAATTGGCTTTTCTCGGTACCGTGTACCAACTCGGCGAGCGTGATAGCGGAAATCGCCATACGTCCATGTTGGTTATTGAATTTAGTCAATACTTCTAGCGGCCGTCGCTTGATAACGTAGATGACAATGTTGGTGTCGAGCAGGTATTTCAGCATGGGTTTTGCCTAAAAACTGTCACGCTCAGTTTGCTGTTGGCTGGCGCGCTCGGTCATGAAATCGTCGCTGACCGTCGGACCATTCAAAAAAAAGCTATCCCATGTGGATTCTGCCGGCGCTATGATGCGCTCTTGACCGATGACCCGAACTTCAACTTTCTTAACGGAATCGGGAAAACGCATATCGGCGGGGAGGCGCACTGCTTGACTGCGGTTATTAGTGAAAATCGTGCTCGTAGACATGGTTGCCACCTGGTATTTGTATATGGCAAGACTATATCCTTAGATTTGTTTAAAAATCAATACCTTTCTTGGCACCAAGAGAGGCCAATAAGGCCGCATCGGCAATAGCAAGCTAATCCTGGATTTCTGCCCACGAACTCTGCAAATAAAGCGCCTCAACCTTTTGTCTTGCCCAGGGCGTCTTGCGCAAAAACTTCAGACTGGAGGTAATGCTGGGGTCTTTGGCAAAGCAATTGATGTCGATGCGGCTGGCCAATTCCGCCCAGCCGTATTTTTCCACCAAACGGGTCAGCAGTGTTTCCAGTGTGATGCCATGCAATGGATCTTGCTTGCCGGGTTTAGTCATCGGCGGCTTCGCCAGGGTTGGTTTCGGCCTTTTTCACGCGAATGCGGTTGCCTTCCATTTCCAGACCATTCAGGGTCTTGATGGCGGCCTTGGCTTCGCCGGCCTTGGGCATTTCCACAAAGCCGAAGCCTTTCGAACTATTGGTGTCTTTGTCCATCACCAGTGAGCAGGATTGTACGCTGCCGTGTTCCGCGAACATGGCCCGTAATTCGGTTTCGGTGGTGGTGCGGGGAAGATTGCGTATCAGTAGTTTCATGGGTTTGCTTGTTTATGCTAAAGGGTCGCAACTATACAACTTATCGGATTGGGCTTTTTTGCTAAATACGCGCTGTGCTGCAAGCGGTTTAGGTTTTGTCGGTTATACGACAATAAATCGGCTAGCCAATGCGCAGCGATACGCTTTATTTCTGCGCAAACCCGACAATTCGCCGAGTTTGGCGGGCTCGCTGACGGCGGATTACCGTGGTGCGATTATTGCTGCAATGTGGTTTTCCATCACCGGATCGGTACTATGCGCTACGAACCTTACCAAGAAGAATATGATGCGGCTCAATCCATGAGCGATGAAGATCTGTTGGAATATTTTATGTATCGCATCGTCGAAATGGACGAAGTCTGGGGTTTGAAAGAAAGCCGGCAATGGATTTTGCGAGTGGTGGACGGCCATGAAACCTTGCCGGTCTGGCCGTACCGGCGTTATGCCGACGAGGCGGCGGTCGGCGACTGGGAAAACATGATAGGTGTGGCGGAGACGCTGGATTTTTTTATGTATCAGGTTTTGAACAAACTGACGGCGCAGGGTGTGCTGGTGGAAATCATGCCCAGAAAAGCGGCGGCCGGCTGTCTAATCAGCCCGCAACGGCTGTTTAATTTTCTGGAGGGCATGCGCGAGTCGCGAGACTTTGTGTTGGACGATTAACTCCGTTCCGGCAAGTCAATCTAGCCCCCAGCCGAGCTTGCAGTACGCGGGAGTACCAATATTGCGGCTGTGGCGATTAGTCTTCAGCAAAACCTGAGTTGGCGTTCAGCAACGTATCAATCCGTTTAAAAATGTTAGAGTAAACACCTGCTAATCGGTCTTTAGAGGTGTTATGCACTATTGGGTTTTCTCCGGCGCTAGATATTCGGCGGCTTGGCTGTTGCTGGCAAGTCTTCTGTCCAGCGTGACACAGGCCGATGTTTATCGGCTATCGATCTCGGAAAAGGCTATCAATCTGATTGGCGAAACCCAGCAGGCCGTGCTCGCGGACGAGGCTCTGCCGGCGCCTACCTTGCATTGGCGGGAAGGAGAGGATGTGACCTTGCAAGTCACTAATCTGCTCAAAGAACCGACCTCGATACACTGGCACGGCATCATTCTGCCTTACCAAATGGACGGTGTGCCGGGCATTAGTTTCGACGGCATAGCACCCGGCCGGACCTTTACCTATCAATTTAAAGTTAAGCAAAGCGGCACCTACTGGTATCACGGTCATTCCGGGATGCAGGAACAACAGGGCTTGTTTGGCGCGCTGATCATAGCCCCGCAACAGGAGCAGCAAACAGTAGATCGCGATTATGTGGTCATGCTGTCCGATTGGCCGCGTGCCGACCCGGAGCGGACCATGGCCCGCTTGAAAAAACAAAGTGACTATTACAATTTTCAGCAGCGCACGGTAGGCGATTTCTTCGCCGATGTTCAACGCTTGGGTTTTTGGGAAACCGTTAGTGATCGTCTGGCCTGGGGCGAAATGCGCATGGAACCCACTGACTTGGCCGACGTGACCGGTGCCAATTATCGCTTCTTAATCAACGGCCAAACCTCGGAAGCGAAACCGCTTTATCTGTTCAAACCCGGTGAAAAAGTGCGTTTGCGCTTTATCAACGCCTCGGCGATGACGCATTTTGATGTGCGCTTGCCGGGTCTGAAAATGACCGTGATTGCCGCAGACGGACAACCCGTCGAACCGGTTGCTGTGGCGGAATTTCGGATTGCGGTCGCGGAAACCTACGATGTGTTGGTGCAGCCGCAAACCGAACAGGCTTACAGTATTTTTGCCGAAGCGATGGATCGCAGCGGTTATGCTAGCGCTACGTTGACTCCACGCGCAGACTTGCAAGCCTCGTTGCCGACAATGCGCCCCATGACCTTGTTGACTTTAGCGGATATGGGCGGCGAGCATGCCGTCCACGCTGCTCATCAAACATCGGTTCAGCCGGTTGCCGGCGAGGAAGTTGGTCACGCGTATAAGGAACACTCGGCTACACCCGTCCCCACCATGACTGAACACGCCGGCCATCGGCAAACAACAGCCGAGACAGCGCCAAATCCGCATGCCGGGCATGTCATGCCTGTTGCGGATACCAGCGATACAGGAAAGCCCTTGAGCTATAACCAGTTAATTGCCACGCAACCGAATCACGCGCTGATGGGACCGCCGGACCGGGAAATCACGCTAAGGCTAACCGGCAATATGCAACGCTACATCTGGTCGTTCGACGATACCAAATATGCCGATGCTGAGCCGATACGGGTCAAGTTCGGCGAGCGGATTCGTTTCACCTATGTCAACGAAACCATGATGAACCACCCTATCCATATCCACGGCCTCTGGCAGTATCTGGATAATGGTAACGGCATGTACAATCCGAAAAAACATGTGATCAACGTCAAGCCCGGCCAAACTGTCAGCGTCGATGTGCCGGCGGATGCGGAAGGCGAGTGGGCCTTTCATTGTCATTTGCTGTATCACATGGATACCGGCATGTTTCGTAAATTGATCGTGGAAAGGGCGGAACATGTGCATCCGTAAGACTTTGCTTAGCCCCCGAAATATTTGGTTTTGTCTTGCGCTATTTTGTACCACCGCAGCGGCGCACGACAGCGCTATGGTATTTAATCATTTCAAGGCCGACAGGCTGGAATACGAAGGCAATCAAGGCTTGCATCTGTTCAAATGGGATGTGCAGAACTGGACCGGTACGGACGAAAACAAGCTCTGGTTGAAATCGGAAGGCGATTATTCCGCCGATCAAAATATCTTCGGCCGCGCCGATTTACAGATCCTTTACAGTCGCAATATCGACACCTATTGGGATTTTCAGATCGGCGCCCGGCGGGCGATAGAGCCCGAACGCACCTTTGATGCGGTCATCGGCTTTCAAGGGCTGGCGCCGTATTCTATCGAAGTGGACAGCGCGATGTTCATCAACGAGAAAGGCAATGTGCTGGGGCGTTTGACGCTGGGTTACGAAATGCTATTGACTCAGCGGCTTATTTTACAGCCGCGCGTGGAAGTGAATGTGGCTGCCGAGGACATCCAAAATCGCGGTGTGAAAGCGGGCGTTACCGAATTTGAAGCGGGCTTTCGCTTGCGTTACGAGATCGAACGCGAATTTGCGCCCTATGTGGGTATGGACTATGTCGAGGAAGCATCGCTCCGCGAACACCAGCACAGCTTGCGCGGTGTAGTAGGCGTGCGAGTGTGGTATTGAGCCGTTGCGGACCTGTATATTTTTGAAAAGTTAAAATCCAATTTTTCACGCCAATGGGGATTGGTAAAATATTGGAATAGCCAGGAGATATTTTTTGAAACAATCTTTTTACGACTTAAATTATCCCGATTTGGAAGCGGTTATAAGTCAGAATAATTTAAACCCTTCGGTCGCTGCGATTCTTTTTAATTGGCATTATAAGAAAAAAGAAAGCATTCAATGTCGTGATAATATTTCAAAATCATCATTAGCTTTTTTCGAACAATATTTCGACTTTTCTCTGCCCGAAATAAATTTGGTGCATGAGTCGTCAAAAGATCGAACAGTAAAGTTTTTGTTTAAGCTCAAAGACAATCACAAAGTCGAAACTGTCCTTATTCCGTTTAACAATAAATATTCTATTTGCTTGTCGTCGCAGGTTGGCTGCGCAATGAATTGCTCTTTTTGTTTTACCGGAGAGCAGGGGCTTAAACGGAATTTGGCTACCAGCGAAATTGTAGGTCAGTTTCTCCAGGCGTGGCGATGGTTGGCAAGCAATAGACCTGGAGAAGAGCGGATTTTAAATATCGTTTTTATGGGGCAGGGCGAGCCTTTACATAATTTTGATGCTGTTAAAAAAGCCTGTGAAATTTTTTTATCGCAACGTGGAACGTCAATTGGTGTGCAAAAAATTACGATTTCAACGGCGGGATATATCCCCGGCCTCAAAAGATGGAGCCAGGAAACTCCAGGCGTGAATCTGGCCTTATCACTGCATTCACCCTTTACGGAAAAGAGGAATGAGCTTATTCCCATTAATAAAAAATATCCGCTAGCTGAGGTATTAACCTACATAGACGCAATACCTTTACAAAAAAAGCAATTTATTACTTATGAATATATTCTGATAAAAGGTTTCAATGACTCTCCGGATGATGCTAAAAAATTGGGGGCGTTACTGGCAGGAAAACGTGCCTATATAAACTTAATTCCTTTTAACCCATTCCCTGGCTCACGTTACGAGAGTCCTGATTTGGATGAAGTCGAAAATTTTAAAGCAGTATTAGATGAATTTAGAATCCCGACTTTAATAAGAGGCACGAAAGGCGATGACGTATTGGCAGCATGCGGACAACTTAATTCTAAAAATTAAAAAGCTCCCCCTTTAATATTTTGGCAGGATGGCAATATGACAGCTGCGCGGACCAGCCATACGCACCCGCTTCAAATCGCCGAAGTACGTGCGAGTCCTTTGCATGGACGGATAGGAATCACTTTCTGTCCCGGCAAGCATGACCACTTTGCTTACACGGGTGCCTGGGAGCGCGATCTTGGTATCGATCTTGAGGTCATCGCTGCCTGGGGGACAAAGCTGGTGCTGACGCTGGTCGAACCCGCTGAACTCAAGGCGCTTAAGGTGCCGCAGCTCGGACATGAAATTCGCAGGCGCGGCATAGCCTGGCTGCATCTGCCGATTGCCGACTATTCCGTGCCTACCCAGGCGTTCGAGCAGCAGTGGCTTACGCAAGGCCAGGAAATCCGGCAGATGTTGCGCAATGGCGAAGACGTGCTCGTGCATTGCAAGGGCGGCTTGGGGCGGGCGGGTATGGTCGCGGCGCGGCTATTGGTGGAATTGGGCATGGATGCTGAAGAAGCGATCCAGGCGGTCCGAGCTGTGCGTAAGGGCGCCATCGAAACGCCTGCGCAATTGGCGCTGGTGCGTCGCACTAAATCCATCCCGTAAGCCGGCATATTGCGATGCACGCGGATATGCCACCCATCGATACCTCCACCATGCAGCGGATCGGTGGGCAATTGGGCACCAACCCCGCTGGCATTTTTCAGGACAGTAACGGCCGGCGTTACTACGTGAAGACGCTGGAATCTCCGGCGCATGCGCGCAATGAAATGATCGCAGCCAAACTCTATCAACTGGCTGGAGCGCCCACTTTGACCTATGTGAACACAACAGCGCCTGAGCAGATCGCGACAGAGTGGCTCGAACTCGACAAGAAGTGCATCGCTCATCTCAACGATAGCGAACGCAAACAGGCTCAGCAATGGTTTGGTGTGCATGCTTGGACTGCCAATTGGGACGCCGCCGGCTTCAATGGCGACAACCAAGGTGTTGTCAATGGCAAAGTGTTGACACTGGATGTGGGCGGAGCGCTGGCATTCCGGGCTCAGGGCGATCCCAAAGGCAAAGCATTCGGCACCCGCGTGGACGAACTAGACGTGCTGCGCAACGACGATGACAACCCGCACGCCGGCAAACTCTTTGCAGACATGAGGCCAGAAGACGTCAAACAGGCTATCCTGGTGGTGCTAAGGATACCCGACGACATAATTCGCCAAGTCATTATTGACTGCGGCGGCGGTCACGCGCTAGCCGGGAAGATGGTTGCGCGGAAAGCCGATATGGCTGGGCGCTAGCTAATTTTTGCAGGGCCGTAGGGCGAGAGGCATAGTGCCATTCGCCACGCTCCGGGTGTTTTATTTCAGTTGCGGAGCGATTCTCTTTTAGGACTTTGCATGTGCCGAGCAAAGTGAAACGCAGTAATGGCGAACGATGCGCGAAGTGGCGTCCTGGTGGCTTTCCTTGGGTACTTTTTTATGGTGGAGTAAGTCGGTCCGCGAACCGACATTAAAACCAGCCATCTTGCTAGCGACAAAACAAAAAGCCAATGACCAACTACCAAGAAATCCTAACATTCTGGTTCGAAGAAACGGCTCCCAAACTCTGGTGGTCAGTCAATCCGGACTTCGATAAAACTATCTGCGACCGATTCTTCTCCACTCTGCAACAAGCCATAAAAGGCGAATTGTTCAGTTGGCGGCAAGAACCAAAAGGCCGACTCGCCGAAGTCATCGTCATTGATCAGTTCTCCAGAAACATCTTCCGCGACACGCCTTCGGCATTTGCTCACGATCCGATGGTGCTGGTTTTGGCGCAGGAAGCAATTGCGGCGAAGGCTGAACTTGGCTTGTCGCCCGTGGAGCGCAGTTTTCTGTATTTGCCCTTTATGCACAGCGAGTCCAAAACCATCCATGCTTGGGCGGAAAAGCTCTATCGCGAAAATGGCTTGCCGGATAACTACCAGTTTGAGTTGAAGCACAAAGCCATTATTGATCGCTTCGGCCGTTACCCGCATCGCAATCAAATTCTGGGGCGTGCCTCAACAGCCGAAGAACTTGAGTTTCTTAAACAACCGGGTTCCAGTTTTTGAGGGCCGTCAGGAAAAGCAAGTAAATGGAAGCCTGTGGGTATATTACTCGAGTTTCCACGTGTCACGTGGGAACTCAGATGTCTGCGCGGTGGTGTATTTGCGCCGCAGCGCGGCCAAGTCCTGCATTACCACGCGGCGCGTGGGAACGAGGAAAGGATGTGAAGGCCTTCGCCGTCCTTGGCTTCTGGGTTCCGGCAATCCCTGCCGGAACGACGTGTTTTTTCTTAACTTAATGGCAGTGACGCGGCGCGTGGGAACGAGGGAAAATAGCAATAAAAAAGGCCGGTTACCCGGCCTTTTGTTTAGCGTGTTGCTTGTTTAACCCAGCAATCCTTGCAACAAGCCATTCAACTTATGCACAAACGCAGACGGATCATCTAACTGCCCACCTTCGCTAAGAATGGCTTGGTCGAACAAAATATGGCTGATGTCCGCGAAGCGGGCATCGTCCTGCTCATTTTTCAAAGCCTTGACGATGGCGTGGTCCGGGTTGATCTCGAAGATCGGCTTGCTGCCGCCCATGCCCATCATGTTCATAGATTGGCCGGCTTCTTTCATGATGCGCTCCATGTTCAGGCTCATGTCGTAAGCGCCGGTCACCAAGCAGGCAGGGGAGTCGGTCAGACGGTGACTGACTTTCACCTCGCTGACTTTGTCTTTCAACACGTCCTGGATTTGTTTCAGAACCGATTCGAAATCCTTGTTGATTTCTTCCTGGTGCTGTTTTTCTTCTTCAGTGTCGAATTTATCCAAATCCAGTTCGCCTTTGGCGATGGATTGCAGATGCTTGTCGTCGAAGTCGGTCAGGCTGGATACCAGCCATTCGTCGATGCGGTCGGACAACAACAATACCTCGATACCTTTTTTACGGAAGATTTCCAAGTGCGGGCTGTTTTTCGCGGCGGCGAAGCTGTCTGCGGTGACGTAGTAGATTTTTTCCTGGCCTTCCTTCATTCGGCTGACATAGTCCGCCAGCGACACGTTTTGGGTTTTGTCGTCGGTATGGGTAGACGAGAAGCGCAGTAACTTGGCGACACGGTCTTTGTTTTTGTGATCTTCGATCGGGCCTTCCTTGATAACGTTACCGAACTGTTCCCAGAATTTTTGGTATTTCTCGGCGTCGTTTTCGGCCAAATCTTCCAGCATGCCCAGCACTTTTTTCACCGCGCCGGTTTTGATCGCGCTGATTTGTTTGCTTTGCTGCAAAATCTCGCGGGAGACGTTCAGCGGCAAACTGTCTGCGTCAATCACGCCGCGGACGAAACGCAGGAAGCGCGGCATCAATTGCTCGGCATCGTCGGTGATGAAAACTTTTTTGATATACAACTTCACGCCGTGTTTGGCATCGCGGTCCCACATATCGAACGGGGCGCGGCTGGGTACATACAACAGCAAGCTGTATTCGTTGGTGCCTTCGACACGGCTGTGGACGTGAGTTAGCGGCTCCTGAAAGTCGTGCGAGACGTGTTTGTAAAACTCGGCGTATTCTTCTTCGGAAATCGAATCTTTCGATTGCGTCCATAGGGCCGAAGCGCTGTTGACGGTTTCGTCTTCGACGCGGGCCGGTGCGGTTTCGTTTCCTTCCTCGTCTTTTTCGGCCGGAATTTCCTCGCTCATCACGATGGGCAGGGAGATGTGGTCGGAGAATTTTTTGATGATGGAGCGCAGTTTCCAGCTGTTTAAAAGTTCCTCTTCGCCTTCTTTCAGATGTAAAACAATTTCGGTACCGCGGCTGGCTTTGTCGACCGACTCAATGGTGTAATCGCCTTCGCCGGCCGACTCCCAACGCACGGCTTCGGAAACCGGCGCGCCGGCTTTGCGAGTAGTCAGCGTGACTTTGTCGGCGACAATGAAGGCCGAATAAAAGCCGACGCCGAATTGGCCGATCAGTTCGCTGTCTTTCGCTTGATCGCCGGTCAGGCGTTCGAAGAATTGCTTGGTGCCGGATTTGGCGATGGTACCGATATGGTCTTGCACTTCGGCGCGGGTCATGCCGATACCGTTATCGCTGATGGTGATGGTCTTTTTGGTTTCGTCGAAATCAATGCGGATTTTTAATTCGCTGTCGCCTTCGTACAAGCTGTCGTTGGCCAAGGCTTCGAAACGCAGCTTGTCGGCGGCGTCGGAGCCGTTGGAGATCAACTCGCGTAAAAAGATTTCCTTGTTGCTGTACAAGGAGTGAATCATCAAGTGCAGCAAATGCTTTACTTCGGTTTGAAAACCTAGGGTTTGTTTGTTTGCCTCAACAGTCATGTCTATACTCATTTGGTTGTAAAGTGGACTGGGGCGAGTTGGGGATGATAATTTTATTTTTCAAGTCCGCCACGCGTTGTGGATTTTATGGAGCCGATTTCTTGAGCGTTTTATTAGCCTTCCTGTCATGAGTTTTAGTTTAGCCGGCAAAAGTATTCTGATTGTCGAGGACAATCCTGTGTTCCGCAAAGCCATGCGGGACATGCTGTATAGCTTGCAAGCCGTTACCGTGGTCGAAGCGGATAACGGCATTGCGGCGATTAATGCGATGAGCAAAAGCAGTTTCGATATTGTGCTGTGCGATTACAACCTGGGTGTCGGTAAGAACGGGCAACAAGTCTTGGAGGAAGCCAGGCACCGGAATTTAATCGATTATCGCTGCGTGTTTGTGTTGATCAGCGCCGAGCAGACTACCAGTGCGGTTCTGGGGGTAATGGACAGCAAGCCCGATGAATATCTGACCAAGCCCTTCAATGCTCAGCAATTGATGAGTCGGCTGACGCGAAATTTTGCCCGCAAGGAATTTATGGCCAGTATCGACAAGGCGCTGGCAGGCGGCGATTTGTCTAAGGCAATTCAGTTATGCGATGCATTGCTGCTGTCGGCAGACAAGAAAATGCATCTGCATTTGCTGAAAATGCGCGCCGAGCTGGCGATTTCCGCGGGCGATTTCGACAAGGCCAGGCAGATATATCACGAAGTCTTGGAGCATAGAGAGCTGCCTTGGGCACGCTTGGGTTTGGGGGTGATCGATTTCCAAAACAACAACATCGAACAAGCGATTGCCGGTTTTCAGAGTCTGGTAGCAGATAATCCGATGTTGATGGAGTGTTACGACTGGTTGGGCAAGGCCTACGAAGCTTTGGATCAGTACAACGACGTCGAAAGTGTGTTGCAGCAGGCACTGCAATTGTCGCCGCAATCGATACTCAGGCAAAAAAAGCTGGCTGAAGCGGCGGATAAGAACGGTAACCTGGAAACCGCCGAAAAAGCCTACAAATCTGTGGTCAAGCTGGGTAAACATTCCGTGCATCGCGCTTGCAGCGACTTTTCCGGATTGGCTAAGCTTTACGCCAAAACCAATGCGGCCGATGAGGCCTTGAAAACGCTGGAGGAAATGCGTAAGGAATACGCCAATCATCCCGAGGCGGAGTTGCGTGCCTCGACGGTGGAAGCAGATGTGTATAAAACCTTGGGTAACGAGGAATTGTCGCAGAAGGCTTTACTAAAGGCCGTGGATATTTGCGGTCGAATGGGTAATAAAGCGCCCAGGGATTTGCAGTTAGAAGTGGTGAAAACCTGTTTCCTGAGCGACGAACACGATAAAGCCGAAGAAATACTTTACGATCTGATTCATGCGCATATCGACGACGAACAGTTCTTGAACGATTTACGCCGTATGCAAAGCGGCATAGGCATGGATAATCACTCGGAAATCCTGATTCAAAAAACCAAGCAGGCTTTGATCGCGACCAACAACAAAGGCGTGGCTTTGTACAAACAGGGTAAATTTGCGGAGGCTTTGGCGTTATTCGAACAGGCCATCCTGACCATGCCGGATAACAAAACCATCATCGTGAATATGTTGAAGATCATGATTCACGATTTGAAGGTTAATGAATTTTGCGAAGAAAAAAATCAACGTATCAAAGCTTTAATCAATAAAGCCAAGCAAATTGGCGTTGATCAACATAAGCTGGGGATATTACAAATGGAATATGCAAAATTGAGACAGTCTCAGACGGCCAAGGCTTAAAACCATGCAAACCAATCCTAAAAGCAACGGCTTGTTTCCCACTATTCTCGCGTCCACTGTTCACGATATAAAAAATTCCTTGGGTACCTTGCTGGAGCTGGTTCGGCAAACTGCTGCCAAGCAAGACGGCCAGTCCGCCGAATTGAATCAGTTGGAGTTCGAGGCTGCCCGTATTAATCATAGCCTGATGCAATTGCTGGTGATGTACAAGGTCGATTCGCAAAAATTTAGTTTGGATATCGAAGAATGCCCGGTGATCGAGATTGTCGACGAAGCGATTCATCAACAGGCGCGCTTGGCCGGATTGCACAATATCGATCTACAAGTGGATTGCGCTGCCGACGAGATGTGCTATTGCGATAATGCCATCATCAGCAACTCGCTGGCAGCCGTCTTGAATAATGCTTTGCGTTATACCCACAAAACCATTTTGATTGTCGTGGCTGAAGAAGATGGTTACCTAACTATCGCCATCGAAGACGATGGTGAGGGTTATCCGCCCCATTTTTTAGGCGCAGACTTAAACGATACGGCCGAATTGGATTGGGTATCGGGAAATACCGGGCTGGGTTTGTATTTTGTTTCGGTGATGGCCGGCTTGCACAAAAATGCCGGGAAAAGCGGATTTGTGCAGATCGACAACGAAAGTCGTTTGGGCGGCGCGAGGTTTAAATTGTTTTTGCCTTAAGGTTTGCAGAATCACTAGACACTGAAGGATGGTACTAAGGTACAATGGCCCCGATAAAATTAGCGTTTTTCGTCGGGCAGACGGTTAGAAAAATTAAAAAAATCTTTATATATGAGCATTTTAGTAACCGGTGGGGCCGGGTTTATCGGCAGCAATTTTGTGTTGGATTGGCTGTCGCAAACCGACGAATTGGTCGTCAATTTGGATAAATTGACCTATGCGGGCAATTTACAGAATTTGGCTTCGCTACAGGGCGATAGCCGGCATGAGTTTGTAAAGGGCGATATCGCCGATTACGACTTGGTGCTAAGTTTGTTGGAAAAACATCAAATTAGGGCCGTGGTTAATTTTGCCGCGGAATCGCATGTCGACCGCTCCATTCACGGGCCGGAAGATTTTATTCAAACCAATATCGTCGGCAGTTTCCGTTTGCTGGAAGCGGTGCGTCAATACTGGAATAACCTGAAGCAACCCGCCAAGCAGACATTCCGTTTACTGCATGTGTCTACCGACGAGGTTTACGGCTCCTTGGAAAAGACCGATGCGCCGTTCGCCGAAACCCACCAGTATCAACCGAACAGCCCGTATTCCGCTAGTAAAGCCGCCAGCGATCATTTGGTGCGCGCCTATCACCATACTTACGGTTTGCCGGTGTTGACCACCAACTGCTCCAACAACTACGGGCCTTATCATTTCCCGGAAAAACTCATACCGCTGTGCATTCAAAATGCCTTGTCCGGTAAACCTTTGCCAATATACGGTGACGGTCAACAGATTCGCGACTGGTTGTATGTGAAGGATCATTGCAGTGCAATACGCCGGGTGCTGGAGTCAGGCACGCTTGGCGAGGTTTATAACGTCGGCGGCTGGAACGAAAAAGCCAATCTGGATGTGGTCAATACGCTGTGCAGCATTCTCGACGAACTACAGCCGCGCGCTGACGGCAAATCCTACGCCGCGCAAATCACCTACGTTACCGACCGTCCAGGGCACGACAGACGTTATGCCATCGATGCTTCCAAGCTGGGGCGTGAGTTGGGTTGGAAGCCGGCGGAAACCTTCGAAACCGGCATCCGCAAAACCGTACAGTGGTATCTGGATAACCAAGCCTGGGTCGTCAATGTGTTGTCCGGCGACTATCAGTCCTGGCTGGACAAAAACTATGCTGAGCGTAGTGCATGATAAATATGTCCCGAGGCTATTCATTAGCTGGTGCTGAATGAAAATTTTGCTGTTCGGTAAAAATGGTCAGCTTGGCTGGGAATTGCAACGGAGCTTGGCACCCCTGGGTAACTTGGTCGCGCTTGATAGATTCGATCAGCATTATTGCGGCGATTTAAGCAACCCCAACGGGATTGCCGAAACGGTCCGTGCGGTGCGTCCTGACGTCATAGTCAATGCCGCAGCCTACACCGCGGTGGACAAGGCCGAGTCGGAAAGCGAATTGGCGAATATCGTCAATGCAGTGGCGCCGGGCACTTTAGCCGAAGAAGCTAAGCGCTGCGGTGCCTGGCTTGTGCATTATTCCACTGATTACGTGTTCGACGGCAGTGGCGATAAGCCTTGGCGGGAAGGCGATCAAGTCGGGCCGTTGAATGTCTATGGCCAAACCAAACTGGCTGGCGAACTAGCTATTCAAGCCAGCGCTTGCCTCCATTTAATTTTCCGGACCAGCTGGGTTTATGCGGCCAGAGGCAATAATTTTGCTAAGACGATGCTGCGCTTGGCGCAAGAGCGGCAACAACTGTCGGTGATTAACGATCAAATCGGTACGCCAACCGGAGCCGAATTGCTGGCGGATGTGAGTGCGCATGCCATTCGTCAGGCGCTAAAAACCTCGGAAGTGGCCGGTGTTTATCATCTGACCGCCTGTGGCGAAACCAGTTGGTACGACTACGCGCATCTGGTGTTCGACTATGCGCGTGGGGCCGGTATAGAACTGAAAACCGATAAGCAGTCGGTAGCGGCCATTCCCACTAGCGCTTACCAAACTCCGGCGCGACGGCCGTTAAACTCCCGATTGAATACCGAGAAATTGCAAAACGTGTTTGGTTTACAGCTGCCGGCTTGGCAGTTGGGAGTCGAGCGTATGTTGTCTGAACTCTACGGAAAATAAATATGAACCAGCGTAAAGGCATAATCCTGGCCGGAGGCTCCGGTACCCGGCTTTATCCGGTGACGAAAGCGGTGTCCAAACAATTGCTGCCGATTTACGACAAGCCGATGATTTATTACCCGCTCAGCACCTTAATGCTGGCTGGAATTCGCGACATACTGGTCATTTCTACCCCGCAAGACACGCCTTTATTTCAGCAATTACTGGGTGACGGCAGCGATTGGGGCATTAATTTGGAATATGCCGTGCAGCCGAGTCCGGACGGCCTAGCTCAGGCATTTATTATCGGAAAAGGATTTATCGGCTCGCATCCAAGTGCGTTAGTGCTGGGCGACAATATTTTTTACGGACACGACTTACACGTGCAGTTGCGCAAAGCGGGCGATCAGGAATTCGGTGCCACGGTATTTGCTTATCATGTTCAAGATCCGGAACGTTATGGTGTAGTCAGTTTTGACGCGCAGGGTAGGGCGACATCGTTGGAAGAAAAGCCCCAGCAACCGAAAAGTAATTACGCAGTAACCGGTTTGTATTTTTACGATAAACAAGTGGTTGATATAGCCGCGGATTTAAAACCATCGCCGCGCGGCGAGCTGGAAATTACCGATGTAAATAGAGTTTATCTGGATAAGCAGCAACTGAGCGTTGAAATTATGGGGCGTGGATATGCATGGCTGGATACCGGTACGCACGCCAGTTTAATCGAGGCCAGCAATTTTATCGAAACCATTGAAACTCGCCAGGGCCTGAAAATCGCCTGCCCTGAAGAAATCGCCTGGCGTAGTAATTGGATCGGCGACGAGCAAATCGCAAAACTGGCCAAGCCGTTGGCGAAAAATGGTTATGGACAATATTTGCTCGCATTACTGAATAAGCAGGTTTTTTAATTTATGCGGTTTTTTAACCTGGCCCTTGAATTCCCAGTGACCGTCATTCCCGCGCAGGCGGGAATCCATTGTAGCAACTGGGCTCCCGACTTCACGGGGTTGGCCATATTTAAGGGTCGGGTTAACAGTGCGTTGAGGCCTTTATACATCGTCAAGGCTAGAGTTGGGAGTGATGTAAATAATGGTAAGCATAAAAAATCTATAAAAATCTCCTTTCTCTGGGAGAAAGATATGCTTGAATTTTTAGATCTTGCCAGCGGCAATAAGTCCGTCCACTGAAGAAATTGCCATGTTTGATAAACAACTGGTCGATGCCGTTTGTAAAATCATTTTGAAACATGTGGCGGCAACGCGAATTTATTGTTTTGGTTCCCGTGTCACCGGAGATGCAAAACCCGAGAGCGATTACGATTTTGGATTTGATGCGGACGACACGCCCGAAGCGGATGTCTTGACAGCGATTCGTAATGAAATAGATCAATTGCCCACCTTGATCAAAGTCGATGTGACGTGTCTCAATAAGGCTGATCGTCGTTTTGTAAATCGGGTGAGAGCGTCAGGAAAAGTAGTTTTTAGCGCCACCAAGGCCCTCAGGGTGGAAGATGGGCTAATGTATTTTCGGCGCGCACTGGAGAGATTCCAGGTTGTGATCAACGAGCGTGAGCGCTGGATTGCCGAGGGCAATGGCGACATCGTATTGGATATCGCCGCCAAGCGCTTTGAGTTTACCTACGAAATGGCCTGGAAGGCGCTGAAACGCTGGCTGGATTTTCAAGGCATAGATGCCCGCAGTCCCAGGGCAGTATTCAAAGAGGCATTCGCGTTGGGAGTGCTCCCGGATGAGAAAACCTGGCTGGATATGATAGAAATGCGCAATCTATCATCTCATGTTTATGACGAACATGAAGTGTCGGGACTGCTTGATCAACTTGAGCGATTCAATGATGCATTTGCAGATTTACTGAATAGAATTGATCTGCCAACGCACGAGCAAGAAACCGGCAGCAATGGCGAGATGCCTCCAAATCTTTGAACATAAAATTTCTTAATTAATTCATGCAAACTACTCGTCTTTCCATACCCGATGTGATTCTTTTTACCCCAAAAGTATTCGGCGATGATCGCGGTTTCTTTTTTGAAAGTTTCAATGAAAGGATCTTTCAGGAACTAACCGGCTTAAAGGTTAATTTTGTCCAGGACAACCATTCCAAATCTCAAAAAGGCGTGTTGCGCGGCTTACATTACCAATTGCCGCCTAAGGCGCAAGGCAAGTTGGTGCGAGTGGTCCAAGGCGAGGTATTCGATGTGGCGGTGGACATTCGTAAGAGTTCCCCTACGTTTGGAAAGTGGGTCGGCGAGATACTTTCTGCCGAAAATAAGCGGCAAATGTGGATACCCGAAGGATTTGCGCATGGGTTTCTGACACTGTCTGACACAGCTGAGTTTTTATATAAAACCACTGATTATTACGCACCGGAATATGAGCGTTGCATTATCTGGAGTGATGCAGACTTGAAAATAGAATGGCCATTCGACGATGTGCCGCAGCTTTCAAATAAGGATTTGCTGGGCGCAACTTTCAGGGATGCCTGTTAGAGAACCTATGATTAATTCGTTATTTCGAATTTAAAGATCAGTTAAGTCAACGGTTTGTGCGCCTGTTTTTCTTGAAAAACTGCATTTAGCAGAGGTTACTTAGCCAAATATTTAAAATGTTTAATTCCACTCGGCTAGAACCGCAGCACCTAGCGTATCTTTGCCGCCTGGTTTGATTTCAATAAAAGAGGACGTTATATGAATAAAAGAGAACGCTCAATGCTCGACCTTTTAAAGAAAGGAAAGCAGGAGTATGGGTACGAAGGCATTAAAGCCGAGTTTGAAGCAGAAGGTACCAGGACAGACGAGCTGCTGAGGTTGATAGAGATCGTGCGCAGAGCCGATCTGAAAGTGGGTTTGAAGATCGGCGGCTGCGAAGCAATGCGCGATTTATTAGAGAGTAAATTGATTGGTGTGGATCATATTATTGCACCGATGATTGAGAGCACCTATGCCTTGTCCAAGTATATCGATGCCAAGAACAAGGTGTTTACTGAAGACGAGCAGCAAGATACTGATTTTTTATTCAATATCGAAACCGAGCAAGCGTTTCAAGTTGTGCAAAGCTTGGCCGATCAAGCCAGGCAAACGAACGGTGTCGATGGCATGGTATTTGGCCGCGTGGATTTTTCCTTGTCGCGAGGTTATTCGAGAGATGCCATCAACCAGCCGCAAGTGACGGAGTGTTGTATTGCCACAGCCAAAGAGTGCAAAGAAAAAGGGTTGGACTTTGTGGTGGGTGGCGGTGTTTCAATTGATGCGTTGCCGGCATTGAAAGAAATTAATCAGATTCACCTTACCCGGTTTGAAACTAGAAAAGTCATATTTTCCGGGCATTCGCTAGACAAGCCGGATATCGAAAAAGGTTTATTAAACGCTGTGCATTTTGAATTACTGTGGTTACAGAATAAACGTGACTATTACGATATTATTGCCAAGGAAGATTTGTCTCGAATAGCCATGCTTGAGGGGCGTTGGAACGTATTAAGAGATAGCAATTAATCCGGTCGACACAATGCAGAAAATTCTGGTCTTCGGCGGTTCCGGTACAATAGGTACGCGTATTTGCCAACTATTCGATACTAAGGGATGGCAGGTTTTTATAGCCTCCAGAAAGCAAAGCTCTCTTCCAGGTCATATTTTATTCGACCCATTCGATGACAATTTTAATCTATCCACGCTTAAAGCTGCGGGGCAATTTAATGCAGTATGCTGGGCTCAAGGGATGAATTGCAACGACAGTGTTTATAATGTTGATATCGATAAAAATATTGAGTTGTATAGAGCCAATTGCTTGTTTATCGTCAAGGCATTAAATATTTTAGTAAATGAAAGTTTGTTGGCTAAAAATACGCGTTTAGCTGTAATTAGTTCAATATGGCAAAATATTGCCAGGCAAGACAAGTTGTCGTATTGCATGACTAAATCCGCGTTGCATGGATTAGTTCTTTCCGCTGCAACCGATCTTGCCCGGGACGGCTATTTAATTAATGCTGTTCTGCCGGGTGCATTGGATACGCCAATGACCCATCAAAATCTTGAACCGGAGCAGCTAAATAAAATAATTGACGCCACGAAGTTTAACCGGCTGGCTACATTGGATGATGTAGCTAATATGGTTTACTTTCTGTGTTCTCCGGAAAATACCGGTATTACAGGCCAATTTATCAGTGCAGACTTAGGGTTTAGTCATGTCCGTATCGTTTGATATTCAATCGAGTATTGCAAATTATCGTGTGGTAATAAAAAATGGTGCTTTTGCCGAAGCACAGCGGCAAGATGAGAATAGAGCCGTGTTGTGCGATAACTTTTTTGAAGAGGCTTTTTCCGGGAATGCTAGGGTTATTGCCATACCGGCTAATGAAGAAACCAAGAGTCTTAAAAGCGTTCCGGATATAATCATAAAAATGCGCGACTTAGCCTTAACGAGACAAGCTAAGTTAATCGCTGTTGGTGGTGGTAGTCTGCAGGATGTCGCTACCTTTTGTGCATCGATTTATATGCGCGGTATTAAATGGGATTATATTCCAACTACTCTGTTGGGTATGGTGGACTCCTGTATCGGCGGTAAGTCGTCTATAAACGTCGGGCGTTATAAAAATTTGGTTGGAAACTTTCATCCACCGGAAACCGTTATAATCGATCCTAGCTTAGTATTATCGCTTAATGCCGAACAGAAAATCGCTGGATTATGCGAGGCCGTGAAAATTTGCTATGCCAGAGGGAGTTTGAGTTTCTCTGAATATATGCAGTTAAATCCGCAAGTGGATATGGACGTAGAACGCTATGCGGATATAATTGAATTAAGCTTAAAAGCCAAGAAATGGTTTATCGAAGTTGATGAGTTTGATAAAGCCGAGCGTTTGCTGTTGAATTACGGTCACACTTTTGGGCACGCCTTGGAAGGTGCTTCTAATTTTGAAATTAGTCATGGCATAGCGGTTGGATTAGGCATGTTGATTGCCATTAATTATGCCCAAGTGAGCGGTGGCCTGAAGAAAGCGCCGGTGGATACTCAGCAGTTGAAAGATTATGTCGTTGGTTTGTTGGATCAAATTCCAACGCTGAAAGAAATTATCCAGCGCATTGATGTGGAGAAAGTCTTTGAGTGCTTTATATCCGATAAAAAGCATTCCGCCAGTCATTTCATTATTATCAGTGTGAATAATTCCGGAGCATTAGAGCGATTATTTATCGAAAAAACCGAGATAAATATTGTCAATTTGAAATCTGCAATTAGTTCAGTCATTAGCCAGAGCTACAAGTAATGGCTTTTAATTTCGAAAAAGCGTTTGGCGCTGATTATCAATTTATATTAGATTGCCTGTTTAGTGAACAGAGCCATATTGCTGTGACCGGTGCCAGTGGCTGGTTAGGTCGTGCGACCCTGGAACTGTTTTCGGCTTTGTACGGCGATGAATTTAACGAGCGAGTATCGGCATACGGATCCCGTGAGCAGCAGATAACACTAGCTGATGGTCGTACAGTATTCGTTAGACCTTTGGTGGAAGTCACCCATCGACATACACAATACGATATCTATTTATTTCACTTTGCGTTTTTAACTAAGGATAAGGTTGGCGGATATACGGACGATGAGTATATTCGGCTGAACAGAGATATTCAGAACCTGGTGTTACAGCTCTTGAAGCAATCGCGGGTAAAAGCAGTGCTGCTGTCGTCGTCAGGAGCGGTATATGACTTTTTAAATGATAGCAATAGAGATAAGTCAGCAAATCTATACGGCAGATTGAAATATGAAGATGAATTATGCTTTGAAGAGATATGCAATAAATATGATATAAAATTGCTTATTCCAAGGATATTTAATTTAAGCGGGCCGTATATTAACAAGCTAAGTGCTTATGCCTTGTCCTCGATTATTGCGAATGTCGTTGCTGAGGAAAATGTGTTAATTCGGGCAAATAGGCCCGTGTTTCGTTCTTATATTTATATTCTGGATTTGCTGCTGCTCTGTATTCGACTGATGTTCTCGGAGAGTTTTGAAAAAGTCGTCCGTTTTGATACTTTGGGTGATGAGACGGTCGAGGTTGGCGAGTTAGCTCGACGGATTTGCAAATTATTAAATGCTACCGACCTAAAGATTGAACGCCCGAATATAATAGATGACGAAACGGATAGCTATTTGGGAAACGAGCATCCCATTAAAGATATCATAAGTGGATTCGGGTTTTCAGTAACCGGCCTAGATCGACAGATTTTAGAAACTGCCGAGTATATTCGTAAGTTGAACAAAGACAATGCATAGATGTTCGCATCAGTAATAATGGGGAAATTTTGATGAAGTTGGTTATTCTTGCGGGTGGATTGGGTACTCGTATCAATGAAGAAACCTCGGTAAAGCCTAAGCCGATGATAGAAATAGGCGGCAGGCCTATTTTATGGCACATAATGAAGTTGTATTCTCATTATGGGATTAATGAATTTATAATATGCTTGGGTTATAAAGGCTATATTATAAAAGAATATTTTGCCAACTATTTTCTGCATATGTCGGATGTGACTTTCGATATGGAGCATAACGAGATGCAGGTGCATCAAAAATATGCAGAGCCATGGAAAGTTACTTTGGTGGACACAGGCGAATTAACTATGACCGGAGGCCGGTTAAAAAGAGTTCGCGATTACGTCGGCGATGAAACCTTCTGCTTTACTTATGGAGATGGGGTTGGCGATGTCGATATTCATGCGCTGATCGATTTTCATCGTTCCCACAATAACGCCGCAACAGTTACCGCCGTGCAACCGCCTGGCCGCTTTGGGGCCTTGGAACTGGAGGGTAGCCGCATCAAAAGTTTTCAAGAGAAACCGCAGGGAGACGGCGCCTGGATCAACGGTGGTTTTTTTGTATTGTCGCCGGCCGTGTTCGATTTAATCGATAGCGACGAAACGCTATGGGAGAAGGAACCGATGGAGCGCCTGGCTAACAGCAATCAGCTGCACGCTTATTTCCATAAGGGCTTCTGGCAGCCGATGGACACTTTAAGAGATAAACAGCATTTGGAACAGCTTTGGCAGCAGCAAAAAGCACCGTGGAAGATATGGTAGAACATAGAGATTTTTGGCGAGGCAAACGGGTCTTTATAACCGGACATACCGGATTTAAAGGCGGTTGGCTGGCGTTATATTTGCATCGGCTCGGTGCGGAGATTAAAGGGTATGCGTTACCGGCGCCAACCACACCGAGTTTATTCCATGTGGCCGATGTCGCTTCGGTATTGCAGAACGTCGAGGGCGACGTTCGCGATTTGGTGAGTGTGATGGCGGAAATGCAAAGTTTTCAGCCGGAATTTGTGTTTCATTTAGCCGCGCAACCGCTTGTACGCTATTCCTATCAACAGCCGGTGGAAACCTACGCTACCAATGTGATGGGTACCGTTAATTTATTGGAGGCGGTCAGACACACCGCCTCGGTAAAGTCAGTAGTGATAGTCACCAGCGACAAATGCTACGAGAACAAGGAATGGTTGTGGGGCTACCGTGAAAACGAGCCGATGGGTGGCTTCGATCCTTACAGCAACAGCAAAGGCTGTTCAGAGCTTGTGACTGCCAGCTATCGCAATTCCTTTTTTCCCAGCGAGCGCTACGCTGAGCACGGTGTAGCTGTGGCGTCGGTTCGTGCTGGTAATGTGATTGGCGGCGGAGATTGGGCTCAAGATCGCTTAATTCCCGACATCATGAGAGCATTCATGGCAGGGGAGGCTGTTACGATTCGTAACCCTACGGCCATAAGGCCTTGGCAGCATGTACTGGAGCCGGTGACCGGCTATGTCCTGTTGGCCGAACAACTCTATAAAAAGGGCAGTCGATACGCAGAAGGCTGGAATTTCGGGCCGAGCGAAGCCGATGCGCAACCCGTATCATGGATATTGGAAAAATTGGCGGGTTTATGGGGCAATGGAGCAAGCTGGCAAATCGATGGTAGCGAGCAGCCGCATGAAGCCCACTATTTGAAGCTCGATTGCTCTAAAGCAAAAGCATTGTTGGGTTGGGTGCCGCGTTGGAGCTTATCCGAAGCACTGGCGATGATCGTCGAGTGGAATTTGGCCTATCAACAAGGCCGGGATATGCGGCAAGTCTGCGCAGAGCAGTTAGAGCAGTTTTTGGCAGCCGATCAACATTAATTTTATTGAACACAAAGATAAGACAGTGACAGAAAATACATTAAAAGCGCAGATTTTGGATTTGGTTGAACAATATGCCGCCGAACGTTATGCCGAGAAAGCTTTCGTTCCGGAGCAGTCCGTGGTACCGCCGTCAGGTAAGATTCTCGGTGCTAAAGAACTCAGTTATATGGTCGAAGCATCACTGGACGGTTGGCTAACTACCGGACGATTCAACGATCAATTCGAAAAACAATTGGCGGAGTTTATTGGCGTTAGCAGCGCGTTGACCGTCAATTCCGGTTCCTCCGCTAATCTGTTGGCTTTTGCTTGTTTGACATCCGAAAAGTTGGGCGACCGCGCCTTACAAAAAGGCGACGAAGTCATTTCCGTAGCCGCCGGTTTTCCAACAACAGTTAATCCCATCTTGCTTTACGACCTGGTCCCGGTATTTGTCGATGTGGAAATTCCGACTTACAACATCGATCCCAGTAAAATCGAAGCGGCCATCACGCCTAAAACCAAGGCCATCATGATTGCTCACACGCTGGGTAACCCATTTGATCTGGATCAAGTTGTCGATATTGCAAAAAGATACAATCTTTGGCTGATAGAAGATTGCTGCGATGCCTTAGGCACAACCTACAAAGGCCGGAACGTCGGCACCTTCGGCGATATTGGTACGCTTAGCTTCTACCCGGCTCACCACATCACGATGGGTGAGGGCGGAGCAGTATTTACCAGCAGTCGTCGCCTGAAAACTATCATCGAGTCGTTTCGGGATTGGGGCAGAGATTGTTACTGCGCCCCAGGTGTGGATAACACCTGTAAAAAGAGATTCGGCTGGCAGTTAGGCGATTTACCGGCTGGCTATGACCACAAGTACACCTATTCGCACTTGGGTTATAACTTAAAAATTACCGATATGCAGGCGGCCTGCGGCTTAGCGCAGTTAGAGCGCGCGCCGGAATTGATTGAAATCAGAAAACGTAATTTTAAATTCTTGAAACAACGCTTAGCAACTTGCGAGCAATATTTGATTTTGCCGGAAGCGACAGCCGGATCGGATCCATCATGGTTTGGATTTCCCATCACGCTGAAGGAGGATTCCGGTCACGAACGCGTGGAATTGTTGAAGTACCTGGATAAATACAAAATCGGCTCTCGCTTGCTGTTCGCCGGAAATTTAACCCGCCAACCTTATATGAAAGGCAGGCAATACAGAATTTCCGGCTCGCTGGATGTGACAGACAGAATTATGCGGCAAACGTTTTGGATCGGTATTTATCCGGCCTTAACTACCGAAATGCTGGAATTCGTTGCCGAGAAAATAGAAATATTTTTTGGTATCCGTCAATAAGTTGGCAAACAAGCAATGCAAAACAAGACTATAAAATACAGCGACTTATTGGCCGATTGGTTAAAAGAAAAAGGATATACCCACTGCTTTTACGTGGCAGGTGGCAATATCATGCATATTCTGGCTAGCGTGAATCGTCATTTCAAATGCGTTAGCGTTGTCCATGAAGTGGCCGCCGGCATTGCAGCAGAATATTTCAATGAAATTAGCGCTGATGGCAAAGCCTTTGCGTTGGTAACAGCCGGTCCTGGATTAACCAATATCGTCACCGCTGTGGCGGGTGCTTATTTGGAGAGCCGGGAACTATTGGTGATTGGCGGGCAAGTAAAGACTGCGGATCTTTGTCGGCAACAAGTGCGTCAGCGCGGCATTCAAGAGATCGATGGTGTCGATATCGTCAAGCCGATTACCTCAAAGTCGGTGCTGATGGATCGCCTGATTTCCTGCGATGAATTTAACCGGATTATCGACGCTGGGGTTACAGGCCGCAAAGGCCCGGTGTTTCTTGAACTTCCTCTGGATATTCAAGGTGCGCCAGTCGACGCGAATGATCCCTTATGCCAATTCCACGCCACGGAAATGCAGGCTCTTCCAGCTATTGGTGCAGACGAAATTCAGCATCTAATCGATGATGTTCGCTCGGCAAAACGGCCATTCTTGTTAATCGGTGCGGGTGTTGCTAGGCAGACCGTGGAGCAGATTTACGATGCTTTAGAACCGATGGGCATTCCCTTGGCAACCACATGGAATGGCGCGGACCGAGTCGCAGCAGATCATCCCTTGTATTTTGGTCGGCCGAATACCTGGGGGCAACGTTACAGCAATTTGTTGATGCAACAGGCCGATTTGCTTATCGCACTTGGAACCCGTTTAGGCTTGCAACAAACCGGGTTTAACTGGCAAGAATTCGTACCTAACGGCAGAGTAGTGCAAGTGGAATGCGACCCTACCGAGCTTAATAAAGGCCATCCCCGCGTCGATTGTGGTTTGCAAGGCGATGCCAACCAAGTACTAAAAGCCTTGGCTGCAGCCAGTCTTGGCGATCATTCCGAATGGGTGGGCTATTGCCAAAAAGTGAAAGCCCAATTGCCGTTGATCGAGCCTATCAACAACACGGCCGAGAATTATGTATCGCCCTTCGAGTTTGTCAGCCGCTTATCTGTGCATTGCCGAGAAACCGATAACGTCATTCCATGCAGTAGTGGCGGCGCCTTTACCGTGATGATGCAAACCTTTGCTCAGCAGCGTGGCCAACATATTGTTACAAACAAGGGCTTGGCATCCATGGGTTACGGTTTGAGCGGTGCTATGGGAGCGGCTTTTGCATATCCGCAGCGTAGGACCATTCTAGTAGAAGGCGATGGCGGGTTTGCCCAAAATTTACAGGAATTGGGCACGGTTGCTGTTAATAAGTTAAATATGAAAATATTTATATTTAATGATAATGGTTATGCATCTATTCGCATGACACAAAGAAACTATTTTAATGGCGCCTATATTGGTTGCGACCAGTCCTCGGGCTTAGGCTTGCCGGATTGGCTAACCTTATTCAAAGCCTTTAATCTGCCTTGTATCAAACTAGATACTAATTTTGAGCAAAACCCTGAGTTCCGACGCCTGTTCGAAAGCGATCAACCGGCTGGCTTTATTGTGCCGATAGATCCGGAACAAACCTATCTTCCCAAAATAACCAGCAGGGTAACGGAAACAGGTTCGATGCAATCAAATCCATTACATCAAATGACCCCGGATTTGGACGAACATTTGTATTCTGTAGTAGCGCAATATTTGCAATAAATATATCCAGCATGAATAAAAAATTAATCTCCGTGGTAATCCCTGCCTATAACGAGCAGGATAATGTTGATGAGTTAGCTAAACAGTTAACAGCGGTATTTGCGGAAAATAGTGCTTACGATTTCGAAGCTATTATTGTAGAGAACGGCTCCCAAGATAATACCTACGATAAACTCTGCGCGGTAAACCAAAAAGATCCGCGCTTTAAAATCGTGCAGCTGGCGCGCAATTTTAGAATGGATGGCGGCATTACCGCCGGGCTTAATTACGCAGCAGGCGATGCAGCTGTGATTATGACTGCCGATTTACAAGACCCACCGCATTTAATATCCCAGTTCATCAAAAAATGGGAAGAGGGTTATGAAAATGTGTACGGTATTGTTACTAAACGCAATGGCACGGGCTTAATTCGCCGTTTTAACTCGCAATTATTTTATTGGGTTGCCAATGGCTTGACCAATGGCATGGTCCCCAGAAATGTAAGCGATTTTAGACTGATCGATAGAAAAGTTTACGAAACCATTAATTCCATACACGAACGTAACCGGTTCATCCGCGGACTATTTGCGTGGGTTGGATACAAATCCATTGGCGTGGAGCATGAACGCGCGGAACGCTTTGCCGGCGTGTCCGGAGCGCATACTTTCAAGGTTATTGAGCTTGCTTTGAAGGGTATATTGGCTCACTCTTATGTGCCTTTAAAGATTATTACAATAATGGGTATCACAATATCTGCCCTTTCATTTGTTTTACTTGTGTGGACAATAGTAAAAGCAATATTGTGGGGAGTGCCTTTTAATGGCTATGGAACCATTATGACCGTGATGTTTTTGATGTTCGGTATATTGTTTACCATGCTGGGGATTGTTGCCGAATATATTGGTCTGATTTATGAAGAGGTTAAGCAGAGACCTAACTTTATAGTGAAAGATAAGGTTGGCCTTTGAAAAAGAGGTTAGAAAAACATAAACCTAAGCTTCGTTATTTATTCGTTGGAGGGCTTAATACATTAGTAGGTTTATCGGCATATCCAGTATTGTACTTTGCTCTTGAACAGTTTGCTTTGCACTATATGGTTATTTTAGTAATTAGCCAAGTTTTTTGTGTCATTAGTGCTTTTTTTACAAATAAGTTTCTTGTCTTTCGAACCAAGGGAAACTATATCGTTGAGTTCTTAAAGTTTTCAAGTTTTTATATGGCTTATTTTGTAATAAATGTAGCCGCTATGCCGGTCTTGGTCGAGATGGTTAAAGTGCATCCTGCGGTCAGCCAGGTGTTTATTAGTATAGGTATCATAATTACAAGTTATTTCTGGCATAGCCGGGTAACCTTTGCAAAAAAAAAGAAAAAAATAACCAATTAATGCACATATGGCTAATACTAATATTAAATACGAATCAAGAGTCTGCCCCTCATGCGGCTGCTCAGATACAGGGAATGTTTCGGTATCTTCAAAACATCCAGCTGAATACTTTGATTTAGATGATTTACAATCGCATTGGAACGGATTCTTTAAAGAAAAAGTAATTTTTTCGTATTCAAGATGTGCTAAATGCCATTTACTTTATTCCCCCACATTTTTTTCTGACGGACAACTTGAGGCTTTATACGCACAAATGCCGGATAACACTGCTGGTGTGCCGTTAGAGGCTCTGGAAAAAACGCAAAAAGGCTATTTCAATATATTAAAAGAATATAAGTTTGAAAAAGGTGGATATCTTGAGACAGGACCGGATATTGGCTTATTTACAAAGAATATTATTAGCAATCCTGCTTTGAAAAAATTTTGGCTATTTGAGCCAAACCGAACTGTTTGGCCCACACTTAGCAAGCTTGCCGACAGCGACCGTTTACATTTATCTGCTGAGATGTTTGGGTTTTCCGAGGTTCCTGATCAATCAATATCAGTTGCGGTAATGATTCATGTCTTGGATCATCTGATAAATCCTGTTGAAATTCTTAAGAAGCTTCGTATGAAAATGGCACCAGGCGCGGTGCTAGCAGTGGTCACTCATGATGAGTCGTCACTTTTGGCGAAAATAACCGGCAATGGATGGCCTGCTTATTGTTTACAACATCCGCAACTATATAGCCCTAAAACTATTAGAGCATTAATGAAAGAAGCGGGTTTTAATGTTGTGCAAGTTCAACGCACAGTCAATTATTTTCCAGTAACTTATTTGTTCAAACACCTGCTTTGGGCTTTTGGAATCAGGATTAATGTTCCCAGTTGGGACGCTCTGCAAATTCCATTAAAGCTTGGCAATATTTTAACAATCGCCTCACCGGAATAAATAGAGAATAACAATGAAAAAATATACAAAAAATCATATCATCTCTCGGCTAACCTCAGAGGGCTTGACTTTTTCTGAATTCACTTTAGTTCATGAAGGTGATTACGCGGTTGACGACGCGGATTGGAATTATAAAGATGTACCGCATCTTCATTATGTCCATGAACTAGCTGAAGCGGTACCGACTATTGTAGGCGATGATTTAATTACCTCGGTCAATATGCAAAAGGTTTTGTGTTTTAGATTTCCATTTTCACTAACAAATTTTGAGTCAGGGGAAAACTCTCAAACCTATTACACTACATGGATGTTTTATGTATTGATGATTGAAACTAGGTATGTACCATTAGGCGCTTGTAGAACACGAGTGGAAACTACTTACGCAGTGGGGTCACCAAAGTTATTAAAATGGACGTTTCCGATAATTCGCTGGATTCTTAAACGCAACTATGACAATTTGATGTCTACCGATATTCCTATGCGTACACGTAGAGGTGAGTTGCGTAGTTGGGGTTATGGTTTTAAGAAATTAGGTGCAACCTATAGTTTCGAGGAAACAATGGATGTTATGAAACCAAATGTTGTTATTCCTAAAATACAGGCAGAGAATCTAACAATAGATATCGATCAGGTGCTGCCGAGCGAAGGTGAATATATGATAGGGCGCTCGGATCATCTTGGTTTGAGATTAGTGCGCACGGAAGATACCTTGACCTTATATCCTCGTCTATGTCCACATGAAGGCGCCAATCTAGACGAAAGCAACTGTGAAGGTAAGAAAGTTAAATGTAAGTGGCATGGTAGAGCATTTGCAAAGGTAGCAGAGTTCTCGATTAATTCGGAGTCTACTCAACAGGTTGAACTAGATTATCAGCGTATCGAATTAGATAAAAATATTATGAGCATATTTTTTAAATAAATTGTCGTCTTTTTTTAACTTAATTTTATAATAATTTCTATTTAATGTATAAACTCAAACTAACAGCTATTTATGGTCATGTTTTTTTATGTAGTATTGGACTAATTGGTCTGATATTAAAATTAATTAGGGCATTATCATTAGATGGTTTTTTTTTAGACGCTCAGCTTCAGCTGTCGAACCGCTTACTACAGCCGTGGCAGGGTGTTTTGAGCTTGGGAAAAAGAGAGCAACTACTATCCTACGTTTTAGTTTTGGCTGTTATCGTTATTTATTATTTTTTTTCGTATCTTTATGTAAAAAGAGAGTCTACTTCTTTACAAAATAATATATTCGTCGAATGGCTCGGTTTGACGTGGCAAAGGATAGCCGGTTACTTGCTTAGTGTGTTCCTTATTAATGTCTTTCTGATTACTTTTTTTGATCTCAGTAGATATTATTTGGTTTTTATGACATTAATATTTTGGTTGCTGATTTTTGTTTTGCCGATACAGTTTTGTCTTAGCAACCCAAATGGATACAAATTAAAGCTAATCAATAGCTCACTTATAACTGTTTGTATTTTTGTTATAGCTCTGATTCCCTTCGTTTACTACGTTGATGGTGGTGGTCCACTAGAAAACGAGTTTCAAGATATTCAGGAACAAACTATTCTAGAGAGTGGTCAAGTCGTTGTTAACAATAAATTTATTAACGAGCACGGCATAGGTGGCTTAGTGCGCTATGATCCAGTCCAAGATCAAGGTATGGACCCTAAACAACTTCTAAATTCCGGTGTTCCAGTTAAAATGACTCCAGAGTTTCAGAGGTGGTTAAGTGAAGGTGATAGGCCTCTACGTTATTTTTATTCTCCGGCAAGTAAACGATTATATGTTTCTAGTTTTCAGGGGGATGAACGCTCTCAGTTAACAACTATTTTTGATGTTAATTCGAAATCGATATTTCGATCCGGAGCTAACGTATTCTCTTCGCAAAGATATTCGGATGAAGAATGGGACTTTGTTAGACGAAACAAGAGCGAATTGATAAATCAAGCCCTAGCTGGTCATTATTTTCATCATCATTTCGCCTTAATCGCTTCAATAAACGATTATATTTTAGGCAAGCCACCAGAGACGACCCATTACACTTATGGATGGGGAAATACGATATTTGTAGCAGCTTTGCTAAAGCTTACCGGTGGTTTTTCTTTTGAGAAATATGTACAGGTACTTTATCTATTCTATCCCGTTTATTTTTTCATGTTAGTTGGCGTTGTTTGGTTAATATTTAAAGATAAAAACTATGTGATATTAGCTTCTTTGGTCGCACTTATCTTTTTTTATGCGCAAGGTTTCGAGTCTGTACGTTTTGCCCCTGGGCTCAACCCGATCAGGCATTTTCTTGATGTAATAGTACTTTATTTACTATACCGGTATTGGGCAAATAATACGATCTTACCTCTTGTATTAGCACTTTTTGTTTGCGCGCTCGCTATTTTTGCGAATAAGGAGTTTGGGCTGGTTTTATATCTTTCAATGATGATTGGAGTATTAATCAGTAACCTATTTAAACCCCAGTCCGTGGCCTGGATATTTCTATTGCTAGCATTAATACTATGCCCGTTTCTTTGGTTTTCTAACCCGGTAAACCCATTTGGAACTTTTTCGTATGTTTTAAGCGGATTAAGTGTTCCGGATACGCCATTTTCTGTTGTTTTCGTCGTTGGGTTATTGATAAGTATAATTACGGCGTTATTGTCAATATCTAATAGAACTACTTACTGGTATCTTACCGTTTTCTGGTTATTTTATGGTGGTGCTTCACTTATATATTTCATTTGGAATCCAGCCCCTAATCATATTTTTAGCTTAGGTTCTATATTTGCTGTGTTATTTGTTTTACTGTTAAAAACTTGCATTAGTTCGTTTGGTAGTCAGGAAATTGAGCTTAAAGTTTCGAAGTTTTCTTCTATGATTCTGTTTATTGCGCTACTACCTTTAATTATGTTCTTTTTAATTCAGCAAAATGGTTATATCAATTACTTTAAAAGCCATGTTATGTATAACTGGCAGTTTGATACTGCTAAATTCGAAACAACGATGGAGCCGACACTATTTAGTCAGGCAGTTGATATTATTAAAAAATATAGTTCTGGTTCAGAGATTTACCTGATTTCAAAGTATTCTAATATATTGCCTTGGTTGTCTGGGAAGTATAACTCGGTACCTTATAACGAATTGGCGCTGGAATTGGTTTCTGGAAGAGAGGTTTTGAATACCATTGAGTTTATTTCTAAAAAGCAACCGGAATACATTTTTGTTGACACAGATATAAATCGAACTAGCTTTGGAGATGTATATAATCCGAGCAATTTATTAGTTGGTTATCTCGGAGTCGGTGGTTTATCTAGGGATAAGGCTTTGCTATTTGAAAACTTACGGCTAGTCACAGATTCTTTGTTACAAAATTATAAAGTCGTTGAATCTGGCGCTTTAGTTACTGTTTATAAAAAAGTATAAAAGGCAATTGTCGTGGTAGTTACGTTAAGACATCTGTTTTTAACGTAACGATCCTCGTAACAAATTAAGGGGCGCTATATTTTGCTAAAGCATTAATTAGCTTAATGTTGTGATGTATCTCGACCTGTTTTTGAGCGACGCACTATTACATCGGCAAGTACACCTATCACAAATGTTTGAAAAGCCAATATAAACATAATTACAGATAAACTGCCAATGTGATCTGAAACTATAATATCTCTTACTGACCTAAATATTGCAAGACATAGTACGAAAAATGATGCCGGTAGAAAGAAGTTTAGAGGTTCAAAATAAGAGGCAAGTCTTATAATCAGAATGCAAAATAGCATGAAGTCTCTGACCGGCCTAATGCTAGATTTGCCGTGTCTTTTGTGGTATTTGGTTGGGATGAATCTTATATGGTATCCGCTATAAAGAGAGGATACGGTAATAGTTGTTGTAAAGGAAAATCCCATTGGTAAGAGGTGACGAAACTCCAGATATAGGGAGCGACGGAATAGTCTTAAGCCAGAATTTAGATCCGGCACCATTACCCCGGTTAAGCCGTGAACCATTTTGCGTAATATCCATCTGGCTAAGCGTTTGAATGGGTTGCTGGAAATTCCAATGCCTTCGCGCGCGCCAACAATCATTTGAATATCCGGTTTTGTAGCTTCTAGCAGTTTTTCAAGATCACCTAACTCATATGAGTCGTCTGCATCGCAAATAAATATCCACTCTTGATGGCAATAATCAAGACCGGTACGTAATGCGGCTCCGTAGCCACGATTAACTTCGTGAGTTAGTATGGTAATGTCATCTTGTAGATCAAGAATATCAGGTGTACTATCGGAAGATCCGTCGTTGACGCAAATTATTTCGAATTTGTAGTCACCAATTCTTGCTACAATCTGTTTGATTTGGGAAATGGTTTTTTCTAAGCATCCCTCCTCATTATATATTGGAATAATGATCGCGCACGTTTTACTTGATTCCCTGGGTGGTTCGAGATGCATTGTTTTTGATATTTGTTAGTTAAATTCTTACGTGAAGTACGTAAATGGTTAGTAGGATGAGCGTAAGATTATATTATAGTGCTTTCATTCAGGCAATAATTCAGCTGTCGTTACGTTTCTAATTTACTAGTTTTTGAAGGAATTGTTGTTAATTTAGAAGCTTTAGTCTAAATTTAATATAGATATT
>NZ_JANIBL010000035.1 GCF_024505055.1 Methylomonas rosea
GTGCCGGCGGCAGCGGCGAGAAATTGCAACTGACCCTGGCGAGCGACGATCCGCAAGCCTTGCGCCGGGCCGCCGATGCGGTCGAGCTCGAGTTGCGCCAACTGCGCGGTCTCGGGAACATTACCTCCAGCGCCAGCCTGCAACGTCCGGAGATTCAGATCACCCCGGATTTCGGCAAGGCCGCTGAGTTGGGTGTTACGGTCGAGGCTTTGGCCGACGTGGTGAGGGTCGCCAGCTACGGCGATTACTCCAACGTCATGGCCAAGCTGAATCTGCCGCAACGGCAAATTCCCATTCGAGTCCGGCTGGCCGAATCCGTGCGCCACAGCTTGGACGAAATCGGCCAACTGCGGGTGACCGGACGCGGCGGCAGCGTCAGTTTGGCCACCCTCGCCGACATTCGCCTGGCCGGCGGCTTGCAGCAGATCGACCGGTTGGACCGGATGCGCAATACCACCTTCGACATCGAGTTGGGCGAGCGGGCGGTCGGCGACGTGTTGGCCGAGGCCATGCAATTACCGACCCTGCAAAACTTGCCGGCCGGCGTGCGCACGATAGAATCGGGCGATGCGCAACGGATGAACGAGTTGTTCGGCAGTTTCGGCGGGGCGATGGCGATTGGGGTGTTGTGCATTTACCTGGTGTTGGTGCTGTTGTTCGGCGATTTCAGCCAGCCGGTGACCATCCTCGGCGCGCTGCCCTTGTCGCTGGGCGGGGCCTTTCTGGCCTTGCTGATGACCGGCGGCAGTTTCGCGATGCCCAGCGTAATCGGGTTATTGATGTTGATGGGCGTAGTCACCAAAAACTCGATACTGCTGGTCGAGTACGCGATGATCGCCCGCCACGAGCGGGGCCTGAGCCGGCTGGACGCGGTGATCGACAGTTGCCGCAAGCGGGTGCAACCGATCTTGATGACGACCATCGCGATGGGTGCCGGCATGCTGCCGATTGCGATGGGGCTAGGCGCCGATCCGAGTTTCCGGGCTCCGATGGCGATTACGGTGATTGGCGGCTTGCTGACTTCGACCGCGCTGAGCCTGGTGGTGATTCCGGTGGCCTACACCGCTATCGACGACATTTTGAGTCTTGGCCGTCGTATCGTTGCTTGGGCTCGGCTTGGAAACAGCGGCGGCGCGTGGCAACACAGCCTGGGGGAATAGAGCCATCTCGGTGCGATGAAAGCCGGCAGTCTGGGTGGATGCGCACAGGCTTATCCACCCCGATCACCATTGCCGAATAGATACAAAAAATCTATGAAACAATTCTTGCGTTTGTTTAAACTCGCCCCACGAAGATGGACGAGGATATTTTGAACAAACTAAGGGGGCGGGAATAGGTTTGTCGTTGTCATGGTCAAATCTTGTTGCAAATCAGGCCCAGCAATTTAACGAGAAGTTTTTGCCATCTAGCGCTTGTGATCCTTGTTTGTGTTTCGAAAGAATGCTTTGATTCAAACATCCAAAATGCGGCACAAACTTGGCGATAGACGACATACCAGATGATTACCTTGCACCAATTTCCCAGAGCCTGGAATATTCCTAATCCCAGTCAATTTTGCGCAAAGCTGGAAACCTATCTGCGCATGGCCGGCATCGAATACCGGATTGCCGAAACGTTGCCTCTATACGCACCCTTCGGCAAGCTACCTTTCATAGAAGACAACGGCCAAAAGCTTGCCGATAGCCGGATGATTATTTGTTATTTGCAACAGCATTACGGCGATAGCCTGGATGGGCATCTGTCGGCTGAGCAAAGTGCGCAAGCGCTGGCCTGGCAACGCTTATTGGAAGAACATTTGTACTGGGTGTGCATGTACAGCCGCTGGCAATACGGACCGGAAAATTGGCAAATCAATAAGCAGGCGATCTTCCAAGGTTTACAGCAACCCTGGGCGGATCTGGTGGCCGCACTCTATTGGCTGCGGGTTCGGGGGCAACTGCGCGGCCAGGGCATTGGCCGGCTACCTGCCGCACATATTTTCGAATTGGGTCGACATGATGTGGCGGCTGTATCCGCCGCACTTCAGGACAAGATGTTTTTACTGGGTGATCGGCCCAGTAGCGTCGATGCCTCAGCCTTCGGCGTATTGATCAATCTATTGGCCTGCCCGGTCAGTTCGCCGGTCAAGGATTATGCCTTAACCCAATCCGCCTTAGTCGATTATTGTCGGCGCATTCAAGAACGCTATTTTCCCGAACTGGGCGAACCGAAGTTTGGCGATTGATGGTCCAGCGTGGCGCAAGCAGCGCGGATTTCTTCTCGCAGCCAGCGATTGGCAAACTCCTGGTCTTGCAGCGGATGCCAGACCATGACTGTGTCGTAATGCGGTAAATCCAGCGGCAAGGGCACCAATTGTAAAGGCAAGGTCTGAGCGAATTGCTCGGCCGTGCGTTTTGGAGAAGCCATGACCATGTCCGTTTGCGCCACAATCATCGACGCGGACAAAAAATGCGACACGGTCAGCGCCACGCGCCGCTCGCGGCCGTGTTCCGCCAACCAGTTGTCGACCTGCCCGGTACTGGCGCCGGTTCTGGACACCAGAATATGCGGCAGCTCTATATAGTCTTCCAGCGTCAATCTCGCATTCACCAGCGGGTGGCCGATGCGCGCCACACAGACAAAAAAATCGTCGAACAGGCGTTCGCAATGTAGATGCTTGGGGGGACTTAACATCACTTCAAAACCCAGTACCAGGTCTATCTCGCCTTGCTCCAGCGCATGCGAAGGAAAGTGGCTGCTGGTACGTTTGAAATGAATATCCACGCCCGGTGCCTGTTGGGCAATACGCGGCGCCAATATCGGCAGGAGCAGAGCTTCCACATAATCTGTCGCCGCAATGGTAAAAGAGCGCCGACAAGTGGCGGGATCGAACGGCGCCGGCGCCCGAATCAAACCTTCCACATCTTTGAGTACCGCCGCTACCGGAGCCACCAGGGACAACGCGCGTAACGTCGGCGTCATGCCCGCCGGGGTTTTCACCAGCAACGGATCTTCCAGTTGTTGCCGCAAGCGTTGCAGCACGTGGCTCATTGCCGACTGGCTAATGAACATTTTGTCCGCCGCCCGCGACACGTTGCGTTCCTTCATCAGCAGATCGAAAGCGATCAATAGATTCAAATCAAATGTTCTCAAGTTGGCCATAGCTGGGTTTCCGAAATATAAGCGCGGGCTATGTTACCGAAATGCCAGCGGCATTTAGCATCAATTATTTTCATAGGCGCATGAATACAAAGCATTTTACCGTCTGCCGTCTCGGGCATACATTTATCCCCGACGCAGCCGCCGACGCTTAGTTCCCCCCAAGGAATTTGCAGCTTAGCGCGGTGGGGCGTCACCTCACTCTCAATCATGCATCAAGCCTCAGTTTTTGGCGAAGAGCTGATTGAGTAAAACAAGGTGATTAATAGGATCATCAAAACATACTCATATATCAGGAGAATCATCATGCCTTTGTGGAAAGTCTATCATCCCAGCGGAGCCTTCAGCGGGGAAGACAAACAGGAACTGGCCGAACAAATCACTAACGTTTATGCGGGCGTACCCATCCCAAGATTTTACGCCGTCGTCATTTTTGAAGAAGTGTCCAAAGGTAATTGCTTCGTCGGTGGCGTGCGTAACGACAAATTTATTCGCTTCAAGGTCGAACAAATCGCCCGGACATTGCCGGGGCCTATCATACGAGAATGGTGGATGCGAACGCTTGACGAAGTCATTGCGCCTTTTGTGAAAGAACGCGGATTCGATTGGGAAATATCAATTGACGAAACCCCATTCGATCTTTGGTCGCTACAGGGCGAGTTGCCGCCACCCTTCGAATCGATAGCCGAAAAACGTTGGGTTGCGGAAAACAAGGCAAGTCCTTACACCTACCAAGAAAAACTACCCGCAGGCCACTTTTTACTGTCTCCAGGCGTTACGGGTTAATTCATACGAGTGACCGGTTCATTGTGACCCGGTCACTTTTTCCACAATCGTCGATACACGTTTCTGATCGCGCTATCGGTCTGGCTTTATGCCTCTTAGCAAGGCGATATCGACTAAAACGAGATAGAAATATGGCTTATCAATCCATCAATCCCTCATCCGGCGAATTACTAGCAGCTTATCCTGAACTATCCGATTCGGATCTTGAGCTTGCCATTGCGAAAGCCGATCAAGCCTATCGGCAGGCGTGGCGCCATTATTCCGTCGATGAACGCGCTAAGGTTATGACGAAAGCAGCATCGATCCTGCTGGAAAGGAAAGAAGAGTACGCGCAATATTTGACGTTAGAAATGGGTAAGCTCATTGGCGAAGCATACGCAGAAGTAGACATTACCGCAGGCATACTCCAGTACTACGCCAAAAATGCCAAAGAATATCTTGCACCGAAAGCCTTGCCTGAAGCACCGACCGCTCAAGTATCGATAGAACCGATAGGGGTGATTCTGGGCATAGAACCCTGGAATTTCCCTTATTACCAAGTTGCGCGTGTTGCTGGCCCGCAATTGATGGCCGGCAATGTATTATTGCTGAAACATGCGGAAAACGTCCCGCAGTCGGCACTGGCCTTAGCCAAGCTATTCGAAGACGCCGGCGCGCCGGCCGGTGTGTACACTAATCTATTCGCGACTATCGAACAAATCGGCCGCGTCATCGACGATCCGCGGGTGCGCGGCGTCACGATTACGGGTAGCGAAACGGCCGGTGCCGCGGTGGCGGGACGCGCCGGGCGAGCATTGAAAAAAGTTGTGGCGGAAATGGGCGGGAGCGACCCGCTGTTGGTATTGGAAGATGCTCCGCTAGAGTCCACTCTGGATAGCGCCTTGTTCGGGCGCATGTTCAACTGTGGCCAATGTTGCGTCGGCTCGAAACGCCTTATTGTGGTGGGGCAAGCGCGCGGCAAGGCGTTTCTGGAAGGTTTTGTCGAACGCATGTCGTCTTTGCGCGCCGGCGATCCGCTGAATCCGGCAACGACTTTGGCACCGCTATCTTCAGAAAAAGCGCTGAAGCTGCTGCTCGATCAGATTGCTCAAGCCCAGGCAGGCGGTGCCAACGTCGTACTCGGCGGCCAAAGAATCGAGCGGCCAGGCTATTTTCTTGAACCTACTGTCATCACCGAAATAGACGCAAATAATCCGATCTATCAACAAGAACTGTTTGGCCCGGTCGCCGCCATTTACGTCGTTGATAGCGAAGCGCAAGCCATTGCATTGGCCAACGCAACCTCGTTTGGACTCGGTGCATCCATTTTTACCGCCGATGTCGAACGCGGCCGTGACGTCGCGCCCCAAATTGAAAGCGGCATGGTTTTCATAAACCAGCCCGCCTGGACTGCCCCGGAACTGCCGTTTGGCGGCATCAAAAACTCGGGTTTTGGTCGTGAATTATCTGAGCGTGGCTTTTACGAGTTTGTAAACGAAAAATTAATTAATATTGCACCGCCCGGCGCGGCGCCCTGGGGCCCGGTCGCTCTCGGTTAGGGAAAAAGCGGCCGCGCTTGGTTCGGTGCGTAATTGCATTCACTTGCACACTCTTGTTGGTAATATGTACGTGTTCCGAAACAAACCCAACCAATTTGCGTGTGCCTGGATTCGGCCAAAAGCGGTCTGACGAAACCAAAAGACGAACGGCCAAAGCCCAGCCAAAAGCAGTCACAAGTGCTAGTGAGTTTAAGAAACGCACTTTTTCGCGAACGATGCGGTGCACGTTGTTTGTCGCATACTACTGCACTGATTTTTAACAAAAAAGACTAACTGCATTTCGCAAAAAATTGTCATATATCCGTAAATCAAAGTTTAATTAACCACCAATATATTCTAACATCAATGTTAAACTTTTTTCCTGCATCAATTACATCACAAATAAAATTTTTATCAAGAGTACTGCAATGTTGATCAATTATATTTTTAGCATCTTGTGAATAATCCACTCCTGATGCATTAAAAAAACGGTTTATATACCCAGAATACTTTATTATCTTATCAAAAGGCTGAATTATTACAGACTGAATATTGGGGTGTGTCGCCAAAAGTAATAAATATCTTTCAACGGCATTTTTGCTCTCAAATCCCTCTAACTTTTCCTTATCATAATTAAGTACATCTTTAAAAGACGTTTTTCGCTTCAAAAATGCCTCTAAGGTGTAAATCGCTTTAATTTCAATCAGAGAAGTTTCTTTCCCTTCACTATCAACAACTGCAATGTCTATCAACTTTTTCTTACTATTCAATATAAAACGCCATTCTCGTGCCACTATTGAAAAAGTTAAATTTTCTTGAAGATGAAAAGCAATTTTGTCTCTTATTGCATGCTCAATTTTTGAGGTCAACGCTAAATACGCTAATTCATTTTGTCTAAACCCTAATGAAATTGTCAGTAATGATTGTTCAATATTTGAGAGAATAGTCATATTATCTAATTTTTAATAAATATGAACAAATATTGACATTTTAATATAAATTATTTAATCGCATCCAAATTCTCTTGCGTGCCTTAAACCCTCCGATATGTCAGTGTTAAACTGTGCACTACTTGCGTAATTTGAATTCATGGAGGCCTGTCCTTCTAAAATTCTTAATACTTGTGCCATATGTCGGCAAGCAGGAGATGGATTATTTGATAGTTTTTGGATATACATCTGTAATGGGCTTGATGAGCTACGTATTGAGCTACTACGTATTGAGCCGCTGCGTACAGATTGATTTGTACTAGATTCTTCCTGAACTATTTCAGTGAAAAATTTAGATTGTGAAATATCCATTCTCATATTGCTAAGCGTAGATGAATCATTATCTATGAAACTATCAAAGTCCCCATTGCATATATACTGGAACAGAACTTTCTCGTTTCCATCGTGGTCGCGTACGTTTTTATTTGTACTAGAATCCTTTCTAAACATATATTTAAATTTGTCGTCAGAATAAAATTCTTGAACATTTTGATTTCCGGACTGACACTCCATTCTAACCCCCCATCCATTAAAGCTGGTTGCGCCATTATAAGGGCCGTTAAATGCCATTCCGGGATCGTTATTTCCGTAAAAAAACACGTAATTAATATTTCCATTACTATCTATTAATTTTTGTATTTTATCAGTATTTAAAAATAGAGAAGTTTCATCTGTGAATGCAGGTGATAGCAATTTGTTCGCTTTGATCCAAATATCTGCTCTAGCATCCTTAATTGACATGGCATTATCAAAGGCCAGCGATGGTAACGAATTGTTAATTTGGTTATTAATATTTAATAATTCCTTCGCTTGCGAAGTTTTTTCAATAGTGTTAGTTTCAGATGCCTTAATCAAATAGTCAGTATCGGATATTTTTTCTATTGTAATTGGTTTTATTCCCTCGTTTTTAATGGCTTGGTTTGTCGCCGAAACTAATATTTTATTTTCTTTATTATCTGTCAGAAGCTTTTGAAAATATAATTTTGTCTTGTCTTTATTTGTTGACAGTAAATATGCAATATTTAAAACTGCTGTAGCAGATTTAAGATCTCCTTTGTCAGCATATACTTCGCTCAAATTGGCCCATGCAGCAGCACGGTTTGGATTTAGCATAATTGAAGCACGAAAAGGAACTTCGGCTTGGCTTTTTTTTCCCGCTTTAACCATAGCATATCCAAGATTTGAAGCTATCTCTGTATCAGAACGATCTGTTTCAAATGCTGTGGTAAGTAAGGCGATTGCTGTATCATAATTACCAGAATTTATTTCCGCTAAACCCTTATCATTTAAATTACGTGCAACTGTTCTATTTCCCTTAGCGGGCTTCTGTAAAGATTCAATGCCAGACTTTGCTTCAAGAACTTTTGCTTCATTGCCAGCAATTGATGATGCAATCATTGCATCAATCTGGGAAGTGGGCTCCGCCTTCAAGTCTGTTAAAAATAAAACTGCTGTTATAAGAGCTATTTTTTTCATTATAAGGGCCTCTTAATTTTGTAAACTACAATATATTCTATATTTTCAACATTTCAACCAAGCAGAGCAGTCAGAATAAAAACATAGTTGAACTTTTTCCCCACACAAGCGCTCAGCAACTACACGCTTACTCAGGCAATAATCGCTATAAAGAGTTATGCCCTACAGTGCAGCCTTTAATACTTGTTCGATAGCATCACAACCCTATAGACGTAAGCCCAGAAGGTGTATAACTTGCTGCTGTTTATAGAAAATCTGTACCTGTTTTTGCAATACAACTCCGTTATCGTCATCGATAGGAACTTTAAGAGCAGACTGCTCGTATTTGTCGAGATTGATACAGGTAAACTGCCCTTTTTCGCCAAACGCCGATTAATGATGGATTGGTGCATTCGCCCGGATTTTGTCTGTAATAACTTCATTAGCAGCCAGATTAACGGGCGATTATGTGGCCGTTAAGGGTCGGTTTTTGCCGGACAACCACCATCATTTTACTCATGGTCTGCTTCTGTTTTTGGTAATTTCAATGAATATGAAAATCAGTGATTTCGTTGCGCAAAAAGAAAAACAATTAGTGCGTAATCCAAACAGTCCCAGGTGTGCAAGTGGCATGCTATTCCGCAGTTTGGCGGTATTTTGCACAGCTTTGCGACCGGCGAAGTTCTGCCGGTCAGGGTGAGCCGCCAAATAGTTGAACTGACGATTTAAATCGATTTTTCCGGCTTGATCGCTTGCTGTTTCAATACCGACAGCGCAAATTCATACGCTTCGGGAAAATCGATTAACGCCGCGGTACTGCTTTTTTGGATCTGCTCATACAAGCCAAATTGGGTTTTATATTTCAAATTACCGATAGCCATGGGGCCTATGCTCAAAAAACGGGCGCCGGATACCTCCGCGACAACGCCAAGGTCGTTAAGCCCGATGCCGGCTACACCGCTAGGTGGCACGGCATTGGTATCGGCGGCCAGGATCAGGTTGGCGGCATGCGCCAAGGAGTTCTCTAAAATGCGCACCCCGGCTCTGGCGGCGCTGATAATGATTTCGGCTTCCCGCACCACTAGTTCTTTTTCGTCATTAGTCTGTGCGGATACCCACTCGACTTGAGCGTTGTAACGCTCGCAAAAGCGTTGGGCCGATCTTTCGTCATCGTCGGCAACCAGTTGGCACAGCTTTACTGTTGCCCCCTGCTGCGTAGCCAATATAGCTGTGCATAGACCGACGGGCCCGGTGCCGAATATGGCTACTTTCTTTCCGGATAAGCCATTGCCTGTCTTGTCGTTCAGAACCTGTTCGATCAAGGCGACAATACTTGCGGACGTGGTATAAGCGCCATTCGGATCGGCGAATACGCCAACCTTGAAAGGTCCGACCATGGCATTTTTGGCATTCTGAAACATGTCGGTCGCCATATGCACATCGCGTCCGCCGATGAAAATGCCGGTGTCGTTAAAGCGGTTGGGTGGGCGACAAAAAATGGCGTCTTGAACCATAGCCGATACTTGTTTAGGTTCGACTTTGGTAAACGGCACCACCATGTCGAAGCCGGCATCAGCAGCAATGGTGACATCGAATGGGCTGATGTTGTCGCTTGGCGTTAAAAAGTACAGGATTCTTTTGGTCATGGTCGATTGGTCCGGGTTGAATTTAAGGGCCGTTTTAATATAGTAGATACCGGACTATTTACTGCGGGTTCTTAAAAACTTGTTCTTCGGAGCAAGTAAGGCGGACTCCTCCGCCAACCAAATCAGGGCCACGAGTGGATAAGCGAAGTGTCATCCGCTGGGACCGGCGTTTCGATAATTGATGCTATCGCTTATGCGCCGAGGATTGCGAATAGTCCATCATATCGACACACTAACGGCACAGAACACGGAGCCCAGATGAGAATTTATTTGATAGCTTTAATAATTGTTTCTTTCGCAAATTCTGTATTGGCTCAGGATAAAATCGATCGTATGCGTGCCGAGGCGATGGAGGAGTTTACGCCGGATACGGTTAAGTGGGCTGACGAGCCGATACTTCCCAAGGGTGCTCAAAGCGTAGTTCTGGTGGGTGACCCGAATAAAGCGGGAGTGTTTATCGCTTGGTTGAAATTTCCAGCTAATTATCCAATTCCACCACATGTACATCCTTTTACAGAAGTCATTACCGTCCTGCGTGGCAAGCTAGGAAACGGTATGGGCGAGAGCTTGGATACGAAGAAGGGAAAGATGTTTAAAACAGGTTCCAGCTTCGTGTTACCCGCCGGCCACACTCATTATGTCTGGACAACCGACGAGGAAACAATCGTCGAGCTCATTGCCACCGGACCATGGGGTATCACTTATACCAATCCCACCGATGACCCACGCAGGCAGAAATAGCGCTTGAGTAAATTGGCGAGGTAATTAATATTGCTAGCGCGATTATCGGCTGTTTTTATCCAAAAACGCCAGCATCGCGCTCCTTCCGCCGCTCTCGATAGCTTATTAAAGATCAGACCCTCTATCGTCTCCCAACATAGCCTTCCGAATCAACGGAATCGGCGGCGCGCCGTAAGACAGAAAGCCATCGTGGAAGGATTTCCACGCCGCCCGGCCGCCATGGCTGGCGCTCCAGTCCTCGCGCAGTTTGCGGATCATTAGTTTACCCAAGGTGTAATTCAGATAACCGGGATCGAAGGTACCGCGCGCGGCTTGTTGCTTGGCCGTACCTGGGTCGCGAAAGGCCTGTTCCCGGAACATTTTTTCCGACGCTTCCACGGTCATGCCTTGGGTGTGTAAGCCCAGCGCGGACAAAAACCGCACATTGCGGAGCAAGGCATTCAATAATTGGCCGATATGGGTTTGCGCATCGCCCGCGTTCAAGCCGGCTTCCCACATCAATTCCTCTGAGTAATGCGCCCAGCCTTCGGAGAACGCGTAACTGCTGAATAATTGTCCGAGCTTCGATGCCGTGCGGTCGGCATGCAAATGTTGCAGAAAATGGCCGGGCCAGACTTCGTGCGCGGAGATAAATAGCAGATTGGCCTTGCTGGGCACATAGGCGGCTTGCTCGGCGGCACTCCAGGCCGGATCGGGCGGTGCCACGTAGTAGATGGAGGGTAGGGCATGTTCAAAAGGGCCGGGGATGTCGATGTAAGCCGAATTCCAGCGTTTAAACGGCGGCGATTCGGCGACGGTTGCGTCCTCCTGGCTGGGAATCGACAGCAGGTTTTTTTCGGTTAAAAATGCCTTCAATTGCACCAGTTGCCGGTGTGCCTCGGCGACCGCGCCATCGGCAGGCTTTTGCGCTTCGACTTTGGCGACGCACTCCGGCACCGATGCACTCGGGGCATACTGTTTACATTCCTCTGTCAGCGCGGCGAGATTTCGTTCCAGATCGGCGCGGCCCATCTTCTCAAGTAATTCCAGCGGCACATCAACCCCTTCGCTGGCCTTCAGCATAGCCCGGAAGCGGCTTGCACCCAACGCAAAGTCGTCGTTGGCACTGCCGCGCTGTTGTTCCAACCAGTCGGCCAGTTCCCGCATCGCTTTGGCTGCGGCCGGCACCGCAGTATCGAACTGCCGCTGCAATTCCGGGTTGTCCACTACGGCACAGGTGGTCTTGGCATCGGTTTCATAGAAAGTCGCCAGGCCGGTGAATATAGTCTTGCCGACCTCGATATAGCTGCGCGGCAACGGCGGTTTTAGATTGGCGCGGATTTGCGCGGCGGCTTTGGGGATGTTGGTAGCGTAATTGATGAAGGCGTGCAGGCGCTGGTCGAGCGGCGCATACGGGCGGGTCACGTAGAAGTTAGGATCTAAGGCCTGCGAATAGAACAGCGGGTTTTTCGCGGGCGACTTGGCCGATTGCAGCCAGAACAATTCCTCATCGATTACCGTCAGTAAATGCTTTTGTTCGAAGCGTGCGCTTGGTTTAAGTGATGCATCGGGATATTGGGTGGCTAATTCGCGCTGCGCTGTCAGCCATTGGTTTTGCCTGGCCAACCCTTCCGGGCTCCAATCCGGTAATTTGCCGTCGAATTCATGCCGGCCGGCATTAGCGGCAAAAGCAGGATGGAGCTGGAAGTAATGTTCAATAAATTCACCGACAAACGCCTCCCAGTTTGGGGCTGATTTGCTGGCGGCAAGCGGTTGCCCGCCGAACAGCAGTAGCGCCAGGATGGCGACAATGGCGCGCGAGCCTTGGAAATTGATGGTGCGTAACATGGTAGCCCCCGTTTTCCGCATGATGACGGGCCATCATATAGCAAGGCAAGGGTCAGTCAACCAGTTTAAACCCGGATCTTGAGTTCATTGTGGCTGAGGTGTTATAGCAAATCCCCTGTGACAACCGGCGCCTGCCGGCGACGGAGCGGCGGTATTTGGGTCAGGGTCAATGGTGTCCAAGTAAGCGTTGTGCACGCTAAAACCGCTCGTCGGTGCCGCAAACTCCTGTGTCGGTAAAACCAAATCATTTGGCGGTGCCGCCGAGACGTTCAGCGGTGTTCACCAAGGTTTACAGCGTGCCGCCGAGCTACAGGTGAGTGCCGCCAAAGCAATGCCGGGCGCAGCTAAACCATACGGCGCAGCCGCTGCATGTTTGGCAGGCGTATACGCGTGGCTTGGGAATATCGCCAGGCAGTTTTTCGCACCGGTCTGAGCTTGAGTTGATGGGGCTAGTAAAATCGTCGGCACACCCGCAAGCGAGTAACTCATGACCAATAACCTCAATCACCTGCTCTAATTCTGTTGCTAACAATGCCGAGCAGTAAACCGACAAGTCAAATAGAATGGCTATTCGTTCAAAATCAAAAGAGAGGGCAGGCTATGGATCATGATTTCTGGCATCAGCGTTGGCAGCAGAACCAAATCGGTTTTCATAAGCATGAGTTCAATCCGATTTTACAAACCCATTGGCCGCGCTTGTCTATCCCCCAAAAAGCCCGGGTGTTTGTACCGCTGTGCGGGAAGAGTAAGGACTTGCTCTGGCTGTTGGCCATGGGCTATCAAGTGGTGGGTGTGGAATTAAGTCCGCTGGCTGTAGAGTCGTTTTTTGCGGATAACAATTTGCAGCCAACCGTGCGGCGCCAGGGCGATTTTTGGGTCAGCGAAGTGGAGGGCTTGCAGATTTTCTGCGGCGATTTTTTTGCATTACAAACTGCCGACGTCGGCGAGTTTGATGCGGTTTACGATAGGGCGGCGTTGGTGGCTTTGCCGCCGGATATGCGCATCGATTACGTGATGAAACTATCCTCTCTGTTGCCGACCAATGTGCAAATGTTGTTGATAGCATTCGATTATCCCCAGCACGAAATGCCGGGGCCGCCGTTTAGCGTGCAAGCCGACGAAGTTGAGCGTTTATATAGCCACTGGTGTGAAGTGGAATTACTAACCAGCGACGATGCCTTGGCGACCGAACTGCATTTTAAAGAGCGCGGCTTAACCAAAATGGTGGAGCAAACCTATAAACTTTTGGTTCGATAATCGACGAAGCAGACAGTTGCCAGTCGCTTATTAACCCGGCCCTTAAATTTCCTGGATTCGTCATTCCCGCGAAAGTTAAAGTCCTTAGACCGCGCAGCGAAGCGATTTAAGCGGCTGGGCTCTCGCCTTCATGGGAACAGGGACATGTAAGGGCCGGGTTAATATTCCGGGAGACTGTTGCGCAATCGGCGCGACATGTTTCACCTATGTTTCAAATTGCCTAATACTGTTTCAATGTTTCATTATGAAACGTCTTTTGCGCCGGCCGATAGTTGACCGGTCCTTGTCTACCTTGATTAATCGGAGAAATTACGCTTGGCACGCAAATTGATATAAAAATATTATTGATTAATTATATTTGTGAAGCGAGCATGTTTTCCGGTCAACTGTCAGAAAATAACACCCCGAGATACAAGCACTCGCCGCGAGGCGGTCGCCGCCAAGATACGAGGGCGATCACAAGCGGCGGCCCAGCGCATTTGACTTATATCTCGTTAGCGCGCGTATCGGATTCAAAACCAAACTACACTACAAAGAAAGCTGGGTTGCCGGGCGCTGTTAACCCTTATATCCGAGCTATCCAGCAGACACTGTTCCCTCGAAATAAGCCGCAGAAGGCCTATTTACCCGCAAGCATTTCCAACACTCTAAAGAAGGAGGCGGCTATGGCAGAGACTGCTGATCATTCGGTTCCAGCAAAATCCAGCTTGCTGCGATGGGAAATTGCCGTAGCGCTGTTGATAAAAGTCATCTTGCTCACCGGTCTCTGGTTTCTGATCTTCCGCTGGCAAGATCGCCCCGCGGTTAAACCGGACATCGCCGCTCACTTTGCCTTGCCTGCCGCGCCAGTCAAAATTAATCCCGATTTTTCTTCACAATCCACCCAGGAGTCTCGCCATGTTCGGTGACGATATAGTCATGCTGTCACGCATGCAGTTCGGGCTAACCGCGCTGTATCACTTTCTATTTGTGCCCTTGACCCTGGGCATGACTTTTATCCTCGGCATCATGGAGTCGGTCTACGTGATGACCGGCAAAGAGGTTTACAAGGACATGGTCAAGTTTTGGGGAAAATTGTTTGGGATCAACTTTGCCATGGGCGTCACCACCGGTTTGACGCTAGAGTTTCAGTTCGGCACCAACTGGGCTTACTACTCGCATTACGTCGGCGACATCTTCGGGCCTTTGCTGGCCGCGGAAGGCTGGATGGCATTCTTTCTGGAATCGACTTTTGTCGGTTTGTTCTTTTTCGGTTGGGATAGACTCAGCAGAGTCCAGCATCTTACTGTGACCTGGCTGCTGGCAGTCGGGACCAGTTTATCGGCTTTGTGGATCCTGATAGCCAACGGCTGGATGCAGTATCCCGTGGGCGCCGAATTTAACTACGAAACCCTGCGCATGGAGATGACCAGCTTTGCTGACGTGTTCTTCAATCCGGTGGCTCAGGTTAAGTTCGTGCATACCGTCGCAGCCGGTTATGTCACGGGTTCCATGTTCGTGCTCGGGATCAGTTCCTGGTACTTACTGAATAAGCGCGACATTGGTTTCGCCAGACGCTCGTTTTCCATCGCCTCGGCTTTTGGCTTGGCCTCCATCTTATCGGTCATCGTGTTGGGCGACGAAAGCGGCTATACCTCTGGTGAAACTCAAAAAATGAAGTTGGCTGCCATTGAAGCGGAATGGGATACCCACCCGGCGCCTGCTGGTTTCACCGTGTTTGGTTTGCCCGATCAGGACAATCAGAAAACCGACATGGCACTTAAAATCCCATACGTATTGGGCCTGATCGCCACCCGCTCCATAGACGAAGACGTCAAAGGTCTTAAAGACTTGCGCGAAGACAGCGTAGTGCGTATCGAAAGCGGCATGGTGGCCTACGACAATCTGCAAAAACTGCGCGCCGGCGACAATAGCCTCAGCGTCAAACAGCACTTTGCGGAGCACAAGGCCGACCTGGGTTACGGCTTATTATTGAAAAAATATACTGATAAGGTCATTGATGCCGACGCCGCGACCATCCAAAAAGCCGCCAATGACACCATTCCCAAAGTCGCACCGTTGTTCTGGACCTTCCGCATCATGGTGGCCTGCGGTTTCATCATGCTGTTCATATTTGCGATGACTTTCTACTACTGCGCCACCCGCGTTGCCGATCAAAAACGTTGGTTACTGCGCATGGCGGTATGGTGCATCCCACTGCCCTGGATAGCCGCCGAGACCGGTTGGTTCGTCGCCGAAGTCGGTCGCCAGCCCTGGACCATCTCCGGTGTATTGCCCACTCACATGAGCGTATCCAGCCTCAGTGCCGGGCAACTGTGGTTCAGCATCGGCGGCTTTGCTTTGTTCTACACGATATTGCTGATCATCGAGATGTATCTGATGTTGAAGTACGTCCGCCTCGGGCCCAGCAGCTTACATACCGGGCGCTATTGTCTCGAACAGCAACCCGCCTAAACCCTTTGTCAACAGGAGTTCATTATGTTTGATTATGAAACTATCCGCCTGATTTGGTGGGTCTTTATCGGTGTCGTCGGCATTGCATTCGCATTGACCGAAGGCTTTGATTTCGGGGTTGGCACCTTGCTGCCGTTTATCGGCAAAACCGACGTGGAGCGCCGGGTGATTATCAACACCGTCGGCGCCACCTGGGAAGGCAATCAGGTTTGGCTGGTGCTGTTGGGCGGCGCGATATTCGCGATTTGGCCGGCAGTGTATGCCACGCTGTTTTCCGGGCTGTATGCGGCGATGCTATTGGTGTTGTTTTCCCTGTTCTTTCGCCCGGCCGCTTTTGATTATCGCAGCAAGATCGAAGACCCGCGCTGGCGCAACAGTTGGGATTGGAGTCTGTTCATCGGCAGCAGCTTGCCGCCGGTTCTACTCGGCGTATTGGTGGGCAATTTGATTCTGGGCCTGCCGTTTCATTTCGACCAAGATCTGCGCTCGTTTTACGACGGTTCCTTCTGGGGTTTGCTTAGTCCGTTTGCCTTGCTATGCGGCGTGACCGGGCTGTTGCTCACGACCTTTCACGGCGCATTGTTTCTGAAATGGCGGAGTGAAGGTGTAATTCATGACCGCGCCGTGAATACCGTTAATGCCCTTGGGCCGATGTTGTTAGTCGCGTTAACATTGGCAACGCTCTGGGTATTCCTTGGTATCGATCGCCCGGAAATTACGCAGATGGCGGCTACCGATGCGCCGTCCAACCCGCTGCATAAAACCGTGATAGCCCAAGGCGCAAGCTGGTTGCAACATTTCATGACTTATCCCTGGATGTGGCTGGCACCGCTGACTGGGTTTGTCGGTATCGGGCTGGCTTGGTTGTTAGGTAGGGGCGAGTCCAGGATGGGGGCCTTCGTACTTAGTAGTCTGGGTGTAGTCGGTGTAGCGCTGACCGTGGGTTTTGGTTTGTTTCCTTTCCTGCTGATTTCCTCAACCGCTCCCGGCTCCAGTCTGACTTTGTGGGACGGTACCTCCAGCCACAACACCTTATTGCTGGGCTTTTGGATCACTATCATATTTTTGCCCATCGTGCTGCTCTACACCCGTTTTGTGTACCGGGTGATGTGGGGCAGCGTGACCGAAGCCGCTGTTCTTAAAGACAGCCACACACTTTACTAAGGAGACACATCATGTGGTATTTCGCTTGGATACTCGGCGTCGGTTTCGCGGCGTCCTTCGCCATCATCAACGCCATGTGGCTGGAATCGGTGTGCGACATCGATCATCACGGCATCGATCAATCTTGCGAAAGTTTGGCGCAACGCAGCAAGGAGAGATTGTCATGACCACAGACCGTATTGTGCGCATCGTCGCCGGCTTATTTGTGCTGCTGTCGCTGAGTCTGGGCGTTGAAGGCAGTCCTTTATTTCAATCAAGCAACTGGCTTTGGTTTACCGCGTTCGTCGGGGCCAATTTGTTTCAAAGCGGTTTTACCCGATTCTGCCCGCTGGAAATGATTCTTAAAAAATTGGGCGTTAAAGAAAGCTGCCAATAACAGCGGCAAAAAATAATTATCTTTCAATTAGGAGTAGTCTCATGGCAAAAATTGTAATCGTAGGCGCGGGCATCGGCGGCATCCCGATGGCATTGGAAATGAAAGAAAACGCCCGGAAGGAAGACGAGGTGGTGGTGATCGCCGATACGCCGACCTTTCACTTTGTACCGTCCAATCCTTGGGTGGCGGTTAACTGGCGCAAGCCGGAAGACATCAAGGTGGAGTTGGCACCCATGTTCAAAAAAAAGAAGATCGGTTTTATCCAACAAAAAGTCACGCGTTTCCACCCGGAAAACAATCAAGTGGAATTGGCCGATGGCTCTCAGGTCGATTACGATTTCTTAGTGATCGCCACCGGCCCAAAACTGGCATTTGACGAAGTACCGGGTTTGGGCCCCAACGGCCATACCCAATCGGTGTGCCATGTCGATCATGCCGGCGAATCCGGTGAATTTTGGGACAAGTTTGTCGAAGATCCCGGTCCGATTATCGTCGGCGCCGCCCAAGGTGCGTCCTGCTTTGGCCCTGCGTATGAATATATGTTCATCGCCGAAACCGACCTGCGCCAGCGTAAAATCCGCGATAAAGTCAAAATGACTTATGTCACCTCAGAGCCTTATGTCGGCCATTTGGGTTTGGGTGGCGTGGGTGATACCAAAGGCATGCTCGAAGCGGAGATGCGTAGCAAGCACATCAACTGGATCTGCAATGCCAAAATCGACAAGATCGAAGCCGGCATGATGTATGTCACTGAAGTCGATGAAAACGGCCAGGAGAAAAAGAAACACGAGTTGCCGTTTAAGCACAGTATGATTCTGCCGGCCTTTAAAGGTGTCGATGCCTTGAGTGGCATTGATAAGCTGGTGAATCCAAGGGGTTTTGTCATTGTTGACGAGAATCAACGCAACCCCACCTTTAAAAATGTCTATTCAATCGGCGTCTGCATCGCCATTCCGCCGCTGGAACAAACCCCGGTGCCTACCGGTACGCCAAAAACCGGTTACATGATCGAGTCTATGGTCACCGCCACCGCGCATAATATCCGTGCGGAACTGGATGGCAAGCAGCCTAAAGAAAAGGGCACCTGGAATGCATTGTGTCTGGCGGATTTTGGCGATTCGGGCGTCGCGTTCCTGGCCATGCCGCAAATTCCGCCCCGCAACGTGCAGTGGGCTTCTAGTGGTAAATGGGTGCATTTAGCTAAAATTGGTTATGAAAAGTACTTTATGCGTAAAGTTCGCAAGGGTATCAGCGAGCCTTACTATGAAAAACTGACCTTAAAAATGTTTGGCATTATGCGTCTGAAAGGCTGACACTGGTTTATGCCGTGCTGGTATGGAATGACGAACACGACTGTGCCCTTGGTTTACCAATGGAACCGGGCGTCTAAGCTTCCATACCACCCCATTTGCCCTAACTGAATGCAGATTAATCAATGACACATCGATATTTTTGGCGGCTGGCCTTCGCACTGATACTGGTTACGGATACGGCTTTGGCCGATGCTGAACCCAGTCAATACAACCTGGAGCAAGCCATTGAAACCGCATTGGCGAACAATCCCGAGCTTGGCATGATGCAAGCCCGTATCGAACAGGCCAATGCACAGTTGGGCGAATCCTTGGCCAGTTTTTACCCGCAAATCAAAGCCAGCTTGTCGTATCAGCATAGCGATAATCCGGCGCAGGCCTTTGCGATGATCATTGCCCAGCGCCGGCTCAGCTTTGCCGGCAACGACTTTAATCATCCCGGCGGCGTGGATAACTATCGGCCACAAGTGACGGCGACGTACGCGTTGTTTCGTGGTGGTCAGGATTACTACCGTAAACAGGCCGCGGAACTGGGTATCGAAACCTCGGAACTGGAAAAGGCCGCGACCCGTAATCAATTAGTCAATAATGTCACGGCAGCTTATTACGGCGAATTGGCAGCAATGGAAGCACACGAGATTAGTCAGCGTTCCATTACAGCAGTGCAAAGCGAGCTGGATCAGTCACGGATTCGCTTCGATGCCGGCACCGTCTTGAAATCCGACGTGTTGTCCCTGGAAGTGCAACTGGCTGAAGCCAAGGATGCTGAAATCCAGGCCGCTAACGCTATTGAGTTGGCGCAAAGCATGTTGAAAACCTTGCTGGGATTGCCGACCAACGCCCCCTTTGCCATTAACTCGACGCAGCAAGCCGCATTACCGGCCAACCCTGCGGTTTTCGACGAATTACTCAATCAGGCGCTAAGCAGTCACCCTGAGTTGCAAGCTGCCCAGAAGCGCGTGGCGATGGCCGAACGTCAGCTGGATGTGGCGCAAGCAGCCCACTTACCCCGCGCCGACGCTTTTGTCAGCTATGGTTCTGACAGCAAAGATCTGGCCTTTAGCAGCAATCGCGATAACGTCACGGCGGGCGTGATGGTGGAAGTGGATGTGTTTTCCGGTTTTGCCACACAAGAAAAAATCAAGAAAGCCGAGCACGAATTAACCGCCGCCCAAGAGGCCGCCAGGCAGACCCGCTTACGCATTGAACATCAGCTGAAATCGGCGCAAGTCAAACTACAAGACGCCCTGAGTAGAGCGGAAGTTAGCGCCGTAGCGGTAAAAGCCGCAGAGGAAGCCTTGCGCTTAGTCAATGAACAGCGCCAAGCCGGTGTGGTGACGGTGACTCGTTATATTGAAGCCGAGGTCGCGCGCGATAAGGCCCATACCCGACAAATCACCGCGCGTTTCGATGCCTTGCGGGCCGAAGCGGAACTGAAGCAAGCCACCGGTTACTGGCAATAAAGGAGTCACGATGACCGAACAATTTTCTGAATCACATTCGCCGAGATGGCTTATCCCCGCGGCTGCAATCACGGCGCTGTTGCTGGTGATTTTATTTGCGCTGGGTATCTTGGGCGGCGAGAAAAAGACCGAATCCGGCAACACTGCTTTGCCTGAGAGTAGCTTGCCCGCTGGTGCCCAGACTTTAAAAGTGGGCACACAGACGGCGGAGAACAATTTGTCCTGGCAAGGCGTCGTAAGATCGCGTTTGGCCGCCAAGATTGCCCCTAAATTAAATGCGCGCATTCTGGAAGTAGCCGTCAATCCGGGCGACAAAGTCAAACAAGGCCAAGTCATCGCTCGTTTAGACGACCGTGATTTACGGGCGGCTTACAACGCCGCTAGCGCGGGACAGGCGGCGGCCCAGGCTCAAGCGGCCCAGGCCAATGCCGAAGAAAAACGCATCATTGATCTATACAATAAGCAAGCGGCCACCCGGCAAAACTACGAAGCCGTGCTGGCGCAAGCGCAAAGCGCCAGAGCCATGGCCAATCAAGCTGCCAGTTCCGCGCAACAGAGTAAAGTGATGCTAGGTGAAAATGTGCTCTACGCGCCTTTCGAAGGGGTAGTGGGTGAGCGTTTGCAAGAGCCGGGCGACATGGGCTTGCCCAATCAAGCCATCGTCACCTTGCACAAACCCGATGACTTACGTCTGGAAGCTTCGATTGCCAGCCACTGTGCCGCAGCCATTAAGTTGGGTATGGAAGTAAAAGTGCGCTTCGATACGCCGCAGCAAACGCTGTCGGCGACGGTCGACGAAATTGCGCCGGAAATTGATCCGCAAACCCGCACCCTGGCGGTAAAAGTTAAATTGCCGAATCTGCCTGGTTTGCAGCATGGCCAATTCGCTTGGCTGGAACTGGCGTGCGCCAGCGCGCAGCAAGCGGTGATGATCCCTTCGGCGGCTATTTTGCATTACGGGCAACTGCAAGCCGTCAAAGTGCTGGATGGGCAACGGCTGCTTACCCGGCATATTCGCACCGGTAAGCAGTATGGCGACCAAGTCGAAATACTATCCGGACTGCGCGCAGGTGAAACTATCTTGAGTAACGCTGGGTTGGGGCAATGAGCGAAGTGAACAAAACCATGGAAGCGAAAAAGGACAGCCTGACGGTTGCCATCGTTCGTTTATTCACCACCTCGCATTTATCGCTGCTGTTTTTATTGATTTCGCTGTTAGCAGGTGCGGCGGCGCTGACTTTGACGCCACGCGAGGAAGACCCGCAAATCATCGTGCCGGTGATGGATGTGTTTGTACATTATCCGGGCGCCAGCAGCGAAGAAGTGGAAAAACGCGTGACCACGCCGCTGGAAGTATTATTGAAGCAAATTCAGGGCGTGGAATATGTCTATTCCGCCTCTCGACCCGGCGAAGCGCTGGTGACGGTGCGCTATCGGGTGGGCGAGAGTATCGAAGACAGCTTGATCAAAACCCGCGATAAACTGCAAGCCAACCTCGACATCATCCCGCCCGGCGTCAGCGATTGGGTGGTCAAGCCGGTGGAAATTGATGACGTGCCGATCTTGCTGCTGAGTCTGTCCATGCCCAAGGCGCATGAAGACATCATGGCGGTGCGGCGGATCGCCGAAGAGCTGATTGAGCGTTTGCGCGCCATCGACGACGTGGGCAAAAGTTGGGTCATCGGCGCGGCGCCACGGCAAATCTCGGTATATCCCGACCCCGCCAAGTTGCAAGCCAGCGGCTTAAGTCTGCCGGAAATACAGCAAGCTTTGGCGCAGAGCAACGTCAATCTGCCAGCCGGACGTTTGAATCAGAATAATAGCGAAATTCTGCTGGAAGCCGGGCCGCATTACGAAACCCCGGAGCAGATCGGGGCGACGGTCTTAAAAAACGTCGCAGGCCGCTTGGTGTATTTGCGCGATGTGGCGCAAATCGTCGATGGTCCGCAAGACACGGACTATTACACGCGCATCGGCTTCGGTCCCGGCGTTGAGCAAATGAAAACGGTAGGGCATAAGGACGGTTCTTTACCAGTAGCGGGCGAAGAGCGACAAATGGCTACTATCGCCATCGCCAAACGCCGCGGTAGCAACGCGGTCGGTGTGGCCGAGCAAGTGCTGGCCTTAACCGAAGAACTACATGGCACGCTGATTCCGGATGAAGTGCTGGTCACGGTCACCCGCAACTACGGCGAAACCGCCGATCACAAGGTCAATGAATTGGTGATGCATCTGAGCATCGCGATTCTGACCATCATTGTCCTGCTGGCGCTGGCCTTGGGTTTTAAGGAATCGCTGATCGTGTCCTTGGCAGTGCCGATGACCTTTGCGATTACCTTGCTGTGCGACTTGATCTTTGGTTACACCATCAACCGGGTGACGCTGTTCGCGTTGATTTTGTCCTTGGGTTTGCTGGTCGATGACCCGATTGTCGACGTCGAGAACATTCATCGTCATTACAAACTGCGCAAAGAGCCGCCGTTACAGGCTTTACTGACGGCGGTAGACGAAATTCGTCCGCCAACCATCTTGGCAACCTTCGCGGTGATCATGTCCTTCGTACCGATGTTTTTTATTACCGGGATGATGGGGCCGTATATGGCGCCCATGGCCTTTAACGTGCCGATTGCGATGTTAATGTCCTTGCTGATCGCCTTTACGGTGACGCCCTGGGCCAGCTATAAGTTGTTAAAAGGCGATTACGGTAAAGATCACGGCCCGGCGTTTCGTCTCCAGGAAACCCGTGGTTTCAAGGTTTATCAAGCGATCATGGCTCCGCTGTTGAGCCATAAATCCAAAGCCTTGTGGTTTTTACTGGCGGTGTTTGTGGCATTTGTCTTGTCCACGCTGATGGCCGTGACCCGAGTGGTGCCATTGAAATTGCTGCCGTTTGACAATAAAAACGAGCTGCAATTGGTGATCGACATGCCGCGCGGCTCGTCTTTGGAAGCTACCAATGAAGTCGCGTCGGCCTTGGGGCAATATCTGGCCACGGTGAACGAAGTCAGCAGCTATCAGACTTATGTCGGTTTGGCATCGCCTATGGATTTTAATGGCTTGGTTCGGCATTACTATTTACGCCAGGGTGCTTATGTCGGCGATCTGCGTATTATTCTGGTGGATAAATTCCGCCGCGCGCAACAATCCCACGCCATTGCCTTAAGGATGCGTCCGGATATAGAACGGATCGGCCAAAAATACGGGGCCAATCTCAAAATTGTGGAAATGCCGCCGGGGCCGCCGGTGTTGTCCAGCGTGGTCGCGGAAATCTACGGGCCGCCGGAAGCCGGTTATCAGGATTTGGTGAGCGTATCCAAACAAGTTCGTCAACATTTGCAGGTCACCGACGGCGTGGTGGATGTGGACGACTATGTGCAAGCGCCGCAAGACCAATGGCAATTTGTGTTGAATCAGGACAAAGCGGCGCTGTTGGGGATTACCAATCAACAGGTGGCCAGCAGTTTGAAACTGGCGGTGGAAGGCGGCGTTGCCGGTACTTTGCATATCGCCAGCGAAAGGCAACCTTTGTTGATCACGCTGCAATACCCCAGAGCCGCGCGTTCCTCGGAAGCCGATTTGTTAAACCTGTCGGTTAAGTCGGCGAAAGGTGATTTAATCCGCTTAAGCGAAATCGGTCGATTCAGTCATGAACTTGCCGATCAAACCATCTACCACAAAAACTTGCGCCAGGTGTCGTATGTGCTGGGCGAAATGGCCGGCCGCAGCCCTGTGGAAGCGGTGTGGGATCTGCAGGATGCCTTGGAACAGCAACCTCTGCCGCCCGGTTACAGCGCGGAAATGGCCGGGGAGGGCGAATGGAAAATCACCGTCGATGTATTCCGCGACCTGGGTCTGGCGTTCGCGGCAGCGATGGTGATGATCTATATCCTGTTGGTGGGGCAGACCGGGTCTTTGGGTGTGCCGCTGATCATGATGATCGCCATTCCCCTGACGGTGATCGGCATCATGCCGGGCTTTTGGTTTATCAACCTGTTTGCGGCGGATGTGGGTCAATATGCCGATCCGGTGTATTTCACCGCCACGGCCATGATAGGCATGATTGCCTTGGCTGGGATCGTGGTGCGCAATTCGATCATCCTGATCGATTTTATCGAGAACATCTATCGCGGTAATCCCGACATTAGTTTGGCCGAGGCCATAATCGAAGCCGGCGCCACCCGCTTGAATCCGATCTTTTTAACAGCGGCTTCTGCGGTGCTGGGTTCGGTGATGATAGTCCTCGACCCCATCTTCTCGGGCTTGGCTTGGAGCTTTATCTTCGGGATTATCGCCTCCACCTTATTTTCGCTGGTGGTGATTCCACTGGTATATTTCCTGATTAACCGCGAAATGCCTAAGGAAGTAATTCTCGAGGAATAGTGTTGTCGCTCATGGTGTGAGTGCCGGGTTTCTGTATTCCTGTAGCTCATAAGCCGGTTAAACTAATCCCAAACCCTATCGGATCAAAACTTATGAATCATTCAAACCGCGTTTTTTATTTAACTTCCGCATTGGCGTTACTGGTAGCTGTATCGCCGCTCGTCAGCGCAGACGAGTCATCAAGTAAATTTTCGCGTGAGCTATTGCTGAAGAAACCCATATCGCTAACCAGCAAGGAAGTGGAGAGCCATGTGTTACGCGTGCTGTTTCCAAAAGGCTATAAAACGCCGTTACACACCCACGAAGGACCGGGACCGCGCTATGTGGTTAGGGGTAAACTCCAGGTCGAGGATGACGGCCAAACCAAAGTCTATAGCCAAGGCGAAGTATTTTGGGAAACCGGGGCTGAAATGACCGTGGAAAATGTCGGCAAAGGCGAGGCGGAAATTATTATATTCGAACTGGCTCCGGCAAAATCAGGCGCGAACTAAACGCCCGTAACAAAATTTAATTTCGCTTGCCGATAGCTGGCATTTATAAAGGCAGCTTAATATGCACGAGACATTATGGAAGTTGCATTTTCCGGAGTTTATTGCTAGTAACGATAAAGTTATCAAGCAATTAATGGATGCAGCAATTATGGTTACTTTGCCGGCTCGCCAACAAGTGTTTTATCCAGGCAAAATTTGTGATAATTACTTATTGATATTATCCGGCAGTGTCAAAGCACAAATCATGTCAACCGATGGCCGCGAAATATTGCTTTATCATGTGCTTGCCGGCGACTCTTGCGTACTAACGACCTCTTGTTTATTGGGTAATAATAATTATCCCGCCGAAGGCTATACCGAAACCGAAGTGAGCGCCTTTGCGATTCCGGCGCATATTTTTCATCGCTGTTTAGAACAATCTACCTTTTTTCGCGAATTCGTATTTCGTAATTTCTCCCAACGCTTGGCCGATGTTATCAAGCGGATGGAAAGCATTTCTTTTGGCAGTGTCGAGCAAAAACTCGCCAAAGCGTTACTGGCAAGCGGCGAAAAAACCTTGCACAAAACCCATAACGAGCTGGCCTTGGAGTTAGGTTCAGCTCGTGAAGTGGTATCCCGCCATCTGAAGCGTTTTGAAAGTTATGGTTGGCTAAGCTTGAGCAGAGGTGCTATTTCGAATATTAATTTTGATGCATTGCATAAAATCTCCCATTTTAACGATCAGAGTTAGTTTTCTTGCTTGGCATCCTCTTTTTGTTCATTGCCAATGAATCTCAAAATAATAAATCCTAATATAAACCCTAGTACCGCCGCAAATACCAACGGTAAAGCAAACGGTATGTCATGGTGATCTCTAAGGTTCATTTGTAAAATACTCGAAGCAAACTTTAACATTAAATCTAACATGGAATTCCTACCTTATTATTTAATTATCTGAAAGATGCCTTAATCGGCCTCTGGGATCAATACCACCAGATGCATTACTAGGCGATTTCAATATAAGGCGGAATCTAATATTTATCAGTGACAAAGTCACATACAAGTAAAAATATTATTTCCTGGTAAGATTACTTCAGTTTGCTATTACAATTGAGTGTTTACTTTCTGTAAAAAATGATCGTAGGCCGGGTAGAGCAACGCGAAACCCAGCAAGTACTTTGAAATAATAGAATTTCTTTACGTTCCCACGGTTATTTGAAGTATAAAACTTATCAGCTGACATGCCGGGTTTCATTGTTATTCAACGCAGCCTACGCAATTATCGGGAGTTTTAAATTTGTAGCCAGAACTGCTGAGAGTCAGTATTACGAAATCAAATAAGTCGAATCAGGCTCATCCGCCGCTTCCAGTATCTGCTGCATGCTGACTTTATCGTAGCCACCGGAGAGCAGGACGATAAACCGTTCCCGCAGCATGGGGCTTTGGCGGGAGCGGAGGATGATGTTGTTGGCGTCTTTTTGTTCCAGGATCCGGTACCAGTTGTAAATCATCTGGAATATCCGCCCCATCGGTTCGCGGATGCGGGCTTCGTATAGACTGAAGCGCGCGGCACTAAAATCGTCGCCGTTGGCAAAACCGTCGAGCACCGCATCAGCGGCGTAAACGCCGCTGCGCATTGCCAGCGTAACGCCGGCGGAGAAGACCGGATCGACAAACATCGAGGCATCGCCGACCAGCAAAAAGCCGTCGCCGTGAAAGCGTTCGTTCATATAGCCAATGGACGATATGGTTTTGATGTCCATGGCTTGCTCCGCGCCTACCAGCCATTCGCGCACGCACTCGCAGCTTTGAATGGCTGTCTCGAAGCGTTGTTGCGGTGAATCGCCGAGGCTCTTCGCGAAGCGGGTGTCCAACACCGCACCGACGCTGGTGATATTGTCTCGTAACGGAATGTACCAAACCCAGCCGCCGTCGATGGTGTGGATGTCGGTGGTCACCGAGCCGTCCATCACCTCGCCAAAATTGATAAACCCGTGCGGGTCGCGGCGAAAGCCGCCTTTGAAATGGGCGAAATGGGCAATTTTGTTCAGTTCGGGCAAAGGCCGCCGCCAGTTTAATTTGCGGGCGATTAGCGACTCGCGCCCGGAGGCGTCGATGACCACTGACGCATGAATCGGCGCAGGGTCAGCGCCATTCTTGCCGGCGCTGACGCCAATTGCCCGTTCGCCGTCGAATAACACGTCGGCCACCGACCATTCCCGCCGCACCTCCACACCGCATTCGGCCGCATGCTCCAGCAAAATTTCATCGAAGCGGGCGCGTTCCACGTGATAGGTATAGGGTCTTTCGAAATAACCTGGATATTCCGCCGTCAGCAGCAACACATCCGGTTTTTGATTAAACATGCCAAAGTTTGCGCCTTGCTTGACCGTAAAGCCTTCGGCTTCGATTTTTTCGGTGACGCCCAATCGCCGCCAGATTTCCCAGCAAGCCGGCAATAAAGATTCGCCGATTTGAAAGCGCGGAAAGCGCGAGCGTTCGAACAGCACTACGCGTTTGCCCGCTCTGGCCAACATGATCGCCGCGCTGGTGCCAGCCGGGCCGCCACCGATGACGGCGGCATCGAAGCATTCAGAGTGCGACATGCGGTTTCACCTGTAATAAAGAAAACGGGATTAGTTTCATCGTGGATTTCATGCATCGGTTGACGGACGGTAATTTTGCAATAATACCCGCCTAACGCGACTGACTCCAAACGATTGGCCGATGAACACCACTGAAATATTTCTGATTGCCCTAACCATCATCTACAGCCTGCCGTATCTGATTTGGCGAATCGGCAGAACCGATTATTTCGCGCCCTTGGTGGTGGTGCAGATCATTACCGGGATTTTGCTGGGGCCGGGCATTTTGGGCGCGGCATTTCCTGACTGTTACGCCTTTGTGTTTAACAAACAGGTGATACAAGCGCTGAACGGCATTGCTTGGTGGTCTGTGATGTTGTTTGTCTGGGTGGCGGGTATTGAATTGGATCTACGCCAAGCCTGGCAGCACCGGCTGGAAACCAGTATTACCGCAGGTTTGGCGCTAAGTATGCCTTTGGGGTTGGGTTGCCTTGCCGCGTTGGGAATGCTGATGTTCGAGGGCTGGATGGGTGCCAAGGCCATGCCCTGGCAATTTGTGCTGGGGATAGGCATGTCCTGCGCGGTAACGGCGCTGCCGATTTTGATTTTATTGATGGAAAAACTGGAAGTTCTGCGGCAGCCTATTGGCCAACGCATCTTGCGTTACGCCAGCATGGACGATATTGCGATTTGGGCGGTGCTGGCCTTGATCCTATTGGATTGGGAGCGGGTCGGCCGGCAGGGCGCTTTTCTGTTGGGTTTTGCGATTAGCGCGTACGGGATTCGGAAATTAATGGCCTGGCTGCCGGAGCGTGACCGTTGGTATGTCGGCATTATCGCATTGGCCGCCACCGGTTTTACTGCCGATTGGGCCGGGTTGCATTTCATGGTAGGGGCGTTTTTGGCCGGTGCGATCTTGGATGGTTGCTGGTTTAATCAAACCCAGATGGACTTGTTGCGCCACCACCTGTTGCTGACGGTGATGCCGGTGTATTTCATCAGTGCCGGCTTAAAAACCAATTGGGCGATGGGCGGCGCGGCGGTGCTGATTGTCGCCGGGCTATTGTTATTGGTCTCGGTGTTTGGAAAGTTGCTGGGTATCCATCTGGCCGGAAAAATTCTGAAATGGCAGCGCGGCGAGGCGTCGTTAATCGGTTGGTTGCTGCAAACCAAAGCCTTGATCATGATTATCTTTGCCAATGTCTTGCTGGATAAAGAAATCATTAGCAGCGAAACCTTCACAGCGCTGTTGTTGATGGCCGTGCTTAGTACCATGCTGACTGTGCCGGTGGTGTCGCCGAAGTTGGCGCGGATGAAGTCGATTGTCTTCCGGTCCAAATAATGGCTGAAAACGGCAGTCGTAAAAGCCCCTCTCCTCGCGGGAGAGGGTTGGGGTGAGGGGTATCAATAACTATTGTTTTATATGTCCTAATCCTAAGCCCCTTCAATGTGCCCGGCGAGAAGGTGGGCTTTAATTTTTTAAGACCACTTAATCGTCCAACCCTAAAATCTTCCAAAAATCCTCTTGCTTGGCGATACCCAGTACCGCTTGCGCGGCGAGTAAGGCGGAGACACTCACGCCAGCCACGCCACCGCCTGGTCGGGTCCAATGGCCGGTGTGAAACAAGCCGGGCAGGGCGCCGACCACACTGGGCCGATTCGGGCCGATTTGATCCGGACTGGGTGCAAAACCATAGGCTGCGCCATGGCGGTTAAGGGTGTAGCGTTCCATGGTACGCGGCGAACCGGACTCTACCATCAACAAATGGTCGGTTAGACCGGGAAAATACTGCTCGGCTTTTTCCAGCAAGCGTTGCTGAAAGCCGCTCTTGGCTATGCGCCAGGATTCACCCACGTCAAACGGACACAGCGTGGTCAGCATCATGATGCTTTGTCCTGGCGGCGCCAGTGAGGGATCGGCGAAAGAAGGTAGGGTTGCAGAAAACCAGTTGCTCTGGCCGGTTTGGCTGAGCGTATAACTGGCTTCGTGGTCGAACGATTCGTAGAAAAAGCCTTCATGAGCATGGTCTTGCTCAGAGAGAGGCAGGTCGGTCGCAATATAGCTGGCGAAGATCGACAAAGACGGCGACAGCTTTGCCAAGCCTTCGCAATAGCCGTTCGGCAAATGCTCCAGGCCGATTAACAACTCGGCGGTGTGCTGGATGTCGATATTGGACACCACTGTTGCTGTTCGAATCACCTGGCCGTTTTCCAAGACGACGCCACTGGCTTTGCCTTGCTCGACTAAAATGCGCCGCACGCTGGCATTTAGCAAGACTTCGCCGCCTTGATTTTCGATAGCGGCGGCCAGTTGATTGGCGAAAATCTGGAAACTGCCGCGACAATAATAACCGCCTTCGTAGGTGTAACCGGCCATCATCGAGGCCCAATACAAAAACGACAGTTGCGACGGCGGCAGCCCCAAGTAAGGCCAGAGCATCGCGCAAGCGCTTTTCAGGCTGGCATCGACCAAAAATTCGTCCAGCGCCTCGGCCAACGTGGTGCGGCGATAGCGGAACAAATTGCCCAGCATCTGCATGGGTGAAACCCGCGTTACCTTGCTTTGGGACAACACTTCCTCGGCCAGCATCGCTTCTTCCGCCAATACTTTGCAAAGCCGGATCAGCGCCAGCAAGCGGTCTTTTTCTTGCGGAAAACGTTCGCTCAAGCCTTCCACAAACGCCGCCTCGCCGGCCCGCAAAGGAATTTCAAAATCAGGAAACACCGCGCGGGCATAAGCTGGAACTGAAATGAAAAGCGCCTCCAGATCGATGCCCACCGCCCGGCAGATTTTATTAATGGTGCTGCCGTTGCCGTAACCTTCTGGGCTGCAACCGCTGACTAGATGCACGCCGGAGTCGAAATGGAAATTGCGCCGCTTAAAGCCGTGAGCATAACCGCCCGGCCTGTCGTGCCTTTCCACCAGCAACACCGACTTGCCGGTTTTCGCCAGCAATGCGGCGGTACTGAGCCCTCCAATGCCTGCGCCAATGACGACGACGTCGTAAACTTCTTTTTCCGATTCCGTATGAACGCCGCGCATTGAGTGTCTTCTATGAGGATAAATAGCGGGCTAGCTTAGGAACAAACTTAACGGAAAACAAGTGCTTGGTTTTTATCTTGAAAAAATAGAGAATGTGCAAGTTTAGATAACGGCAAAAAGTGAGATTGTACAAACCTGATATTCAATTCATCAGGGTGATGCGATATTGATAATTATCGACTGAAGGATGAAGTATTAAAAATTTGGCTAACTCGTCAGGAATCCTAGTTCCCACACGTTAAGTGAGAACTAGGAGAAGACGGCATATATTACTTTCCAACAGAAAGCTTAGTAATTATTCCGTTGTATAGCAGCTTTGTTAATTTTAGAATACCAGCAGAGATAAAAGGCCAAATTGATATGATTAATTGCCACCAGTAGAAAAATTGAGCCTTTTTAAGGCCGAACTTTTTATAGACTTCGCGATAATCTTCTTCTAAATCACCTAAAATCGCATTTCTATTGGCTTTTGGAATAAACAGATACAATATGTATTCGGCAATTTTTGGCGGCTTCGCGAAACTCTCACTGTTTTTGCGAAAAACCACTAAATTTAACAATAGATACAACTTTTGAAGTTGCATACGGTTTTTGACTCTTAATGCCTCAAGCTCTATACGTTGTTTATTTAAACGATAAACCAATTCATCATTGGTTTCTTCTATAAAAACGGCAAGCGACTCAAGCTTACCTATTTGATTTACTTCATACTTTTTGTTGCATTTTTCAACTTTATTAAACATATCAAATTGCGATTGGATTGACGTTAGCCATTAAAGAAATCTCACGAAGAGATTGATTTAAGGAGTTATGTCCCAACGCTGAAACTTGAAAATACTTTTTTGCTCGCCCGCCGCGATCATCGGTCGCTTCCCCTTCTCTAGATTTAATTAGACCTTTTGTTTCTAGCCTATCTAAAGTCGTATATAAAGCACCAACAGAGACGTCCTTACCAATTTTTTCCTTTATATCCTGGCGTATCTCAACCCCATAACTGTTGTTACGATTGTTAAGGATTGCAAGTAAAATAAATCTTTCAAGATCACCCATTGAAACGGTCTTAGACTCTTTTTCAGTAGTTTTCATTTTTATTGCTAGTTGGTTTATTAGATCATGTGGGTTTCTTCAGTTAGTTGAATTTATTTATATGACTAATTTTGTTTTCTTCATTGAGTTTTGAGTTTTGAGTTTTGAGTTATGCTTGTCTGACAGTTGGATACTACATTGTAGAGTCTACAATGTAAAGCTGTTTTTTGGAATAAATTATGTTGAGAGCGCTACGTTAAGGTCATAGGCCGGGTAGAGCAAAGCGAAACTCAGCGAAAGCCTACGTTAAAACAAGCCTTCGTAGACCTTAAATGATCAGGTTCGAAGCAGGGTTTCATTATCATTCAACCCAGCCAGTATATTGAACACATCGCCTTTTTATCCGCATCCTGACTGGACGCTGGAGCTTCCAAGGCAAGGGCTCCCAAGACGGAGATTGGGAGCCAGAGCACGCCCGCATTTAGCTCGGCTCGACCATGCTCATCGGTAGATCACCCCACTCCAATCTGAATAATCTGATTCAACCGCTCGCAAACCTGTGCGAACAAATTGTCCGGCAAGGACTTGAGCGGATGGGGTTTGGCTTTGCGCAAGCGCCAGTCGAAGGATTTGGGTTGATGGCAGAGCACATAGCTGGTTTGTTCGGCTTTGCGGCCGCCGGCTTTACCGACGGCGACTGCAAACGGATTGTCGGCGTTATAGGCGGCGGTTGTCATTGGCAGGCCGATCACCAGCGAGGTTTTTTCGTTGAAGATGCGTGGCGAAAGCACTAAAAATGGATGGATGTCGCGCATTTCCTGACCGACTTGCGGATTGCAATCAATCCAGATGATGTCTTGCCTTTCTGGTACCCAAGCCGCTGTTTGCTTGTGGCTTACCAACGTTCGGCACCGATTTCTTCCGCAGTTGCCGTTGCTTCGCCACCATGCCGCTCGGGATCGAAACGGGCCAAACGTTGTTCCAGCGTTAAAACTTCGTCGGCTAACGGGGTGATAATCACCTTGTCGTCTTCAACGGACACCCGTACTCGTTGATGGTTGTGCAAATGGGCTGCTTTGGCAATCGCTGCCGGCAGGCGAACGCCCAGGTTATTACCCCATTGTTTGATGTCGAGTATGGCTTCGGTCATGATGATCTCCGGGATGTTTAAACTCGAGTATAAACATGATTTTATATATGGGTCAATTTATTGAATTTTACTGTGACCTCAGAACCAGTAAAACGTGCGCGTCGAGTTCCCTGGTTCCCAAACTCCGGTTTGGGAACCAGGGCGACCAGAGCGATCAGTCTGGAGTAGACAAACATTCGATCAATCATCATCCATCCCCAAAGCCCGCATTTCCAAACCCTCGATCTCCTGCAAAGACTTGCCGGCGATGCCTTGCAAGTCGCCGTACATGCCGACCGTGGCGTTCATCACCCGCTCGATCTGCGCTTCGCGTTTGGCCCATTGTTTGAGGATGGCTTTGCGCTCCTTGTCGAGGTCTTCCTGCATGGTAGAGAAGGCTTCGACGATGGCTTCCACCCGGTGGCGAAAGCGCGGGCCGGTCAGGTATTGGTAGACCATCTCGGTCTTGCCGTGCTGGCCTTCGGCGGCGAGGCGGGCCATACCGACTTCCAGCAGTGTGTGGCGCAACACGGTGGCGACCGGCAGGGCTGCGCGCGGGGCGGTGACCCAGATGCCGTCGACCACTTCAAAGCTTTCAACGCCTTTGGGTAGGGCGTGGCTGACCAGTACGGCGATGTCGGCTTTGGCGTTGCGTTGGTCTTCGCGCAGTTTCACCAGCCAGCCGTCGCTCCAGTTTTTGGTGCGCTTGGCTTCCCAGAGGATACTGCCGGCGGACTGGCCGGAGCCGCCGACTACGTGTTGCAATAGGTCGCCGCCGAATTCTCCCTTGGCGACCGGTTCGATAGTGTCGAACGGAAACTTGGCGCGCAGCAGGTTTTCCAGTTCCAGTTCCTGCACTTCGCCTTGAAGTTGCTGCGAGCCTTGTTCGGCTTTTTGTTTCAGTTCTTCGATTTTTTTCTGCATGGCGGCGATGGTCTGGTCTTTTTCCATCACCCGCAGTTTCAGACCTTCCTCGGCTTCGCGTTTGGCTTGGTTGCGCACTTCGTTGAGATTGGTCTGCACGCGTTTTTCGATGGTCAGTTCCAGCTCGCGCTTGGCGTCGTCCAGTTCGCGTTGTTTCTTGATCAACTCGGCTTGGGCTTGTTGAGCTTCGGCGAGTTTAGCATCGCGGACTTTCAATACTTCGTTCAGTTCGGCCAACTCCCGGCTTTTGTGCGCCAGTTCGGCGGCGGCAGCCTGTTTGGCTTTGCGGGTTTCTTCCTCGATGACGCGCTGGCGTTCGGCTTGCAGTTGTTTGGCGACTTGCTGCGCGACTTGATCGTCCAGGCCGCGTTTGGCCTCGGCCAATTGTTTTTCCTGGTCCTTGATGCCTTGTTCGCGCAGGGCGATGGCCTGGTCTTTTTGCTGTAACTGCTGCTCGAATTGTTTGCGGGTGGCGGCGAGTAACGGCGCGGCTAGCGATTCGGTCAACGGTACTTGCGTGCTGCAATTGGGGCAGATGATGGTGGCTTCGGTCATGTTGGGTGGTTTTTAGATATTAAAGATGGGTAGGTATTTGCTTTAGACGCGCTCTTGCCACGCTAATCCCGGCAATTTGTGCCGGGATTAGGTTTTGATATTACTGTAACGTAAGCCTTTTGTTATCTGCGCTGTCTAGCGGCTAAAGCATGGTCGCCCAGGGCTTCCAGATCGGCCAAACCCTGGATTTCGCAACGGCCGCCGCGAGCGATGTAGTCTTCCTGGTAATGGGCGATAAACTCCATCACGGTGTGGTCGATCAAGTCGGCGGCGCTTAAATCGAAGATCACGGTTTGGCCGTCGGCCAAGCTGGCGACCTGGCTTTTTAATGCCAGAAAGTTGGAGAACAAAGCCGCGCCACTGACTTTGATTATCCAACTGTTCGGGCCGTTGGCTTGTAGTTTATAAGAAATGGATAGCAAGTTGCCCAGGGATACGCCGCGACCGATATGCAGCAGCAGTTTTGCGGCGATGCCGATCAGCACGCCGATCAACAAATTGCTGGCCAGTATCGCCAAGATGGTAATCACGAACAAAGCCAGCTGTTCCTTGCCCAAGTCCATGCTTTTGGCAAAGGCTTGCGGCGAGGCCAGTCTAAAGCCGGTATAAACCAGTAGCGCGGCCAGCGAGGCCAGCGGTATCGTCGAGATCAAATCCGGAAACAGCACCACAAACAGCAAGACGAAGCCGCCGTGAAAGAAATTGGCCCAGCTGCTGCGGCCGCCGGCGTCGATGTTGGCCGAGCTGCGGACGATTTCTGCAATCATCGGCAAGCCGCCTATCATGCCGGACACCACGTTGCCGATGCCGACCGCGCGCAGTTCCTTATTCAAATCGGAGTAGCGTTTTTTTGGATCGAGTTTATCGACAGCGGCGGCGCTGAGCAGGCTCTCCAGACTACCGACCAGGCAGATCGACACCACGCTTTCCCAAAAAGCAAACGTGGTCAGTTTGCCGAAATCCGGCAGATAAAAACTAGCCAGCAGGCTGTCCGGGAACGTCACTAGAAAGTGCGGGGCAAACAGGATGTCCTTGGGGACGATGAATGCTTCGCCCGGTTGCAATCGATCCAGCTGGAATAGATGGCCGAGCAGGATGCCGGAGGCGATGACGATAATCGGCGCCGGAATCTTGCGCAGTAAGGGCTGTTGAATCTGCGGCCAGCCGATCAGAACCACGATGCCGGCCAGTGCGATCAAGCCGATTTGCGGCATAAAGTAAATCAGGCTGTGTGGTAAAGCCGAGATACCGGACAGGATGCTGGTGCCTTGACTTTGTACCCCGGCCATCACCGGCAACTGTTTGCTGATGATGATAATGCCAATCGCCGCCAGCATGCCGTGTACTACGGAGGCTGGGAAAAATGCCGCCAGCCGGCCGGCTTTGAAATAACCCAGCACGGTTTGCAAGGCGCCGGCCATGACGATTGCCGCCAAAGTATAGCGATAACCGGCCAGCGCATCGCCTTCGCCCAAGGTTTGCACCGAGGTCAAAATCACCACTATCAAACCGGCTGCCGGGCCGGTGATGGTCAGTTGCGCGCCGCCGATGCGCGACACCAGCAAGCCGCCGACGATGGCGGAAATGATGCCGGCCATGGGCGGAAATCCCGAGGCTACAGCGATCCCCAGGCACAGAGGCAAGGCAATCAGGAATACCAAAAAGCCGGCAGTCAGGTCTTGCCGCCAATGATTTGCTAACGAGAGTTTTTGCATGAATTCTCCAGGGAATTTGTGCTGGCCCGCCATATGCCGAATCAATCGGTTGGCGGATTGGATAAGGTTTTTTACTCAATCATAACCAGTTTTTTCCGAACATTATGAAGTTTGTGGGGCGGATGCCGTTCGAGCTTTTTGTTATGGGCATGGCTAAACTGGAGTTGACGGCCTTTGTCGCAGGCTGAGTTTTAAAGTTTGAATATGCCTGCGACAGTGCGTCGCACGGACAAATAAAACGGGCCAAGCCTTATGATTCGGGTAAAATGCGCCGTCCAATTCTGGTCTTTTTTAACACTGAGAACCAGCTGTTTCCAGTCTATTTTCCCGCTTTAAATTAATGAATATGCACATTGTTGCTCGTGTAATTTTTGTCTTTTTCTGTCTGTTTACCGGGCCCTTGCTGGCTGCCGATTCGGGTAACTCCAGCTTTCTGGTATTGAATTATCACGACATTCTGGAAGAAGAAGAGCGGGTGCCGCCATTTGATCGAATCGCGGTCAACAAAGATCATCTTGCCGATCATTTCGCCTGGTTGAAGCAGAACAACTATCACGTTATCAGCGTCCAGGATTTGCTGGATTGCATGAAGGGCGACAAAGTATTACCCACCAAGGCCGTGATGTTGACCTTTGATGACGGTTACCTGAGTTTTTATACCCGGGCCATGCCCTTGCTGAAAAAGTACAAGTATCCGGCCACTTTGGCGGTAGTCGGTTCGTGGCTCGAGCAGCAAAATGTTCCGGGCGTAAAACCGTTAATGACTCCTGCACAGATTCGTGAAGTGGCGGAAACCGGTCTGGTCGAGATTGCGTCGCACACCTATGATTTACATCATGGCATCGTCGCCAATCCGCAAGGCAATCAGCAAAGCGCGGTGACTTCGCGTTTATACAGCAACGAATACGACGAATACGAGAAAGACGAGGACTATCGCAAACGGATTTTCCAGGAAGTGGATAAAAGCTCCGAGCGTTTGTTTCAGATTTTGGGCAAGCGGCCGCGGGTTATGGTGTGGCCTTACGGCGAATTTAACGCCATTGCGCTGGAAGCGACCAAATTAGCTGGCATGCGTCTGACCATGGGGCTGAATGACGGCGCCAATACGTTGGCTGATGCGTATGTGATGAAGCGGATGATGATCACTGATGATGTCAATGCCAAACAATTCGGCGAGATCGTCAAAAATCAGCGGGTCGGTCAAGAGTTGCGAGTCGCGCATGTGGATATGGATTACATCTACGACGATGACGAGGAGCAGACCGAGAAGAATTTGGCCCTGGTGGTAGAGCGAATTAAAGCCAGTGGCGCCAATACCGTCTATTTGCAAGCGTATTCCGATCCGGACGGCGACGGCAACGCCGACAAGCTGTATTTCCCCAATCGGCATCTGCCGGTGCGCCGCGACATGTTCAATCATGTGACCTTGCAATTGCGCACGCGGGCAGGGGTCAGAGTGTATGCCTGGATGCCAATCATGGCTTACAAGGCCGATGTGCCGCTGAAGTGGTATGTAAAGGAATGGCGCGGCGGCGAGCCGCAGCTATCCAGACACATCTATACCCGCTTGTCGCCGTTTAACCCGGAAGCACGACAGTTTGTCGGCGAGATATACGAAGACCTGGCCAAACATTGCGACTTTAACGGTATTCTGTTTCACGACGACGGGATTTTGTCGGATTACGAGGACGTCTCGCCGCTGGCGATGGAGTTTAGCCGCAATGTCTGGGGCATGCCGGCCGAGTTCGACACCATTCATGCGTCCAGTGAATTACGCATGCGCTGGGCGCAGCATAAAACCGAGTTGATCGGTCAGTTCACCGATTATTTGGCCGACAAGGTCCGGTTCTATCGGCCTTATATCAAAACGGCCCGTAATTTTTACTCCTTGCCGCTGTTAAAGCCGTATAGCGAAGAGTGGTATGCGCAGTCTTTCCCGGCGTTTTTAAAGCATTACGACTATGTGGCGGTGGAGGCGATGCCTTTCATGGAAGAGGCTGAAAATCCCAAGCAATGGCTGATCGAGCTAGTGGAAAAGACTGCGCAATATCCTGACGGTCTGGACAAGATGGTGTTTGAATTGCAGGCGGTTAATTGGAAAACCAAGCAGGATATTCCTATGCCTGTGTTTATCGAGCAATTCGAGTTATTGAAAAAGCACGGCGCCAAGCATATCGGCTATTACCCTGATAATGTTTTTAACGACCAGCCGAAGTTGGCGGAGCTGAAAAAATTCTTTCCGGTTTCCAAAAAGGATTAGTCAATAAATGGAGAACTTGATAGACCAAGCTTGGGTACAGCAATTTATCGACTGGTGGTTGATTACCCAGGAAAATTTGCAGGAAGTGCCATGGTGGCAATTCAACGAATGGCTTTCACGCTTCGTGTTCTATTACCCTCTGCTCATGGCCTATGTCTGGATGCTCGGCGGCATGATTTACTATATCCGTTGGGAACGCAATCGCGGCAATGTCTTGTCCGATCTGCCGGCGTTAGCCGAATATCCACCCGTGTCTATCCTGATCCCTTGTTATAACGAGGGTGAGAATGTCCGGGAAACCATCGAATACTTGTTGCATCAGCAATATCCCAATTTCGAAATCATCGCGATTAATGACGGTAGCAAGGACAACACGCTGGAGATACTGCACGAGTTGGCCGACCAGCACCCGCAAATTCGGGTGGTCAATTTGGCCAGCAATCAAGGCAAGGCGGTGGGATTACGCACCGCAGCATTGTTAGCCAATAGCGAGATATTGATAGGTATCGACGGCGACGCCTTGCTGGCGCCGAATGCCACGGCCTGGATTGTCCGGCATTTTCTGGAAGATCCGCATGTCGGCGCGGTAACAGGCAATCCGCGTATCCGCAACCGTTCTACCTTGTTGGGCAAAATTCAGGTGGGGGAGTTTTCCGCCATCGTCGGCATGATCAAGCGTGCGCAGCGTTCATACGGCCATGTGTTTACTATTTCCGGGGTCATCGCTGGCTTCAGGAAAACCGCCTTGCACGATGTCGGCTACTGGAGTCCGGATATGGTCACCGAGGACATCGACATCAGCTGGAAGTTGCAGCTGGCCGGCTGGGCGATTCGGTTTGAGCCGAATGCCTTGTGCTGGGTATTGATGCCGGAGACGCTCAATGGTTTGTGGAAACAGCGCAGCCGCTGGGCGCAGGGCGGTGTCGAGGTCTTGCTACGTTATTTCCGGCCACTGTTTAGCTGGCGTTCCCGTGGCATGTGGCCGCTCTATCTGGAATGCTGCATCAGTTTAGCCTGGGCGTTTTTGGTGGTGGCGATGCTGGCTATGGTGCCGTTCGAGTGGTTTAGCAACGAACCTAGGGAGGCTCTGGAGGATTTGTCGCCGCATTGGACCAGCATGTTGTTATGCGTCACCTGTTTGATTCAATTCGCGGTCAGTTTGACCATCGATTCCAGTTACGAACGCAAGAGCGGCGGCTCTGCCCAGCATTATTACTGGATGATCTGGTATCCGATTATCTACTGGCTGATCAACGTCGGCACTACGATTAACGGCTGCATCAAGGCTTTGCGTAAAAAGCGCGGTCAGCGCGCGGTGTGGGTGACTTTAGACCGAGGCTTGAGGCAAAAATGAAAGACATCATCATCAACCAGCCGCATCTACAAAGTTTCCAGCAAAAATGCGGTTCGGCGTTTATGTCGGTATTAAGTTGGGTGCTTTGGCTGTACTTTTTATGGCCCTTGTTTACGCTCGGTGCCTGGCTGATGGGCTTGAAAAACTTGTCCGACGAGATTCGCTGGTTCGGCGGTTATAAAACGCTGTTGGAGTTGTTGCAGTTGTACGGTGAGATCGTGGTGATCATTGCCGGCATTTGGTTGTTTTGGACTTTGTATTTGTCCTGGCTACATTCCAGCGTTGCCCCGAAGCGTACCGCGCCCGTGACGGATCAGCAGTTGGCTGTGGCGTTTAAAGTCGATGAGACCCTGGTATCGGCGGCGCGAGCCAGAAAGAAAATAACAGTTCATTTCGATAATCACGCGGTGATTACCGATATAGAATCGCAATAGTCCGGATTGCTTGGTCGCGGTTCTGCTTTTCGCAGTGTTGGTGTTACACTGCGCTAGGCGTATTCAAGGACTTATTTTATGCAACTTGCAATCACAGTGTTGGGCAACAAGTCCAACGGTTTTATCGCGGAAATCCTGTCGGCGCTGAGTGCCTGTCAATGCAGTGTAGTGGAGCTGCGCACGTCCAATCTGACTCAAATCACTGCGGCTTACGTGCTGATCGCCGGCAATTGGAATCATATTGCCAAGCTGGAAGGCATGCTGGAAGCGATAAAAATTCGCTTTGAAATTCAGATGAGTTTTTTACGGCCGGATGAAATGCCGCCGGTATTGGAGGGGGTTCCTTATACTTTGGAAACCATTTCCATGGATAAGAACGACGTGTTGTTCGCGGTCACATCGTTTTTGTTGGACAGAGGCATTTGTATCGAAGAAGTCACGGCCAGCCGCCATCAAGCGGCATTTTTTAACACACCGGTGTTTTCCACAAAATATGTATTGCTGGTGCCGCCGGAAGTACGAATTTTATCGCTGCGTGAAGAGTTTCTGGATTTTTGCGACAGCTTGAATATCGACGCTATTCTCGAACCCATCAAAAGGTGATCTGATGACTTTAGCCACTCTCGGCTCCGCCGTTCCCGATTTCGAAATTGCCGCTACCGGTGAAAAAACCGTCAAACTGAGCGACTATCGCGGCAAAAAAGTCGTTTTATATTTTTACCCCAAGGACAACACCCCCGGCTGTACCCAGGAAGGTCAAGGCTTTAGGGATAATATCGAACAGTTCAATCAATTAAATGCCGTTATTCTCGGCGTATCGCGTGACAGTGTGAAAATGCACGAAGGCTTTAAATGCAAACAGGAATTTCCGTTCGATTTGTTATCCGACCAGGACGAGAGTCTTTGTAATCTATTCGATGTCATTAAAATGAAAAACATGTACGGCAAGCAAGTACGGGGCATAGAGCGCAGCACTTTCGTCATTGACGAAGACGGCGTGTTGGTCAAGGAATGGCGCAAGGTCCAAGTCAAAACGCACATCGCCGAGGTGTTGGGCTATCTGCAGTCGGCTGCTTAATAAACCGACGCTAGTCCATCTCGATTGGGATTTCTCTTCGCATAGCACAAGCGGCGCAAAACGGCGCTCTAAGAAAGCTGTTTTGCCCTACGCCCGCTAAGGCAATTAAACCCTTCGCCGCGCTCAGGATTGTTTAATCCGGCGGTTTTGGCGATAATGAACTCAGTTTTTAATCATTTGGACGAAACACATGAACGAAATGCTGTCCTCAGGGATTGAGCTGATGTTAATAGGCATGGGTATGGTCTACGCATTTTTAGCCATGTTGATTGTGGCAATCAATGTGATGTCCCAGCTGGTGCGCCGCTATTTTCCGGAAATGCCTGCCAAGTTTTCGGATCAACATGTCGTGGCAGGCAACGATAAAGCGGTGATAGCCGCTATTACCGCCGCAGTACATCAATACCGCAAAAAACATAAGCTCGGATAAGCACACCCACAAGGTAGCAGTACTCGACCCAAAAACGTCATTAGGAGAAAAGAGTGGAAAAGGTAAATAAGCCCCTAGGAATTACTGAGGTGGTATTACGTGACGCCCATCAGTCAATTCTGGCGACCCGGCTACGTATCGAAGACATGCTGCCGATTTGCGGGCAGCTTGATCAAATCGGTTACTGGTCCATCGAGTCATGGGGAGGCGCCACCTTTGATGCCTGCATTCGCTATTTGGGCGAAGATCCTTGGGAACGTTTGCGTCTGTTGAAAAAAGCCATGCCCAACACACCGCAGCAAATGCTGTTCCGGGGGCAAAATATTTTGGGCTACCGGCATTATGCCGACGATGTGGTCGATAAATTTGTCGAGCGTTGCGTGGTCAACGGTATAGACGTATTTCGGATTTTTGATGCGATGAACGATATGCGCAATATCGAACGTGCGATTAAAGCCGTGCTACATACCGATGCCCATGCTCAAGGCACTATTTCTTATACTACCAGCCCGGTGCACACCATCAAGAAATGGGTCGAGCAAGGCAAGCAAATTGAAGACATGGGGGCGCACTCCATCTGCATCAAAGACATGGCTGGACTGTTGACGCCATACGATGCTTATGAACTGATCAGCAAGCTGAAAAAAGCTGTGGCGATTCCGATTCATATGCAATGCCATGCCACTACCGGTTTGAGTGTGGGTACGTATATTAAGGCCATCGAAGCGGGTGTCGATAATCTCGATACCGCCATCTCGTCGCTGAGTATGACCTACGGTCACAGTCCCACCGAAACCATTGTGGCGGCCATGGCCGGCCAAAAGCGCGAAACCGGTCTGGATTTAATCAAGCTGGAAAAAATCGCAGCTTATTTCCGGGAGGTGCGTAAAAAATATGCGCAATTCGAAGGCAGCCTGAAAGGCGTCGATGGCCGGATTTTGGTATCGCAAGTGCCGGGCGGCATGCTCACCAATATGGAAAGCCAGTTAAGAGAGCAGGGCGCTGCTGATCGTTTCGATGCGGTGATGCAGGAAATTCCTTTGGTGCGTAAAGACCTGGGATATATCCCACTGGTCACGCCCACTTCGCAAATTGTCGGCACCCAGGCCGTTTTGAACGTGCTAGCCGGAGAGCGTTACAAAACCATCAGCAAGGAAACGGCAGGCGTATTGAAAGGCGAATACGGCGCTACACCGGCCCCTGTCGATAAGGAATTGCAGGCCCGCGTTCTGAATGGTGCCGAGCCGATTAGTTGCCGGCCTGCGGATTTGCTGGAAGCCGAAATGGACAAACTGGTTGCCGAAGTAAAAGCCAAAGCGGCCGTAGAAGGCGTGAAGCTGGCTGACAGTGTCGAAGAAGATGCGCTTATCGATGGCTTGTTTGCGCAAATAGGCTGGAAATTTATTCAAAACCGCGGTAACCCAGCGGCTTTTGAACCTGTGCCGGGGACTGAGAGTGCGGTAGCGCCTGTGCCCACAGCTGCCCAAAAAACTGGTGTCGCTGAGACTTATACCGTTAATGTCGATGGTAAAAACTATCACGTAGCCGTGGCGCCGGGCGGTGCCGACTTGGTCGTTAAACCGGTTACAGTGCAGTCCGTTTTGGATAGTGGTCCAATGTTGGCAGCGACCGCGCCTATCGTTAGCGGCAGTGGCTTTGTGGAATCGCCGCTGGCCGGTGTGGTGCTTAAAGTCAATGTCAATGTCGGCTCCCACCTCTCCGAAGGCGATGTGGTTTTGATTATGGAAGCGATGAAAATGGAAACCGAGATCCGCGCCAAAGTCGCCGGCATCGTCAGCGCGGTAAACGTCCGTCAGGGCGATTCTGTCGCGGTCGGCGACGTATTAGTCACCTTGTAATAATTCTTATCGTTAAAATGTAGTCTCGGTCTTATAGCTTGGGGCCGAGATCTAAGTAATCCTCTGATCAGCTATTCGCGCCACGCTGCTGGCGGGCGCGGGTATCAGTGATTCTGATCAAACAACCGATTAATACGTACTCCATGGAAAATCTTAGACTGTTGTGGGAAAGCACGGGTATTTATAACGTTACCGGGCCGCAAGTGATTATGATGGCGGTCGGTTTTTTATTGCTGTATCTCGCCATCAAGAAAGGCTTTGAGCCCTTACTGCTATTGCCGATCGGTTTTGGCGCAGTGCTGAGTAATATACCGGTGGCTGGCATGATAGACGAGGGCGGGATCCTCTATTACCTGTATGGCGGTATCAAGGCCGGTATATTTCCGCTATTGATTTTCATGGGCGTCGGCGCGATGACCGATTTCGGACCGATGCTCGCCAATCCCAAAACCTTGTTTCTGGGCGCGGCCGCGCAATTCGGTATTTTTGCGACCCTATTCGGCGCACTGGCCTTGAATGCCGTTCCGGGCATGGATTTTACGCTGAAACAGGCGGCGGCCATTGCCATTATCGGCGGTGCCGACGGTCCGACAGCGATCTATGTGGCGTCCAAATTGGCCCCTGAATTGTTAGGCGCAATTGCTGTGGCGGCATACTCCTACATGGCATTGGTGCCATTGATCCAGCCGCCCATTATGCGTGCATTGACCAGTGAACAAGAGCGCAGAATTGAAATGCAACAGCTCAGAGTAGTCAGCAAGGCGGAAAAAATCGTGTTCCCGCTAATGTTACTGGTTTTAACCGCCATGCTGCTGCCGTCGGCGGCACCGCTGGTCGGCATGTTTTGCTTGGGAAATCTGATGAATGCCAGCGGCGTGGTGGACAGGCTAAGCAAAACCGCGCAAAACGAATTGATTAATATCGTCACCATCTTCCTGGGCTTGTCGGTTGGCTCCAAACTGAGTGCCGAGGCGTTTTTGAAAATGGAAACGCTGGGTATTTTGGGTTTGGGTGCCGTGGCGTTTTCTATTGGTACGGCTAGTGGCGTAATCATGGCAAAAATTATGAATCGTTTTAGCAGTACGCCGATCAATCCTTTGATTGGTGCCGCTGGTGTTTCCGCTGTGCCTATGGCAGCCAGGGTAGCCAATAAAATCGGTTTGGAAAGCAACCCGCATAACTTCCTGTTAATGCATGCGATGGGACCGAACGTAGCCGGTGTGATCGGCTCGGCAGTCGCGGCGGGCGTGTTGTTGAGTTTGGTGCGTTAATACCAAGACCCATTATGAGTGCTCAGTCAGCCAAGGATACGCCGATCAAGGTGCTTTGGCTGACGTCAAGTTATCCTCGCAGTAAAGACGACAGCGCTTCGGTTTTCTTGCGCTATTTAGCGGAAGCACTGGTAAATCAGAAAGTTAGTCTTTGTATACTTTCTCCGGATCATCCGGAAGTCCAGGCAACTAAGCAACCTGACGGTATAGTCTGTCGCCATTTTCGCTATTTTTGGCCGCGTAAGCTACAAATCTTGGCTTACGGTTCAGGGATTTTGCCCAACTTGCGGGCCGCGCCGTGGCTGTTATTCCAGGTGCCTTTTTTCATTCTGTCTATGTTTATTGCTGCGGCCTGGACTATGGTTGTCCAGCGGCCGTCATTGATACACGCACATTGGATTTTTCCGCAAGGTACGATAGCGGTATTGCTAGGCAAGCTGCTCAGAGTCCCTGTGTTGGTGACCGCCCATGGCGGTGACGCCTTTGCGTTACGAGGTAGCTTTTTAGGGGCTATCAAGCGCTGGACCATAAAGCATTGCGCAGCTTGGACCAGTAACACCAATGCCACTGCCGATGCCGTAGGCCCGGATTTGCCCAAGCCGCATATCATTCCGATGGGCATAGACTATGAAAAATTTGCTGCCGGCAATGCTGAAGCCGTTCTCAAGCCAAACAATCAGCAAAAAACAATTCTATTATTTGTCGGGCGCTTGGTTGAAAAAAAAGGCGTAGCCGATCTGATAGCGGCTGTATCTGGTTTGCCTAACGATCTACTTGGCAGAGTGGAGTTATGGATTATTGGTGATGGAGCCTTACGTAATAAGCTGCGAGCGCTGGCGGTTGAATATAAAATTGACGAACAAGTAGTTTTTTACGGTAAGTTACCAAACATTAGTTTGCCTGATTATTATGCAGCCGCCGACATTTTTATTGCCCCTTCTATTGTCGACGCACAGGGAGATACGGAAGGGCAGGGCGTGATTTTACTGGAAGCGATGGCTAGTGGTTCTGCTGTGATAAGTACCCGTACGGGTGGGATTGCCGAAATAATAGAGCATGGAAAAACTGGTTTATTGGTTGAACCTAAACAAGTAAAGTCGCTTTCAGATGCTATCAAGCAGTTATTATTGGATGAGTCATTAAGGCAAGGACAGTGTGCATTGGGTAAGCTGGCGGCAGAATCTTATGATTGGAAAGAGATTGCTAGGAAGTTTATAGATATTTATAACCGACAATCGTGCAGTACTATGCGGTAGGTAATTCGCCCACTTAATCGTTTGATGTAATGAACATCTACTTTCTGTGTAAGCGCTATTACACTAACAAAGATCTTATCAATGATCGCTTTGGACGGCTTTACCATTTGCCGGCGCAATTGATGACTCATGGTGACAATATTGTTGTTGATGCCATCGACTATCGAAATCGCACAGAAATAAACGTTGACGAAGCAGGTGTTTCTTTTCATACCATCCCCGTAACGCCAACTAAAATACCTCTATTCCTATGGGATGCTTACCGTAATGCTTGTATTGCCAAACCTGATGTTCTCATCGCTAGTGGCGACATTTACATCGGCTATTTAGGGCTTTGGATAGCTAGAAGACTGGGAGTGCGGTTTGTCTACGATGTGTATGATTATTACCCAGCTTTCCGGATTAATCGGTTTAAGGGACTAGCGTGGCTGTTTGATCATACGGTTAAGAACGCCGATTTAGTTTTATGTGCCAGCCAGCCTCTATTACAAAAAGTTCTTACCGGACTTAACCAAAATGCTTTATTAATTGAAAACGGAGTTGATACGGCCTTATTCAATAAAGGCGATCGCTATCTGTCCAGAAAAGATATTAAGCTACCGGCTGATATTCCATTGGTTGGTTATTTCGGTTCAATCACGCCATCCCGAGGACCGCTGTTGATCGAAGCCTGTCGAAGGGTCAGATTGGCTGTGCCGAATTTGCGTCTTGTATTGGCCGGACGAATAACGGATGTCTACCTTAACGAGCCGTGGATAGACTATTTTGGTGAGTTGGAGCAATCTGACATACCAAAACTTATTCAAGCTTGTGATGTGGTATGCGTGCCATATGCCGATGACACATTTAATAGTCTGTCCGGTGCATGCAAAATCGCGGAATACCTTGCTTGCGGAAAACCGGTTGTAGCTACACGGGTTTCCAGTCACGAACGGATATTTATTGACGCGCCGTCATCCATCTGCGACCTCAAGCCAGCCAGTATGGCTAAAGCAATTCTCTCGCAGCTTCAGCATCCGGAAATAGTCTCGTTTCCGGAAGAATTGGCTTGGCAAGCAATTGGTCAAAAACTTTATGAAGCTTTGACTAAGCTTGTCTGATGAAAAATCTTTTTATCGTCATTACTGACTTTAACGGTTACGCGCAAACTCAACGTTGTCTGCAGGCATTAGCGGCGAGCCAGTATCGTACGTTCACTGTTTTGTTAGTCGATCACGGCACCACCGACATCACGCGTATTGGTCTGGCTAGGGATTTTCCGGATGTGATTTGCCTCGAAGGTTCATCCGAGCTTTGGTGGACTGGCGCAACTAATTTGGGGATTCGTGCGGCTATAGAGCATGGCGCGGACTATGTCATGTTGCTAAACAACGATTGTTATGTGGCCCCGGATACTGCGGGTCACCTGGTCCAATTGACTGAAGCATACCCCAAAGCCATTATCGCTCCGGTGCAGCGCGATTGGCAAACAGGACAAATAACTTCCATCAGTCCCAGTACTTGCTTTTTGTTGGGGTTTTCTACGATAGCCGGCCCAAAACAATTTAGCGCCGACATGCTTACTAGAGATATTCTCCCTGTCAAGCTAATCGTGGGTGGCAGGGGAACGCTAATTCCGGTTGCAGTGTTTAACAAAATAGGCTTGTTAGATGAAAAACGCTTGCCGCATTATGGTGCCGATCATGATTTTTATTTGCGTGCCGGAAAACAGAAAATTTCCCTTAATGTAGCGCCTCATGTATTCGTGAATATTGATGCTCATAGAACCAGTCAGGCTAGTAATCCAGCTAGGCTTAGTTTATTAGGATTTATGCAATCTTTGACCAGTGTTAGTTCCCATCGCAATATAAGAGATGTTGTTACCTTGTTCGAGATTCACTACCCTTTTTCAGGGTTATACAAACTAGGGGTGGCGCTATATTTTATGCGCTATTTTATTGTATATTTATTTAATAGAGCGCGATGTGTTATTTGATAATTAAAACATTAACTATCATTCGCTATAATTTATTCTTGCGTAAACCGGTGTTAAAGTAATAGCTGGTGCCAAATTGAGAATTATTAAGAAATTTTTATTTGAGTATAAAGAAAGCATTGTTCTAAGGCGCTTTATAAAGTTATTTAGTGTGGATAGCTTTGTTAAAGCTTCAGGAATAATTTTTCTGCCGGTATATCTTCATTTGATGACGCAAGAAGAATATGCTGTATTCAATTATATGTTGTCAGTTATAGGTACTTTTGGACTGGTTCTTAATTTTGGGTTATATGTTTCTCAAATAAAGCTATATCATAGTTTGCGTGGTGAAGAAAGGGCGTCTTTATTGTATACAATTAATGTTGTTTTAATTGTTTTTTTAATAATATTTCTTGCTCCGTTATACTTTTTTGGTTGGGATGATGTTCTTGTTAATAGTTTATTTTCTAAATCTATTGCTTATCATGATTATAGATGGCTAATATTGATTGGCATGATAAGTTCAGTTTACTCATGCATGTTGTTGTATTTTTTTATGGCAGAGGAGCTCGTTGCCGAGCAACAATTATATAACCTATTTCGATTTATAATAGGCACTGGGGTTGGAATCTCTGCAATGTACTGGCTAGCGGGTGATAAGGCTGATATACGTGCAAAAGCATATTTATTCAGTGAAATATTCGCGCTTACATTTTTTTTTCGTTTTTATATTAATGTTGTACGTCCTAAGATGGATGTGGATTTGGCAATAAAAGCTTTAAAAATAGGGTTTCCAATAATGTGTTCGGCTATATTGGGTATTATTGTCAATTTTTCTGATAAATATTTTATTGAAAAATATTGCTCATTGGCTGATTTGTCGATTTACTATTTGTCATTCACTTTAGCAAATATAGTTACTATTATTTTTTCGGCATTCCAAAATGTTTGGCTTCCTTTGTTTTTAAAAGAAAAAGATGTATACCTGAATCTGGCTAAAACGAAAAAAACATTTCTAATCTTAGGTGCGGTATTTGTTATTGTGGCGCTTTTTATATGGTTTGGTTTGTTTGTGGCTATATCCTTTGAAATAATAGATGAAAAATACTCAGGTGTCCTACGGATTTTACCTTATACAATGATTACATGTATTATTTCTGGACTTACCGGGTTATTAATTAATTATGTTATCTACTGGAATGTGACTTTTCTGACTATTTTGTTCGGTGTGCTTGTTGCGTGCATTAGTTTGCCTCTAAATTATTTTGGGTCAAAGTTCTATGGTATTCTAGGAGTTTCGGTTGTTGGGGTGCTTGTAAGCGCAGTGCAGTTTAATTTATATTGTATTTTTATTCTGATCAAGAAGAAACATTATGCGAATATTTAAATATTCGGCTTCGTATTTTCGGTTTGCTTGTTTTTTTTTTATAACGGAAGGTGACTTAAAAATATTATGGTACGCTCTTCGTTATTTTTATCGTTGTTTAAAGTTATACAATAATCCAGCTCATAATTGTATTCTCGATGAAAAGCCTTGGATGTCATTTCCGGTCATTAAATTTTTGGAGAAAATAATAAATAATGACTTTAGGGTATTTGAATACGGATCCGGGGGGAGTACGCTATTTTTTTCTCAAAGAGTAAAGGAGTTGGTGTCTGTTGAGCATGATAGAAATTGGTATCAAGTTGTAAAAGAAATGCTTGCCAATAGAGGTTGTATAAATATTAACTACAAATTAGTTATTCCGACATATACCGATCATTATGATCATGCCTTGGTGTCTATTCCAGATGCTTATATTTCAGCCGATGATAATTCGGTTGGAATGTCTTATGAAGACTATTCTAAAACTATATTAGCATATCCAGATAATTATTTCGATCTGGTTGTTGTTGACGGGCGCTGTAGACCTTCTTGCATGTTTCATTCTCTAAATAAAGTAAAAGTAAACGGTTTTTTATTGTTAGATCAATCGGAGAGAAAATACTATTTAGAGAAAATGGAATCTTATTTTAAAGAAAGTGACTGGTCGAAAGTATCTATTTCTGGACCATTACCATATAGCTTGCATTTTACAAAGGCAACTTTTTTTAAGAAAAAATAAAC
>NZ_JANIBL010000036.1 GCF_024505055.1 Methylomonas rosea
GGCAGGATGCCGGAAGCGACCGCCGCACAGGGACGTGCCAGTGTCGCGGGAGGCAGGATGCCGGAAGCGACCGCCGCACAGGGATGTGCCAGTGTCGCGGGAGGCAGGATGCCGGAAGCGACCGCCGCACAAGGATGTGCTAGTGTCGCGGGAGGCAGCATGCCAGCAACAGCCGCCGCCCCCGGTTTGCAGGTGGATGTTTATGGCCGCTATTGGGATCAGGACCCCGAGGTGGCGGCGTATTATCGCGGCGAGTTGCAACATGGCGTGGCGGTGGCGGATGCTTATCGTTCGGCGCGCTATGCCTTGGTTTGCCATCCTTTCGAAATCAACTCCCAGCGCCTTGCCGAAGTAGCCGCCTGCGGCTGTATTCCGCTGGTATACGATTGCCGGGATGTCGCCGAGCCGCCGCATTGGGACGAGTATTGTCTGTTCTTCAAAACAGCCGAAGAATTGCAAAATATCCTGCGTCAGCGCTTGCAGCCGGCCAAGCCGCCGGAGGGCCTGGCCCGACAGTTTACGTATAAGGCCGCAGTCCGGCGTTTAATCGATTTAACCGATTTACGCGCGCTGAGCAATAGTGAGCATATCAGAGCACCGGAGCCGGACCCGGTAGTAGTTTTGCCCGCACTTTGTGGCGAGAACGTATTGCTAATCAATAGCTTGGAGTCTGCGCAGCAAACCTGTCTTGCCAATCTGCAAAACAATCTGTTGTGCCTGGCCGAATACCGCCCTGAGTTAGGCCAAGCCTTACTTGCCGCCTGGCCGCGGCAGCAGATAGCCATCACGGTCGAGCAAGCTATCGCCGGTGAATATTGGCGGATTTCGGTGGAGACGGATGGCAAAGAAAGCTATCGGCTCGACAATATTGCACTGCTCGAGCATAAAGGCTTGATCGATAACAACGTTGCTGAGATGATCCGCGAAAATACCTGCTGCTATGCTTTGGTGGGCTTGGGTTCTGGTTACGAGTTATTGGCAGCATTTAATACGACTGCTCTACCGATCACCGAGATGGCAGAATTTGAAGTACCCGTTTATTTGATCGAATCCAAGCCGGAAATATGGCTATTGAATCTGTTATTGCATGACTTACGGCCTTTATTGCTTGCCCCGCGTGTGCGCATTTATAACGATGAACATGTTGAGGCCGATTTATTTGTCGAGTTTTCGAAATTCGAAGCCGCCGTACCGGACGTGTTGTTCAATCTCGATCCGCAAGCGCAGATTGCGGCAGAGCGAGTTTATCAATTATCCATGGCAGCCAAGCAAGATAAAGCCGAGCGGCATCTTGTAAATTTGCAGCAAATTGCTGATTACTATCGCGGTATCACAGCAGATGAGTGGCGGCGGAAATTTAGTCCGGAACACGTCGGCCAACTGCGCGTGCTGGGGTATATCTCGCGTTTCTCCAGTTTTCTCAAATACTGCATGCGCGACTGGCTGGACGGTTTCGAGCGTTCGGGAGCGACGATCCGCTTATGTAGCGAAACTGAAAATTATTACTTGAGCAATATCGAGCATTTGCTAGACGAGATTAATTCTTTCAAGCCGGACATTATCCTGACCATAGATCATTTTCGGCATGAGTTTGCCGGCATTCCCGAGTCCGTGCCATTTGTAAACTGGATACAGGATATGTTGCCCAATATCACGGGTAACACACTGGCGATGGCTAAAATGGATTTTACCTTCGTGTTTTCTCAACATTGGCTGGCAATGAACGGCGGATCTTTATACAAAGATTTTCCGGTCGAGTATCTGCCTGTGGGATTCAACGATCAGTATTATCATCCGCAGCAGACCAATGCTTTCGAGTACGATTTTCTGGTGATCAGTCATTTAGTCGATGCGGAACGGACGTTTTTAGCGTTTGAAAATGTTTCCTCCGAACATTGGCGTTTCGATCATCATGAAACTGCGCTATTGGATCAGGGAATATTCGAGCGTGCCGAATTAGTCGACATCTACCGATGCGTAATCGCTTATCTGCAAGGATTGTCGGCCAACCAGTTTCATCAGCTCAGGGTAGATAGTCAAAGTGACGGCTTTTCCGCCGTCGCGGCCTTGTTGAAAAGCCAAGGTGTTTTGGTGGACGCTGCGGCAGTTAATTTATTGCTGGCTGGAAGTTCCACCCGGTTTCATTTTGACTATTTGCTGAGAATGAAAACAGCGCCGATTGCCGCGTTGATCGATGCCGGCTTGAATATTAAATTGGCGCTGTATGGCAGAAATTGGGACAGATTTGACCGGTTTGCGCCTTATGCCAAAGGTATTGCCGACAACGGCGAATTTATTAACCACCTAATGAATTGCTCGAAAATCTGTTTTAACGGCAGTCCGGGGACGACGCTACATATGCATGCTTTGGAAATAATGGCGGCTGGCGCATTCATGCTGTCCCGGGCCATCTACAAAGATGGCGCGCCACTAGCCGATTACTATGACGAGCATGAAGTGGCCTATTACAACGATGAAGCCGATCTCGTCGAAAAGGTTAAGTATTATCTAGCCAACGGCGAAATACGTAGGAAAATCGCCGAGCGAGCCTATGAAAAAACTGTCGGGTTATTTTCTTATCAGGCTATTTCAGGGCGGGTTTTGGATGCTATATGTAATAGATTCGGTGCTAATTAGTCGGTTAGTGTATTTCAGGATAGCGGAGTAATGGCATGTTGATGAGTGGTCAAGAGTTTGGCGAGTTATTGGGGGTTAAACCCTTGCCAAACTTACATCTGGAAATATCACTGGGCTGCAATATCAGTTGTGCAATGTGTACTTTTCACGATAAGTTGAAAAAATTCCGAGTGATGTCCGCTGCTCAAGTTAAAAATTTGAAATCGGGTTTCGATTATTTCGGTCAAATTCATATTGGCGACGGTAGCGAACCGTATATCAATCCGGATTTATTCGAAATCGTCGGATATTTAAACGATATGGGTGCCAAAGTTTCGGTACAGACTAATGCCAAATTGATTAGGACTACCGCCGATGCCGAGAAATTGGTTAAATCCGGATTGATGCTGTTGTCGCTCTCGGTCGACGGCGTTGACGATGCTACGGTGCGCAAAATCCGTGGCGGCCTGGGGTTTAGCGAAATTTCCCGGGCTATAGATTTAATCAACGAGGCTAAATTGCGTTTGAACTCAAGTACTCCGCATTTGGCAAGTAACGCTGTTGCCATGCGCTGTAATTTGGATGAGTTGCCGGACCTTGCGCGCTATCTACTCGATAACGGTTTTTGCTCGTTTCGCATTGGTTTTTTGGAGCTACGGCAACCTAATAACGACTTGGTCGGAGAACTGCTGATTTACGATATTCCGAAGGCGATAGAGACTGTGGCGCGGGTCAGAAAACTTGTGGAGTGCCATCCAAAAGCTATGCATTTTGATGACAGTATTTTTCAAGTCGGCGTTGGTTTGTTACGGCGCGAACAATGCACCGGATATCAGGACAGACTATACGTCAATCATGCCGGCGATCTTTGGACCTGCTATGGCAAACAGAAATTAGGCAATATATTCGAAAATGGTCTGGAAGGGCTGATAGTTTCCGATACTTACGCCACTTATAAACGACAAGTGACCGAGCCGGGAAATCCGATATGTCAGGCTTGCACTTTTTGCCAGATTATGTCCTTGGATAAAGTAACCGATCATTTCGGAAAGCCAGCGCTGGAGTATTATTCTCTTGAGAAAATAGATGAATCCATTATCTATGCTAACTCGGGTGGTGAAGTGAGAAACTTTTGGCGAGATGCGGTTTTAACCACCTAAGCTATTTTACAAACATAATAAGAAGCAGACTGGATAGTCGTTAAATAAGTCAGATATTACCGGAATGATTAAGCATATTTCTATTTTCATGCCCACCGAAAGTGCGTTTCATCGGCGGCTGTTCCGCTTTATAGGTTTAGCGTTTCAAAAGCAGGGCTTACTAGTCAGCGGGGCTTGCAGACTATTGAACGAGCTGGAAATAAGGGATTGGGTCAGGGAGAAAAAACCTTGTGCTATTTTTGAAATGAACCGGGTTAAGGATGAAATTCCGGTATTGCACGAGCTGAATATTTTACATATTTCCTGGGTGGTCGATATGCAAGGCCGTTGTGAAAGTGACATTACCGGTAGTGATATTACCTATGCCTTGGACCCTGGATGGCTGGTAAATTTTAATCCTGGCGGATATTTGGATTGGATGCCGCCCGGTACCTGTATTGAAACCTATTTTCCTGAAAATATTGAGAGCAATAGCAATACTGAGTTCAGCTTTGTTGGTCATATTCCTCAACCGTGGACGACACAAGAATTATCCAGGGTTTTGCATCCGGATAATCAGTGTGTCACGTTTGAGATGTTGCTCAAACGATATAGCGACTATATGGATATCAATACCTATTGTGAGCAAACTCACGAGTCCTGCGTCGGTATAATTGATCGAATGACAACTGAATTGCTGGGGTATTCGTGCGAGTTGAGTGACGATATTTATTACGATCTACTAATTCGTATAAAACGCATGAGTAATCGTACCGAATTGATTGACTTTGCATTGCGGTATTCCGAGTCAATTGCTATTTACGGTAGTCAGAACTGGCGTGTCTGGAGTAAGTATCGGCAGTATTATCGTCGTTTTATAGAGAATCCGTTGGAACTCAACAGGGTTCATCAAAAATCCAATATCAATTTGCACGACGGCATTTCCTTTCATTTTCGCGCCATCGATTGCATGGCCTCGGGCGGATTGTTGATGTGGTATGACTATCGCGATGGCGATAAGTACGATAGCTATAATCCGGGAAGAGCAATTTATACCCGCGGACTTTCGGATTTTTTCACGCCGCAATTTCATTATTACGAGTTTAAATGGCTGGATTTTGACGATGTTTACCAGCAATTGAAAAGTATCCGCTATCAAGGCAGTCATGCGCAAAAGCAAACGCTGGAGCTCATTAAAAATCATCATACTTGGGGTGTCCGCGCCGAGCAGATTCTCGAGCATATTCAAGCGTTGTAGTACGTCCGGACTAGTTATTAATTTTTAAATTGAATCGCGACCGAGTGTTAATAGATTATTCAAAAAAAACTTTACAGGAATATCACGTTAGTGCTGTTCCCTTCGTTGGGCTTCAGCAGGAGTTTGCCGAACGCCGACAAATGTTGACTGCCGCTTTCGAGTCGGTAGGGTCTTCCGCCAGCTATATTTTGCGAGATGACGTAAGAGCGTTCGAGACGGCCATCGCCGATAAACTGGCGGTGAAGTTTGCGATTGGCGTCAACAGCGGTACCGACGCATTGTTTTTAGCGTTGAAAGCCTTGGGTATCGGTGCCGGCGACGAAGTGATAACCGTTGCGCATACTTTTGTCGCAACGCTGGCGGCTATTGTGCATTGCGGCGCCAAGCCGGTGCTTATCGATATAGGCCAGGACTTTAATCTAGTGCCCGATGCTTTGCGGGCCGCAATTACGCCGGCTACCAAGGCGATCATTCCTGTGCATATGAATGGCCGTTGTTGCGATATGCCGGCTATATTGGCAATAGCCGATCAGTACGGGGTGCCGGTGCTCGAAGACGCAGCCCAGGCGCTGGGAGCGCATATCGATGGTCGGTATGCCGGCAGTTTCGGCCGATTAGGTGCCTTTAGTTTGCATCCGATGAAAAATCTGCATTGTTACGGAGACGGCGGATTGGTGACCACTAACGATCCGTTACTGGCGGAGAAAATCCGGATGCTGCGCAACCACGGCCAGAATGAAAACAAGGATTTGATGGCATTTGGTTTCAATTCCCGGCTGGATAATCTGCAAGCAGCCTTGTTGAATGTGAACTTGCGATATTTTGCGGACGATATTGATAGACGTCGGCAGATAGCTGTTCGTTACCATGCCGGCCTTAGCGATTGCCAAGCTGTGCGTTTGCCCGTTTCCAGTCAGCCCACTGGGTATTTTGATGTGTTCAGCGCTTATCCGATACTTTGTCGAGACCGGGATGGGTTGATCAGGCATTTGCAGTCGCGCCACATCGAGTGTTTCGTGCATTGGCCGCAGCCCTTACATCTAAATCCGCATTTGCAGTTGGCACCGGTTTCTCTGCCAATGACCGAACAGGTGGCCCGAGAAGTGTTGTCATTGCCGATACATCCATTTCTGGACGATGCGCAATGCGATTATGTGATTGCGTCAGTCCGGGAGTTTGCCGGTGGCCGTTAATTATTTCATTACCGGAATCTGCGGCTTCGTCGGCAGTGAACTGGCTATCGCCTTGGCGAAAGCAGGCTATCGGGTTGCGGGCGTGGACAGAATGATGCCGCACGCCGACACGGCCGGCGAGTTTGCCACGCTAGGCATTCGGTTTCATCATTTGGATTTACTGGACAGGAGTGGCTTGACTCCGTTACTGACCGATATAGACATTGTGGTGCATGCTGCTGGAGTATCACGGGTTAGCGATGCTCGAGCCAACCCGATGGACTGCATCAACTCCACGGTTCTGGCTACGACCAACTTGATAGAGTTACTCGCCGGAGCGGCTCGCAAGCCATTGATTATCTATCTTAGCACCCGCGAAGTCAGCTACTACGATACTTTGGACGATACTCAGGTCAATGTCGATCACATCTACGCCATATCCAAAAAATCTGCCGAACAATTGTTGTTGGCTTTTGCCAATAGCTATGAGATGCCTCTAGCGATTTGCCGGCTGTCGGATGTTTATGGTGGAAAGCGCGATCACGTCAACAAATTGTTGCCGACGTTTGTAAAACGCGCCAAGCAGAATCAGGCGGTTAGGGTGTTGAATAACCAAACCCGCTTTCATTTCACCCACATCCAGGATGTCATCGATTCGATTTTGGATATTGTCATGCTGCTGCAAACATCAGGACATAGGCAGCGGTGTTTCGAATTATGGTCGGATGAGTCATACACCGCTGAAGAGTTGGCGGCTTTGGTTGTATCCAGTTTTAAGTCCAACTCGCGTATCGATTACGCTGTGCACGGTGTGGCGCAGGATATCGGGCGGATTCGGCTTGAATCTCGGACCTGGCAGTTCTCACCCAAATTTAGTCTGAAGGACGAATTGAACCGCCTTTCGGAAAGTTATTAGCCGGGCGGCTCTGAAAGATGTTGTCTTAGCCGGTAGCTTAGCCCTGAAAGCCCATCGACCTGAATGGATTTGCTACTGCTGTAAGCCGCCAGGTCTGCAAATCTATCCAGCAAACTATAAATATCGTGCAACGGATAGCGGAAAATGTTTTCGTCGGGGTAATCGCCTTGCAGCGCAGCAAAATTCAAGTCAACTTTTAAGTCATCAGCCAGATCTATGGCGGTGCGCATCTCAGCCAAGGTGCTGTTCATCACCACATAGTTCCAACGGACCAGTTTGCGGCCGCTCCGATTAGTCGCTTGAGCCGACGCCAGAATCCGCAAGGTCGCCATCACTTGCCGATAACTCAGCCCGAGCCGTATTTTTTCGAATGTCGATTGCTGAACGCCGTCTATCGACAGCAGAAAAAACACAGGATTGTCATGGTCGGTCAGCGCGGCAATCCGCTCTTCGGTCAGCAGGCTGCCGTTGGTGATCACATATTTGACGAGATCGGGATTGTCGGTCGTGTCGAATTGATGCAGATAATGGAAAAAGCTCTTGCTGCTGAATACCTCGCCGCCTTGCCAACGGAATACTTTGGCTGTTGCTCGCAGTGTTTCCAGTTTTTGCAATATTTCCTCCGAATGCCGCATGTCGCTCATGTGCGGTTGCGGACACATTATGCAGTCGGCATTGCAGCGTAATACCGGCTGAGTGTCGACATAGATTGGTAAGCCGGACAGCACTTGCGCCTTGTCGCTGTATTCGGCGATGACTGTGGCGATATTGCGCTGCAGGTCAGACTCTGTTGTGGGCAGCTCGAAGTCCAAGTTAATCAATTCGTTCGCTGGCGGCGGCTGATCCGGTGCGTCCTTGCGGCCACGCAAATAGGGACACTCGATTTCACAGCCGGCGGCTATGTAATCTCCCTCTGCTATCAGTCTTCGCACAGTTTGTGCGGCGTCCGAATTCCAGAGTTGCTCGATACTGTGTTGATGAATATTACCGAAGCGGCTACGGTTTTGCGGGCAGCAGGTGGCGTGCCCTGCGGCGTTGATCCACAGATCGGCCCACGGGTGTATGCAATGATGATGCTCAGCGGTATTTTGCAACTCCGAGAATGTCGCCGGTTTGTTCATTTCATACCGTCTTGTGAATAACTCAGAAACAGATTGGGTGGGCTGAATACCCAATCAACGGCACCATGTGCGAGCGCTTTGATGATGTCTTCGGCACTGTTAACGATGGGGTCTTCGTGCATATTGAAAGATGTATTTAATAGGCATAGCCCACCTGTTTTTTTGTGCCAGGCCATCAATAAATCATAAAAAAATGGGTTGGCTTTCCGGGTGACGATCTGCGGCCTGACGGTGTGGTCTACATGAATTGCTGCGGGTGAATTTAAGCTGAACTCAGCGGTAACCGGAAAACTCAGCGTCATAAATTCAGCGGATAAACAGGTGTTCTGATAATTTTGTAGGCAAAGGTCCGCTAGGTCTTCCGCTATGCTGGGTGCAAAAGGCATGAAATCATCGCGTTGCAGGCTATGATTGATTTTGGCAGTGATATTTCTATCCCGCGCCGAGGCCAATATACTTCTATGCCCTAAGGCCCGGGGGCCGAATTCGCTGCGACCCGATACGAGGCCGACGATAGCCTGGTTCTGCAGAATGCTTATCAGCTTTTCGATTGCATTGACTTCAACCACAGCGCGAACGCCATGTTTGAGCCAGGCATTGGCATCGGTCGATAATTCGCACTTTGGACCCAGATAGACATGATCCAGTAAGGTCGGAACTTCCGCCTTACTCAACAAATAATGATAAACACTGCCGGCACAGATGCCGGCATCGCTCATGGCTGGATAGACGAATACCTCGTCGACGCAGTCTAACTGACGGATTTTCTGGTTCAACTTAACGTTGGCAAAGACGCCGCCTGCCAAGCAGATTTGCCGCAAGCCGGTGGATTTGGCATGTTTTTCGATTAAGCGACAGACGATATTCTCCAGCTGTTGCTGGGCGGCGGCGGCCAGATCGTCGCGTTTGAAGCGCGCAGCTTTTTCGGTCAATGCCGCCGAATAATTGCTGAAAAACGGCGTGTAGAGTTCGCCGAACGCCGGACAAATGACCTCATCCTCCAAACGTATGATTTGCCCGATAAAGTCTTGCGCGGCTTGCGGATCGCCTAAAGCGGCCAAGCCTGTGACTTTGCCCTCATGGCGATTGGCGCTGAAGCCGCACAAATGGGTGATGCGGCCATAAAAATAACCCAGGCTGCGCCAACTAGGGCTGGCGTAGAGTTCTTCGATACCGTTGCTGCGGTCGCCGCGGCTAATAGTCAGCGATTTAAAGTCGCCGCGGCCGTCGGCGGTCATCACCAGCGCCTGGGCAAATGGCGATGGTGCAAAAGCCGCTGCCTGATGGGATTGGTGGTGGCTGCAATTGTGAATCGGCGTATCTGGAAACAGGTCGCGGATTGCCGCGAAACATGCCCGGCGTTTGGTTTTGTCGATTTGCCGCTCGGTTTCGACGCGCTGCCTGATGATGGCGAGAGTGGTTTCGTCGGTAGTGGTTTCCGCTGACAGTAAGCTGTCGATATAGGCTTGTTCGGCATCGCTGTCAGCAAAGTCTTGACTGAATCCGTAACAGATCAAGTCAATATCGTTGCACAACAAGCCACCTTCTTGCAGGATCCAGGCTATTGAGTGCGCGGGAAAACTATCGTCAAATTTTTTGCGAGTTAAACGTTCTTCACTCACCGCCAAAACTATTCGACCATTCTGAAACAGGCAAACGCCGCTTTCGCTGCCGGAGGTTATGCCCAGTATATTCATTGCTTAAGCCAGTCGCGGAAATAGGTTAACGAGGCGTCTAATTGCGCGATACGCCAATCCGCCAGCTTGGGATTAGGTGCGGCATCGGCGATTTGCCCGCGATAGGCATCGACGCCGCTGTGCTTTCTGACCAAAAAATACAGTGCTACGAGTACGGTGGCCGCGTCGCGCTTGGGGTAATGGCTAAGGCTTGCCAAAAGCTTGGTCAATTTGCCGGCCAACTCGGCGATTTCCGGTGTAGGCAGAGCGTTCTCGGTAAGGGCTTGGCCGGTTGCGATCAGCCGGTTGCTTGGGTTGATCGCGATAGGGTCGTCTATATGCCATTTCACGCGAAAGTTTTCATCCTGATCCGAGAAATCGAAGTCAAATGCCGCAGCCGAACACTGCCATTTTAACTGTAGTCGTTCGGCATCGGCGATGAATTGCTGTGGCCGAAATGCTAGCCATTGCGGGGTCAACAGGTCATCAATCAAGTCGCCGACAAACTGATTGTCCAGTGCGTATGGATGTAACAGGCGGTAAGCGCTTAGCAGCTGTTCCGGCGTTAATCTGCCGATGCTGGCGGTTCTTAACATCGCCACCAGCCAGCGGCTCCAGGTCCCGGCGCGGTAAACCCTGAATAAAATGTCGCTGTTTGCGGCCATGTTCGGCAATAGTTTACTTAGAAAGCCTTCGCGGTCTGCTAGGTGATGATAAACCCCGGCGACGAAGGCCAGATCAATGTGATGCGCGGAACCCAGCGAGCTGCTGATATCAGCTTGTTCACTGATAATATTTTTTATGCCGTTTTCAGCGATGTAACGATTTAGAAAATCGACGTGTTTGGCATTGATATCCAGGTGGTAAACCTGCCGGCAACCCAGTTCCTGGAAGACGATGGCCTGCCAGCCCGAACCAATATCGAGTATGGTTTTGTCGCGGAGTTGTTCTATCGAAATATCGAATTTGGCCAGTTCGGAGCAAATTCTGCGTCGATACTTTTGCAGAGTCTGGTGTGGATTGGCGTGGATATGGCTGTGTACATGTTCGGCGTAAAACTCGGTCATAGCCAACTGTGCCGGTGGCTCGGGATCAGACCACATGGTAATAGTCCTTGATGATCTTGGCGGCACGCTGAGTCCAGGTATGTTTGGCCTGGATTTGTTGGGCGGCGTTGGTGACGATTATTTGTCGAGCCTGTGCGTCGTGCAGATATTTCTCGGCATGTTCGGCAAAATCGTGTTCCGAAAACGGCACGTAATGCACGAAAGGTTCGAAAATTTCCAGGATGCCGCCCTCCGCTTTATCGTCCGGTGTCCGCTTTACGAACATCAGGCCACCGGCCGACATGGCATCAAATACCCGAAAATGCGGGCCAACACCTTCATGCAGATTCAATTTGGTGGACTGATAAATTTGCTTTAACTCATAACTGTGGTCGACAAAGTGATGATAGTGAGGGCGGTATTGCGGCCAGTCCTTCCAATTTTCCGAGCCGTAAATTCTCACAGACGCCGAGTTTTCCAGGACTAGCGACATCAACTGATGACGATTTCGGAGCCTGATCATGCGACAACCCAGATCGTAGCGTAGCCTTTGATCGGCGATCTCCACCGTATGGCCGTAACGTTCTTCGATCAATTGGTAGGCAGAGTTTAGGTAAGTTATGTTCTCAAAGTTTTCGAAACTGATGTTTTGCCAATAATCGATCAGTTCGTCGTGCAGCCTGCCGAAGTTGATGGGTTCTTGTTGATATCGGCAAATTTCTCGCGACAACTCTTCCTCGGTCCAGGGTTTGGGAATATGGCCGACAAACGAAAAATCCGAGAGTGCTTGTTGCGGTTGAAAGTTATAACTAACTTCGCATGTGCCCGGCGGTAACCAGTCAACCAAGCCACCGTCAGCAGTAAATGCGCGCTTCCAATTGCCGCCGAAAAAATAGGTTATGTCACTGCCATGGTAGTAATCTACGGTATGGCCCAGGGTGTCGACAATCCAGGCAATATGCTTGATGTGGGCCGGCAGATTGGGTAAGGCACTGCGGGCACGGTTCATTTCAAAGATCAGATCGGGTTTGAACTGATGGCAAAATTCCAGCAGGCAGGGTTCGTCATAATGGCTGACGGAGGCAAACACCTCGACGTTGTGTTGTTCCAGGCCTCTTTTTAAACCGAATAGTAAAGATAAGTAGAATGTGTTGGCGCGAGGCATGAATATTGCCGCGCGTAAGCGTCGCGAAGTCATAATTGCAGCGTATCAAATCCAGTTTTGATGGGGCCGATTGCGGACCCGAAAGCTAAAGCAGATTGGTCTATTCTTATGTAGAGTTCCAATTTTTCAGGACAAATTAAACCACGGGAATGCAAATTAACACACTCGTTGTCGTTCCGGCTCGGGGCGGCTCTAAAGGCTTGCCGGATAAAAATATTAAGTTACTCGGCGGCAAACCGTTGCTTGCCTGGACCGCGCATGCCATAGCGCAAGCTGGTTTGACCGGTTGTCTGAGCATCTTATCGACCGATTCGCAGAAATATGTAGAGGTGGCCGCGCAAATAGGCCTGGAAGCGCCATTTATTCGTCCCGATGATTGCGCGACGGATACCGCATCGGCCCTCCAGGTTGTAGAACATGCTTTGCTTTGGTTTCAACAAGCGTATGGCTATTTACCGGACCAGCTAATGTGGCTACAACCGACGTCCCCTTTCCGTTCCCCGGCTATAATCCATCAGGCGTGGACCATGCTGGAGTCGGGAACAGCCGATGCGGTGGTTGCTTGCAAAGAAATCCACCGCGACTTGAGCACACTGTTTCGTTGCGATGCCGGTTTTTTGTCGCCGCTGAACAAGGCTACGCCGGTCCAGACTACGCGTCAGCAGGTCCAACCCTTATTGACACCCAATGGTGCGATGTATTGCTGCAAAACCATGCACCTGCTCGAACATAAATCGTTTTATCCCGAGAGAACCGTGCCGCTGATTATGAATACGATCCAGAGTCTGGACATCGACACCGAAGAAGACTGGGCTATCGCGGAGGCTTTTATTAAACAAGGACTGGTATGAACAAGGTTTTAGTCACTGGCGCCGACGGTTTTATCGGCTCGCATCTTACGGAAATGTTGGTGGCGCGCGGCTTTCAGGTGCGGGCGCTGGCGCAGTACAACTCCTTCAACAATTGGGGTTGGCTGGAGGATGCGGCCTGTAAACAAGAGATTGAAGTGATTTGCGGCGATGTCCGCGACCCGCAGTTTTGCCGGCTTGCCTGCCGTGATATCGATACCGTGTATCATCTGGCGGCGTTGATCGCCATCCCGTATTCGTATCAGGCCCCGGACAGTTATGTCGATACCAATGTTCGCGGTACCCTGAATATTTGCCAGGCGGCGCGGGACAATGGCGTCGCGCGAGTGATTCATACCTCTACCAGCGAGGTGTACGGCACTGCGCAATATGTGCCGATAGACGAGAAGCATCCGTTACAACCCCAGTCGCCCTACAGCGCGTCGAAAATCGCTGCCGACGCAATGGCGATGAGTTTTTTCAATGCCTTCAATCTGCCGCTGACCATAGCTCGGCCGTTCAATACCTATGGCCCGAGGCAATCGGCGCGGGCGGTGATTCCGACTATCATTACCCAGATTGCCAACGGTAAAAAACAGATCCAGCTCGGCGATGTTTCACCGACCCGCGATTTCAATTACGTGGAAGATACCTGCCGGGGCTTTATCGCCTTGGCCGAAGCGACGCAAGCCATAGGCGAAACGGTCAATATCGGCTCCAATTTCGAAATCTCGGTTGGCGATACGTTAAATATGATTAAAAGTATCATGGGTAGCGATGTCGAGTTTTTGGTTGACGAGCAAAGGCTGAGGCCGGAAAAATCGGAAGTGAACCGCTTGTGGTGCGACAACAGCAAGATCAAGCAACTGACGGATTTTGCGCCACAAGTGAGTTTGGAAGAAGGTTTGCGCCGCACCGTGGCTTGGTTCGGCAACGCAGACAATCTGAAAAGATACAAAGCGGATATTTACAATGTTTGACAGTTTTATCCGCCTGGTCCGCGAGATTTATCAAACTAATGATTTTATTCCGCTACACGAGCCGCGCTTTGCCGGTAATGAAAAACAGTATTTGCTGGATGTGATCGACAGTACTTTCGTGTCTAGTGTAGGCCCTTATGTCAGCCAATTTGAAACCAAAATAGCCGAATACACCGGAGCGAAGCATGCGATTGCCACTGTCAACGGCACTTCTGCGTTACATGTGGCGCTGTTGTTGGCAGGCGTTAAGCCGGGCGAAGAAGTGCTTACTCAAGCTGTGACCTTTGTTGCCACCTGCAACGCGATTCATTACTGTGGTGCCGAGCCGGTGTTTGTGGATGTTGACACGGCGACGCTGGGGTTATCGGCGCAGGCGCTGGCGGATTTTCTCGTCGAATTTGCCGAATTGCGTGGGGATGGCGTCTGGAACAGACTTAGCGGCAAGCGCATAGCCGCTTGTCTGCCCATGCATACCTTTGGTCATCCGTGCGACATGGCTGGGTTGTTGCGAGTCTGTGGAGGGTATGGGATTCCTGTCGTCGAAGATGCTGCCGAAGCGTTGGGCAGCTTTATCGTAGGGGCGAATTCATTCGACCAATCGTCGGAGATCAAGCAGGCGAAGCACTGCGGTATTTTCGGCAAGTTAGGTGTGCTGAGTTTCAACGGTAACAAAATCATCACCACCGGCGGCGGCGGTATGATACTGACTGATGATGACGAGCTGGCTCGGCAAGCCAAACATCTGACTACCACCGCCAAACTGCCGCATGCTTGGAAATTCACGCACGATCAAATCGGCTACAACTACCGGATGCCTAACCTGAATGCAGCGCTGGGGTTGGCCCAACTCGAGCAGATGCCCTTATTTGTCCAGCGTAAGCGCGAACTGGCCGAACGTTACATTACCTGGAGCAGGCAAGCCGGCGTCGAGTTTGTCCAGGAACCAAACGGCGCGCAGTCGAATTACTGGCTAAACGCACTATTGCTCAACGACGCTGGCGAGCGCGAGCAGTTTTTGACCGACAGCAACGCTGAAGGGGTGATGACTCGGTCGTTATGGGAGTTGATGGCCAACTTACCAATGTACAGCCATTGCCAGCGTGACGGTTTGCTGGAATCCCACCGCTTGGCGCAGAGACTGGTGAATATTCCCAGCAGCGTGGTGTTATGACGGCGCGTAAAATTTGCGTGGTGACCGGCTCGCGCGCCGAGTATGGCCTGTTGTACTGGTTGCTGAAAGAGCTTCAGGCCGACACCGAGCTGGAATTGCAATTAGTGGTTACCGGCATGCACTTGTCGCCGGAGTTTGGTTTGACCTGGCAACAAATTGCCGCCGATGGTTTTTCAATTTCTCGCAAGGTGGAAATGCTGCTGTCGTCGGATACTCCGGTCGGGATCAGCAAAGCCATGGGTTTGGGGCTGATTGGCTTCGCCGATGCGCTGGCCGAGTTAGAGCCCGACTTGCTGGTGGTGCTGGGTGATAGGTTTGAGATTTTTGCTGCGGTTCAAGCGGCGATGAATCAACGCATACCCATTGCACATATCCACGGCGGCGAACTTACTGAGGGGGCAGTGGACGATGCGATTCGCCACGCCATCACCAAAATGTCTCATCTACATTTCACTTCAACCGAGATTTACCGGCAGCGGGTAATTCAACTCGGCGAGCAGCCTGACCGGGTATTCAACGTCGGCGCGCCAGGTTTGGATAATGTTTATCGCTTGCCGTTGCTGGATAAAGAGCAACTGGAACAGGTACTCGATTTTAAGTTTGGCGCACATAATTTGTTAGTCACCTTTCATCCGGTCACATTGGAAACGGCTACCGCTACCGAGCAGTTTGAGCAGTTATTGGGGGCTTTAGATGGCTTCGACAATCTGCATATCATATTTACCCACGCGAATGCCGATGCTGATGGCAGGGCTATCGCCGGGATGATAGAAGATTATCGGCAACATCATGCGGATCGGGTGGCGAGCTTTGTTTCCATGGGCTCTCAGCGCTATCTGTCCACATTGCGGCTAGTCGACGCTGTTGTTGGCAATTCTTCCAGCGGTATTTTAGAAGCGCCGGCATTTAAGGTTGCCACCGTTAATATTGGTGATCGCCAGCGGGGGCGAATCTGTGCGGATAGCGTATTACATTGTGCGCCGTACACCGGCGCGATCCGCGATGCATTGTTAAAAGTGTTTTCCGGGTCGTTTGCCAATACGTTGGCGCAGCTTGAAAACCCGTATGGTCGAGGCGGGGCATCGTTGAAGATTAAAAATTTACTCAAACAGACACCTGTGGATGGGCTACTGAAAAAGCATTTTTACGACTTAAAGGTGATTGAATGAGCGTTTTCATCATTGCCGAGGCGGGGGTTAATCATAACGGTTGCTTGCAAACCGCGATGCAACTGGTCGAAGCCGCTGTGGCTGCGGGTGCCGATGCGGTGAAGTTCCAAACCTTCAAAGCCGAGAAACTGGTCACCCAGTCGGCAAGCAAGGCCGAGTACCAAAAACAAACCACGGGCGCGGCCGAGAGCCAGTTAGAGATGCTGCGCAAGCTTGAGTTGAAATATGAGTTTCATTTCCAGTTGCGAGATTATTGCCGGCGCCAAGGCATTGAATTTCTGTCGACCGCGTTCGATATTGATAGCTTGGCGTTTTTGGTGAACGAGCTTGGAATATCCAGATTGAAAATTCCGTCCGGCGAAATTACCAATGGCCCGTTTTTGCTCGCCCATGCCCAAACCGGCAAGGAGATTATTGTCTCTACCGGCATGTCCACTTTGGGTGAAGTAGAAGCAGCGCTGGGGGTGTTGGCGTTTGGTTTTTTGGGTTGGGAACAACCGTCCTGGGAGGCTTTTCAACAGGCCTATAGTGCGGAGGCCGGTCAAGCCGTTTTAAAAGAAAAAGTCACTTTGCTGCATTGTACCAGCGAATACCCAACGCCTATGGCTGATGTGAATTTGCGGGCGGTGGACGTATTGCAACAGGCTTTTGGCTTGCCGGTTGGTTACTCCGATCACACTGAGGGGCTGGTGGTGCCGATTGCCGCTGTCGCGCGCGGTGCGGTATTGATCGAAAAGCATTTCACGTTGGATCGTCGTCAAAAAGGCCCTGATCATCAGGTTTCGTTGGAGCCGGACGAATTGAAACAAATGGTGCTGGATATTCGCGCGGTCGAGCAAGCGTTAGGTCGGCCTAGCAAAATGCCGCAAGCCGTGGAGTTACAAAATCGCATTGTCGCTCGCAAAAGTCTGGTTGCAGCTGCTTCTATAACAGCCGGCGAAAAATTCAGTGCCGAAAATTTGACAAGCAAGCGGCCTGGAACCGGGTTGAGTCCGATGGAATATTGGCGATTGCTCGGCCACACCAGCCACCAGGATTATCAGACGGATGATTTGATCGAATGAGCAAGCCGGTTATTTTGCTAGGTAGCGGCGGTCATGCCCGTGTTCTGTTGGATATGTTGCGGCGTCTGGGTGTTGAGGTGCTGGGCGTCGTCGATCCTAATCGATTGGCGGGCAGCGAGTATTTGGGTGTGAACATCCTGGGCGACGATTCGGCGATATGGGCTTATCCGGCGGATAGTGTTGAGTTAGTCAATGGTATCGGATCTTTGCCTAGGGACGCCGGTCTGCGCGCGGCTTTATTCGAGAAATGCCGTGCGCAGGGTTATCGTTTTCGCACGCTGATCGATCCGCACGCTTTTACGGCGACCGATGTAGTGTTGGCAGAAGGGGTGCAGCTGATGGCAGGCGTCATTATTCAGTCAGGCGCGGAAATTGCTGAGAATTGTATTGTTAACAGCGGGGCGATAGTGGAACACGATTGCCGGATTGGTTGTGATGTGCACATAGCACCAGGTGCGGTGTTGAGCGGTGGGGTGGAATTGGGCGATAAAGTGCATATCGGCACCGGTGCGACCATTATTCAAGGCATACGTATCGGTTCCGGTAGTGTAATTGGCGCAGGCAGTGTGGTGACTCGAGATGTAGGATGCAGCAGGATCGTCTATCCGGCCCGTTCACTTGTACAGGATTTGCAACAGGATTAACAGATGAGACAGCATTGGCAACAGGTATTGATTCGACCGGAAGCGACATTGCGGGCAACTATCGAGGTGATTGATCGCGCGGCGTTACAGATTGCCTTGGTGGTGGACGAACAAGAGCGGTTGCTGGGAGCTGTCACGGATGGTGATATCCGCCGAGCCTTGATTCGGGGATTATCCCTAGAGCATCCTGTTGGCGAGGTAATGAATAAGCGCCCGAAAGTTGCCGCCTTGCAGGATAGCAAAACCCAGTTGATTGCGATGATGGAAGGCCATCATCTCTATCAATTGCCTGTGGTGGACGATCAGGGCCGGGTGGTGCGACTGGAATCGTTGCAAGCACTCTACAAGCAGCCGACGTTTCCGAATCCGGTGTTTTTAATGGCGGGAGGATTCGGTACCCGTTTACGACCTTATACCGACGATTGCCCCAAGCCGCTTTTGGAAATTGGCGGTAAGCCGATTCTGGAAACCATTATCGAAAATTTCGTCAAGTCAGGTTTTCGGCAGTTTTACATCGCCGTGCATTATCGGGCGCAGCAGATAAAAGACTATTTCGGTGATGGTGGGCGTTGGGGAATCAAAATCGATTATATCGACGAGACGGAACCAATGGGTACGGCCGGCGCGATTGGCTTGATGCCGGACAATCTGCCCGACGTGCCGCTGATCGTGATGAACGGCGATATTCTGACCCAGGTCGATTTTTCCAGATTGCTGGCCTACCACAACGAACAACAAGCCATAGCGACGCTATGCGTGCGGCAGTACGAGTACCAAATTCCTTACGGCGTGGTTACTTTGGAGCAGCAACGTGTCATCGGTATCGAGGAAAAGCCGTTGCAAAGTTGTTTGGCCAACGCGGGAATTTATGTGCTGGATCACAGTTTGATCAACAGTATCGCGGCCGAGAAAAAGTTGGATATGCCGACTTTATTGAACCAGCAAGTGGCTCGAGGCGAGACAGTATCTATGTTTCCGGTCAATGACTACTGGCTGGACATTGGCCGCGAAGCCGATTTTTTAAGAGCACAGGGCGAGTTCGCCCAATATTTCTGAATTAGAGGGTTAAAGTTCTCCAAACCCGGGCCGATACATCATTCGAGTTTGAAACAAATCTTTTTAATTCAACACAACACAAAATTTTCGAAGCGCTGAACGTTCTCGAAATTTGGAGGGTAGCATCATGGCAATGGTAATCAGTACAAACGTCAATTCGTTGAACAGTCAACGTTTTTTAAATAAAACCAACGATTCGCTAGCGACCTCAATGGAGCGCTTGTCATCTGGTTTGAGAATTAACTCTGCACGGGACGACGCGGCCGGTCTGGCAATCAGCGATAAAATGACATCTCAAATCCGTGGTATGACCGTAGCGGTCAGAAACGCCAACGACGGTATTTCGATGGCGCAAACAGCTGAGTCCGGAATGGGCGCCGTTACCGAAACTCTACAACGGATGCGTGACCTTGCCGTCCAAGCTGCCAATAGGGCCGCAGTAAGTGGTTCAGACCGTGATAAGCTGCAAACTGAATTTAAGCAGCTCGGTCTTGAGATTAAAAGGATTATTCAGAACACCGAATTCAACGGTAAGAAAATTCTGAACGGTTCGTTGGCGGGTGCCAACTTCCAAGTGGGTGCTAATACTACGACCGACAACCAAGTATCTGTTACTGTTTCTAATTTGGAAAAAGTTAATAGCCTTAGTGCCTTGTTTGGGGCTGCTGGTTACTCAATCGGATCGGGTGCGGCTTCTGCTAAAGTCAGGTCAGCAATATCAGCTATTGATAGTGCCATTAAAAAGATCGATACTTTCAGGTCAACCTTGGGTGCGATTCAAAACCGGTTTATGACTACTGTTGCTAATTTGCAGTCTTCCATAGAAAATCAAAGCGCTGCTAGATCCCGGATCCTGGATACCGATTTTGCAACTGAGACATCCAATTTGAGTAAAACGCAAATTTTGCAACAAGCTGGTACAGCGATGTTGGCGCAGGCTAATCAGTCCGGTCAGTCCGTGTTGAGTTTGCTAAGGTAGTTTTGATAGGGAGGTTGCGGATCGTAACCTCCCATTTAATACGAAAAGCATAAGGTGAATGTCATGAACAGTGAGATTTCAAATGTGTTAAAGCTATCTCCCGTGACTGTTGCTAAAGCCGATAAGCAAACGGATGAAAAATCATTTGCGGGTGCCAAGGCCGACGCTGAAAAGCGTAGCCTTGGTGTTTCCGCTTTGCAAAGTGATTCGACTGTGTCCTCTTCAGTTTCGAACCAAGAGCAGGACAAACAGAATGAAGCCAAGCCTTCTTTCGATTCGGTGAAAAAAGCTGCGGATAAAGGAAATTCGCTGCTTCAATCAGTTAACCGCAATCTCCAATTCAAAGTAGACGATTCAACTAAAGAACTAGTGGTGAAAGTTGTCGATAGTGAAACAGGCGATGTTGTGCGGCAAATTCCCTCCGAAGAAATGCTGGCGTTTATCAGAAGAATGCAGGAGTTGGATGGTCAACAAGGCTCTATGATTCAGGATCGTGCTTAGTAAGTTAGTCGGATTAGGAGAGGTGTCATGAGCATAGTGTCGTCAACGGGTATTGGTAGCGGTATCGATATTAACTCCCTAGTAACTCAATTAGTGTCGGCTGACGGGCAGCCGGCGCTAAACGCTATTCAACGACAAGAAGACTCGGTAAATACTAGGCTGAGCGGGATCGGTAGCTTGAAAAGCGCGTTGTCGGATTTTCAGACTGCGGTAAACAAACTCAAAGATGGAAATCTATTCAAAACGCATAAAGCTGCGTCTGCCGACGAGTCAATCTTAAAAGTTGCCGCTGGCGCGGGATCCGTGGCCGGCTCTTATGCCCTGGAAGTTACCCAGTTGGCAAAGGCGCAAAAATCTATTTCGGCGGAGTTTGCCAGCTCGGCTGCCACCGTTGGCACGGGATCTTTGACTATTGCTACCACAGCGGGTGTCTCGTTCAACGTGACGGTTGGTTCCGGTAATAATACGTTGACAGGCATAAGAGATGCCATCAACAACGCTTCCGGTAATACCTCCGTTACCGCGAGTATCGTTAACGTCGACAACTCTACCGGCACAGGTACAATTTCCAAGTTGGTCCTCACAGCCAAAAACTCCGGACTTGCAAACGCATTTACCGTGACGGGTAGCGACGACGATGGAAACAACACCGATACCACCGGATTGTCACAGGTTTTCTCCTCCAATTTGAGCGCTCAGGCGACCGCAGCAGACGCTATTATTAAAGTCGATGGTCAGACCGCAACGCGTAGCACCAATTCGATAACCGACGTAGTACAAGGTCTGACTTTAGACTTGAAATCCGCTCAAGTGGGTACCAAGGTGAACGTTGATGTCAGCTTGGATAATGAAGCTATCAATAAAACTCTGACAAGTTTCGTAACCGCATACAACAAGCTACACACGACTGCCAAAGATTTGGGTAAATACGGTGGCGGTTCCAGCGGTAGCAGTTCCGGAAACGGCGCGCTAATCGGCGACGCCACACTGCGTTATGTGAACTCACAGATCAGACAAGATTCGACAAATCCGGTTTCGTCCTCGACCGGGAATTACAATTCATTAGCCATGATAGGCGTGAAGATAGATAAAGATGGTGTGATGTCATTGGATAGCACGCAGCTTAACACTGCATTGAGCGCCAGTTTACAGTCGGTCAGCGATGTGTTTTCGTCGTCTGACGGTGTGGCGACTCGGCTTTACTCAAAATTGGATAATTTGTTGCAATCGGGTGGGCCTTTGGATAGTCAGCAAACATCGCTGAAAAAACAACTGTCTACCTTGGGAGATCGCAGAGCCGATGTGCAGATTAGATTAGATAATCTACAAAAAACATTGCAAAAACAATTTACAGCGATGGACGTTACAGTCGGCAAATTTAAATCAACCGGTTCTTTTTTAAGTAACTGGATCAACAATTTGTAATATAGAGGTTTTTTCCCATGTACGTTGATGCTCATAGAAAAGGCGCTAGACAATATGCTGAGGTTCATACCTCCAGCAATTTTGGCGAGGAATCTCCCCATCGATTGATACAAATGTTGATGGAAGGATTTTTGGCTCGAATCAATTCAGCTAAAGGAGCCATTACTCATGGCGATATGGAAGCCAAAAGTATCTATATATCAAAGGCAATCGGCATAGTCGGTGGCTTAAATGAGGTGCTTGACTTAGAGCAGGGTGGTGAAATTGCTGCCAATCTTCGCCAATTGTACGATTACATCAATTTTAGGTTGCTACAGGCGAGTAGTGAAAACAGCGAAGACATATTGAATGAGGTAACTGTGTTGATGAAAGAGGTTAAAGAAGCTTGGGATGCGATTGCCTAATGTCTGTCGATGTCCCGGACCCTGATTTTTTGGAGTGGCAACAGCAGTTGCAAGGTTTTGCCGATAATATTCAAGATTGCATAGTAAAGGCGGAATGGGAGCGTCTAGCTGATATTTTAGAGGTCAGGCAAGCTTATTTAGAACAGTTTTTTGCGAGCACTGCGGCCTTTTCCGAGCAAAAAAAACGTCTTTTAAAGCAATTAGCTCAGTCCCTGCTTGAGCAAGATGCTGTTTTTATTTCTTATATCGAAGAGCAAAAAATGCGCTCGGTTTCTCAGCAATCGGCATTGGATCGTGGTCGGAAGGCCATGCAGGCTTATAACAGTTATTAAGTCGGCTAGCTCAGACCTATCCTCGTATTTTTCCAGATCATCCCGAAAACACGCTGTTCAGCGTATCGATATACCCCTTAATTTCACCTGATTAGTAATTCTACAAAAAAAGTCCGTCATGGCCGCTAGGGTACCCAATGGGCACAAGAGTGGCATCCAGTGCTATGGATGGCAAGCTTTGAGCTTATCCTTGCAGTTATTCATTCCCCTTGCCCCAGAGGGTATGCCGAAATGACGATTTTGCGGATGTGCGACGCATTCGGCTGAAGTAGCTTGCTAATCAGATAATTTCATTGATCGTTGTCCTAGCGGCAACGAAATGCCGCTTCCATTTCTCTTCCACATTTATGGCCGGCAATTGTTTGTCGGATTCTAGCTCACAATTTTCCTCGGTATTTTTGTAAGCCTTTCATCCATTAATTATCGATTTTCAAATTACGCGAAAATTTTCCATATTATTGATTTTAATTTTGTTTTTACGCTTTGTTGTGAGGTATTTGACATGTGGCTTTTCTAGGTAATGGTTTTCGGAGGGGGAGTCAAAAAAATGTCGTTCTAATTGCCTAAAGGCTGATTAAGCGGCAAAACGGGCTTTAATCAGGTGTGTTTGATGATATTAAGAGAGCTGTTATTTTGTTAATTGTTGAATTTAAAAGGGATTTTTATATATTGGCATGAAAAGTGATTGATGTTTAGTGGCGGCAATAATGCCTATTCCATTTAGTATCAACCGGGAGAACGATCATGCCATCATCAATGGTCATCAATACAAATATCGCGTCATTGAATAGTCAGAAGTTTCTGACGCGGACTAACGATAGTCTGCAAATGTCTATGGAGCGTTTATCATCAGGTCTAAGAGTCAATAGTGCTAAAGACGATGCCGCCGGTTTGGCGATTGCCGACCGGATGACATCGCAAATTCGCGGTATGACTGTTGCCATGCGCAATGCCAACGACGGTATCTCCATGGCGCAAACTGCGGAAGCCGGGATGGGTACAATCACTGAGACTTTGCAGAGGATGCGGGACTTGGCGGTCCAGGCGGCCAATAGAGCGGCTGTTAGTGGTGAAGACAGGCAAAAGCTTCATACCGAATTTAAGCAATTGGGTGCAGAAGTTAAAAGGATTATTCAGAATACCGAATTCAACGGCAAAAAAATTCTAAACGGTTCTTTAAAGAATGCGAACTTTCAGATTGGAGCTAACACGGCGGCAGACAATCAGATATCTGTTACGGTATCCGATTTGATAGCTGTGACAAGTTTAAGCGCGCTTTTTGGTAACAAGCATTCAATTGGATCAGCTGCTACCTCTGGAAATGTGCGCTCAGCAATCAATGCTATTGATACCGCAATCAGAAGAATAGATACATTTCGTTCGAATTTAGGTGCAATTCAGAATCGGTTTTCCACCACTATATCGAATCTACAGTCTTCCATTGAAAATCAAAGTTCAGCTCGTTCGCGGATTATGGATGCCGATTTCGCTGCCGAAACAGCAAATTTAAGCCGCAGTCAGATTCTGCAACAGGCGGGTACGGCGATGTTGGCTCAGGCGAATCAAGTAACCCAAGGCGTATTGCAATTATTGAAATAGAAGTAACCGCAGTATTTAGCCTGAATAGTCGGTGCATTTGAATATAGGAATGCTAAGCTGATACGTAGCTAGTGAGATTCCGTAAACTTTAATCAAGAAGTAGCAAATGGTTGATGAACTTGATCAGGTGAGACAATATGACTTAGGGCCAATATGCGTAAATAACTTTGGCGAAAAATATTTTTTCAATCTAAATAGAAACAGCTTCGATAAAGTTAGTGCCGAAGCGCTGTTTGACGCGAAGTACGGTAAGGATCTGTTTGCTGAAGATGCGCTTAATGTGATTATCGGCACGGATTCCGGGTTGCTGCCAAAATACTTGCAAAGCAAGTTTTTACCAAAAGGTACGCGTTACATCTTCATTGAACCGGAAGGTGTATTGCAGGGGTTAAAATACAACCAATTGCTTGATGGATTGGATGAGAAGATTCTGTGTATCGGTTTGGAACAATGGCCGGAGGCTATTAAAAATTTCAAAATAAACGATTATCTATATATCAACGCAGTACGATCCTACAACGCAATTTGTGCGCAAGACGATTATATAGAGGAGTATGCAGAGTTAAGTTGGTATATCACGGAAGTGCTATCGCAACTGCATTGGCAAATTAGTGTTGAGCTGGGTAGCGAGGCGTTTATTGCCAGGCAGATTATTAATTTAGCCGATAATGGAAGGCCGGCAAAATTGCTCGAAAAGGCCTTTGCCGACAAGACGGTGTTACTTTTGGCGGGCGGCCCCTCACTAGACGAGGTTTTGCCATGGCTCAGGTTGCATCGCAACGAGGTTGTGGTTTTTGCTGTTTCCAGAATTTCTCGCCAGTTATTACAGGCCAATATCGAGCCGGATTTTGTGTTTTCAGTGGATCCGACTGAGCTGAGCTTCGATATCAGCAAAGAAATGCTCGAGTTCAGCAGCAAGCCGATTTTTGTATATTCCTACCACACTGTCCCGACTTTAGTGAATCAATGGCATGGCCTTGGGCTTTATCTTGGTCCGCGACTGCCGTGGCCCTCGCCACTAAACGTAGCGAATATTGGCAGTGCGGGGCCGACCGTAACCAATACGGCGTTAAATGTGGCGTATCATTTTGGATTCAAGAGAATTGTGCTCGCCGGCGTAGACTTATGCTTTACCAAGGAAGGCTTTACTCACGCCACCGGTAGCGACGAACAACTGGCCGGGCCACGCTTTAATCTGACATCGTTGCAAGTAGAGACAAATGCCGGTTTTATGGCGCCTACTAGTTGCGACTTCGCTCAAGCCATTCTCTCGCTGAGTTTCCAGGCGAAACAGTTGTCGGACATGGGATGTCGGATTTTTAATATTTCCGGCGCTTCTGCCAAAGTCGACAATATCGAGTATTTGCCCATATCCGAAATAGAGTTTGGGGATGGTGCCATTGATGTGGCAGAAATCGTAGCCGAGCGGGTGAGTGAATCCTCTGAACATAAAAAATATCATAGACAAATTCTTGACGAGTTAGGACGCGCCCAATTTCAGATCAAAGGAATTGCCCGCCTGGCGGAAAATGCGCGCCGTGTAAACGATGAGATGTATAGTGCTGATGGAATCATTGAAAACTACAAGGATAAGAAAAGACTCGATCAGATCGAGAAGAAGTTTAAACGTGAACATAGGCATTACAGCAAACTGGTAAAGAGCTTTGGTATCAGAAGTTTTATCAAGTTGACTAAGGCATTTACCGATGAAGAATGGAGTGCTGAAGAAGCTAAGCAACTAGGCAATGTTTTCTACGACGCCTACCGGGAAGGCGCAACAAAGTTGATGTGTTTGTTGGATGACGCTGTCGAAAGAGTCCAAGCCAGACAACAGGAATATGCGGATGTGCCGAATTTTGGTTTGGTAATGGAGCAATATCGAAAGGACAGAAGTTTTGGGCGTGTAAGATTGTGGAAGGCTATTGCCGCTGAGGTACCGGCAGATGTTCAGGCTCAATTTGCCGAGTTTGAAAAACGCTTCGTAGAGATTGTTCATGATAAAAATACGCGGCATTTTGCCAGGGCCAAAAGTCAGGGGAATCTTTCAAGTCTGAAGCAACGGGCGGGCTTGCTATTCAAGCATAAAAAAATCGAAGAATTGAGTGATTTGCTGATCAGTTTGAACAAGTACCAGGATCAAAAGGCGGTAGAGCCGTACCGGTATTTGATTACCGGATACTTGGCCGAATTGCAGCGTTCGCCGGCTCTGGCTCTGGATGCGTATCGACAAATTGTTGACGATGGTGGTGTGTTGGTCGAGCAGGCCCTGATAAGAATTGCGGATATTGGTATCGACAGCGATAACGTTCATACCGCCAATCTAGCGTTACAGTGTTTGTCGCAATTGAATCCCTTTTATTTGCCTTTGTATGCGGAAATGCAGCGGCTACATGGTGATGTTATGGTCGCAATCGATGCTTACAATAATTACATAAGTCAATTCCCTCAAGATACTCTGGTGCAAATCAAGTTGGCTAATTTGTACACGGAGCAAGGGATCTACGATGCGGCTGGCATGATGCTGGATTATATTTTGGCTCAAAAACCTGGTCTTGAAGTCGCTGTGACCATGAAGGCTGCGTTGGTTTCCGCCGGATTTTAGCTGCGGATATTGTGTCTGTTAGTCTTGGGCTGTTTTAAATGCTCAAACTTTTTTCAATATCAATTCCAAAACCATTTTGCTGCCGAAATAGGCCAGCAGTAATGAAGTAAAGCCAATGAGTGTCCACTGAATTGCGCTTTGTCCGCGCCAGCCGTAGCGAATCCTGCCGAACAGTAGTGCGGAAAAAATTATCCAGGCCAGGATTGATAGTACGGTTTTATGAACCAAATGCTGTGCAAATAAATCCTCAACAAAAAAGAAGCCGGTGACCAAGGATGCGGTCAAAAACAGTAATCCCGTGGCAATCATTTGAAACAACAGCGATTCCATGGCCTGCAAGGGCGGTAAAGCCAACATAAAGCGTTTGGGGTGGTGATGGCGCAATTGTTGATCCTGAACGGCCAATAAAATGGCTTGTAAGGCAGCGATATTTAACAGGCTGAATGCCAATATCGATGTCAAGATGTGTGTGCTCATCTGCCAATTATGATTGATCAGCAGGTGCGGTGTTGCCGGATAACTCATATCTAAAGCCAGCATCGCTGCCGCCACTGGGAAAATCAATACGCCAAGTTTTGCTACCGGTTTGTCCAGTGAGGCAATTAACAGTAGAAGGCAAATAACCAAACCTGCCAGCGACGCCGTGCTGAAAAAGCTGAAGTTGAATCCTTCATGGTTTTGCACGTTCAATACTGTATAGGCGCTATGCATGCCTGCGCCAAGCCAAGCCAGTTGCATGGATATCCGGTGCTGTTTGGCACCAAAGATTTCTTTAACGATTAATGTTGCGGCAATCGCATAGCTTAATATCGAAAATAGGCCGACGGGTATGGTGTACATGGCGATGGCAGGGGAATAATCAAAAGGTGTTGCGGTACGGTTATGTTAAACTAAGCAGACCAATTGTTGTAATCCGTTTGTGTTGGCAAACATCCGCCGGAACCCTAGAAAAATAAACACGCAGCTATGTTTGATAATTTATCCGATCGCCTCAGTGGCACGCTAAAAAAAATTAAAGGCCAAGGTCGTCTGACCGAGAGCAATATCCAGGAAACCATGCGCGAAGTGCGAATGGCTTTGCTGGAGGCCGATGTTGCTTTGCCGGTGGTGACCGATTTTATCGATCAGGTTACTCAGCGCTCCTTAGGGCAGGAAGTGCAAACCAGTTTGACGCCCGGGCAGGCATTGATCAAGGTGGTGCAGTCGGAATTGGTCAAGGTGATGGGCTCTGCTAACGAAGAGCTGAATCTACGTACCAATCCGCCGGCAATCGTATTGATGGCTGGCCTGCAAGGTGCGGGTAAAACGACTACGGTGGCAAAATTAGGCCGCCATCTAAAAGAAAAGAAAAAGAAAAAAGTTGGGGTGGTTAGTGTTGACGTTTATCGTCCTGCGGCGATTAAGCAATTGGAGACATTGGCCGCCGATGTTGGCTTAAAGTTTTTCGAAAGCGATGCCAGCGAAAATCCGGTCGACATTGTTAACAGAGCTATAGATGCGGCAAAGCGCCAATTTTTAGATGTGGTAATCGTCGATACCGCCGGTCGTTTGCATGTCGATGACGAGATGATGGATGAAATCAAGGCTTTGCATGCCGCGATCAAGCCGATTGAGACTTTGTTCGTGGTGGATAGCATGACGGGCCAGGATGCCGCGAATACCGCTAAGGCTTTTCATGACGCCCTGCCATTGACCGGCGTGATACTGACCAAGGCTGATGGCGATGCGCGCGGGGGTGCGGCACTGTCCATCAGGCATATTACCGGTAAACCGATCAAATTTATCGGTGTCGGCGAAAAAACCGACGCTTTGGAGCCTTTCTATCCTGATCGGTTGGCTTCACGTATTCTCGGTATGGGCGATATGTTGTCGCTGATCGAGAATATCGAGCAAAATGTCGACAAGAAAAAGGCCGAGCAATTAGCCAAAAAGCTGCAAAAAGGTAAGAGCTTCGATTTGAACGACCTGAAGGAGCAACTCGAACAAATGCAGAATATGGGCGGGCTTGGCGCGATGATGGATAAGCTGCCGGGTATGGGCGGCGTGCCAAAAGATATTAAGGATAAAGTCAACGACAAGGATCTTGCGCATCAGATTGCCGTGATTAACTCAATGACCAAACAAGAGCGGCGTTTTCCCGATCTGATTAAAGGCGGTCGGAAGCAACGTATCGCCGATGGTTGCGGTTTGGACTTGCAGGCTGTAAATCGTGTGTTGAAGCAGCATCAAATGATGGAAAAGATGATGAAAAAATTCAGCAAGGGTAATATTGCAAACATGATGCGCGGCTTGAAGAGCAATATGCGCGGCATGAGAATGTGATTGTCGTAATTTGTCCTTCACTTATTGTAAAAATCGCGTAGAATAGTTTGATTAAGTTTTTTGATTCAATGTTATTTAAGGTATCCAAATGGTAAGCATTCGTTTGTCCAGAGGCGGCGCTAAGAATCGTCCTTTCTATCATGTTGTTGTTACCGACAGCAGAAGCAGTCGCGATGGTCGTTACATTGAGCGCGTAGGTTTCTTCAATCCTTTAGCCCGCGGTGGTGAGCAAAGATTGGTATTGGATAGCGAACGCGTCCAATACTGGAAATCCAATGGCGCGCAACCTACTGATCGCGTCGCTAGATTGATCAAAGACGCCGATAAAGCAGTCGCTTAATTTTAGTTTTGCCAGCAGGGGAATTTTTGAACGTCGGTCAAGTGTCCGGCGTTTTTGGTGTAAAAGGATGGGTAAAAGTCTACTCTTTCACCGACCCCCGCGAAAACATATTGCAGTATTCGCCGTGGATTCTCCAGAAGAATGGCCAAATCCAAGAAGTTAAATTGCTTGGTGGTAGGCGGCAAGGCAGCTTAGTTGTCGCAGAGTTGCAAGGCATTAGCGATAGAGACCTTGCCGCTGAGTTGATGGGGGCGGATATTCTGATACGCAAGCAACAACTCCCCAAAGCCGGGGATGGCGAATATTATTGGGCCGATCTGATAGGGCTGGAAGTACGCAATCAAGAAGGTTACAAATTAGGCAAGGTTGACTATCTGCTAGAGACCGGCGCTAATGACGTGTTGGTGGTGGTAGATGGCGACGTAGAGCGCCTGATTCCTTTCTTGCAGCAGAGTACTATTTTAAAAATCGATCTTGACGATGGCCTGATTATCGCCGATTGGGATCCCGACTTTTAACTCAAGGCATGCGTTTCGATGTTATCAGTCTCTTTCCTGATATGGTATCGGATGCCGCTGGTTACGGGGTAACTGGTAGAGCAATCGAGCGAGGCTTGGTTGATTTGTCTGTTTGGAATCCTCGTGATTACACGCACGATAAACACCGGACGGTCGATGATAGACCTTATGGCGGCGGGCCGGGCATGGTGATGAAATGTCAACCTTTGCTCGACGCGGTAGATGCAGCCAAACAGCATAATGTCTTGGCTAACAGCAAAGTGATTTGCCTGAGTCCACAGGGGCGTTTGCTTAGTCAGGAGTTGTTGTTGGATGCGAGTTGCTATGATCAATTGATCCTCGTGTCCGGTCGCTATGAAGGTATAGACGAGCGTTTTATCCAGCATGCTTGTGACGAAGAATGGTCGCTGGGGGATTACGTAATCAGTGGTGGCGAGCTGGCAGCCTTGATAGTAATCGATGCGGTTACCAGGTTAATTCCTGGCGTACTTGGCGACGAAGAATCTGCTAAACAAGATTCGCATTTTGATGGGTTGTTGGATTGTCCGCATTATACGCGGCCCGAGCATAGCGATATTGGCGACGTCCCGGATGTACTACTCGGCGGAAATCATGCCGACATCAAGCGATGGCGTATGAAACAGGCGTTGGGACGGACTTGGTCGAGGCGCCCGGATATGCTTGGAAAAGTAACATTAAGCGCAGAGCAGGATGCTTTGTTGAAAGAATTTAGAACTGAAGTTGTTTAATAGGGTGTGGTTATGAGTAAAATTATTGAAGAATTGGAAGCTGAACAGCTGAAAAAAGATGTACCGGAATTCGGACCTGGCGATACTGTCGTGGTGCAAGTTAGAGTAACTGAAGGCACACGGGAAAGGTTACAGGCTTTTGAAGGCATCGTGATTGCTAAACGTAATCGCGGTTTGAATTCAGCATTTACCGTCAGAAAAATTTCGCATGGCGTGGGTGTTGAGCGTGTTTTCCAAACCCACAGTCCATCGGTTGGCAGTATCGAAGTAAAACGTCGCGGTGACGTTCGTCGCGCTAAACTTTATTATCTGCGCGATTTGGCCGGTAAAGCCGCACGTATCAAAGAAAAACTTTCTTAATACGCTGCAATCTGGTTCGTTTATAGCGAATCAGTTAATTAGAAAAGGCGGCCTGCTTAGCTGCCTTTTTTTTTGCCGACAGCAAGAGAGAAGTGATGCCTTTACATATCGTTTGGCAAACTGTTGCAGATGGCGCCGAGTCCCTGCTCGCCGTGCCACTACTCGATGCGGAATTGAGATTAACCATGGTTGGTGAAATCATTACGGATGCCTCTTGGCATGTTGGGGGGGAGTTAACCAAGGCTTTGCCATCGCAGGCTGCCCGCCTACAAAGTTATCTGTTAAACCCGATACAAACTGAACTGCATGTCAACTTGCTAAGCCAGGGTAGCGCACACGGCAATGCCGTTTGGAGAGCGCTATTGGCTATTCCCGTCGGGCAAGTAGAAACATACTCGGGATTGGCTGAGAAGTTGGGCTCAGGACCTAGGGCCGTAGCGGGAGCTTGCCGCAATAACCCTTATGCGGGAATTATCCCCTGTCACCGTGTGGTGGCAAAGCATGGCATCGGCGGTTTTATGGGGCAGGCTGACGGCGAGTTTGTCGCGCTTAAGCATCGTTTACTTGAATACGAGCGTGGCTTGGCGTTGGCCGGCGAATGAATTCGACGCAGACCATAGAGTCTTTCTTAAACACGTTGTGGCTGGAATTTGGATTAAGCGACAATACGCTATCGGCTTATGGCAGCGATCTCAAATTGTTTGCGAAGTGGCTGAAGGATAAGGATATAACGGCAGTTGACGAAATCACGATCAAGAGCTTTTTGGCTAACCGACAGCAACAAGGCATAACCAGCCGTTCGTCGGCCAGAATCGTGTCCTGTTTGCGGCGCTTTTACGGTTATCTGCTGCGCGAGGGTAAAATCACTATCGATCCTACCCAATTGATAGATGCGCCGCAGCTTGGTCGCACGTTGCCGGATTCATTGTCGGAAACCGACGTCGAATTATTGTTAAACGCTCCGGAAATTACCGATAAGTTGGGTTTCAGGGATAGAACCATGCTCGAAATGCTTTACGCCACCGGGCTGCGGGTTTCAGAATTAGTCGAACTTAAGTTCGGTCAAATCAATTTCCGGCAAGGTTGCGTGCGTATCGTCGGCAAAGGCGACAAAGAACGTCTGGTGCCGGTTGGCGAAGATGCGATGGATTGGACCGATCGTTATCTGAATACTGCCAGGCAGGCAATTCTGGGAAATAGACAAAGCGACTATCTGTTTGTTACCAGCCGGGGCACATCTATGACCAGACAGGCTTTTTGGCATATTATCAAGCGCTATGCCGCGCTGGCCGGTATCGACAAACATCTGTCGCCGCATACACTGCGCCATGCGTTCGCCACGCATTTGTTGAATCATGGTGCTGATCTTCGAGTCGTACAGCTATTGCTTGGTCATTCGGATTTATCCACTACCCAAATTTATACGCATATTGCCCAACAGCGTTTGAAAACGTTACATACCCAACATCATCCAAGAGGCTAACCATGACTGCATCGATTCATCCAACTGCTTTTATCGAAACCGGCGCCAGGCTTGGAGAAAATGTCAGCGTTGGGCCGTTTGCGGTGATAGAGGCGGGGGCTGTGATTGGCGCGAATAGCCAAATAGGCGCCCATGCCGTAGTGCATGCGCATGTCAAAATGGGCGACGGTAATGTCTTACATCCGCACGCTGTACTGGGTGGTTTGCCGCAGGACCTGGGGTTTGATGCGCAAACCGAGTCGTGGCTGGAGGTTGGCGACAATAACGTGTTTCGAGAAGGATTTACCGCGCATAGGGCTACTGTAGCAGGCAGCGCTACCCGGATCGGGTCAGGTTGCTATTTCATGAATAACAGCCACGTCGCCCATGATTGCTCGGTGGGCGACAAAACTATTTTTGCCAATAATGTGGCGATTGGCGGCCATGTAGAGGTTGGCCATAACGTGTTTATGGGCGGCGCGGTAGTCGTACATCAATTTTGCCGGATCGGCGCTTACGCCATCGTGCAAGGCACAACAGGGATTAACATGGACGTGATCCCGTTTATGCTGATAGGTGGGCGGCCCGCGAAACATTATCGGCTCAACATCGTAGGGTTAAGACGAGCCGGTATAGTGGGCGAGAATTACAAAGTACTCTCCGCAGCGTTCAGATTGTTGAAAAATAAAAAAAGCCTTGAAGAATTGCAATCTACCGAAGAGCTGCAATACTTACGGCGTTGGCTGGCAGTCGATTCTAAACGTGGATTACACGGATTTATCGATGTTACCAACTGAATTTAATAGTCAGGGGCAAATGCCGTAGGAATTAAACAAATTAGTTCCGGCGGCCAAAGTTGCAAGCCAGTCAGCTAACAGACAGCAAGATTTATCATGAAAATTCAAGTAATCGATAACATCGGCCAAATCCAGCCACTGATGCTGATGGCGGAAGCGGATGTTGCTTTTTATTCAGATGAGATTCAGGCTCTTAATGCTGCCGAACAACTCCAACCCAATATCATTTTGCTGAATTTTGCGTTGCGCGGTAGCCAAACAGCCGATTATACCAACTTGTTATTGGCGGCCAGTCCGACCAGTAATATCGTGATCATCGGCGATGACTTACATGAAGAGCAAATTCTGCACTGCGTGCTGGCCGGAGCCAAGGGCTATCAAAACAGTCTGTCACTGGCGGCTTATATCAATAGAATGATCCACGCTGTCGCCGCGGGTGAGGCTTGGTTGAGCCGTAAGATCGTTGCTTACCTTCTGGACGCCATTCACCGGAATTATTCGGTTCAAGCAATTAGTTAAAAGTGTAAACCAGCTTCGAAATAAAAAGTTTGTCCGGCGATTGGCAAATTATAAGGATAGCTGGACGTAGCCGGTTCCTTGCCGTGGCTATCGAATAGGTTCCGAGCAGATGCAGTTAGATCCAGATATCCCATCAGTTTTTTAGCATTTAAAGTTAAATCGACCGTTTCATAATCTTTTAAAACGCGCGTATCCTCTGGACTGCTAAGGCGGTGACCTATCCAGTTGATTTGAGTTTGAATCTGCCATTTTGGCGCAAAATTCCAGGCGAGTGCGGTGTAAACATGATGTTCGGGGACATTGCTAACCCGAGTATGAGTCGCTTCGTTGCGGGCAAATTGCCAAGCATAGTTACCACGTAGATTCCAATCTGAGTGAAACTTCCAATCCCATTCAAACTCGCTGCCGTAGCCGTCTTGACCTGGCGTGTTACGCTCGGTCAGGGTGCCGGCGCCGGAAATCGGGCCGCTAATCAAATTGCGGATCTCATAATGGTATAAATTCAACGCGGTTCTCAGATTCTTCGTCGGACGATAATCGAATGCCAGTTCGGTAGTAGAAATGGTTTCCGGACTTAAAGCCGGGTTGCCAAGGAAAAGCGGGCTATTTTGCTGATACTGTTCGACGAAGCTTGGTGCCCTGTAAGCCTGACCATAGAGTAACTTGGCAGTCAATTGTGAATTGATATTCCAGACCAGTGCCGCGCGGGGGTTCAATGTGCCGCCAAAGTCTGAATAGTGGTCAAAGCGCAAACCCGTGGTCAGGTGCCAGTCTTCGGCAAATTGCCATTCGTCTTGTATCGCTGCGGACCAAATGTCGCGATGATGGTCGTCAATAAATGTGAGAGGGGTTCCGGTTAAGTCTTGTAAGCCCCCGGCAAGGTTGATGGCGGGAAATGCAGATAGTCCTGCGCCGTTGATAACGCCTACGCCATAATTCCGTGCTTCCTGAGTGTTCATTTCCTCATAGCGGAAACCGGCGATCATACGGATCAAATGATCTGAGAAACCTTTGTAAATACCGGTGAACTCAAAGCTGGGTACGGTATTTTTAAAACCGGCTACGAAACGTAGCCCCTCCGGAAATAGCATTAAGCCTCTAGTCGACGCCAGCTGGTCGGTGACGTTGCCGTCCGCACCGATTGGTAAAATTGCACCGGCTGGAAAGCCGTATATATTGGCCGAGACATCAGTATGCAGAAAGCTGGCATGGGCTTGCAATTCCCAGTTCTCCAGATCGTCCTCGGTCGAGTAACGCATATCGGCCAGGTAATTGGAGCCATTCCCCCGGCCTTTGTTATCCAGAGCACCGAAGGTACCCGAGCGAAAACCGTAATCGCTCTCGTTAAAAGCCCAAAACCCCAAATCCCAATGTTTGCGCTGTAAGCTGAGATGGCCGTTCCAACGTTCGTTTTGGGTTTGCATTGGGCCGGGGGCGAGCGATATATTCGTGCCCAATACTTGGTCGACTTGGGTTTGCGCGTCGGCCGTGATGATTCGATCCGGATCTACCCCGTTATGGCTATATTGCAGGCTGCCAGCCACATCCCAGCCTTGCCATTTGCCGCCGTATTGGCCCCAAGCGCTTTTAGTATCGGCATTGCCGCCACGCGCGCCAACCGTGGCTCCGTCAATATCCGCCGCCTTTTTGGTGACGATATTGATTACACCCGCAAAGGCGTCAGCGCCGTATAGCGCCGAGCCCGGTCCACGGATTACTTCGACGCGTTGAATGTTTTCGACGGGAATAATCATTCCCGCCATATGCGTGCCCTGATAAGGCACCGAAAAACGCGTGCCGTTGAGCATGAGTAATACTTCCGCATTGGTTTCGTTACGCATGCCGCGCATCGTGTAACTATAATCGTTAGTAACCGGTTGAATCGTAACATGCATGCCCGGCACGGTTTCCAGCACTTCGTGCAGATCGGTAGCGCCCATCGTGGCAATTTGATCGGCGGTGATTACAGTGGTCACCGCGGCGGATTGCGACACGGGTTTGGCTGTGCCCGACGCAATGCTTACTGAAATATTGGCTAATTCTGCTGGAGATAAATCCAGTAAATCGGTTACGGTTTGTTCTGCATGTGCCTGCTGACCAATTAGACTAAGCACCAAAGAGTGTTTGAAAAGCTGCTTTTTGACTGTTTTCAGCATATTGTTTCTCATAATTCCCGCAGGGGTACCGGCTTGGCAATACCGTAGCCTTGGGCGTAATTCACACCCAAGGTTTGTAGTAGATCGAAAATATTTTGGTTCTCCACAAATTCGGCGATGGTCTTTTTGCCCATCACATGAGCGACCTCGTTAATGGCTTTAACCATAGTCAAATCCACACGATCATCCAGTATGTCCTTCACGAACAGCCCGTCTATTTTTAAATAGTCGACCGGTAGGTTCTTCAGGTAAGCAAATGACGATAAACCGCTGCCGAAATCGTCCAGGGAAAAAGAGCAACCTTTTTGGCGTAGCGAATCGATAAATTGCCGGGCATAGGAAAGATTGCTGATGGCGGCTGTTTCGGTGATTTCGAAACAAATTTTGTGGGTTGGTATCTGCCATTTTTGGAATTGCTCGTCGATAAAGCCGAGCATGGCTTGGTCCGATAGGGATAAGCCGGACAGATTGACAGAGCACATTTCCAAACGGTCCAGGAAGCCGGGCGTCGTTGCCAGGTACTGGAACAAACGGGAAATTACCCAGCGATCCAAAGGCGAAGCCATATTGTAGCGTTCTGCCGCAGGTAGAAAGGCGCCGGGCGGAATCACTTTATCTTGATCGTCTCGGTAGCGGATTAAGGTTTCGAAATGCAGACCGCCGCGATTAGCGGCGATCGGCACAATTAGCTGGCCGAATAACTGGAAGCGGTCACGCTCGATTCCCATGCGGATTTTTTCGACCCATTGCATTTCGCCTTGTCGGAGCGTTAGCTCTTCGTCGTCCGGACTAAATATATGCACCCGGTTGCGGCCTTTTTCCTTGGCGGCGTAACAGGCGGCATCGGCTTCTTTCAATACATCCACGGCATTGCCGCAGGCGCGATTGATCGGGGCGATACCAATGCTAACCCCAATGTTGAAACTACGGCTTTCCCAAGCAAATTGGAAGTCGCATACCGCATTGCGTAGCTTTTCGCCGGTGATGATGGCTTGTTCGAGCGAGCAATACGACATCAGGATGCCGAATTCATCGCCGCCCAGTCTAGCTAATATGTCCATTCTGCGCACTTGTTGGCGCAGTACCTCGCCTAGCTGCCTTAGTAGCTCGTCGCCCGCCAGATGGCCGCAGGTATCGTTGACGATTTTAAATTGATCCAGATCTAAATAACACAAAACGTGGTGGCTATCGTTGGCTTGCGCCTCTAACACCAAGTTCTGTATATGGATATCGAATTGGCGGCGGTTGACCAGACCTGTCAATTCGTCGTGGCTGGCTTGATAGGCGATTTTTTCCGACAGGCGTCGGGTTTCGGTAATGTCTTCGCAAACCAGCAATAGGTGAGAACGATTGTTTTCGTCCTTCACCAAGCGCGCGGTTTCCCTGGCCCAGATGATGTTGCCATTACGACAGATGATACGGCTTTCCAGCTTATGTACCTGCTCGGGATGATTGCGGCAGATTTGGAAGAACTGGTTGCAGTTGCCAATATCTTCGGGATGGGCAAAATTGAAAATAGAGCAGCCTTGCAGTTCCTCTACGCTTAAACCCAACTGGCGGGCGCCGAAGCGGTTTACCGAGATGATTTGCCCCTGCATATCCAGGTTAAACACCATGGTCGGGTTGTTGTCGTACAAGGCCTGGAAATTATTTTTGACGCTAATCAAGGCTTTGTTTTGAATCTCGACGGTATCCAGCATACCGTTGAAGGCATCGACCAGAATTCCCATTTCATCGTTGCTGTGCTTGGCTGCGCGCAAGGAATAGTCGTGTTCCTGGCTGACTTTCTGCGCGGTTTTAGCCAATTGGGCGATGGGTTTGGCCACCCGGTTCAATAAGGGTGCGGTCAGCAAAAAGGTAATAGACAAAGCGACAAACAACACAATCAGCACCACACCGACAAATTGCAGTTCCCGCCAGAACGCCGCACTGAGGTCCGAGGACAGAAAAATGCCGCCGACGATTTCGTCATCCAGACGCATGGGCTGATAAACATAGATGCTGAGTTTATCGAAATAGTTGCGCAAGCCATGCGATACGGCAGGGCAGGTGGCAGATTGCTTGTCCAGCGAGGTAAATAACTGACCTCTTTTGGTGTAGACGCAAGCGCTACGCAAATCGGGGAGATTATTCAACGACACCAGGTTTTCCTTGGCCAAATTGGCGTCGTCGAACATTACGGCAGCGACACTTCGATTGGCGATCAAGCTGGCCACGGCCATTAAATCGCTCTGGGCTTTACGCTTTACTTCGGTGACATTCACCGTTACCAATATCACCAAGGCCAACAGCATGGAAAACAGGCTGGAGGTAATGGCGATGCTAAACAATTTGCCTTTGATGGATAGCCGCGAGAAGAATCTACTCATGCTCGGCCCCCTCCACCAGTATGGCAACTTCGATGAGTTTGGCGCTGACGTTAAAACCGCTTTGTTTTAAAGCCTTGAGGTTGAGGTGCAGTTTGACTTTGCCGTCGTCCAGCGCAAAGCCGATCATTCCGCCGGATTCGGCAAAAAACGGCTCGCTGCTGACCGTCAGTGATTTTTTCAGCGAACCGACCAGTAATACACCCGGTAGAGCAAGGTCCGCGCGCTGTTCGGGATTGTCAAAATAGACGATATCGCAATCTTTAGCCTGTTTGGGCGCATCGAACTTGAACAACCGAATGGGTTTTTCCTGAACGGTCTTGCTCTCTAGCGGGCTAAGCAAACTCCCGAAGGGGTCGTGGCCGATAATGCAGATATTAAAGGTGGGGCTGGCTTTTTCCGGCCACGTGATGAATTTGGTGAAGTTATAGAGATAGGCAGCCTTGACCTTGTATTCCAGATTCAGTTCGTCTGCCGACGACGGCTGACTGACACAGCAGCATAGGATTACCCACTTTACGAGCTCAACGGCGCGCCGCCACAACAATGCGTCATCAGTGGAAAAGACGGAAACCAAGGTTATTCCCTACCGGATAAAATCATCAGGCAAGGATAGTTGAAAAATTATCGGTTGCTGAAAAATCCCCGCAAGGCCCGAATCATATAGCTATGGTCCAGTACGCCGGCACTTTCGCGAATGCTGTGCATGGCCCACATCGGCGAACCCACATCGACACTGCGGATACCCAATTTCGCCGAGGCTATTGGTCCTATGGTGCTGCCGCAGGGCAGGTCGCCGTGATGCGCGTATTTTTGATAAGGCACCTCGGCTTGCTGGCAAATGCGGATGAAAGTGGCCTCTGAAATACATTCGGAAGCATAACGGTGGTTAACATTTACCTTGATGACCGGCCCGTGGTTGACGATGATTTTGTGGCCGGGTTCGTAGGCGCCGGGAAAGTTAGGTTGATAGGCGTGCGCCATATCCGCGCTAATCATGAAGCTATTGGCTAGCGCGCGCCGGTAGTCGTCGGGGTTATTGCCAACGGCATTGGCGATGCGCTCAAGCACATCGGGCAGGAAACTGCCGGCGGCTCCCTTACAGCTCTCACTGCCGATTTCCTCATGATCGAAAAACGCGCAGACCAGCGTGCTGTCGGCATCCAGTGTCGAAGGATCCAATAATGCCGTCAATCCGGCATGGCAGGACGCCAGATTGTCCAATTGACTATCCGCATAAAACAGTTGCCCGTCACCCCAAAGAGCACCTTTCTGGGTGTCATAGGCATTTAGCTCCCAACTTAAAATTCGCTCGGCAGCAATGTTGCTGACTTGCTCCAGCAATTGCCGAAACCGGTCGCCGGGTAATTGCTGTTCGACACTGGCCGAGAAAATTAGCGGCAACTCGCTTTGCTTTTTAAGCTTCAGGCCGTCTTCGTTGACGCTGCGGTTCATATGAATCGCCAGATTCGGCAAGCGCAGCAGCGGTTCCTCGAAGCGCAGCAGCTGGCTGGCGATGTTGCCGTCGCTATCCAGATAGGCAATGCGGCCGGCCAGGCTCAGATCGCGGTCGGCAAACGTAGCGAGAATCGGGCCGCCGTATATTTCAACAGCCAGACGCAACAGCTTGTCCGAGTCGAGCACCGGTTGCGGTTTTACCCGCAGACCCGGCGAGTCGGTATGGGCGCCGAGTATTTTGAAGCCGGTTTCCGCCAAGGCTTGTTTACCGATCACGAATGCGGCGATAGAGGAATCGTCTCTGATCACATAGTAGCGCCCGCCGGCAGCCAATGACCATGCATCGCTTTCCTGGATGCGCTGGAACTGGTGCGCCTGCAAGCGTCCTTCTATGCTGGCGACCGCATGCCAAGGGCTGGGGCTGGCGTCGATGAAATCCAGCAAGTCTTGCGCTTGTCGCTGAGCGGTCATCATGGTTTTTCCAGCGTCAGTGCCACGGAATTGATGCAATAGCGCAGGCCGGTCGGCTGCGGTCCGTCTTCGAATACATGCCCAAGATGAGCGCCGCAGGATTGGCATGTCACTTCAACCCGGCGCATGCCATGGCTGTTATCGGGGTGCTGATCCAGGCTTTCCGAGCTCAGTGGGTTCCAAAAGCTGGGCCAGCCGCAGCCGGAATGGAATTTATGCTCGGAGGTAAATAAGGCGTGACCGCAGCAGACGCAGCGGTAGATGCCGGCTTCGTCGCAATCGGTATATTTGCCGGTGAAGGGCGGTTCGGTGCCTTTTTCCCGGCAGACATGATATTGCTCGGGAGTTAGCTTCTCGCGCCAGGCTTGTTCATTGTCGTGTTTCTCGGTCATTGTGGGGTTCCGCAGGCTAGGTGTAGTAGGCATTGTACTCAGTCTACCTCGGCATAAAAAGCAATCAAAAGCCGGGAATATTTCAGTTGATTGCATCAGGAGGTTCTAATATTCTTGAGCTGCATGGTTTTGAAGCTTATAACATCAGTATAAAAATAATAAATACGCAGAGTGTGTTCATCTAAACAGCAGCGAGGAGAATGTCATGGCAAGAATTGTAGTGTTGGGTGCGGGGATCGGGGGTGTGCCGATGGCTTACGAAATGAAGGAAACAGTGGGTAATGCGCATGAAGTCGTGGTGATATCCGATTCGCCGACTTTCCACTTTGTGCCGTCCAACCCCTGGGTACCGCCGAAATGGCGGAAACCGGAGGATTTGAAAATAGAGCTGGCGCCGGTGATGGCGAAAAAGGGTATCAACTTTATTCAAAAGGCTGCCACTAAAGTCGATCCGGCCAACAACAAAATTGATTTGGCTGACGGCTCTTCGGTTGAATACGACTATCTCATTATTGCGACCGGTCCACGCCTGGCCTTTGATGAAGTACCCGGCCTCGGGCCTCACAGCGGGCATACCTCGTCGGTCTGCCATGTCGATCATGCCGCATTGGCTGCCGAGGATTGGAGTCGATTCATGACCGATCCCGGTCCGATTGTGGTCGGCGCGGTACAAGGTGCATCCTGTTTCGGCCCGGCTTACGAATACCTGATGATTCTGGAAACCGAACTGCGTAAACGCAAAATCCGCGACAAAGTGCCGATGACTTTTGTCACCTCGGAACCTTATATCGGCCACTTGGGTTTGGGCGGCGTCGGCGATACCAAAGGCTTGCTGGAAAGCGCGCTGCGCGATAAAACCATCAAATGGATTACCAACGCCAAGGTGGACCGCATCGAAGCCGGCATGATGTATGTCACCGAAGTCGATGAAGACGGTAACGACAAGAAAAAACACGAAGTGCCGTTTAAACACTCAATGATGCTGCCGGCTTTTACCGGCGTGGATGCGGTACGCCACTCCGGCGCGGAAGGTTTGACCAATCCGCGCGGTTTCGTCATCGTCGATCAGCATCAGCGCAACCCGACGTACAAAAACATTTATTCGGTCGGGGTCTGCATCGCCTTGCCGCCGGTGGAAAAAACCCCGGTGCCGACCGGTACCCCCAAAACCGGTTATATGATCGAATCCATGGTTACCGCCACGGCCCATAACATTCGCGACGAACTGGCGGGCAAACAGCCGTCTGATATACCCAGTCTGAGCGCATTGTGCTTGGCTGATTTGGGCGACACCGGCGTGGCGTTCTTGGCTGTGCCGCAAATTCCGCCCAGAAATACCACCTGGTCCAACCATGGCAAATGGGTGCACCTGGCGAAAATCGGTTTTGAGAAATACTTTATGCGCAAGATTAAAAACGGCATCAGCGAGCCGTTTTACGAACGCATGATATTGAAATTCCTGGGCGTGGTGCGTTTGAAATAGGGGGTTATATGTCTATAGATCGCATGGTTATGGCGTTCGCCGGCTCGTTTATCCTGATCAGTCTGGCGCTGGCGCATTGGCATTCGCCGAATTGGCTGTGGTTCACCGCCTTTGTGGGGGCCAATCTGTTGCAGGCGTCGTTCAGCGGATTTTGTCCGATGGCGATTATTCTGAAAAAGCTGGGTGTTAAATCCGGCTGCGCATTCTGAAGGCTTAAATCTTAGGGGCCGGATCGTTGCCAGGCGGCGATCCGGCTTTTCTTTTCGGCTTGTGTAAGTTTGTTCTCGCATACAGTACAGCGGTTTATTTTAAATAGGCCGCCACTATTCGCGAATCCCAAACCCCGTCCGGCAATTCACCCGGTGGATTTACAGGCCAAGTCCAACTCGCCAGCTGATTGGCATGCTGAATATAGCCCTCCAAAACGGGTCGGTAATCGGTTCTATCAAGCAACCCGTTGCGACTATGACGTTGATCTTCAATTTCCGTGATCAGGCAAACCGGAGTTTGCCAACTATCCAACCAATGTAGATGGGCCAGCATCAAGGCCCGGCCAAAAGCTTCCAACTTTAGAGTCTCCACGCCGGCATTTGCCAACCAATCCAAGGGCAGCAAAGGCAATTGCGTCAGGCAATTGACCGACGCGACCCAACGCGGTTTGACTACTAACTTAGGGACTATCGGATTCAGTACCAATGCTTGTGGCGGTATTTGCCGATGTTGCACCAGCCAGTCCACGATACCGGTGACGTCATGCAGACGACAAAACACCCGATTTGGCCAAAGTTTGGCAAGGTGTCGGCTTTGATAAGTAAAGGCGATATCCAGCAGCACGATTTGTTCGAAATGCTGCAATAACTCGGCGATGGGCAGATCGTGCGCGCTGCCGCCACCGACAATCAGGGCGGCGCCACCTTGTTTGTCCAGCCCTTGTGCGGCACTCAACAACGCCTGTTTGGTTGCCTGGATATGCGGGTCCCAAGCTTGGCGACAGCGGCAATGCCGGGCTTGCAAAGCCGCCATTTCCCTGGCGTAACCCAATATGCGCGCTTCGCGGCTGGCGGCGCGTACCCCCAGGTAGTGCCAAAACTCTTCCAACATCAGCCGACTATCGGTATTGGCGGTTTAGCGTTCAGTTTGGCCATCACTCATCCAAGCGGTGCCCGCAGAACTTGCAATGCGCCGCGTCGAAATCGTGGCTGGCGGCGCCGCAATTTGGGCAAGCGCGATTATCCAGATACTGGTTTTTGCGGGTATTCAGTAATTCGGCGCTGTATATGCCGGTTGGTACCGCTATGATGCCGTAACCCATAATCATGATGGTCGAAGCGATCATCTGCCCAATCGGCGTTTTGGGGGCGATGTCGCCGTAACCGACGGTAGTAATGGTGACGATGGCCCAGTACACCGCTTTGGGAATGCTGGTAAAGCCGGCGGCCGGACCCTCCACCACATACATCAAGCTGCCGAATACCACAACCAGGGTCAGCACCGCATATAAAAACACGGTGATTTTTCGCACGCTATTGACCAAGGCCACCACCAGAATGTCGGCTTCCTCGAGATATTCGGAAAGCTTCAGCACCCGGAAAATCCGTAACAATCGCAAAATCCGCAAGGTCAGCATGTACTCCGCGCCGGGTAGCAGCAAGCCCAGGTAGGCAGGCAGTATCGACAACAAGTCAACGATCCCGAAAAAGCTGCGTGCATACAGCCATGGGCGGCGCACACAAATCAAACGTAAGGCGTACTCCAGCGTAAACAAACCGGTAAACAACCATTCCGCCCAGAGTAACGCTGCCGCGTAGCGTTGTTGAAAGTCGGCAACGCTGTCGAGCATCACGACAAAGATACTCAACAAAATCGCCACGATCACGGCGATATCGAAACGCCGGCCGGCAGCGGTTTCCGAACCGAATACGATTTGGTTCAACGCCTCGCGCCAGGCGGAAAGTGTCGTGCCTTGGTTATAGCTGTGCTGGCGTTTGGGCTTTGCGTTCATGGCTCTCGATTGTAAACGGTGGGGGAGTGCTGTCTGTTCGGCAAAGTATAAATCCAGCCCTGCTTGTCGGACGAATTCAGACAATATTTTGTTTGGCGCTAGCGGCCGATTGTCGGGTTTGCTACAAACAGGCTTGGCTCAAACCATAGAAAATTCAGTGATTTATAAGTTGGCACAACCGTTGCTGAAGCTTTAATAAAAACGTGAGGTTGTGTTATGAAATCGACCAAAGACATTGCGGAACTGCTGGACGAACCGGCTTGCGAGCATAACAAGAAGGAAAAGTCCGGCTGTGCCAAACCCAAACCCGGTTCAGCAGCAGGTGGTTGCGCCTTCGATGGTGCACAGATTGCACTATTACCGATCGCTGACGTCGCGCATATCGTCCACGGCCCTATCGCCTGTGCCGGCAGTTCCTGGGATAACCGCGGCACCCGCTCTTCCGGCTCGGAGTTATACCGAATCGGTATGACCACCGATTTAACCGAGCAAGACGTGGTGATGGGCCGCAGCGAAAAGCGCCTTTTCCACGCCATCAAACAAGCCATCGAAACCTACAATCCGCCGGCGGTGTTCATTTATAACACCTGCGTCCCGGCTTTGGTGGGCGACGACATCAACGCCACCTGCAAATCCGCTGCCGAACGCTGGGGCGTGCCGGTTGTGCCTATCGATTGCGCCGGTTTTTACGGCACCAAAAACCTGGGTAACCGTATCGCCGGCGACGCGATGGTCAATCATGTGATCGGCACCCGTGATCCCGACCCGTTGCCACCTGGCACCGAACGGCCCGGCATCAAGGTGCACGACGTCAATCTAGTCGGCGAATACAACATTGCCGGCGAGTTCTGGCATGTGTTGCCATTGCTGGACGAAATGGGTCTGCGTGTCTTGTGTACCTTGTCCGGCGATGCCCGTTTCCGCGAAGTGCAAACCATGCACAAAGCCGAAGTCAACATGATGGTCTGCTCCAAAGCCATGGTGAATGTGGCGCGCAAGCTGCAACAAAGCTATGGCACGCCCTGGTTCGAAGGCAGTTTTTACGGCATCACCGACACCAGCCAAGCCTTGCGCGATTTTGCCAGGGTGATTAACGACCCCGATTTAATCGAACGCACCGAAGCGATCATAGCCCGGGAAGAAAACCGTATTCGCGAAGCGCTGGCGCCATGGCGCGAAAGACTAAAAGGTAAACGCGTGTTGTTGTTTACCGGTGGCGTGAAAAGCTGGTCGGTCATTTCCGCGCTGCAAGATTTAGGCATGGTGGTAGTGGCGACCGGCACCAAAAAATCCACCGAGGAAGACAAAGCCCGCATCCGCGAACTGATGGGAGAAGAAACCCTGATGATCGAAGACGGCAGCCCGAAAGCCTTGTTGAAAGTGGTCGCCGATTACAAAGCTGACATCCTGATCGCCGGCGGCCGCAATATGTATACCGCATTGAAAGCGCGCATCCCGTTCCTGGACATCAACCAAGAACGCGAGTTCGGCTACGAAGGCTATCAAGGTATGCTGGAATTGGTCCGGCAATTGGCTTTGACCTTGGAAAGCCCTGTCTGGGAGGCCGTGCGAGCCACACCGCCTTGGCGCACCGGTGGCCTTAAAAAATCTACGGCTACAGAGATTCAAGCAGAGCCTTTATCGGCTCAGGCGGCATAACATGGCCGAAATCGTCAAACGCAATAAAGCCCTGTCGGTCAATCCCTTAAAGGCCAGCCAGCCTACCGGCGGCTCCTTGGCCTGCTTGGGCTTTGACAGGGCGATCCCGATGTTGCACGGTTCGCAAGGTTGCACCGCGTTTGCCAAGGTATTTTTCGTGCGGCATTTCCGCGAGCCGATTCCCTTGCAAACCACTGCGATGGATCAAGCCAGCTCGGTATTGGGCGCAGATGAAAATGTCATCGAAGGCATCAAAGCCATCGCCGAAAAATCCAACCCGGCTTTGATTGCGGTGCTGACCACCGGTTTGGCGGAAACCCAGGGCTGCGATGTGCATCGTAACGTCCGCGAGTTTCGCGAACGTTACCCCGAGTATGCTCATGTGGCGGTGGTTGCAGTCAATACGCCGGATTTCACCGGCTGCGTGGAAACCGGTTACGCCGCTACGATTTACGAAATCGTCAAGGCCTTGGTGCCGGACGCGGCCAGTGCCGGTACTAAACCCGGCAATCGCCAACGGCAGGTCAATTGTTTGGTTAGCCCGATGCTGACCCCCGGCGATTTAGAAGCCCTGCGCGATTTGATCGAGCAATTCAATTTACGGCCCGTCTTGGTGCCGGACTTATCCGACTCGCTGGATGGCAGTTTAACCGACGACGACTTTTCGCCAGTGACTATCGGCGGTACGCCGGTCTCTGAATTGGCAACCTTGGGCGAAGCCAGAGCCAGTTTGATTATTGGTGCATCCCTGCGTAAATCCGGCGAGCTGTTGCAGGAAAAAACCGGCGTGCCCAGTCACTATTTCGATCATCTGTATGGTTTGCAAGCCAACGATGCGTTGATTACCACTTTGGCCGACATCAGCGAAATGCCGGTGCCGCAAAAGATCGAACGTCAGCGCGCACAGTTGCAGGATGCGATGCTAGATACCCATTTTATGCTCGGTCAACTGCGGGTGGCTATCGCCGCCGACCCCGATCAACTCAATGCCTTGATTCATTTAGTGCAAGGCATGGGCGCGGAAGTGGTAACCGCTATCTGCGCCGGCAATACCCCGGTGTTGGCGACGGCGCCTGTTGACAGCATCAAGATCGGCGATTTGGAAGATCTGGAAGTGATGGCGAAAGAGCGCAAGGCGCAATTGCTGATCGGCAACTCGCATGCAGTCGCCAGCGCTGAACGGCTAGGTATCCCCATCCTGCGCATCGGCTTTCCGCTATATGACATCATCGGCGGCTATCAAAAAACCTGGATTGGCTATCGCGGCACCCGGCAAACCTTGTTCGATTTAGCCAATCTGGTGATCAATTTTGCCCATGAAGAGATTGAGCCGTATTACTCGCCGTATGCGCAAAAACCCGAATCCGAACGTCAAGCCTGCTCGCCGTCATGTCATTAACACGTCGCATACAAGTTTTGCATACAAACGAACAGAGGATTTCCATGGAAACCGCTATTAAAGTCGCTTTTGCCACTACCGACATGGATCATGTGGATCAGCATTTCGGCTCCGCCAAATCGTTTGCCGTTTACGCAGTCGATCCGGAGCAGTCGGAATTGATGGAAGCTGCCCAATTCGGCGAACTGGCGCAGGATGGCAACGAAGACAAATTGTCGGTGAAGATCCAACTGTTGGAGGGGTGCTCGGCGGTTTACTGCCTAGCCATCGGCGCCTCGGCGGTTAACCAGATTCTGTCTCATGGCATACAGCCGATCAAAGTTCACGAGGGCAGTACTATCAAGGATTTGATCTTGGACTTACAAACCGAAATGAAAGCCGGACCTTCCAGCTGGCTGGCGAAAGCCATCAGCCAACACAAAGGCCCGAATCCGGAACGGTTTAATGCGATGGAAGAGGAAGGTTGGGATGAATAGATTGTGTAGATAGCTAGGATGAAACAGTTTTAATCATTCTCGGACCCCACCCTTCAGTAGGAGAAGGGTGATCCATAAATAGTTAAAAAGCTTGGCGTGGTGGGGTGGTTTTCTCCCGTATGCCGCGCCGAGCACCGGAGCTTTTGAACGGAATAGCCCGCAGGGGTGCGGCAGGGATGCCGCACGTTGCCGAAGGGGCAGGAAGCCCCTTTCGGCAACCCCGTTCAAAAGCTT
>NZ_JANIBL010000037.1 GCF_024505055.1 Methylomonas rosea
GCTATCGATGCACTCTGCTCCGCCCGGTTGAATCCTGAGTGGGGTTGTTTGGAATTCAACGGCGGATTGGTCGATATCGAACCTAAAACCCTCTACAAATTCGCCTGCACGGAACAGTTTGAGCGGGCTGCTTGACTTTAGGACTTAGCGGAACTACCGAAGAAAAGGGTGAGCAACGCTTTTCTGCCCGCCGATTTGGGCTGTGGCTGTGGCTGTAGCTTTGGTTCCGCGTTGGCACAAAATCGTGCCCACCCTTGACTGACCGTTATGCGCTTGCTTGACCAGGAAGATAGTTATAACATTGTTATTATTCTTATCAGGAGCGTCCCATGCGCACCAACATCCGAAAAGTAGGCAACTCACGCGGCGTCATTATTCCCGCTGCCCTGCTGGCGGCTTGTGAACTCAGCGACGAAGTGGAACTTACGGTGCAAGGTAAAACCCTTATCATCGAAGCACTGAGAACTCCACGCCAAAACTGGTTTACCGCCTTCAAGCCCGAGCAAGCGGACGACGATGTTTGGTCCGAGCTACCCCCAGACGAAGACGATGAAGAATGGAGCTGGTAAAGCGCGGCGAAGTGTATTGGGTTAATCTTGATCCCACTATCGGTACAGAGATTAAGAAAACTCGCCCGGCCTTAATCGTTTCCCCCGACGACATGAATGCCGTCCTGCCGCGCGTGATCATCGCACCCTTGACCAGTAAGGGCCAAGCCCTGGGATGTCGGCCGGAAGTAGTATTTGACGGCAAACCCGGAAGAATTTTGCTGGATCAAATTCGCAGCGTCGACAAGCGGCGCTTGGGGACCAAGATGGGCAAAATTGAAACTCAGGTATGGCATGCATGTTTGTTGGAAATGCTGTCGTAACACTGATCAAAAATCGTAGCTTGGGTTAGGCCGACATGTTGGGTTACGCCTATCGGCTAACCCAACCTACAATGGATTGCAAAAAACTTAACCAGCCAATGTCATGACCTCCACCCACCACAGCGACCTGCTGTCGCAGCTCAACGGATTGAACGAACAGCAATTGCGCCGCTTGCTGGTCGAGCATCTCACCAAGCAAAAACTCGGGCTGTACTGGGAAGCCAACGCCATCGAGCGCGATGCGGCGCTGAATGCCAATCTTTTACCTGTGCAACTGTTCCATTTTCGCACTTTGCGGCAACTCTCAGGTAATCTGAAGCTGATCGGCCTTTCAATAGGGGAAAGTGAGTAAATGATTAACCAGGATAACCTTACGCAACTGTTAATACAGCTCGGTTTCAAATCGCAAGGGCACACGTATAACGAAGGCATCAAGCTGGACAAGGACGCCGACGGCCATCATCTAACGATGCTGTATGACGAAACCTGGCGGGATAATCCGGAGAAGTTAAACCCCTATATTGCGGCTAATTTTGAAGCCGGCTTAGGCACGATTCCGACCGAATTAGCGGAGTTGGCAACGCCGATTCAATTGATTGATATACTCGATTTTTCGCGGGTGAATTTTGAAAAGCAGTTGTCGCTGGTGGTTAAAAAATCGCTAGAAATTACAAGCAAATGGCCGATAGTTAAGCTCGGATCGGTTTGTACATTTGAATACGGCAAACCACTCCCCGAGGAAAAAAGAGTTCAAGGCATTTACCCGGTCATGGGATCGAACGGACGAATTGGTTTTCATAACGAATTTATTGTCAGCGGCCCCGCAATTATTGTTGGCCGTAAAGGTTCGGCAGGTGAGGTAATTTGGGAGGAAAATAGCTGCTACCCCATTGATACAACTTTTTATATTCAGCTTAAAAACAAAGATATAACTCTTAAATATCTGTATTTAGCATTAGGTTTGTTAAACCTTAATAAAATTCGTTCTGGAACAGGAGTGCCTGGACTGAATAGGAACGATGCTTATCAAAAAGATGTTCCTCTGCCCACTTCTGATATTCAGCAAAAAATTGTCGCCGAATGCGAAGCGATTGATCAAGACGTTAATGCTGCGCAGCAAAAAATCCAAAACTCGAATGATCAAATTGAACAGTTGATTAGAGTCACTTCCGATAGTGTTAATACAAAGAAACTCAGCGAAATTTGTAGAATGCAGGCGGGTAAATTTGTATCCGCCTCCGATATTGCAGAAGAAAAGTCCGATGGCTTATATCCCTGCTTTGGTGGCAACGGTTTACGCGGTTATACCAAAACCTTTACCCATGAAGGCATACTCCCATTAATCGGTCGCCAAGGCGCATTATGTGGCAACATCAATATGGCAACGGGTCAATTTCACGCCACGGAACACGCGGTAGTCGTAGCGCCCAATGCCGACATTGATGTCCATTGGCTTTATTACCAACTCAAAGCATTAAATCTAAATCAATACGCAACCGGAGTCGCTCAACCAGGGTTATCCGTCAAAAATATTTTGACTGTCACCACACCAGTGCCTCCATTGCCGGAACAACAACGCCTAGTCGCCGAAATCGAAAAACTCGAACAAACCATCGCCACCGCGCAAGCTATAATCACCGCCGCTCCAGCGCAAAAACAGGCGATCATGCAGAAGTATTTATAGGAGAAAGTCATGCAAGCCATAGAATTATCCGCCGAGATCGATCAAAACCGGCAAATACATTTGCAATTGCCGCAATCCATTAATGCGAAAATGGCAAAAGTCATTGTTATGTATGAAGCCGAGTCTCCCGGTATCGGTGCTAAACCGAGAGTTTTTGGCGAGCATCGAGGTTTAATTGAAATGAGCGATGATTTTAATGACCCTTTACCGGATAGTTTTTGGCTGGGCGAAGACACATGAAATTTTTATTGGATACTCATGTTTTTATTTGGCTGGACAGCGAGCCGGAAAAGTTAGGCATGACGGCTTTAACTATTTGCCAGAATCACAATAACGATTTGTATTTGAGCATGGCAAGTGTATGGGAAATGCAAATCAAACAACAGTTAGGCAAGTTAAAACTCAAATTACCATTGAATCAGCTGATTGATGAGCAATGCGTGAATAATGGACTCAGGATTTTACCCATGGAGACCCGGCATATATATGCGCTGAACGACTTGCCATTTCATCATAAAGACCCTTTCGACCGATTGATTTTGACTCAGGCAAGATTGGAAAAAATTTCTCTTATCACCGCAGACAAAGCTTTCAGCCATTATGATGTCGATTTGATTTGGTGATGATAAGGTGGTCGAATGAAAGACGAGTATGATTTTTCCAATGCCGAGCAAGGTAAGTTTTATATGCCCGTGGAAGACATTCAAATACCTATCTATTTGGATAAGGACATCGTGAGCTATCTTTCGGAAAAATGCCAAGCAAACCCGGAAGGCCTGCAAACACTGGTAAATGATCTGCTAAGAAAAGATATTGAAATTGCCAGACGTGTTGCCTTGTAGGTAAGAGATTTTCTCGAAAATCGGATAAATAGCGATTTAAAAAGATCATTACCCAACTCAAGGAGGCATTATGTATACCGCAATTAAAGGTACATATGAAAACGGCCAGGTGATATTTGAAGAAACGCCGCCAACGAATAAGAATATGAAGGTGTTGATCATTTTTCTTGAAGAAGCCGAAGCCCCGTTAACGCAGAGGCAACCAGGCAATTTGAATCGTTTGGGTTCGTTGCAAGGAAATGGCTACAGTATTCCGGATGACTTTAATGATCCGTTGGACGATTTAAAGGAATACATGTAGCGAGAATATGTCGATTATTTCCGCCGACGAAAACTTTGCTTTATACCAACCGCAAATCCAGCTAATCGCCAATCGTTAAATCATTCCATGCCTTTATATTCCTACAAAGCCGTCAATAATCAAGGCATCGCCGAGGAAGGTGTGCGTAATGCGGCCAACGAACAGGCCTTGCTGCTGGAACTGCAAAATCAGGGTTTGATTCCAATCCGCATCGAGCTGGCAAAGGACAAAACCTTCCTGGGGTTCAAACTAAAGTCGGCCACCGTCAAACTGTCGCAAAAAGAAATCGGCATGCTGACCGGCGAATTGGCGACCTTGCTGGAATCGGGTTTGCCGCTGGACCGCTCGTTGACCATTCTGATGCAGTTGACCGAAGAAAACCCGAAACTGAATAAACTGGTCGGCGAAGTTCTGGAAAAGGTCAAAGCGGGCAAGGCGCTGGCCGATGCCCTGGAAAGCCAGAGCGGGGTATTTTCCAAGTTTTATCTGAACATGATCCGCGCCGGGGAAATGGGCGGCAATCTCGGCGGCGTATTGATGCGTTTATCCGAGTATATGGAGCGGTCGCAAGAACTGAAAGATACGGTCAGCACCGCGCTGATTTATCCGGCTATCTTGTTGGTGATGTCGCTGGCCTCGCTGTTCGTCATGCTGACCTTCGTGGTACCGCAATTTAAGGAAATGTTCGATAGCGCCGGCCAGGCCTTGCCGGTGCCGACTCAGATCGTAATCGGCCTGGCCGAGTTTCTGCAAAGTTATTGGTGGGTGCTACTGACTGTTATTCTTGGCAGTGTACAAATTATAAAATCGCAGTTGGCCGATCCAGCCGGCAAGAAAGCCTGGGACGGCCGGCTGTTGAAATTTCCACTGTTCGGCGACATCATCCTGACCCTGGAAATAGCAAATTTCAGCCGTACCTTCGGCACTTTATTGGGCAACGGCGTGTCGATTTTAAAATCGCTGGGCATCGTTCGGGAAACTGTCGGCAACATGGTTTTGGCCGATCTATTGGAAAATGCCGAAGCGCAGCTCAAGCAAGGCCGGACGATGTCCGATGCACTAGCCCAGCAAAACCTGTTTCCCAAACTGGCGGTGCAAATGATTAAAATGGGGGAAGAAACCGGCAAGTTGGAGGAAATGCTGATGCGGGTAGCCACCATTTACGACAAGCAGCTGAAGACCACCATCCAGCGGATGCTGGCGCTGCTGGAACCGGCTTTGATTATTTCGTTAGGCTTGATGATAGGCGGCATCATCGTTTCCATTTTATTGGCTATTTTGAGCGTTAACGATTTGGCTGTTTAGGCCTACGGACGAATAAATTCACCCGTACCATCCAATTTTAATAGAAGGAGTTTTGCAAATGAAACACATGTTACGCCGCCACGGCGGCTTTACCTTGCTGGAACTGTTGGTGGTGTTGGGCATTATCGCCATGTTGGCCGGGATTGTCGGACCGCAGGTGATGAAACACATGGGCGCCTCCAAAACCAAGGCCGCCAGGGTACAAATCGAGGATCTGGCGGCATCGCTGGACATGTACAAACTCGACGAAGGCCGCTATCCCACGGCGCAGCAAGGTTTGGCTGCATTAGTGGAAAGACCCGCCGACGCCAAGCGCTGGAATGGGCCCTATTTGCGCAAGGACAAGATCCCGCAAGACCCTTGGAATCAGGATTATCACTATGTCTTCCCCGGCCAGCACGGTAAGTTCGATTTGTTCAGCTATGGCGCCGATGAAAAAGAAGGCGGCGAAGGCGAAGATCAGGACATCAACAGCTGGGAATAAATGACCGCCCTGCCCGCCCATAAACGCATGCAAGGCTTCACGTTAATCGAGCTTATTATCGTGCTGCTGATTAGCGTGCTGGGTTTTGCGGTAATCGGCAGCAATATCGGCTCCGGCAATCGCAGCACCAAGCTGCAAGCCGTCGCCCGGGATATGGCATCGGCCCTACGTTACGCTCACGGCCAGGCCTTGATGACGCAAAAGCCGGTCAGCGTGGCAATCGATTTGCAAGACAATAGCTACAGCATCAGCAATCGCGACAAGACCTATCCGTTTGCCGAAGACATCGACGTGTCGCTGGTGGTTGCGGAGGAAGAGTTTAGCGAAGGCGAACAAGGCGCTATTCGGTTCTTCGGCGACGGTTCCTCCACCGGCGGCAGAATCACGCTGGAATGGGGCAATCAATTACGCCGCATCGACGTGAACTGGATTACCGGCCAGGTCAGTATTTCCGATGCAGCGGCATAAAGGCTTTTCCCTGCTGGAAATTCTGGTGGCCTTTTCCATCATGGCGATTGCGCTGACCGTGCTGCTGCGCATCTTCGGCACCGGCGTTAACAACGCGGTTATTTCCGAGGAATACACTATCGCGGTGCAAATCGCCGAATCGCTGATGGCTCGCACCGGTGTGGAAACCGAGCTGACAGCCGGCGAAAGCCAGGGTACGGAAGGCGATAAATACGACTGGCAGATCATCATCAGCCCTTCGGCGCAAGCGCCGGCGCGTCCCAGCCTGAGAGACACGAACCCGGATCTGCAACAGTCAGCGCCGGAGCTGATGTCAGTGCGGGTGGTGGTTGCCTGGGGCGAGGCAGATCAACCGCGTTCCGTGGAATTGCATACGTTAAAGCTACAGCAACAAGGTCCGGGCTAGTGCTGAACCGTTCGCCCGTAAAAGGATTTACGCTGATCGAAATGCTGATTGCCATCAGCCTGCTGGGCATTATGGTGGTCTTGCTATTCGCCAGTTTGCGGATTGCCGCGGAAAGCTGGAACAGCGGCGAAGCCAAAATCAGCGAAGTAAATAAAAAAGCCGTGGTTTACCAGTTCTTCAAACGGCATTTGAGCAATACCAAACCCTTCCCTGTCATCCAGGAAAACCAGCCGCAAAGCAATCAACAACAGGAACTGCAAGAGACGCCGAAACTGGCTTTCGAAGGCTTGCCGCAAAGCATCAGTTTTGTCTCTGCCCTGCCGGCCGCGTCGGCGCGCAAGGGCTTGCAGGTATTTCATGTCGGCCTGGACCCGCGACAACCGTCGACACTCAAAGTAGCGTTAACCCCCTACCGGCAAACCGAATCGACACCGGCCGACGCCGAACCGGTCGTGTTATTGGAAAATTTACGGCATCTCAAAATCAGCTACTTCGGCTCCTCAACTGACAACGGTGACGGTACCAGCGGTTGGCTGGACGAATGGCAGGGACAAGCAACCGGTCAGTTACCCAAACTCGTAAAAATCAGCATCGCGCTAAACGACGACAGTTTTTGGCCGGACATGATATTTGCATTAAAAATCAACGGTCAACCGAATGCAGAAGCGCTGCTCGGCGAACAAAACCAACCCGGCATTGCCAATGACTAGCATGCCTCGCGCACAGACAGTCACTCGGCAACGCGGTCTGGCGCTGGTGATCGTGATTTGGATCTTAACGCTGCTGAGCCTGATGGCCGGCAGTTTTGCACTGAGTATGCGCCGGGAAAGCAGCGTCGCCGGCGCACTGAAAAACAATGCCCAAGCGCAGGCCCTGGCGGAAACCGGTTTAAGCATTGCCCAGTTCATGTTGCAACAAGCCGATCCCGACCAACGCTGGCACGCGGATGGCAGCGTCTATCGGATACCGGGCAACGATAGCGAAATTCGTATCAGAATCCTCGCCGAATCCGGCAAAGTCGATATCAACGCCGCCGAGGAACCCTTGCTAAAGGCCTTGATTCATTCGGTAAGCGACGATGAAAAACTACAGCAGAACTTACTGGACGCCCTGCTGGATTGGCGGGATGCCGACGATGAACCGCGACCGCAAGGCGCCGAAAAAAAACAATATCGGCAGGCTGGACTGGCTTATCAGCCCAGCAATCAGCCTTTTCAATCCCTGGAAGAATTGCAATTGGTGCTGGGTTTTAATGCCGACATTTTCGAGCAGCTGCAACCGTGGATTACCATTTATTCCGGACAAGCGGAATTAAATACGCGGCTCGCTCCGCCGGAGTTGCTGCAAATGGTTGGTGACAGCCTCAAGGAACAGAATATCCATGATGTATACTTGGACAAACGTTTGTCTGAATCGGCTACTGCGGATGATAACAATACCGAGCAGATCGATCCGGCATTGGCGGATGAAGAGCAAACGTATACTATTATGGTGCAAACCCTGTTGGAAGATCAGGCGACGGCCGCTATCGAAGCAGTGGTAAGAATCCAGAACCAAGACCCCAGCCAAGCGCCCTACCAAATCCTGGATTGGAAACAAGGTCAGCAAGTATTGGCCTTATTCGACTCGGCAAAGGAATCCCAGCTAATTACCGTTCAAGATGAATTTACAAACGAGCATTGATTTCGATCTGAAACGTTTCTTCCAGTGGTGGGGACGGGAATTGGCGTTTTTGGTACCGAATCGTCTCAGATCCTTGCTGACAGACAGCAGCGGTGCACTTGTATTCAGCGCCGCCGACGCTGATTTTCAAATCAATTTTTACCGCGAGGCCGAACAGCGAACCCCCATGACCTGGCGGTTGGACAGTAACATCGCAGATAGCTATCAAACTTTAAAAGCCCAAAATCCGGACTTTGAAAAAGCCGAATGTATCTTGCGCCTGGACCCTACACAGGCACTAAAAAAGATCGTCTATTTACCCTCTGCCGCGCAAGAAAATCTGCAACAAGTCGTCGGCTTTGAATTAGACCGTTATACGCCGTTCAAGGCCGAGCAGGTCTATTTTGCCGCAATCCCGCTCGGCAAAACCGAGCATGGTCAAATTGAAGTATTGCTGGTATTTACGCCCAAATCCTTGCTGGATGAGCAACTAGGCAAACTCCAGGCTTTAGGGATACAGCCGGTGCGCGTGGATTATTGCCACGCCAGCACCGTCTGCCCTACCGATGCGCCTGCCTACAATTTACTCCCGGAACGCTACCGGCCGCGCGGCAACGCCTTAGCCCAAGCCATGCACTGGCTGCTGAACGGCTTGCTGTTACTGTTGTTTCTGGCGGTATTGATCTGGCCGGTGTGGCAGGAAGGCCAAGCCGTCGACGTATTGAAAAATCACATAAAAACGCTGGAAAAAGAAACTCGGGTGATTGAAGAACAACAGCATGAAATCGATGCCTTACGCCAGCAAACCCAGCGTTTGATAGACATTAAAACCCAGTCTCCCGCCTTGGTAGCGGTATTGAACGAGCTTAGCACGCTGTTAAAAGACGACAGCTGGTTGACGCATTTTCAATTTGCGGACAAACGGCTGCAAATCCAGGGTCAATCGCCGGCCGCTTCTTCCTTAATCGGTTTATTGGAAAGTTCCGGATTTTTCAGTAATGTCAGTTTCGTCTCGCCATTGACCCAGGATAAAGCCACCGGGCGAGAGCGCTTTCAAATTAGTATGGATGTTAGTCCGCCACCGGCAGAGCCCGGTTCGGATACCGATGCGACGACCGCTAGCGACCCCGACCCATCTGAACCTGCGGCAAACGGAGAATCCGAGCAATGAATGACGCGCGTTATCAACGCTGGCTGGCGCTATCACTGCTGGGGTTTGTGTTATTTACCGTGATATTTCTGGTATTGTTGCCTTTATTCAGCAGTTGGCTGGATTATCGCGAGCAAAAAAACGACCTGCTATTTCGTTTGCAACGTCAACAAGCTATTGTCGCCCGCCGCGACAGCGTTGCACAAAACCTGGAATCATTGAATCAGCAATACCAACAGCAAGGCTATCTGAGCGACAGCGATACTGAAGCGCTGGCCTCGGCGGAGCTGCAAAACATCGTCAAAACCGCGGTAACGGAAGCCGGCGGCCAACTGACCAGCACGCAAGGTTTACCGGGTAAGGCCGAAGAGGATTTTGTCCGCATCGCCGTCAAAGTGCGGATGAGCGGCAGCATCGAAGCATTGCGCGCGGTATTGCACAGCCTGGATACCAATATGCCCTTGTTGCTGGTCGATCAATTGGACATTTCGCCGGTACGCGGCGCGCGCAATCGCAGCACTAACAAAATGGACCCCAGTTCGCAGTTGAATGTCAGTTTTGAAGTAATCAGTTTTATGCGAGCCAAAACCTCATGAATCAAAAGCTGATCAGATTGCAATTAGTGGGTTGCGGCGCGCTTAGCCTGCTGTTGGCGGCGGAATGGACTTATAGTCAATTTACCTTAAAGCAATTGCAAATGCTGCTTGAGCCGCGCCCGCAAACCGATTCCCCCGCCGAGCAACTGCCCAATATCGCCGATAGTAGCGGCTCTGCGGAAACGTACAGCGATATTGTCGATAGACCTTTGTTTGTCGAAGGCCGAAAGCCTATCGCCGAAACCAGTCCAACCGATAACTTGCAAACCCAAGATTCCGGACAAATCGACGATTGGGAATTAATCGGCGTTTACGACAAAGACAACAAGCCGACCGCCTTGTTCAGAAAACGCAACGAAGCCAAAAAGTTTTTAAAAATTACCGCAGAACAAAGCATATCCGGTTGGCTGTTGAAGCAAATACAGGCCGACCGTGTGCTGCTTCAGCAAGCCGGCCAGGAAAAATCGGTCGTGTTGAGAAAGCCGCGTGCGCAAGTCAAGCCTCCCGTGCCCGGCAAGCCGCCAGTACCACCCAGACTGCCGCAGCCCAACGCCGTTGCCAAACCTATAGAACCAGTACCCAATGAAAATCCCGAGAACATCAATGACAACTAAAAAAATCAACATTCCTCCAATGTTGGCGTTGGCGCTGTCCATGACCGGCTGCGAATTTATCGGCCCGCAATTGCATGAAAAACTGGCTATTGCCGATAGCAAACCGGCTCAAGAAGACACATTGTTGATTCCGGAACTGGCTAACGATGTCAATAAAAACGCCGAAAATAGAATCACCAAAGTCGAAATGTACCCTAGCGGCGAAGCGAGTATCGCCCCGCAAGCCAGCCACCATAGCGGCGGCAAAAGTAGCGGCAAGGGCGAATACAGTTTGAACTTCGATGACGCCGATCTGGGCGAAGTGGCTAAAGTGATACTCAGCGACATTCTGGGCCGGAACTACACCATCAGTCCGCAAGTGGTCGGCAAGGTCACCTTGCAAACCTCCAAACCGTTAAGCAAGGACGAACTGATCCCAACGCTGGATATGCTGCTGAGCTTGAATAATGCCGCACTGACCGAGCAAGGCGGCATGTATTTAATCAAGCCGTCCAACGAAGCCTTGTACAGCAGCTCGATCAGTTCTCTGTCCGGCGCCAAAATGCCCAATGGTTATCAAGTCAGGGTAATTCCGGTAAAAAATGTCGCGGCCTCGGAATTGGCGGACATATTGAAACCGCTGCTACCGGAAAAATCGTTGCTGCATGTCGATCCAAACCGCAATCTGATTTTGATCGCCGGTTCCGGCGCGGAAATCTCCAGGGCGCTGGATGTGGTCAATACCTTTGATGTGGACATATTGAAAGGCCGTTCCTTTGCGTTGTTTACCCCGGCTAACGTCAGCGCCGGCAAAATCATCGAAGAGCTGGAACAAATCTTCAACACTAAAAAATCCAAAGACGACGAAGCCAGCTTTTTCCGGTTTATCGAGATAGAAAGGCTTAACGCGGTATTAGCCGTCACCCATCAAGCCAATTATTTAAAGGATATTGAAAACTGGGTATTTCGGCTGGACCGGATCAACACGGCGGCAGCCGGCGGCGTGAATGTCTACCGGGCGCAACACGTCAGCGCTACGGATTTGGCCGATACCTTAAGCAATATTTTCGGTAGCGGCGGTTCCGGTAAATCCAGCAAGGCTTCTATCGCTTCCGGCCGCAAATCATTATCGGCCACCAATAAAAAGTCCGACAGTTCATCGAGTAGCAGTGCGGGCGGCGCAAATCGCCAGCAGGATTCGATGAGCGATAGAACGCTTAGCGACCGAACCAAAGACAAAAACAGCAGCGGTAGCGGCGCACTCGGCGGCAGCTTAAGCAGCAGCTCTAGCGGCAGCAATAACAACGACATGCCGAATGTGAAAATCATCGCCGATGAAGGCAATAACGCGCTGATTATTGTGGCGACCGCCCAGGAGTACGCGGTAATCGAACGCGTACTTAAACAACTGGATGTGCTGCCACTACAAGTAATGATCGATGCGACGATAGTGGAAGTGACGTTAAACGATGACTTGAAATACGGTTTGCAATGGTATTTCAGCCACAATAATGGCGGTACCAACCAGATAAACGGCGGCGGCAGCCAAGGCTTGGATGTGATCGATCTGACCAAGGAAACCGCAAAAGCCTTAACCACCGGCGGTTTTTCCTATGCGTTTTCCAGCGGCTCCAAGGATATTCAAGCCGTGTTGAACGCCAGCGCTAAAAACAATAACGTAAACGTCATATCGTCACCGTCCTTGATGGTATTGAACAATCAGGAAGCCACAATAAAAGTTGGCGATTCGGTGCCGATACGCTCCTCGGTTTCCAGTAATTTAAGCAGTAATAATACTAACAACGGCATTGTGCAGACCAGCTCGATCCAAATGATCGACACCGGTGTCAATTTATCGGTTAGACCCAGGGTTAATGCTGGGGGACTGGTGCTGATGGACATATTGCAAAGCGTGAATCAGGCTATCAAAACCACGACCAGCGACACCATCGACTCGCCCACCATTCAAAAAAGAGAGATAGAAAGCAGTGTTGCGGTACAAAGCGGCGAAACCATCGTCCTGGGCGGTTTGATCAAGGAAAACAACGACTATTTGCGCGACGGCGTGCCGCTGCTGCACGAGATTCCATTAATCGGGCCGCTCTTCGGCGGTACGACGCGTAACAAGGACAAAACCGAACTGGTGGTGCTGCTCACCCCACGCGTGATGAAAAGTCGCCAAGATGCTCGGGATATCACCGACGAATTCAAACGGAAACTATCGGGCATCTATTATCAAAAGCCTATCGAAATCAATGTTGACGTGGAAACGGTGCAATAGGCCCAAGCCTGTAGCGCTTATCCGCCCAAAACCGGACGGTAAAACATGAATCCAATCTCGCCGGACAGGCTGATTTCGTTTTGGTCGATTGCCCAATTGGAAGCCAGCGTCGTGATTCTGATGAATATCGTCGGTGCGCTGTTTTTGGGCATGGTAGTGGGCTATGAACGCTCCTATCACGGCCGGGCCGCCGGCATGCGTACCTATGGACTGGTGTGCATGGCTTCTGCGGCGGTAACGGTTATCGTCGGTTACCCGCAGTTCTGGTTTGGCGGCTTATTGCCGCTCACCGCTACCGCCGATCCCACTCGTGTCATTCAGGGCATCGTGACGGGTATCGGTTTCTTGGGTGCCGGCGTGATCATGAAGGAGGGTCTGAACATCAGCGGCCTGACCACCGCCGCGTCGATTTGGGCGTCTTCGGCCATCGGTATTTTATGCGGCGCCGGGTTTTATTTTGCGGCCATTGTGTTGGCTTTAATTGCGTCGGCAACCATGATATGGGGCGGACAAATCGAAGCGGCATTGCCTTCCCGTCATGCAGTGTCGGTAATTTTACGTTTTCAAACGGGTTATCGGCCCAATCAGGCCGACATTAACGATTTGGCAAATGCACTAGGGTATCGCCTGGCTGAAGGCTCAATTACGGTAATCAGCAACAATAAACACGAAGAGTGGCATCTGGTTTTTATTGCGACCGGTAATCATAAAATATCGATTCCTGCTATTGCTGAAAGCCTGGAACGCTGCGATTTTCTCAGCGGTTATCAAGTCGCCTTTGCGCGGAACTGAGCGTCAGGAAGCAGGAAATCAATGCGATGCCCTGCTTCCCTAGCCGATTTTCTTGGTCAAAATGTCCGGGTTATTCCAATACGTTTTTCACACACTGTCTGGCGAAAGTATTAATCGACAGCGTATCGCTTAAGTATTGATTGAATAAACCGTTAATATCAACCGGGTTGAGATAGACATAAACTCCGCAGCCGGTTAGTGCGATAAATTGCTGACTCAGCGTTTCAACGAACAGCGTGCGTGTGTTGCTGAGTTGTGTGATTTCGTTGCTTGAGGTTTTCATGACACCCACCTAATTTGCTGGTTAAACCCAACAACTAAGCAGCATGATCCAAGCCAATTCATTCAGCGATTACGCTTCAATACTCTTAACACAAACGGGAAACCGTCCAAGTACCTGAAAAATCCCACTATCTCTGCAACAAAAGGAATCCAGGCTTATTCCTTTCCTGAGTCAACGCTTGCAAGGGAACAACTTTTCCCAGGTAGCGGTGCATTGGAAACTGTGTGCTGACATGGCAATTTTGTCGCAAAAACTGCCAGACTTGTCACAGAACCGGCATTTTCAAAGAATATTCTGAGAAGGCAATATAGTTGCGTGCTGAAACTGCTAAGTCTAGACTTTTATTAAGAGCGAGGACTTAGCGGCAATTTTACGGCGAAAAAATCTTACGCAATTACAGAAGTAACAATCCAAAAATGGATTTAACCGGGCAATACGAGTTTCACAGGCCCTGATCTACGAAAGCTCACTGGGACTCCACTATTCAACGCAAAGAATTGCTTCTTGCAAAGATATAGATAAGGTAAAACTGACATGAGTCGTATCCTGTTTGCTTGGGAACTGGGCGGTAACCTAGGGCATATTACCCGCCAACTGCCGATAGCCCGGCAACTGCGGCAACAGGGACACCAAATCTTCTTTGTAGTCCGGGACACCGCCTTGGCTGCCCAACTGCTCACGCCAGACAGATTCGCCTACACTCAGGCACCCATTAACGTCGACAAGAAGCGGCTGCCCCATCCGGTCAATTACGCCGAAATCCTGATTGCGTCGGGCTATGCCGACCCGGCGGTTTTATTGGGTTTGGTGCAGGGCTGGCTCAGCTTAATCCAGCTGTTCAAAGCCGATCTCATGGTCGTAGACCACGCCCCCACTGCCCTGGTGACCGCCCGCCTGATCGGCTTGCCTGCCATCACTATCGGCACCGGTTTTGAAATACCGCCCGACCGTTTGCCATTGCCTTCTATTCGTCCGTGGGAAACCATCCCGACAGAACGGCTGTTACGAGCTGAACAATACGTCCTGGAACGGCTTAATGCCCTTTCGACCGTTTTAAAGGGCGGTGCTATCGAACGCATCACCGATGTATTCCAAGGCTCTCGCAAAGTATTGGCAACCTTTGCAGAATTAGACCATTACGGCGTACGTGAAGGCGAAAATTACCTTGGCCCCTTATTTACAGGTACCACAGGTCAGCCCGTTGACTGGCGCCTGACCGATCAACCGCATGTCTTCGCCTATTTACGGCCTGATACGCCGGGTTTTGACAACATGCTTAAAGCCCTATCAAAACTCTCGGCGGAGATCGTTGTGGTTGCGCCTGGGACCAAACCCGCTCACATTCAGGCATTTGCCAAACCTAACTTGCGCATCCTCACTCAACCCGTCCAAACCGAACAGCTTTTTAAATTGACAGACTGTGTCGTGACCACCGGCGGTACTGGTACCGTTAGCCAATGTCTGTTGGCCGGCATCCCGCTGTTGCTCGTTCCGCAAAATGTAGAGCAATTCCTAATGAGCCTGCGCGTCGAGGCCATAGGTGCCGGCATATCGATCAGGAATAATCGTCAGGAACAAGATTTCGCCGGACTAATGGAAGACTTGTTAAAAAAATCACGTTATCGGCAATCCGCACAAGCGTTTGCCCAACAGTACGCCGGCTACACGTCCAGTGGCACCATAGACAGTGTCATTCAGTTGATTGACAATACCTTAAAAACGCTGGCATGTAATGTCAACCCAATAGGCTCTCACTAAGCCAATATGCAGTTCAACTGCAGGTGCGCGTAGTTCTGAATTTCTTGCCAAAATAACCAGTGCTGTCCGGATGTTTTTCAAGCCCAAGTTCACTGGCTGCTGATTTTATAGCCTAGATAGTCATGCTCCGATCCTGGACATATTCAACGAATTGAATGTTCAGTGCTGAGGGATTCGAGTCGGTGAAACGTCTTACTTAGAATTCAACATGCCTAACGTTTGGGGTTACGACGGAAATGCCTAACCGAAAAAGCCCAACAAAAAAGCAAAGCCAATCACACAAGCGTGGTTCGTTAGGCCAAAAACCGTGACTTGTCTCAAAGATATTTTAAATAAATGGCCGCTGATTGGACTTTTGGACAGGCGTAGCCTAAAAAGCTTTCCTGGATAATGCGCTAACGCGGATTGTTACCGGCAACAACGGGCTGGCCCGATAAAACACAACCGCAACCCACTTAAGCCTCTAACTACATTTTATGGAACCGGTTATCAACAGGGAGCGTGCTTGCCAGACTCTTACCCGCCTTTGCACGATATATTCTGCTTCTTTCGGAAGTGGTGACGCTTTGGATGTCGACGGGTATAACCGAGATTAATATGAAATTGCATACGACGGCAAAAGCATCCATACGGTGCGGCTGCTTCTTTCGCCTTACGGCCTTGCCAATTACTGAGATTAAGATATGGGTTGGGAACTTTTAAATTTGTTTATCGCCCCGGGGACCCTGCGGTTGATCGTCTGGGCAGTGGCGATAGGCGGTGTCGCTACTTTTTTGGTTGTGCTGTGGTTAAGCGTTTCGGCCGCCCGGCGCAATATCGCCAACCCTAAGCTCCGACACCTGGCGATGGGCGTGTTGTTGCTGATATTCCTGGTGCCGGTGGCTTACAAGCTCTATCAAAACTACCAAAGACACCAACTGATTGAAACTCAGCGCGCCGCCAAACGCACCACGATGGCTAAGGCGCTGGAGCGTTATCACGAACTGTGTAAAGGCGCCGGTGAGAAGATTTACCGGACGGTTGACGATGTCGACGGTGTGTTTTTGATGAAGCTCGAGTTCGATGAAAATTCCGGCATCAGTCAGTACAGCAACGATGCCAAGAGTCCTTATGAAAGCTTGGGGGATTTCGACAGAAGTGGGCTCTATAAAAACAGCCATGAGACCGGCTATATGAGCTTCGACGGCTACATAGCATCATTTTTACGGGACAAAGCGATTTCCGACCGGTCGACAATTGAAGATGTCAAAAACATCAAACCATTACCGGCATTCCGCTACGTCGAAGCCATCGATCCGGCAGACCACCAACGCTACCGCTATACCGGCAGCTGGCAAAAAGTCGATACGAATGATTGGAATAAATGGAGCAAACTGATTGATCAATGGGGATACATCCCCCGAGAGATGCTGGAACCGGTTAATTGGATAGACAGCGTCCGAGTCCAATTCGTATTGAGCCGCGAACCTGCCGGCAATCCCCCGCCGCGTTATGGCGTGACCTACGACGATCTGGAAACCCCTGAAGAACGCAAGATGTGGATCGCCGGCAGTGCCTTGAAAGTGATCGATCTTGAAACCGGCGAATTGCTGGGCCAGCGCATCGGTTATTTGCATGATCGCGGCGGCGGCAGCGCGGCCGCATACCGGCAGCCTTGGTCATTTGCAAAAACAGAACGAGGCTGGTCGTGTCCTGCACAAAGAGTGGTAGGACATTCCAAGCATGATTTCATATTAAAAATATTACATCCCAGATCAGGAGAAAGCCAATGACCGCATCGCCAATAACGACGTATTTGAAATATATGCAACTGCAAGTAGTTGCAGAGGCATTTTTAACCGATCAGTTTGGAAATATCTATTTACCAGGTTCTGACGAACTTAATCAGGCGTTGAAAGAAGGCAATAAACACACCAGCATACTCACCGAAACTGAAATCAAGGATTTCAAAACCAACTGGAATGTCCTGGCCCAACAAGCCAACACCGACACCGGCTTCAGCGGCACGCTGTTCCAAAGCAAGGATACTGCCAACGAATACGTCATCTCCTTCCGCAGCACCGAATTCGTCGACGACAACATCCGCGACAGTTTCGGCACCAATAATTCGATCAGCGATTACGGCTGGGCCTTCGGTCAGATCAGCGACATGATGAAATGGTTCGAAGGCTTGAATTTACCTGCCGATGCGCATGTCACCCTCACCGGCTATTCCTTGGGCGGCCACTTGGCCACCGCCTTTGCGATGTTGGCCCAGGAACGAAATTTGCCGATTACAATCGACCATGCCTATCTGTTCAACTCAGCCGGCACAGGGGGCTTAAACAATGGCGCCAGTCTCAGCCAAGTCATGCAGACTTTCGATCAACTGTGGCAAGACGGCCATCCTGACAATGCCGTGCTGGCCGAGAAAATCGGATTAAGGCCCGATTTGTACGCCAAAGCGCTTACCGCCGCTGACAATGTCATACAAGAATGGCACCGGGTTACAGACTTGCACAGCAGCGCAGGTCAAGCCAACCAATCGCCTTTAGGCGTGATGGGCGATTGGCGGTTTCATTTTGCCATGCTATTGGCTCAGGAAGGTGCGACCACCGGCGCGCCGCTGGGCGGCTCCGTGCCTTTTACGGATGTGTTACAAGGCAATCCGAACTTGTCGGATAAAATGACCGAAGTGGCGGGCTCAGGATTTTCGGCCGTGGCCGTCAGCGGTTATCGGCATACCACCGATCAAGCCATTGTTCAGATCGAAGATCAACCCTTGTTGCGAGGCACGCCCGAACACGCTGCCGACTTGATCGATAACTTCCACTTGAATTTGAAACTTTTGACCTTGACCGATAAGTGGGACGTCAACGATTTCGGCGATACGCACAGCCTGGTGTTGATGATTGATTCGTTGACGGTGATGGATACCTTCGCGGCGCTCGATTCCAATATCACTCTGGAACAATTGAACAGCCTGATCCAATCGGCCAACAACCGTAATACCGAAACTTTATTGGGTACGCAAGGCAAATCCGAAGGCGACACCTTGGAGATTTTGGTCGATAAGTTATCCAAAGCCATTCTCGGTAAGGACCCAAAGTTGAGCAATGCTAGTTACACCGACGACGCGACCGGCGCCACGGTTAACATCACCGACGGCAATTCCTGGGCAAACATTGCTTCGCGCAATGCTCTGCATCAGAAATTGGCGGACATTAGACAAGAAATAACCTTACTGACAGCGGCAGGTAAGAGTTTCGCTTTGACCGTGCTAAGCGACGCGGATACCTCCGGCATCATAAGCAAAGCGTCTCAAAACGATGCCGAAGGCTTGGCCTACCGTTTTGCATTGGTCGAACTCAATCCTTTCATCGTGACCGGCCTCGATTATGCATCGGCAAATGCAAACGGCGAGCTGGATTTGTATAACCCGGCCAATGGTACCGGCGAGCTTACCGAGCAGTATCTTAGAGACCGAGCCGCGATGCTGGATTGGAAACTCAAATACGACGGTGGTAAACACGATTACAACGATTTGATTGCAGCCAATTTCCTATCCGCAGTCACTCTAGTAACAGCGAGCAATCCGTTCATTCCTAGCGCCTATTTAGCGAGTGAGGCTTTCAAACTTTATAAGGATAAATCCTATAGCGATGCATGGGATAGCCTGCAACTTTCAGGTAATTGGACTTATACCGACAATGCCTCGATTGTCGATGGCGAGCCGCTAAAACTTGTCATTGACGACTTAAATTTATTCTCGGACGATCATCAAATCGTTTTCGGTTCAAAGAACGCAGAGCAACTTTTCGGTAGCGATGCCGTTGACAGGCTATACGGCGGCGGGGGCGACGACCTAATCACCGGCGGCAAGGGCAACGACTACCTGGAAGGCGGTACTGGCAGCGACATCTACGCCTTCATCGCCGGCGATGGCATGGACACCGTCCTGGACACCGATGGCCTAGGCAAAATTACCCTGGATGGGATTCAGGCCAAGGGCCAGACCGGTATCGATGCCAGCCAATGGCTGCATGCCGGTAACACGTGGAACGATCTCCAGCACAACATCGGTTATAACCTGGTAGTTCATGCCAATGGCACCCAGGACTTATTGATCGCCACGGCAAGTAATACCTTAATCGTCAAAAACTGGGCCGAAGGCGAATTGGGCATTAGTCTCGGCGCGGGTCAAGTACCCACTACGCCAAATGGTTTAAAGCTGTCCGGCGACCTCAAACCCCTAGACCAAGACCCCAACACCGCTGGCATTCAGATTGGCACCGATGCCCTGGGTAACGTCATCGTTGGTGCAGAAGCCGATCCCGGCCGAGAAGATACCTTGTACGACGACACCGGCAACGACTTGCTGCAAGGCCTGGGCGGCAGCGACATCCTGCTAGCCAATCGCGGCGGCGACAATCAACTCTACGCTGATCAACAACAAGACTTCCAAACTCTATACAACCAAGGCCAATCCGCAACGGGAACCGGACAACGTGGCGACTTGTTGAGCAGCGGTGCAGGTAGCGATCAACTCTACGGCAGCAATGGCCGAGACGCCCTGGCCGGCGGGGACGGCGCGGATATTTTGCTCGGTGGCGGCGACGACGATTTGCTCTACGGCGATGGCGGTATCGCCAATGCGAGCGGCGCTTGGTCCGTGACCAGTATTGCCGAGCTGGACGAAGACGGAGTGACCCATCACCGCCAGCAACTCAACGGGGCCGTCGTTCAGGCGGCGGCACTGGGCGGTAACGATATTTTGTACGGCGGCAGCGGCAACGATTTATTGGATGGCGGCAAGGGCAACGACGTATTGGACGGTGGCGCCGGCCGCGACATCCTGCAAGGCGGCACAGGCAACGACGTGCTCTACGCCGACGAACAAAACGCCGAATCCGTTCTCGGCTCGGTCCCGGCCGACCGCCTGGGCGACTTCCTCAGCGGCGGCAGCGGCGACGATATGACGATCGGCGGCGGTCGTTCCGATGCCTTGATGGGCGGCGAAGGCAGCGACTGGCTGGAAGGCGGCGCCGGTAACGACATTATCTTCGCCGATGCGGATTTCATAACGAATACCAACGACTGGACGTTCAAAAACACCGACCAAACCTACCCGGCCGCCGACGAAACCTCGCCGACTTGGAATATCGGCACAGGATTGAGTCCGGTGACCGGTCTATTGGATACCGGTCTGGGCGGAGACGACATCGTCTACGGCGGCGACGGCGGCGACTGGGTCATGGGCGGGCGCGGTGACGACGTCATTTACGGCGAGAACGGCATGGACTCCCTCGACGGCGGCGCCGGTAACGATACGGTCTACGGCGGTGCCGACGACGATGGCTTGGACGGCGACCTGAACTCCAGTCCGGACCAACACGGTGACGACTACCTGGATTTGGGGGATGGGCAAATCCAACAATTCGCTCGCGGTGGTGGTGGCAGCGATACCATTATGGGTGGCAATACTAACGACATCATCGAAGGCGACGATATGCGTGTGGGCTACACCGCCTATTATCACGGCAATGACTTCATCGATGCCAAGGGCGGTAACGATACCGTTTTTGGCGAAGGCGGTGCCGATACGATTTATGGCGGTTCGGGAAATGACTATCTACAAGGGGATGCCGAAGGTATTGATAGCCAATATCAAGGCAATGACCAATTATTCGGCGAAGAAGGTGACGACACCTTGATCGGTGACAGTGGCGATGATTTACTCGATGGCGGTGCCGATAACGACACTTTACTCGGCGGCGCAGGCAACGATACGCTTACCGGCGGCGCCGGTGTGGATTATTTCGATGGCGGTGCAGGCGACGACACTTACTCGGATCTCACTGCGGAGGACGTGATCTTTGACAACCAAGGCAGCGACACTATCGAACTGTTAGGTGCAAACGGGCTGGCTGCGACAGGCGCCCTCAGCAAAACCGGAAACTCAAGCTTGGCCGTCAAGCTGGATAACGGCGACGTGCTGAACCTGGCCAATGTGTTTTACGGTACCCATTACAACTTAAAATTTGCAAATAACGCGATCATTGATCTTGAGGCCATGATTGGCAACACCCTCACCACTGCCGTTTCGCTGGGGCTGGACGACAACGGCGGGCGCTTATACGGCGGTGCTGGCAACGACACACTCCACGGCGGTGCGGGCAACGACGCACTCAGCGGCGCTTTGGGTGCCGACAAACTCTATGGCTACGCAGGCGATGACACCCTGAACGGTGGGGCCGGCAACGACATCCTGTATGGTGGCGACGGTGACGACACCTTGATCGGCGGCGCGGGCCAGGACTTGCTGCTGGGTGGTGCCGGTAACGACGTGTATCAACTGGATACCAATGCCGCTCCCGATCTGATTACCGATAGCCAAGGCCAAAATCTGATCCGTTTCGGCACCGACCTCGACCGGGCTCAGTTAAATGTTGCGGTTGTTACTATTGCCGGCCAAGCCGCGCTGACCTTGAAAGTGGCCGGCGTCGAACTGGCCACCCTCACCCAAGGACTGACGACATACCGCTTCGAATTTGCCGACGGCAGCCAAATGAGTGCGGAGGAATTCGTGTTGAATTTTCGCACCGATATCGTCACCCAAACCGGCGATGACAGCGATAACACTTTGTTCGGCGGACGCGCTGCCGACAGTCTTTCCGGCAATGCCGGCAACGACACACTGTGGGGCGGTGCCGACAACGACCAATTGCTCGGCGGCTTGGGGTCCGACGACTACCACTATCGACTGGGCGACGGCCACGACATCATTCAAGAAACCGATGGCGCCAATGCCGGCCAAAGCTCGCAAGACCGCGTCGTGTTCGGTCCCGGCATTGAGGTAAGCGACGTGGTCTTTAGCCACCGGGCCAATGGAGATTTGTCGCTCAGCGTCGCCGGCCTGGCCGATGCCATCACCGTGGTCGGCTGGTATGCGGATCCCGCTCAGCGCGTGGAAAATTTCGTGTTTGCCGATGGCCAGCAAGTCAATGCCGATAGTCTGCTGGCACTGCCGTTAGCGCCGCAGCTTGGCGGTGCCGACGATGACAGTTTGGTCGGGAGTGCGTTTCGCGACATTCTGCGAGGCGGCAACGGCAACGATCTGTTGGCTGGTAACGGCGGCAACGACGAACTGTATGGCGAAACGGGTACGGATAGCTACGTGTTTGCCATGAACAGCGGCGCAGATCAAATATTCGAAGTGGCCGGCGAAACCTCTATCATCGAACTTAACGATTACGATTTATCGCGTTTGGCCGGTACCCGCGTCGGCGACGACTTATTACTGAGCGTCAGCGGTGCCGGCGACAGCATGATCTTGAAAGATTTTTATACGCAAAATCACGATTGGCAAGTTAAAACACAGTCAGGTACATCGCTTAGCGTTGCCGAGCTGCTATCCAACAACGCAGCCTATCTGGCCAGTCGTAGTGAGATGGAAGCGTTGCAGGACCATTGGCTCGCGGATGTTCGAGATAGCGTCACTCAGGCGCAAAAAGCGGCAGGTATCGTAACCACCTCCGGAGAGATGTCTTTTCAATTTGACATTAGCCAAACGGTGACCAGTTATGCGCGGGCCAACGGTTACGGCGGATGGGTTCCGTCGAATGAGGCTAGCTACACATTTAATCGGCCGGCAGTGGCGATTGGTGGCGTCAATTTTATACCTTATGTAAGCGACAGCGCCAATATTACCTATGAAGTCGGTTCATCTGCTTCCATTGTTAAGAACTTAATCGTCGACTGGAGCGGGCCGGAAGTGGCTTCAAGCTCACGCGTTTACTCCTCGACAACCGGACACTATCTGTACACTACGGAGCAATTAGTTAGTCTTATTCTATCGCTAGGGGTTAGCGGTATGGAAAATCCTTATGTGTTTACCGAAACCCCGCTGTATACCGCCACCACCACGACGACCCACTATACCGGCACGGTACGGTCGATGACGCCCGCGGACGGTACGGGTTACAGTGCCGACAATGTTCAGGCGCAAAACTTTTTCCAACTGGGTAACTATCCGACTACGCTGTCCATGTCCGTAGCGAACTCGGCTATCATCATCGACCAGGTCACGGCAGGCGATAGTGATAACACCATTCGATATTCGGGCGACTTAGGCATTGTGCAAGGCGGGGCCGGCAATGACACCATTCGGGTATATGGTTATGGTGTTTCGATTGGCAATCAGTCGTTCAGTAGCCAACTTTTCTTGGATGGTGGTGTGGGTAACGATTTGATTGTCGGTGGTTTCGGTAGAGATACCATCGTCGGCGGCAGAGGCGACGACACGCTACGCGGTGAAACCGGCGATGATCGTTACTACTTTCTCGCAGGCGACACCGGCACCGATCTGGTGTATGACGTGGGCTATGGTGGCCCGGTAGAAAATGACACCGTAGTGTTCGGTGAAGGTATCACACTGGCCGATCTTAGTTTCTCTTGGGGCAGCGAAGCATTGCCAGGCTATACCTACGGTAGTTACAACGAATCGCGCGTCCGGATGTTTCAAACCTTGGACGTCACCTGGCAACCCGGCTCGGTAGCCAGAATAGTCATGCCCACACCATTTCTCAATAGTGGCGGAGACACCGTTGTCAGCAACGATTGGGAGCAAACCGGCATCGAGTATTTTGAGTTTGCCGATGGCAGCCGCATGAGAATGACGCAAATGTTGGCGTCTGCCAATGTGCCGGTTCGACCTACTCTGGGCCGTCCAGGTGACAATATTGTGGTGGGTACGGTGGGCGCTGACGAGCTGCAAGGATTATCAGGGGCCGACGATTTGTATGGTGGGTTTGGCGCGGATACGCTAATTGGCAACGCCAGCGACGATTGGCTGTTCGGCGGAGCCGGTGATGACCGCCTGGAGGGTGGGATTGGTGATGACAGCTATTACTTTCTTGCGGATGAAGTCGGGACAGATTTGCTGTATGACTTGGGGTACGGTGGATACAGTAGCGGCGGTTACGGCGGTGATTATGGAGGAAGTTATGGCGGCGGTTATGGAGGAAGCTATGGCGGTGACTATGGTGGAGATTATGGCGGAAATAACGATACTGTTGTGTTCGGTGACGGTGTCAGTCTATCTAACTTCAATTTTGCTTGGAACGAGGAGGCATTGATCTCGGCGGTTGATGGCGGCACTCAGTGGTATCAAACCTTGGATATTACCTGGCAACCGAATTCTACCGTCAGAATTGTCATACCGCGCGCCGATAGAAACGACGCCGAGCAGATAGGCATTGAATACTTCAAATTTGCCGATGGTAGTCAGATGACAATGGCACAAATGCTGTCGCTAGCCGGACCATCCCCTGAACATAGCCCCCTCATTAACACCCCGTTGGCCGATCAAGTGGCTACGGAAGATATGCCTTTTTCTTACACTATTCCACAGAATGCATTTGTCGATCTCGATGCCGGAGACAGCTTGCGCTATAGCTATGATGGCTGGCCTGGGTGGTTGAATTTTGATCCGGAAACCTTGACCTTTAGCGGAACACCGCCTTTTAGCGGCGCTACGGATCTTTACTCACCCAGCGATTGGTGGAACGTTAAAGTTACTGCCACTGATCGATTCGGCGCATCGATCAGCAATAGCTTTATGTTAACCGCAAATCCTATTAATAAAGTCACGGGGACCACGAGCAGCGACAGTCTGTTGGGAACGGCTCTGGCCGATGAATTAATCGGTCTGGTCGGATCCGATCAACTGGATGGCGGATCAGGCACCGATAAGCTGATCGGTGGTTTAGGTGACGATATATTAAATGGTGGAGCCGGTGACGATCTGCTTTACGGTGGTGATATAGAAGACAGTGCGATGGCCACACCGATCACTCAGTTAGTCATCAATGCCAAGGCTAGTTTACTGAACGACGGAGTCGGTGCGCGGATGGATGTGTATATCGATGGCCTACTTAAAACCAGCTTTAGTGTCACCAATACCCAAAACTATCAAGCCTACACGGTAGACCCGGCATTGCTGGGTGTCGAAGGACACCGGATCGAGGTGGCTTTCAGCAACGATAGCGCCATTGCGGGCACGCCGGCGCAAGACCGCAATCTGTTTGTGAGCGGTATTGTTCTGAATGGCGTCGCCATTGCCACCACTGCCGCCGGCGTTTATTACGACATTGGCGCTGGGACCACGGCGCTGGACGGTCAAAACTTGTTGGCCGGTCAAGTGACAATGCCGTGGAACGGTGCTTTGCGCTTCAATCTGGATGGCAACGACCGGCTGGATGGCGGCATAGGCGCGGACACCATGATAGGCGGATTCGGGAACGATATATACATCGTTGACGATGTTGCCGATGTAATCGATGAACATATCGACAGCGGTATAGATATGGTGCAGAGCACCATAGACTATGACTTGAAAAACGCCGCTAATGTTGAAAACCTTATGCTGGTGGGAGCAGATGCGCTAGATGGCACCGGTAATGCACTAAACAATACCCTCTTTGGCAGCATGGCTGGCAATTGGCTGGACGGTGATCTGGGGGTTGATCGCATGGTCGGAGGTCAAGGCAATGACTACTATATGGTCGACAACATCGGCGATGTCGTCGTGGAAAACAGCGGCGAAGGCACCGATACCGTGTTGTCAGAGGTGAGTTACAGCTTGTCCGCCAACGTCGAAAATCTTTCCTTGACCGGCACTGCCGCAATTAATGCGACCGGCAATATGCTGAACAATATCCTGGAAGGCAACGTCGGCAACAACACCCTGAATGGCGATGCCGGCGACGACACCCTGAAAGGTCAAGCCGGTAACGACAGCGTTAATGGTGGGGCCGGTAATGATGTGCTATACGGCGGCGATGTCATCGATGCCGTGCCGGCCACGCTTGTTAACCAATTGGTGATCAACGCCAAGGCCAATTTGTTGAACGATGGCATCGGAGCCCGGATGGACGTGTATATCGACGGTGTGTTGAAAACCACCTTCAGCGTTACCAACACCGCTGCTTATCAAGATTACATCGTTGATCCTGGTTTACTGGGTATCGGCGCGCATCTTATCGATATCGCCTTTAGCAACGATGCCGCGATAGCCTCGCCACATCAGGACCGCAACTTGTATATCAATACCATCACAGTTAACGGGCAGAGTATCGCGAATACCGCCGACGGCGTTTATTACGATATCGGCGCGGGTACGGGGGCTTTAGACGGTAAAAATCTGATTGCCGGCCAAGGGGTGATGCCGTGGAACGGCGCGCTACGTTTCAACCTGGACGGCAATGATCGATTGGACGGCGGAAGCGGCGCGGATACAATGGCCGGCGGTTTAGGCAACGACATCTATATCGTCGGCGAAGCTGGCGACAGCGTGATCGAAGCGGCAAATGCGGGTATCGATCTTGTGCAGAGCAGCATCAGCTACGATCTGAGTCAAGCCGCCAATGTTGAAAATCTGACCTTAACCGGTTCGACCATCATCAACGCCATCGGCAACGCGTTGGACAACACCTTACTGGGGAATGCGGCGGACAACCGGCTGGATGGCGGTTTGGGCATCGACCGATTAGCCGGAGGCCTCGGCAACGACACCTACGTGGTTGATAACGGTAGCGATGTGATAGTGGAAAACGCCAATAGCGGTATCGATACGGTCGAGTCTTCCGTCTCATGGACCTTGGGTGCCGAATTGGAAAACCTGACCTTGACCGGCTCAACAGCCATCAATGGTACAGGCAACGCGTTGAACAACGAGCTCAAGGGTAACAGCGCCGTCAACAGCCTATCCGGCGCGGCCGGTAACGACACCCTGGATGGCGGCGCAGGCGCGGATACGCTGACCGGCGGCACCGGCAACGATACCTATGTCCTGGGTCGGGGCTACGCTGCGGATACGGTCGTGGAGAACGATGTCACGGCCGGCAATACCGACATCGCCCAATTCCTGTCCGGCATCACCGCTGATCAGTTGTGGTTCATCCACTCCGGTAACAATCTGGAAGCCAATATCATCGGTACCTCGGATAAGCTAGTGTTGAAAGACTGGTATACCGGCACCGCCAACCACGTCGAGCAGTTCAAAACTACTGACGGTGCGTTGACCTTGCTGGACAGTCAGGTGGAAAACCTGGTGTCGGCGATGGCCGCGTTTGCCCCGCCGGCCGCCGGTCAAACCACCTTGCCGACCGATTACCAAACCGCGCTGGCGCCGGTGATTGCGGCGAATTGGCATTAAACGACAGGCGTGAAGCGCTGGATAACAGTAAAGAGCAGAAATGAGTCAGTCTGACTCATTTCTGCTTTAGCCTTTATCTAGCGTCCCCGGTCGTCAACATCCCACTTACTGTTCTTTCTTTACTTTCAAGCTAAAGTGCACATCCAATGACAACCATCTCTCCCCCTAGCGGTGCTCCGGCCGCTCCCCTCGATACCGGCTTGGCCTGCCTGGCGATGCTGGCCCGTCTGCACGGCGTTGCTGTCGATCCGGATCAGCTGGCTCACCAGTTTCGGCCCAGTGGTCAGCTATTTGGGGATGACGATATTCTACTGGCGGCCAAAACGTTGGGTTTGCAGGCCAAGCGGGTCAAGACCTCACTGGCCCGCCTGGATAAGACACCGCTGCCGGCGGTGGCCGTTTCATCTGATGGGACGTTTTTCGTCCTGGCCCGCGTCGATAACGGTCAAGTCTTGATCCACGACCCGGCCGCTGCCCGCCCCGAACAAATGCCGTTAGAAGCTTTCGCTAAGCGTTGGTCCGGTACCCTGATCTTGTTTACCTCGCGGGCTTCGCTGGCTGCCGAACTGGGCAAGTTCGATTTCACCTGGTTTATCCCGGCCGTCGTCAAATACCGCAAGTTGTTACTGGAAGTGTTGCTGGTCAGTCTGGTCTTGCAGCTGTTTGCCTTGGTCACACCGTTGTTCTTCCAGGTGGTGATGGACAAGGTATTGGTGCATAGAGGTTTTACCACCTTGGACGTGATCGCCATAGGCTTGTTGGTGGTGACCCTATTCGAAGTGTTGCTGACCGGCTTGCGCGGCTATGTGTTTGCCCACACCACCAGCCGCATCGATGTCGAACTGGGAGCCCGGCTGTTTCGACATCTGTTGAATCTACCGATGGCCTACTTCGAAGCCCGCCGGGTCGGTGATTCAGTGGCGCGGGTGCGCGAATTGGAAAACATTCGGGCCTTTCTGACCGGCAATGCGGTAACGGTGGTGTTGGACTTGTTGTTCTCGGTGGTGTTTCTGGCGGTGATGGCCTATTACAGCGTGGACCTGACCTTGATCGTCTTGGTGTCCTTGCCCTGTTACGTCTTATTATCGCTGTTATACACGCCGCTATTGCGCGGCCGCTTGCACGAGAAATTCAATCGCGGCGCCGAGAACCAGGCCTTTCTGGTGGAAGCCATCTCCGGCATTGGTACCGTCAAGGCCATGGCGGTTGAGCCGCAACTGACACGGCATTGGGACAAGCAACTGGCCGGTTACGTCTCAGCCGGGTTTCGTACCGCCAGTGTTGGCCTGTTCGCCAACGCCGGTGTGACCTTGATCGGCAAACTGGTGACTGTTGCAACGATGTGGCTGGGCGCCCGCCTGGTCATCGACGGCGAACTCAGCGTCGGCCAGTTGATTGCTTTCAACATGCTGGCCGGCCACGTCGCGCAACCGGTGATGCGGCTATCGCAGCTATGGACGGACTTTCAGCAGACCGGCATCTCCATGCAACGGCTGGGCGATATTCTCAATAGCCGCGGCGAAGCGGCCGGGAACAAGAGCAGCTTACCGCCGATACAGGGCAAAATCGAGTTTGACCAAGTGGTGTTTCGCTACAACCCGGACGGCTCGGAAGTGCTGCGCGGCATCAGTCTGGACATCGCCGCCGGCGAAGTTATCGGCATCGTCGGCCGTTCCGGTTCCGGCAAGAGTACCTTGACCAAATTGCTGCAACGCCTGTACGTACCGGAACGTGGGCGGGTGTTGGTGGACGGCATGGATTTGGCCTTGGCCGACGTCTCGTCCCTGCGCCGGCAGATCGGCGTGGTGTTGCAGGAAAACGTGTTGTTCAACCGCAGCATCCGCGACAACATCGCCTTGACCGATCCCGGCGCACCGTTACCGCAAGTGATCGCCGCCGCCAAACTGGCCGGCGCCCACGATTTTATCCTGGAATTGCCGGAAGCCTACGATACCATGGTCGGCGAACACGGCTCCACCCTGTCCGGCGGCCAACGCCAACGTATCGCCATTGCCCGAGCCTTGATCAGCAATCCGCGTATTTTGATCTTCGACGAAGCCACCAGTGCGCTGGACTACGAATCCGAGCGCATCATCCAGAACAATATGAAAGCCATCTGCCAGGGTCGTACCGTCATCATCATCGCCCACCGCTTGAGTGCGGTACGCGATGCCAACCGCATCGTGGTGATGGATAGAGGCCAAATTGTCGAAGCCGGTAGCCATAGCGAACTGTTGACCCACGAGTTGGGCCATTACAGCCGGCTGAATCGCTTACAGATGGGATAATACGATGTTGAAACTTCAAGCAAGCCTGGATCTATTACATCGCTACCGACAAGCCTTCCGAAACGTCTGGGCTCGTCGCGCTGAACTGGACAGCGTTCCTCGTCTGGCGCACGAAAGCGCCTTTCTGCCCGCTGCACTGGCCTTACAGGAAACTCCCGTCTCACCGGCACCCCGCGTGGCGATCTGGCTGTTGGTCGGCTTTGCGCTGTTGGCAGTACTGTGGGCCTGTTTCGGCCGGATCGACATCGTCGCCACTGCCCAGGGTAAGATTGTCCCCAACGACAGGGTCAAGACCATCCAGCCACTGGAAACCGCCACGGTCAAAGCCATCCACGTCAACGATGGCCAAGCGATCAAGGCCGGCGATGTGCTGATCGAGCTGGACGCGACCGCTGCCGATGCCGATACCGCTAGTATTGCCAACGATTTACGCACCGCCCAACTGACGGCGGCCCGTGACAGCGCCTTTTTACAGAGTCTGGCAGCCATGCAAAGCGGCAGACAACAAAAGCCGCAACTCCAGGCGCCGGACGCGATGCCTACGGCACAAGTCCAACACGAACAACGTCTGTTGGATGGCGAATGGCAGGAACTAACCAGTAAGCTGGAACGCCTGGAAGCCGACAAGTCCAGCCGTCAAGCGGCTTTGCGTTCGGTGCAGGCCACTGTGGCTAAACTGGCGCAGTCCGCACCGATTGCCCGCCGACTGGCTGAGGATTATCAACAATTACAAGCCAAAAAATTCGTCTCCAGCCACAACTACCTGGAACGCGAACAGGCCAGGATAGAGCAGGAAGGCGAACTGGCGACGCAGCGGGAAAAGCAACAGGAACTTGGCGCCGCGATTCAGGAAGCCGCCAAGCAACAAAGCGAACTGCTGGCCGCCGCCCGCCGAACCGCTTTGGATAGGCTGCACGACAGCGAACAGAAAATCGAAACCTACACCCAGGCCGGTATCAAGGCCCGCCAGCGCGGCCAACTGCTGACCCTAACCGCACCGGTGGACGGCATCGTCCAGCAACTGGCGATTCACACCGTCGGCGGCGTGGTCACCCCGGCGCAACCGCTGCTGATCGTGGTCCCGGCCGACCAAGCGATGGAAATCGAAGCCTTTGTCGAAAACAAGGACATCGGCTTCGTCAATCCAGGCCAGGAAGCCGAAATCAAAATCGAAACCTTCCCTTACACCAAATACGGCACCCTGCACGGCGAAGTGTCGCATGTCTCCAGTGACGCCATCAACAACGAAAAGCGCGGCCTGATTTACTCATCCCGAGTCAAACTGCCGCGCACTACCATGGCGGTCGAAAACAAAACCGTCAACCTAACACCGGGTATGGCGGTGACGGTGGAAGTCAAAACCGGGCAACGACGAGTGATCGAGTACTTCCTCAGCCCATTGATCGAACACGTGGGAGAAAGTTTGCGGGAGCGGTAAGTTTGAATGGCTCAGCCGTGGCTAAAAAGCCAATCGCATCGGCGCCGCCAGCTGTTTGGTATCGGAATATGCATCGTTAACTATGGCAGTTCCAGGGCGGTATGAAATTGCTATGGTCGATGCCGTACCGTCTATGTGCTATTTGCATCAGTATGATGCTTTATTACTCAATTTTCTCAGCCGAAAGGCGTTTTAACTGAGTCGATAAGGTATTTATTTTTTAAGCGGCCATGTGTCACACACTTAAACTGGGCCTCCAATGTATTTCACGGTGTGACACCGAATAACGTCCTGCAAAAGCCGTTTGAAACCTATTATTCAGCTGGCAGACACGCTTCCACCAATCTCACCCAATACGTCGCTCCCAAGGGCAAAATATCATCGTTAAAATCGTAACTGGTGTTATGCAGGGTACAAGGGCCTGCGCCATGACCAATACTACGATGATCGCCGGAGCCGTTGCCGATGAAGCAGTAGCTGCCGGGTAATTTTTGCAGCATAAACGCAAAATCCTCGGCACCCATCGTGGCTTTTTGCTCAAGAACATGGCGCTCGCCGACAATGCGGGTCATTACGCTACGGGATGTTTCGACTGCCAGACCGTGATTAACCGTCGGCGGATAGCTACGCTTAAATTCAAAATCACATTCCATCCCGTGTGCCAGACAAATATGCCGGGCTATCTCCCGCATGCGGGTTTCGATCAAATCCAGCAGTTGAGTGGAGAATGTGCGTACCGTGCCCGCCAGTTCGCAGGTATCGGCGATGATATTGGTTGCCTCGCCCGCGTGCACCATGGTTACCGAAATCAAACCGTTATCCAAGGGATTGGCGCTGCGAGTCAAGATTGTTTGAAACGCCATAATCATTTGCGCCGCCACCGGTACCGGGTCCAATCCTAAATGCGGCAATGCCGCATGACAGCCCTTGCCGCGGACGACGATGCGAAAGGTATTCAAGGATGCCATCACCGGTCCGGGACTGACGGCAAATTGTCCGGCCGGCAATTCAGGCCAATTATGCATGCCGTAAACCGCTTGCATCGGAAACAATTCGAACAGGCCGTCCTTGATCATCTCATCGGCGCCGCCACCACCCTCTTCTGCGGGTTGAAATATCAGATAGGCGGTACCATCAAAATGCCGCTGGGTTGCAAGATATTGCGCCGCAGCCAACAGCATAGCCGTATGACCGTCATGCCCGCAGCCGTGCATTTTGCCTGGGTGCCGTGAGGCATGCGCAAAGTTGTTGGTCTCGTGCATAGGTAAGGCGTCCATATCGGCACGCAAGCCGATAGCATTACCGGAACTCCCTGCTTTGATAATCCCGACTACACCGGTTTTACCCAAACCACGATGAAGCGGGATCCCCCATTCGGTCAATTTTGCCGCCACCAACTCCTCGGTACGAACCTCTTCGAAGCACAACTCCGGGTGGGCGTGTATATCGCGGCGCAATTCGCGGATGCCGGCAATATTGGCGACAATTTCCGGTATCAGAGCGGCTGACGACGATTCTGCATCGATTGTATTCATTGGGAGCCATTAAGCGGTCTAAGCCGCATCGGTTTTGCGCAGCTTTTCCACGAGAGTGGTTCTACGCATATTCAGCAGCTTGGCCGCATGGGCAACAACGCCATTGCATTCTTCCAGAGCCTGGCGTATCAATTCGTTCTCGAGATCGGTCAGATATTCCTTAAGATCGATACCTTGTTCTGGTAAATGTACGGCCGCGACCGCGCCAGGAGTCGGCATCGCCAGCGCTTCGCGCTCGGCCGGCCGCACGATGTGAATGTCTTGCTCCGGCAAGGAAATCTGCACGCCTTCCGGCACTTCATAGCCCTGGAATTTTTCAGGTAAATCCCCGACGTCGACACTAGCATCCGGACTAATGATAGCTAAACGCTCGATCAAATTAGACAGCTCTCGGACGTTACCGGGCCAACTGTGCTGCATCAAGGTGGCGATTGCGCGGGGCAATAAACTGACGGTTCCCCTGTTGGCGGCTTCCATGCGCGCAACCAAATCGTTGATTAAATAAGGAATGTCTTCCGCTCTTTCCCGCAAGGCGGGCACTTCGATCGGAAACACGTTCAGACGGTAAAATAAATCTTCACGAAAGCGCTTTTCAGCGATTTCCTGTTCCAAGTGACGATGCGTCGCAGCAATAATACGCACATCGCAATGGATGGTTTTATTGCTACCGACCCGCTCGAAGGTGCGTTCCTGCAATACTCTTAACAACTTAACCTGCATCGGCATCGGCATATCGCCAATTTCATCCAAAAACAGCGTACCGCCTTCCGCCATTTCGAAACGACCTTGCCGCGAAGTCAACGCGCCGGTGAATGCGCCCTTCTCATGACCGAATAATTCGCTTTCCAGCAGTTCGCCTGGAATGGCGCCGCAATTGACCGGCACGAACGGCCTGTCTCTGCGCGAGGATGCACGATGTAGCGCTTGCGCCACCACTTCCTTACCCGTTCCGGATTCGCCCAATATCAACACCGTGGCGTCGGATTTGGCGACTTGATCAATTTGGGCGCGGGTTTTTTGAATGGCTTTGCTTTTACCCGCCAGACCCTTATCCGGTAGCGATTTTTTAGTTGCTTGAGCGGGCTGCGGCAAGCTGTCGAGTAATTGAATCAATTGCGGGTAAACAGTCGGCCACTCTAAGGTTTTGCTGACCATTTGTTGAATGGCGCTAACCACTTGCGGCCCACCCGCGTCCACCAGCAAAACCACCGGTATATCGCCGACGCTTTCGGTGACGGTTTTGATCAAGCTGGCTTGCTTATCGCCGCCGCAGCCGACAAATATCGCATCGAAACCACCGTGCTCTCTGAGCAGCGCTTCGAAATCGCTACTGGCAACCGTCTCCACCCGATATTCCAGAAACCGGAGTATACCTTCCACTTGCTGACTGCGGTGGGTGTTGTCATCAATGAGCAAAATTTCTGGCAAAGCCATGCGTATAATCTCTGCAAACTACGTTGTTTTAAGGCGGAAGGGTGTTGCTGATTTTAAGTTAAGCATCGAATCCGGTTATTGTCAAAATGGCCCCATTTCAAGCTATTGCATAGTTTAGTTCATGTTGTTTACATCGATTGACTAATCAGCAATCCAATTTTGCGGCTTGACAAATTTTCCACAACATAGAAACTAGCCCAATGTTTAATAGCCAAGAGCCCTGTTGCCTTGAACGACATATCCTTGAGTATACTGTTCGGTATACTGGCAGCCCTACTGATCATTTCAGCTTTTTTTTCCGGTTCTGAAACCGCCCTGATGACGCTGAACCGTTATCGGTTGCAGCATTTGGTAAAAAAAAATAATAAGGGCGCCATTAAAGCCCATCAACTCCTGAAAAGGCCGGAGCGTTTGCTAGGCCTTATTCTGCTGGGCAACAATTTTGTCAATATCCTGGCATCCTCCTTAACAACTTTGATCGCCATCCGCGTTAGCGGAGACAACGCTATAGCCCCGGCTATCGGCCTGCTGACTTTCGGCATGCTGGTATTTTCCGAAGTGACCCCAAAAACCTTGGGCGCACTCAAGCCTGAGTTACTGGCGCTAGTGTCCTCCTGGATTTACATTCCATTATTAAAAATATTTTATCCCTTGGTATGGATGATTAACTCTATATCCAGCCTGTTATTATGGCCGTTCGGCATTAAAAGCACGAGTAATACGGCTATCGAATCGCTCAATAAAGACGAGTTAAAAAGTATCGTTTCGGATGCCAATCATTTGCCGACGCGCTATCAAAATATGCTGTTGAGTATTTTAGACCTGGAATCTGCCAGCGTTACCGACATCATGACCCATCGTAACGAAATTGTCGGTATTGATCTGGAAGAATCGGTTGAAGATATTATCAAGCAGTTACAAAACAGCCCACATACTCGCCTACCGGTATACAAAAAAAATATAGACCGGGTGATAGGTTTTCTACATTTACGTACGATTTTGGCGCAAATCAGTGACCCTGATTTTGACAAACACAATATCACCAATAGCCTATCCAAGCCTTTCTTCATACCGGCCAGCACCTCGATTCATAAACAAATGCAAATCTTTAAGGCCGAAAAACTCCGTATTGGTCTGGTGGTAGACGAATATGGCGACGTACAAGGATTGGTAACGCTCGACGACTTATTGCAAGAGATTGTCGGCGAATTGGTCTCCGAAGAACCCGATATAAAGATGCAAAAAGACGGTAGCTACCTGGTGGATGCCGGCGTAACCATCCGCGAACTCAATCGCATCACTCATTGGGATTTACCCACCGAAGGTCCGAAAACCTTGAATGGCCTGGTAATCGAATATATGGAAACCATTCCGGAACCGGGCACCAGCGTCAAGTTACATGGGCACATCATTGAAATAATTAAGCGCGATGAAAACGCAATCAAGCTGATTAAATTCAATCCCAAACGCTAACCAAAATTTATTTTAGGCAAAAAAAAGGCGGTTATTTTTAATAACCGCCTTGGAAGCAATAGGAAGAAATATAACGCAACTTTTAACTATCAAACCGAACGAAAAAGCTAGGTTAATGATAGTTGCGAAAATTTCAAATTCAAATGTGGCATATTGTCGCAGGCTGCATTTGGGCTTTAAATGGCCCAGAGTTATTGCCAATCGCTCATCTCAACCAACCCTTCCTTTTAAAGAAAATAAACGGCAACAATACCGAGACAGTCATCAATCCGAGTGCAAAAGGATAGCCAAGCATCCACTGCAATTCCGGCATATTCTCAAAATTCATACCGTAAATGCTGGCAATCAAGGTGGGCGGCAACATAGCCACCGAAGCCACCGAGAAAATTTTGATCACTTTGTTCTGGTTGATATTGATAAAACCGACCGTGGCATCCATCAGGAAGTTGATCTTGTCGAACAAAAACGCAGTGTGGCTATTAAGCGATTCTATATCCCGCAGAATTTGCTGCGCATCCTCCAGCTGCGTGGTATTCAGCAATTTGCGGCGAATCAGAAACGACACGGCGCGCTGAGTATCAAGCATATTTCGGCGGATTCGGCCATTCAAATCCTCCTCTTCGGCAATATCCGTCAAAATATCCGCAGCTTCTTCGTCGCTAATATCCTGGCTTAATACTTTTTTGCTGACAATTTCCAACTGTTCGTAAATATTCTCCAGTGCATCCGCGGAATACTCGGCTTCGGCACCGTATAAATCCAGCAACATATCCTTGCAATCCGAGACAAAGCCCGGCTGCGTGCGTGCGCGTAAACGCTGTAAACGAAATACGGGCAATTCTTCACTACGTACCGAAAACAGCATCTCGCCGCGCAATATGAATGCGACCGGCACACTGCGTGACTTACCTTCGCGATCCAGTAAAAAGTCCGAATGGATATGAATCTCGTGCTGATCCTCGACGTAGAACCGGGCGCTGGCTTCCAGATCGGTCAAATCCAGTGGGTCGGGTAACTCCAGGCCATAATGTTGCCCGATAAGCAGCCTTTGCGCCTTGCTTGGCGCCAATAAATCGATCCAGATCGGCTTGATGGCGTACAAATCGTGGCGGCAGGTAATCGCCACCTTGGCGAGGCGACCTTCGACCAACTCGAATGCACTCATCTGACCCACGCCGCAATGCGGTTCTCGGTCGCCGACCAAATCCTCGCGCAAGCTATCCGACAATTCCCAAAGCACATCGTCCTGCCTGGATTCCTCGACCTGCTGCCAGACCAAGTTCGCATCCTCCAGGTCCAGAGCATGCAGAATTTGACCTATTTCGATAGCAGACAGCCGCCCCAACAGACTACGCAGCTCCACCATGTGCTGCTTTTGTACCAAAGCGGTGATCAGCTTGCGGCGCGGCATGGGCTGATTGTTCAGCATACCTTCGACAAGCTTATGTTTTTTCAACAAATCGTTGATTGTTTGTAACGACAAGAGCAACTCCGGAATAAAGCAAGCACCAAATTTTTTATTCGGCGGGTATAAAACGGCTAACTTTAAACCAAAACGCTGACAAAAAATCCGTCGCCGCTCTTCGTTGAACGGCGAACTTCAGTAAATTTAGACAAAAGCACTTAATTTTGATGACACATCAAACGATGGCTTGATGCAAACCATCTGCTTGAAGTAGTCGCTGACAGATAATTTACACAATATGCAAGTCACCACGCCGCGCAAACAGACGCGGCGATAAGCAAACAATTCCGAATTAAATGCGGCCGTATTGATCTTCGTAACGGACGATATCGTCTTCGCCGAGATAGCTGCCGGATTGGACTTCCACCATTTCCAAAGGAATCACTCCTGGGTTCTCCAGACTGTGAATAACACCCAAGGGAATATAAATCGATTCATTTTCGGTGACCAAAATTTTCTCACCATTTTTATCGACCCAAGCCGTGCCTTTGACGACAACCCAATGCTCGGCGCGGTGATGATGCTTTTGGACCGATAATTTTGCACCGGGCTTCACCACGATACGCTTGGTTTGATGGCGCTCACCGGCATCGACCAAATCGTAATGCCCCCATGGCCTGTACACTTTACGATGCACACTGGCCTCGCTACGTTTCAATTTTTTCAGTTGATCGACCACTTCCTTGACGTCTTGCACCCTATCTTTAGCCGCAATCATTACCGCATCGTCGGTTTCGACCACCACCAAATTCTCTACACCGATCACCGCCACCAATTTGTTAGCCGAGTGAATATAGGAGTTACAAGTATCCACCGTTAACACATCACCTTTGATGGCATTGCCGGCAGCGTCTTTCTCGGTTACATCCCAAAGTGCGGACCAGGAACCGACATCGTTCCATTCCGCATCCAACGGGATCACCACCGCCCGGTCGGTTTTTTCCATCACTGCGTAATCGATGGAGTCGGACGGGCAAGTCGAAAAAATCTGCTTATCCAATCGCACAAAATCCAGATCCGGTTTTGCCGCCCGCAAGGCTTCCCTGCAAACCTCCAGCATTTCCGGATTATATTTTTCCAACTCACGCAAAAAACAACCGGCTTTAAAAGCGAACATGCCGCTGTTCCAGAAATATTCGCCACTTTCCAGATAGCGTTGCGCGGTTTGCAAATCGGGCTTTTCCACAAACGCGGCAACTTTATAAGCCTCGCCATAACGGGTATCGCCGCGTTTGATGTAGCCGTAGCCGGTTTCCGGCTCGGTCGCAACGATTCCAAACGTCACCAATAGATCCTGTTTCGCCAGCAGTTCGGCTTGGACCACCGCACGATGGAAAGCAGCGCGATTGCCGACTACATGATCAGCTGGCAAAATCAACAATACATCGTCTTCCGAGCGTGCACTCAATGCGGCCATCGCCACGGCAGGGGCGGTATTTTTGCCGACCGGCTCCAAAATAATAGCGGCAGGTTTGATCCCGATTTCCCGCATTTGCTCTGCGAGCATAAACCGATGATCTTCATTGCAAACCGCAATCGGCGCTTGTAAGCCGGCAACGCCATCAAGCCTCAAAATGGTTTCCTGAAGCATGGTGTTGCCGGACACCAAGGGTAAAAATTGCTTGGGATACTGACCACGAGACAATGGCCATAGCCGTGTTCCTGAACCACCTGATAAAATTACCGGGATCATAATGTCGTTTTCCTTACGGGCTGAATGAAAATGGGTTGAGCTAGTCTAACATTTAGACGACTGCTGGGGTCAAGCCTTGGTTTACACGATTTAAGCCCAAAATGTGCACCTACGTTTTCATCAAATTGCCATAATAACGTCGGCCCAAGCTTTTAATTGCAACAAGCTACCGCGAGTTGTTTCAATTTTTGCCTGGCCAGCTCGTAATCGCCATCCGGCGTTTCGGCATACAACACGACAAGCAACTCAGCGGACGCGTCACCCGACAAACGTTTCAGCAATTGCCACCATTTAGCCAAATAGGCGTTGGCAGTATTTTTGTCACCAACCCGATACCAACGCTCGACCAACAAACTCCGATGCGTACTGCTTAGTACCGCTTCTTCAATATCGCCGTTTTTATCGGCTGCCCACTGCATGGCAATAACGTCATCATGCAGTATCCGCCATACCGGATGTTTTTGCGGCACCAGATAATTTTGCGAATTGACCAATTCACCGCCTTGGGTTTCATCACCGAAATTGGCAAAGTACATACCGGCTATCGTTTGACCATCGCTTAAATACACTTTGGCATCCGCCACCACGCCCTTAAAACTAGGTTCCCAACCCCAATCGGGCGCTACAACCGGCTGCCAATTAGGCAAAGCGGGCTGACTAAAACGCTCGGGCACCTCTACGTGCGCGGCTTGTAGCGCCGATAAGCCTTGCGAAGCAACGGGCCAAATGAAAATGCATAAAGCAGATATCGTTAGGGCCGGCCAATAATATTTGTAAATCGTTGCGGAATCAGTAAGGGTGGAGTCGCTCGCCGAATCAATGGCAGATGAGGCCGGCCCACCAGCGTCCTTGTCGTGCCAAAAAGAGCCGAAATAAAACAACGCAAACATGACAATCCCAAAGAACACCCAGCCATAAACGATATGATCAACGCCGGCAGCGAGTTTCATATCGCTGAAATGGCCTATCATCACAATCAGATAGGCTCGCAATCCGTTAGCCAGAATCGGGACCAAGAAAGAGAGCGCGATGAAGATGCTGCGCTTCTTATAACTGCTGTAATTTAGATACGCGTATACCGAACCAAGGGTTAGGGATGAAATCAAATAACGTAAACCGCTGCACCCTTCTACTACCGACCAGTTACCCGATGTTAGCGTAAAAAATAAGCCTTCCCGGTAAACACTCATTCCCGTCAGCCGTATCAGCGTAACGACAAAGGTGGCGGTGTATTCCATTAGCGGCGGAATAAAAGCTTCCCCGAATGGCACCATCAAAAATAAAAACACCATCGGAAATAACATTTGCACGATGACATGAGTGCCAAGCGCGGCCCAAAAGCCACCGACTAAAATCCCGACCACGGCCCATTGCTGAATCACCGCCACATGCACCAAATCGGCAATTAACCAGCCAAATCCGCTGACCACAATAAAAAGCAAACCTAATGTACTAAAAGCGGGCCGTAAATCTCTATAGTGATCCCGACGCAACCAAATCAACCAAAGACTAACGGGAGCCACTAAATAGCCATGCGTGAAAGTTTCCGACCGTGACCAAATAGCAACAATTGACTGCCAAGTCTCAAAAAAAACCGCTAGCGAAACCAGTGTGACCAACATGACGCCCATTAACGGTTTACGCCAGTGATCAGGTAGTGCCAACACTTTTAACATTCTATTTCCTCTGCTGCTTAGAGTTTTGTACGGGTACGAGAGTATGAAGACCTGCGTGGTCTGGATGCTATTGAGCCTAGACTCATTCCAAATTTTAGCGAATTGCTATTTACCGCTGCTATCATAAGCCTACTGATATATCGACCAGGTCTAAAGTTTGCGGCGTGGTTTTCAGCTAGTTCGCTAATCTCTGCTACGATGAAAGTTCACTGCGTTGGTCGACACAATATTCAGGCTTTTTAATTATTAAACAAAATCTATGGCAATTCTGTTTTTTTTGGGTTTCTGGTTGGCGTGCCTCGCGGGGTTATGGCTATGGAAGAAATCCTTATTTATCGCCACATGGCGTGAACCGTATTTTGCCGATACGCCGGTTTTAATCGAAAGCGACGACTGGGGGCCTGGCGGCGACTTTCACGCGGAACGCTTGACGCAACTGCTCTCCATGCTCGCTCAACACAAAGACTCTGAGAACCGCTCTGCGATACTCACTGCGGATATGGTCTTAGCCGTACCGGATGTCGCGAAGATCGAGGCCACGGGCCAGTACCACAGACGGATGCTGGACAAAGACTTCCCAGCCATTTTTCAAGCTCTACAACAAGGCATACAGCAAGACACTTTGGTACCGCAGCTGCACGGCATGGAACATTTAAACGGCAAGGCTTTCGCCGAATTGTGCCAGCAGCAAGACCCCCGGCTCGCAATAGCGCGTGCGACTCGGGATTGGTGGGATTGGGAAAAACTCGATTCGCCGCTACAAGGTCATTATGTTGACGGACGCAACTTACCCACCCAAGCCATTAGCGCGGCAGATGCCAAGTCATTGGTCGCAGATGCTATGCACTACTTCACCAGCATGTTCGGCTATCCCAGCCTCAGCACGGTTGCCCCTTGCTATTTATGGAACGATGAGATCGAACAAAGTTGGCAACAGCAAAATATCATCGCCATTCAAACTGCCGGATACCGCTGTACCGGGCGCGATGAAACAGGGCATTATTTTCAGGATCCACCGCTGATTCGGGTTGGAAATACCAATCGTTTTGCACAACTGTATCTGGTCCGCAACGTGATGTACGAGCCTGTCGACGGCAAAAACACCCCGGCTAGCGCATTTGCCGAAGCCGAAATTGCATATCGCCAAGCCCTGCCTGTCAGTATTTCCACGCATCGCTACAATTACACCCGCTCTCAAGAGGAATGCCAACAGGCAATTGCCGGACTCGATCAACTTTTACGGCAAATCAGGGAAAAATTGCCCAACATTCGCTTCTTGGCGTCCCCAGAACTTGGCGAATGTTTGCAAAACAAAACCGACAACATCGTCAATCGCTTCAACCAGCGTCAATGGCCAAAAATTAAGTTAGCCGCTACCTACCGTAAAACCGGCGCTTTTCTATACCGTCTATACTATCGGCATAGAAAATTAGCGCTGATCGGTTACTGTACCGGTTTGATTATTCCGGCCTGGCTGATTTGCAAAACCAGTGTATAAAAACATTGAAAGTGTCGAAAACTTTACGCAGCCAAATATGAAAATCAGCGCCGTCATTCCAGCGTATAACAGTGCGAAATTCATTCGCGCCGCAATCAACAGCATTCAGGCGCAAACCAGTAAAGTAGATGAAATTATAGTGGTGGACGATGGTTCGACCGACGACACCGAACAAGTCGTCAAGGAGATTTCCAGTACCATCATTTATCACAGGCAAAGCAATCAAGGCCCGTCCGCCGCGCGGAATAAAGGCATAGAGTTGGCAAATGGCGACTGGATTGCATTTCTGGATGCGGACGATCAATGGACAACGGACAAAATCGCCAAGCAAATACAGACCCTGCAAGCTAACCCGGAACTCCACCTGATTGCCGGAGACATGACCGAAATCGACAATGACGACCAACTAATAACCCAGTCGGTATTAGCCAAACATCAAATGCTGGAAAATTTCCAACATCTGGCTGGGAAACCAATTCCCAACGCCCTTGCAGCGCTGGTTAAGAAGAACTTCATTCCCACCGGTACGGTTTTGGTGAAACGCCAATCTCTGCTTGAAGCAGGCATGTTCAATGCCGAGATTCGTTTCGGCGAGGATTTGGAACTGTGGGCAAAAATTGCCGCGTTTCATCCTATCGCCTGCCTTCCGGATGTTTTGATGTTGCGCCGGCAACACGGCAATAATGCTACTCAAGCAAACGAGCGAATCTTGATCGATCTGGTCAAAGTCATGGATTCCATTCGCTGCTACGCAAAACAACAATTGGTAAAACAAAGCGTAAACCCCGATCAATTGGTTGCCGAAGCATATTGGACTTTGGGATATTGGCATTTTAATTTTGGCAAACGCCGTGAAGCCGCACAAGCTTTTGCCGCCAGCCTAAATCAGCAATTCTCACTAAACAGCTTGGTGTTTTTTTTAAGTAGTTTCTTACCCAAGACTTTGATCTCGACCATTAGAGCAATTAAGCAACAATTAGCAAAGTCCTTATGATTTAGAGAGCATTCTTAAAATGTTTCCCTATAAACTTCACGAACCTGATTCGCATGACTAACAACAGTAAAATAAAAAAAATAATTTTTGTGGAAAATGGTATCGGTTACGGTGGAGCAATAATATGCTTGCGGCACCTAGTCAGAAATATTGATCGCAGCCGCTTTTTGCCTATGGTGGTCACAGGCCGAACCGGCCCGCAATACCAAGAAATAGCTCACGAATCGCTGTGGAAACATATACCGGACCGGCACATCGACATTGTGTCGTTAAAAACGAAAGCAGCGTCTATTCAATGGCTAAAAAACCTAACCCCGCTGAGCTTTTTCGTAAATCAACTACTCGCAAGGGCAGACGACATTTTTAATTTTGTACCTTTTTTCGTTCAGCTACTCTGGACTGCGTGGCGTTTCGATGCTGATTTGATCCACGCTAACAATGAACCAGTTTGCAATCGAGCAGCGCTTTTGGTCGCAAAAATTCTAAGAATTCCAAGCATATGCCATGTCCGCGGAGATCCGGTTGATTCCAGAATAGGCCGATGGACCTACGCCCTACCCGACCATTTCGTTTCCGTATCCAATTGGGTTGCTGAAGCGATGCAAAAAAATCTGGACGTTCCTCAGCAAAAAATCAGTGTTGTTTACGATGGCATTGCACTAGAAAACCTGGACATCAACATCAACGGAAATGCATTTAGACAGCAATACAACATCCCGCAAAACGCTTTCGTTATAGGTTTAGTAGGATTGCTCATTCCCTGGAAAGGACAGGAAATATTTTTGACCGCAGCCTCAAAATTAATCGGCAAAATTCCAAACCTGAAGATGTTAATAATTGGCGGAACGCCAAACGATTACGTTAATTACGAAACTGATTTGAAGAAACGGGTAATAGAAGAAAATTTGACTGAGATAGTAATATTTACAGGCCATATTTCCAACATGGAAACCGTTTATAATGGCCTGGATATTGTGGTCTCTGCTTCGACAAGTCCGGAGCCGTTAGGTACCGTTGTAATTGAATCGATGGCGATGGGGCGGCCTTTAATCGGCCCATCTCATGGCGGAGCTGCCGAGATGATCAGTGCAGGAGAATCAGGACTATTGTTCAGCCCCGGTAACGCCAACTCACTAGCCGAGGCAATACTCACTTTTTATGAGTCACCCGAAATGAGAAAAAAGCTTGGCGCCACCGCCAGGGTAATAGCGTTGCAGAATTTTTCGGTTGAGACGCACACCAATAAAATACAAGCCCTTTATGAAAACCTATGGACTGATAAGCGCCAAACAAACTAATAAAACCACAATCCAATATACTTTGAAATTAACTTCAAGGACCTTATTGGTATTTGCGAAATAGAATAATATGCAACTCGAGAGCCATATTTTATGGTAAAAATTATTTTAATCATCACTTAATATAATGAGCCACATTAAGTTTATACTAACTCTCACATTAGTCTTAGCAATGGATTCATCCTTCGCAAAAGAACGATGGCAAGACGCCCTTGCCAAACCGTTTGATCCGATGCTGGCGGCAACTCTTGTACCTCCCTTTTGCCAAGGTTTTGTTGGCATACCCAAACTACCGCCTTACCAGAATAAAGACTGGCGAAAAGAGTACGGTGACGACTACGTATTTGTTAATCACTATTGCGAAGCAAAACCAAAGCAATTTATTTGTTATAGTTATTCTGGAACAGAAAAGAATGACTGCTTGGCGAGCATGATACAACACATCGATTATGCTTTAAAAAGAGATAACACATCTTACGCACTCTATCCTTTCTTGACTAAAGAGCGAGGGGATGTTTTTTTAGCAATTGGAAAATATTCCGATGCAATCTCCAGCTATCAAAAAGCTATTAAGGTAAACAGCAAATTCGTTCCGGCCTACATTGGGCTGGCAAATACTTATATAAAACAAAACAAATACGATGAAGCTGAAGACGCGATTAATGACGGACTTACACAAAATCCGCAAAAAAAGTCACTATTAAAAAAACTTGAAAAAATTCAGAAGTTGAAAGCCAAAAAATAAATTTTCAATCCGGAATATGCATAATATATTTATAAATCTCTACAAATACCGCGAATTAATTGCCGCGCTTACCTGGAAAAATATTGTAATCCGTTACAAACAAGCTTACCTAGGTATCTTGTGGGCGGTGTTAAAACCGATCATGCTGATGCTGGTATTTACCTTGGTCAAAAGCTTCGTCGGCATAGAAACAGGTGGCTTACCCTATCCGCTTATTACTTTTGCAGCACTGATACCGTGGGTGTTCTTTCAAGAATCGGTGTCAGAGGGTGTTAACAGCGTAACATCCAATGCAAGTTTAATTAAGAAAATCTATTTCCCTCGCGAAGTATTTCCATTAACGGCAATGGTGACCAAATTGGTGGAGTTACTTATCAGCTTTGCGATTTTGGCGGGGATGATGATTTATTACCAAGTTATGCCAACAGTTCAGGCTGTGTGGATACCTGCTTTCGTGCTTTACACCATGATAGTTGCGTTAACAATTAGTTTTTTTGGTGCAGCCATGAATGTTTACTACCGAGACATCGGGCAAGCGATACCCATAGCGTTGTCTTTATTAATGTACGGCTCTCCAGTCATCTACCCGCTAAGCTTGGTACAACAGAAATTAGTTATCGAACAGGCTGCAGGCGCATGGTCAAATGACCTTTATTTTCTATACACCCTTAACCCATTAGTAGGGATTATAGACGGGTTTCAAAGTGCCTTAATTAGGGCCACCCAACCCGATTTCGATGTGATTTATCCCGGGCTGATTTTGATTCTGACGATACTACCGTTCAGCTACTGGTTTTTTAAACGTGCGGAGAGTTGGTTCGCCGATGTCATATAGTCTTCAGCAAAAATTTTCGAAATCACATCTCAGTTAATATATATGGCCATCATAGAAGTCAACCATCTCACCAAGGAATACCAGCTCGGCCACCTCACCAGTTTGAAGGAAACGGCTTTAAACACCTTAAGGAGACTGGCCTTTCAACCGGTTCACGAACGTGAACTTTTCAAAGCACTTGACGACGTCAATTTTCATATCGACGAAGGAGAAGTCGTTGGCATTATCGGCCACAACGGCGCAGGCAAAAGCACTCTGCTCAAGCACTTGGCCAATATCAGCAATCCCACCAAAGGTGAAGTCATTGTGCGTGGCAGTGTAGCACCGCTGATCGAAGTAGGGGCCGGCGTCAATCCGGAACTGACGGGACGTGAAAATATTTATCTAAACGGCGCGATCCTGGGTATACCTAAAAAAGTCATACAACAGAAATTGGATGAAATTATCGATTTTTCCGAATTGGAACAGTTTATCGATACACCGGTTAAGCGCTATAGCTCCGGGATGACGGTAAAGCTGGGTTTTTCCATTGCCACTAGCATGGAAGCAGATATATTAATTATTGATGAAGTATTGGCTGTTGGGGATTTAGCTTTTCAAAGGAAATGTTTTGATCGAATGGAAGATCTTATTAGGCGCCAAGGTAAAACTGTTCTTCTCGTTAGTCACAACATACGCCAAATTGAACGGTTATGTAATAGAGTTATATTATTAAGTAAAGGCTCAGTTATAGGTGACGGTGACGCAAACAGCTTATGCGCAAAATTTTATCAGGCAAATGATAAAAAAATAAGCATTGACAGTTCTACAACACTAAGCTTGGCAAATAACAACGAATGGGCAACAGGAGAGATACATCTAAAAGATATTAAAATCATCAACTCTTCCGGCAACTCAATTACAGAATTAAAACATACTCAAGCCGTTACCATTAAATTAGTTTATGAAGTTAAAAATCTAGTTCGACATCCTATGTTTGGAGTGGGCATTCACACCACTGACTTTATTTATCTTGCCACTCAGCAAAGCATAAATCAACTAAAAATAGAAAAACTTGATATTGGTATATATGAATTTAACTTTGAGATTGAATCATTTCCATTTATGCCTGGAGTGTACTCCATCAGAGCGGGAGTCGCTGAAGGATCAGCCAGTAGAACTATTTTTTATGCAGAAAACCTGCTACATTTTCAAGTAATATCTGAAAACCTAGCGGACAAAACTTGGAATGAGGGATTAGTACCTCTTCCCGGCACATGGACATACGCAGCAGCCTAGTCAACATATTACATTGAGAGAAAAAAGTGACCTCTAAAAAGTATATATATGAAATTCCAGATAACGAAAACCACCCAGCTAAAAAAGTTATTAAATGGATAAAAAATAATTCAAAGGTACTTGAAATTGGTTGTGCTAGCGGTATTCAGTCTAAAATCTTAAAAGAAAATTTGGGCTGCAGAGTTACAGGGCTCGAAATAGATCCGTCAGCTGCAGCAGATGCTAAGCCATATTGCGAAGACGTTATAATTGGAAGTATCGAGGAAATTGATTTATCACTAGCACTAAAAAACGAAAACTTCGATGCCATTCTATTCGTTGATGTATTAGAGCACCTGATAGATCCTCTGGCAACTTTAAAAAAAATACTTCCTTTTCTTAATGAGAATGGTGTTGTAATTGCATCCATACCTAACATTAGTCACTCAGCAATATGCTGGGAACTTGCTCACGGGAGATTTGATTATCAAAAATATGGACTTCTAGACAATACCCACATACGATTTTTTACTAAAAAAAATATAATTAAATTATT
>NZ_JANIBL010000038.1 GCF_024505055.1 Methylomonas rosea
CCTTGGCGGGCGGCGGCTTCGAACCAGCGCGCCGCCAGTGTCAGGTCTTGCGGGCCGCCCAGCCCCAGGTAATACAGTTCGCCCAATAAGGCTTGGCTGTTGGCGTCGCCCGAGTCGGCGGCGCGATGGCACCAATCGAAGGCTTGAGCGAAATTGATCTTGCGTAACTTATCGCCGTAACGGTAGGCATAGCAGTTTTCGGTAGCAATATCGGCTGGCGCATCCAGGCCCATGTGGTTGGGCTGGCAGGCGTTGCAAGCCAACAGGAAGAGGCCCAAAACACATCTGACATATCTGCGGCTCATTGATCCGACTCCCTTAGGCGCGGCGGCGCGCAAAACTCGCCGCACACCGGTTCGTCGGGATTTTCCGGCTTGGGCACCGGCTTGGCTTGCATGGCGGTATCCGGCGCGTAGCGGTGGTATTTGTCGGTGGGATCGTATTCTTCGTGGTGATCGTTGCCCTGGTTCAGCACGTAGGGGGTGATCAACAGCACCATTTCCGATTTGCTGTCGGCATCGACGGTCTGTCTAAACACGTTGCCGAGCACCGGGATGTCGGCAAGGTAGGGTACCTTGCGTCGGTTGCGGGAAAAGCTGTCGCGAATCAAGCCACCCACCGCGACGGTGTAGCCGTGTCTAGCGAAAATTTCGCCTTCCATGCGGGCGGTGGTGATGGTGTCCACCGGCAAGTCCACGACTTCGCCGCTGGTGTTATTGGTCACCGGAATGGAAGCCGCGCCTTCGTTAAGGGTGGAGTTTTCCTGTCTGAGCTGGATGTGGATGGTGCCGTCGGCGTTGATGTGCGGGGTGACTTCCAACGTGGTGCCGATTTCTTCCAGCTCGGTTTCCGGGGTGGTAATGGTGCGGGTGGTGTTGAGGTTATCGATATTGTCGATGGAATAACCACGTACCATGATCCGCTCTTCGCCGACAAACAGGTTGGCCGGGCGATGATTGGAGGCCACCAGCATGGGGTTGGAGACCACGTTGACACGGTTGTTTTTTTCCAGAAATTCGATATTGGCCTTAATTTTGTCGCTGAGAAATTCGTATACAAAGCTGCCGCCACCGGTCATGGCTGCGGCACCGCCCATGATCAAGGGGTTGAGGCTGTCGCCTTGAATCTTGGTATTTTTGATCTCGAAGTTGAACAGGGAGCTAAAGTCTTCGCCAACCTTGACATCGATAATCTTCATTTCCAGCATCACCTGGTTCTGCGGCTTGTCGAGCTGTTCGACCAGACTGGAAATGGATTTAAGAATTGCATTGTCGCTGGTCTTGACGATCAACTGATTATGCTCGGCGTTGATGGTGACGAATATTACTTTGTTGATGCCGGACACCTCGGACAGTTCGCCGGGATCGACGCGTTTGCCGTCGGCACCGAGTTCGGCGAGTTGTTCGACGCTTAAATCCTTGGGCACTTCTTCGCGGAAACCTTGCTGCAAATTACCGTAGCGGCCACCGGCAGCACCTTGATTTCCCATGCCGCCAGAAAAGCGGTTGTTACGGCCGCCATACATATTGCCGGCGCTGCCACCGCCAAAACCGCCTTGAAATCCACCACCGAAACCGCCGCCATATCCGCCACCGAAGCCACCGCCCATACCACCACCGAAGCCGGTATTACCCATGCCCCGGTTATTGCCGAAACCGCCGCCGCGGTTGTTGCCGCCCCGTCCATTCATTCCGCCCATACCACTCAACATCATGGCATTACCGTAGGATACCCGCACCCGGTTGCCGTAAAGACTTTCGATAGCCATGGCTACCGCTATGACATTGGGATTGCGCAACTGAAATACCCGGACATTGTCGTCTTGGCCCATCACCAGGTCTTTGCCGTATTCTTCCTTGGTCATCAGCCTGAAGGTGCCGCTATCACCGTCATCACGCCGATACCAAAGATCGCTGATCCGGCAAATGGTGCGGATCGCGTCTTCCAGGGAGACTTTTTTCAGAAAAATAGTGACGTTCTTTTTGCCGGCGTCCGGCGTGGCGACGATATTGACGTTAGCATCCTCGGACAGTACCCGGATGATGTCCGAGACCTGGGAGTTTTTGAACTCCAGTTCCTGAATTTCGAAAGACTTAGCGGCAGCAAGCACGCTAAAGCCTGCCGACAGCAGCATGAGCATGCATAACACCTTGATGTGCAGTGGTTTGACGATTTTCAATTACAGCCTCAGTAACTTGATAATTCATGTTTTGCACTTATCGAAAATCTCGGCGCGCGCGGACGCTTAAGTCCCAAGACGATTGCCGTTTTCGTATTAGTAGGCTGTTTAGAACTTGAATATAAAGATGCTTCCGCCACGTTGTATAAACCGTTGATCAAGCTGTCCCTGGCCGCGTCCAAACCGCATGGATAAGTCGAAGCACGCTTTCCATGGCCTTGGACACCCGCATTCAGGCGGGAACCACGGTTGATTGGGTCTGACAGAAGCATCTTTATATTCAAATCGCCGTAGCACAAAATGGCGCGCATTGTATGTTGGCTAATTCCCAGTTGTCGTTAGGAGTAAATCCCGAATTGTTTGCCAATAATTCCGGGCGTTAAGGATTTTGGCGCCATAATTTGCCGAAGCGCTTAAGGACATTAAGCATTTGGTTTGTTGGTTTAAGGATTTAGAGGGAAATAACCTCCGGCAATTCTGATCGCTCGGAAATGCAGAGTTATGCTCCCCTCTTTGAAAAAGAGGGGCTGGGGGAGATTTTTTAAATAGACCCTAAGATTGGGACGCTAAACGGGAGCGGAGAACGTTAGCCGCCGATGTCGGCAGATTCGCTACCGCCAACGAACAGGCGGTAGGCGGGGTTTGCAGTTTCATCCCGATACGCCAGGCCCAAAACCGACAAGCATTGCTCAAAGCGTCGGCGCTGCTCGCCGTCGATCTGCAGGCCAATCAACACCTTGCCGAAGGCTGCGCCGTGATTGCGGTAATGGAACAGGCTGATATTCCATTGACTGCCCAGCGACAGCAGAAATTTTAGTAGTGCGCCGGGGCGCTCGGGAAATTGGATGCTGTAGACGCTTTCCTTCAACTCGAATGGCGCATGACCGCCGACCATGTAACGGATATGGTCCTTGGCCAGTTCGTTGCCGGTCATATCGGTCACTGGAAAACCGTCTTCGGCCAGCTGCTCGATCAGATGCTGCCGGTCGTTTTCCGCGCCGCTGCTGCTGATACCGACAAACACCTGCGCCATGCGCGCATCGAAATAGCGGTAATTGAACTCGGTGATGCTGCGCTTGCCTATCATTTTACAAAATCTCAAGAAGCTGCCCGGCACCTCCGGTATTTCTACGGCCAATAGAATTTCCCGATGTTCGCCGACCAGCGTGCGCTCGGCAACGTAGCGCAAGCGGTCGAAATTGATATTGGCGCCGCTGTCGATGGCTATCAGCGTGTGTTGTTGCAGGTGTTGCTGTTCCGCGTACTTTTTCAATCCCGCCACCGCCAACGCGCCGGCCGGCTCGGCGACCGAGCGGGTATCGTCGAAGATGTCTTTGATCGCCGCGCAAATTTCGTCGGTGCTAACGGTAATCACCTGATCGACATACTGCCGGGCGATGCGAAACGGTTCCTCGCCGATTTGTTTCACCGCCACGCCGTCGGCGAACAATCCCACTTGTTCCAATATCACGCGCTGGCCAGCTATTAGGGCTTGATTCAAACAGTCGGCGTCATCCGGTTCTACTGCGATTACCTTGACATCCGGGCGCACGAATTTGACATAGGCGGCGATGCCGGCCACCAGTCCACCGCCACCGACCGGCACGAATATCGCTTGGATATCGCCGTTATGCTGCCGCAGGATTTCCATCCCCACCGTACCCTGCCCGGCTATCACTTCCGGGTCGTCGTAAGGATGGATGAAGGTCATGCCTTTCTCGGCGACCAATTCCATGGCATGCGCGTAAGCATCGTCATAAGAATCGCCGTGCAGCACGATTTTCGCACCGCGCGCCTTGACCGACTTGATCTTGATTTCCGGCGTGGTTTTCGGCATCACGATCAGGGCTTTGATCCCCAATTTTTTGGCCGCCAAGGCCACACCTTGGGCGTGATTGCCGGCCGACGCGGCGATGACGCCGTGAGCGGTTTGCCCGGGTGTCAGAGAGGCGATTTTGTTGTAGGCGCCGCGCAGCTTAAAAGAGAACACCGGCTGCAAATCTTCGCGTTTTAGATAGACCTTATTGTTGATTTTCTCCGACAGCGTAGCGGCAAAATCCAGCGGGGTTTCCTCGGCAACGTCGTAGACTTTTGCCCGCAATATCTTTTCTATGTATTTTTGCATTCTTGTCCTCGGCAACTGCTGGCGCAATTGCCGTCCATGCGTTGGTCCTGGGGCTGTGTAGGCGAAGCTGCCTGGAGCCTTGTCGGCGTAAAAACTGCTGAGAGATCAGCGTCAATCGGGTATTATCCCACACAATGACGGGTTAAACGCCGTGTCAGATTTATAAGAGCAATCCATCAGGACCATCACCATGACTCAAGACGAATTAAAAAAACAAGTCGCTCAGGCTGCCCTGCAATATTTAAAAAACGTACCCATCATTGGCATGGGTACCGGCTCCACGGTTACACATTTGATTAATCTGCTGGGCGACTGCGATTTCAAACGAGACATCGAAGGCGCGGTATCCAGCTCGGCTAAAACCACCGAACATTTACAATCTATCGGCATTCGCGTCATCGACCTGAATCAATCCGGCGATCTGGATATTTATGTGGACGGCGCGGATGAAGTTACCCCACATAAAAAAATGCTGAAAGGCGGCGGTGGCGCGTTGACTCGCGAGAAAATCATCGCTGGCGCCAGCAAAAAATTTGTCTGCATCGTCGACGAAAGCAAATGCGTGGACGTGATGGGCAAGTTTCCATTACCCGTTGAAGTATTGCCCTTATCTCGCAGCTTCGTGGCCCGCCAATTGGCTAAATTGGGCGGCCAACCCGAATTGCGCATGAACAAGGACACCGGTGCGAGCTATATCACCGACAACGCTTGCGAGATTCTGGATGTGCATAATTTGAGCATTCTGGATCCAGTCGAATTAGAAAAGACCATTAACAATATCCCTGGCGTGATCACCAACGGTCTGTTTGCGATCCGTGCCGCGGATGTGGTGTTGGTAGGCAAAGGCAGCGAAGTGATCACTTACTAAACCGCCGCACCTGTTATGACGACAGGTTGTCCGCTGCGACGACCTTAATCGCCGAAACGCCGGAAGCGCACTTATTCATTGGGCGCTTCCGGCTTTTCTCCATTAAATTTCTGGCTGCCCAAGCCGTTGAACTCTACAATATCCGCCCATCGCAGCCGCCGGCTGCTCTGCAAAACTGCAACGCTTCTCAGAGTATTTTAGGAACTACCATGTCTGACATTGAAATTGCCCAACAGGCAAGCATGCGCCCGATTATTGATTTGGCCGGCGAAAAATTCGGCATTCCCGCCGAACATCTGGACCCTTACGGTCATTACAAAGCCAAGATTTCCCTGGAATATGTCAACAGCCTGACCGACAAAACCGACGGCAAACTGATTTTAGTCACCGCGATCAGCCCCACCCCGGCGGGCGAAGGTAAAACCACCACCACAGTAGGTTTGGGCGATGCCTTAAACCGCTTGGGCAAGAAAACCATTATCTGCCTGCGCGAGCCATCGCTTGGCCCCTGCTTCGGTGTAAAAGGCGGCGCGGCCGGCGGTGGCTATGCGCAAGTCGTGCCAATGGAAGACATCAATTTACATTTTACCGGGGATTTCCACGCCATCGGCGTAGCCCATAACCTGTTGTCCGCACTGATCGACAACCACATCAATCACGGCAACAAACTGGACATAGACCCGCGTCGCATCCAATGGAAGCGCGTGATCGACATGAACGACCGGGCGCTGCGTAAAATCACCATCGGCCAAGGCGGGCCGGCCAACGGCTATTTGCGCGAAGATGGCTTCGACATCGTGGTGGCGTCGGAAGTGATGGCGATCCTGTGTCTGGCTACCAGCCGCGCCGACTTGAAGGAGCGTTTGGGCCGCATCGTCATCGGCTACAAATCCGATAAAGTCACGCCGGTTTATGCCAGCGACCTGAAAGCCCACGGCGCGATGGCCGCTATTTTAAAAGACGCGATCAAACCGAATTTAGTGCAAACCCTGGAAAATAATTTGGCGATTATCCATGGCGGCCCGTTTGCGAATATCGCCCACGGCTGCAACACCGTCACCGCCACCAAAACCGCCTTGAAACTGGCCGATTATGCGGTGACCGAAGCCGGCTTTGGTGCCGACTTGGGTGCGGAAAAGTTTCTGGACATCAAGTGCCGCATGTCCGGTTTAAAGCCCTCGGCAGTGGTATTGGTCGCCACTGTGCGTGCATTGAAATTCCACGGCGGCGTAGCCAAAGACGACTTGAACCAGGAAAACCTGGCCGCACTGGAAACAGGTTTTGCCAATCTGGAACGCCATCTGCATAACATCACGCAGCATTACGGCCTGCCCTGCGTTGTCAGTATCAATCACTTTACTTTCGACACCGACGCCGAAATCGCCCTGCTACAGAAGAAATGCGAAGCGCTGGGCGTGAAATGCGTAGTCGCCAAACATTGGGCGCACGGCGGTGCCGGTGCGGAACAGCTGGCTCAGGAGATATTGCACATCGTCGACAACCGCGAACCCGGCTTTAGCTACGTCTACGACAGCGAACTGCCGCTGTGGAATAAAATTGAAGCTATCGCCACCAAGTTATACGGTGCGGCAAAAATCAGCGCCAGCCCGAAAATCGTTGCGGAGCTAAAGGCGCTGCAAGCCAACTACGGTCATTTCCCGGTCTGCATGGCCAAAACCCAAATGTCGTTTTCTACCAATCCCAACGCCAAGGGTGCACCATCCGACCATGTTGTGGAAATCAACGAAGTGCGACTCGCGAACGGCGCTGGTTTCATTGTGGCAATTGCCGGCGACATGATGACGATGCCGGGTTTGCCCAAAGTACCGGCGGCGGAACGTATCGATATTAGCGACGACGGCGTGATCAGCGGTTTGTTCTAAATCTCAAATATAGAAAGGCGAACGGGGGTCGATTCAGCGAGTTTTTTCGAACGCAATCGGCCCGTTTGCTTGCATAGATTGCGTGGCAGGTATAGGTACCCTGGACTATGCTTTATTAAGAAAATAGTCGCCGGGAGTGGACATGCTCGACCTACATACCGTTAAATTCAGCCACAAAATAGCAGCCCTATCGCTGATACCCTTAGCGGGCTTACTGTTGATGGCCTCCTTCGTGGTTTACACTCATATAGTGGAGATGCAGTCAGCGAGAAAGATTATCTCTTTAGCCGACTTTTCCGTGTACGCCAGCGATCTGGTACATGAATTACAAAAAGAACGCGGGTTGTCGGTCGGGCATCTGGGCAGCGGCGGCCAGAAGTTCAAGGCAGAACTGGAGCAACAACGCTTAGCCACCGACGGCAAACTCAAACAACTGAATGCTTTTCTGAAAACATTCGATACCAAAGCCGCCGCAACCAATCTGACGGCCGGTTTGGCGGCGGTGGACCGGCAAATCGACAAACTCGACGAGACTCGCCAGTCAGTCACCGCCTTGCGCGCCAGCGGCGAAACCACCATCAATTACTATTCCAATCTAAATGCAGCCTATCTGGCGATCATTGCCCAATTGCCGCAGTTGAGCACCAATGTGCAAATCAATCATAAGCTGGATGCCTACGCCAATTTCCTGAAGGGCAAGGAACAAGCGGGCGTGGAGCGGGCGGTATTGGCCAACACCTTCGCCAAGGATGCTTTTGGGCTGGGCATGTATGAAAAGCTGGTGACCTTGATCGCTTTTCAGAATACTTATCTGGATATTTTTGCCTCGGTCGCCCCCCAACAGTACCTGGATTTTTTACAACAAACCCTGCGCGGACAATTCATTGACGAAACCGCGGCGATGCGCAGCAAGGCTCTTGGTCATGCCGATAAGGGCGGTTTTGGGGTAGACCCGGCCCACTGGTTTGCGATGCAAACCGGCAAGATCAATCTATTGAAAGATGTGGAAAACTATATTGCCAAGGACACCATAGACTCGTCTAAGGCGATTGAAAGCAATGCTAGTCGCCGCTTGTTGTTGAACGGCGTGTTTATATTTGTGGTGGCGGGTTTATCTTTTTCGTTATTTTGGATACTGCGCAAGGATATAGCCAATCAGTTGGGCGGCGAACCGTTGCAGGTAAATAATCTTGCGGTCAATATCGCTGCCGGCAAACTGGAACGGCGCGGCATGCCGCAAGCGGAGCAACATGTCGGTATTTTCGCCGCGATGCTGACCATGCAAAAACGTCTGGCCGATGTGATTGGCACTATCGGCAGTTGTTCGGAGCAAATCGCTCAAGCCTCCAATGAAGTCAATAATGCCGCGCAAACACTCAGTCAAAGCAGCTGCGAACAAGCAGCCAGTATCGAACAAACCAGCGCAGCACTGGAACAATTGACCGGGTCGGTGGAACACAACCATGAGAATGCGCAAACCACGGAAAAAATAGCGCTTACCGCAGCCGAATCGGCGCAGAGCGGTGAACAAGCAATCAGAGACACCGTAGAGGCGATGAACAAAATCGCCGAAAAAATCGGCTTAATCGAAGCCATTGCCTACCAAACCAATTTGCTGTCCTTAAACGCTTCGATTGTCGCCGCCAAAGCGGGCGAACACGGCGCCGGCTTCTCGGTGGTGGCGACGGAGGTTCGGAAGTTGGCAACCCGCAGCCAGGATACCGCCAACGAAATCGGCGAACTAGCCAATACAGGCCTGGACATCGCCCAAAACGCCGGCCGTATCTTTAGCCAAATGCTACCCAGCATTCAAAAAACCGCTACGCTTGTACAGGAAATAGCCACGGCCTCCGACGAACAGGCGGCCGGCGTCCGCCAAATCAGTCAAGCGGTAGGACAATTGGATACGGCGATTCAGCATAACGCGGCAGCTTCAGAGCAATTGGCCGCAACTGCTGAAGAATTAAACGATCAAAGCCAAACGCTCATGCGGGAAGTTGGCTTTTTTAAGATGCAGTAACAGAAAAAGATTACGGGAATAACATGAACGAATTCGTTTGGGAAAATCAATATCTGCTCGGACACGAAACGGTTGACCAGCAGCACAGAGAATTATTCCGTCTAGCCAACCAACTGGTAGCCTCGAGAGATACTCAAGCGCTAGCCGAAAACATCATGTTGCTTTATCAACATGTCAGGGAACATTTTCACGCTGAAGAAGCCTTTATGAAACAACACGGCTATCCGGAATATCAACATCATGTGCAAACGCATAATCTGATGCTGGAGAAGCTGGTCGAGTTTAGTCATGGAATCAGTCAGCAAAAACTACAGGAACTTGACGTGTCTGGCTTCATGCGCGACTGGATAAACCATATAGTGGAGGAAGATGCAGCGATTAATGCTTATTTCAAAATCCACAAAGATCAGAAATCAAACAATTTACTAACCGTTTAATTTAACAACAACGAGGCCTGAATATGAGCGAGTTTATCTGGCAAGATGACTACAAAATAGGTCACGCAACGGTGGATGCGCAGCACAGGCAATTGTTCGATCTGGCGAATAGAATTGTTGAAGCCGACACTAGCGAAACGTTAACGCATTTGTTTGCACTGTTTTATCAGCACATTCGCGAGCACTTCGAAGCCGAAGAACATTTGATGAAAGACCATCGCTATCCGGGATATGCCCAGCATGTCGCAACGCATAACCAAATGCTGGACAGGTTGAACGACATTTCCCAAACCATTTACCACAGGCAATGGCAGCCTGCCGACATAAAAGTATTTGTCAGCCAATGGGTGTTGGTACATATCCTTGAAGAAGATAAGCTGCTGGGAGAATACTTAAAAAATCTTCCAGCATAGCTCCTTGATCAAAACCTAGTCCGAATTGGCGACCAGATGCTCTTGAGATTGCGCCAAATCGCTTAATAGCGATAATTCGTCCAGCGACAGCACCCGGCTAATCGCCAAAAGTATAATAAATACGTCGTCGACACGCGCCATGGCTTGAATAAAATCGGTACGAATGTCGGTGCCGAAATCCGGCGCCGGCTGGATGTTGGCGGGCGGAATTTCCAAAATTTCCCGGACCTCGTCCACCAACATCCCTATCAGTTGCGAACCCTCGCTGGTTTCAACCGCCACCAACACGATACAACTGCGTTTGCTGACTTCCGAGCAATGCCGGCTTAAACGCGCCGATAAATCTATAACCGGCACCACACTGCCGCGCAAATTGATCACCCCGTGAATATAGTCCGGTGTCAACGGCACCCGCGTCACGTTGGCAATCTCGATAATTTCCTTAACATCCAGAATGCTGACCGCAAAACTTTCTGTCCCCACTAAAAAAGTCAGGTATTGCCCTACCTGCTCCTGAACCGCCACTGCGTGGCCGGTTTCTCTCCGAATCAGATTACTCATGGTCTGCTCTCCAGAGACTAAAAGCGCTCAAAATCTTGGTCGTTAAAATTTAACGAACCATCCCCTACACTCATAGGAACGGGTTTGGCAACATAATTGGGCTTAATTGGACCACGATTTTGACGCGGAGCCGGTGGAGCCGATCTTGAGTTCTGAGCTCTCTTATTCTCCTCAAGCTTAAAGAAAGCTACTGCGTGCTGCAGTTGGGTGGCTTGGCCGTTCAATTCTTCGGAGGTCGCAGCTAACTCTTCTGAACTGGCGGCGTTTTGCTGAGTAGCTTTATCCAACTGGCGCATGGCTTCGTTGATCTGATTAATACCGCTGGATTGTTCGATCGACGCGGCATTGATTTCTTGTACCAAATCCGCTGTTTTAGAGATGTTGGGCACCACAGCACTGATCAAGGCACCTGCTTTCTCGGCTATCGCAACACTATTAGTTGCCAACTCGTTGATTTCTTCGGCGGTTACCCGACTACTTTCCGCTAACTTACGCACTTCTGCCGCCACCACCGCGAAGCCCTTGCCGTGCTCGCCCGCCGAGGCCGCTTCAATCGCAGCGTTTAACGACAGCAAATTAGTTTTGTAGGCAATATCCTCTATCAAACCAATTTTTTTTGCTATGTGCTTCATTGCCGTCACTGTTTCGTTAACTGCATTACCACCGTCCCGCGCTTCACCAGCCGATTTGGTGGCCATTTGTTCGGTAACGTGGGCGTTTTCGGTGTTTTGCTGCACCGAAGAGTTAAGCTGCTCAATTGATGAAGTCGTTTCCTCGACGCTGGCAGCCTGCTCGGTGGCCATTTGGCTCATCGATTGCGCAGTTGCGCTCACTTGCTGCGAGGCGCTCAATAAGGCTTCAGAATTGGAACGTACTTCCTGTACCACTCTGACTAGGTGACCGCGCATATCTTTCAAGGCATTGGCTACCACGCCGATTTCGTCTTCCCGGTTAATGTTAATCGCGGTACTAAATTCACCTTGTGCCAGTGCATCCACCACCCGTTGGAGTTCATTCAGCGGCAAAATAATGCCACGGGTAATCACCCAGCCCAATATCCCGGTAAATATCAAGATCGATGCACTGATCACGTTCACCATAAAAGTTGCGTTTTCCTTTTCTGTCGCGGCCTCATCAGCTGATTTTTTGCCCATTTCAATGACATATTCCTGAAATTTATCGATGGTGCCGTTAAATTCTTCGGCAATCGGCGCGCCAGCCGCTAACGCTGCGCGACTTTCAACATCGTTGTTTTTTCTAGATACTTGGACGATCTTTTCAATGGACACCGCATATTCCTTATACGATTTTTTCATCTCATCAAACATCATACGGTCTTTTTCATCGTCAACTGTCTTTTCCACCAGTACAAACGCCTTTTCGATACCATCTTGTGCATCTTTGATGGACGTTTCAACCGTGGATTTTTCGGACAAATCCTCTGTCAACACCAGGCGATAGACCCTAACCCGCAAACGTCCGAGCCGTTGGCCCGCATCACCCAAGGCAGCTAGGGCCGGCACCGTGTTCAGATTGGCGAAATTTGTCTTTTCATAGACACTCGCCATGCTGCGTTGGCCTATCCAGGCGACAGCCGCCAAACCGATAATGGCTACCAGAACCAATAAAATCATTTTTCTTACTACGGTCATTTTCATTTTCTTATCCCTTGTAAATTAAACCTAGGAAATGGAGCTCTTTGCTCAAGGGTTTATCGTGCGCTGCGAAAACGCCACCTTAGAATTGGCAAAATCGAATGCCAGCGAGCACACTGGCGTTTCATGGTTTGTAGGCAGGTATTTTTCGGTGTTTAGAGCTGATTGCTGAGTCGATAAGACCCTGCACGTCCAAAATCAGCGCGACATTGCCATCGCCCAGCACGGTTGCGCCGGTGATGCCGTTTAATCTTTCGAACACTTTGCCAAGCGGCTTGATCACGGTTTGGTGCTCGCCGTGCAATTCATCGACAACAAACCCGGCCTTGGTTTGCCCGAATTTGACCACCACCACGCTTTCGCGCTTTCTATTAATGTCGGCGATTTGGTTATGGAAATAGTCGCCCAAGCGCAAATATGGCAAAACCTGACCGCGCAAATTGATGTAATGCTGTATTTCATCGATCTCGCATTCGTTAGCGTTCATCTCGATGCATTCGTCCACCATGCTCAGCGGGATGATGTAGCGGTCCTGACCGGTACCGACCATGAAACCGTCGATAATCGCCAAGGTCAGCGGCAAGCGTATGGAAATCGTGGTGCCCTCGCCTTCTATACTGTCTATCTCGACTGAGCCGCGTAAGGCTTCGATATTTTTTTTCACCACATCCATCCCGACACCGCGCCCCGATAAATTGGTGGCTTTATCCTTGGTGCTAAGTCCGGCGGCAAATATCAGATTATGAATTTCTTGTTGGGACAAATCGTGATCGGGTTTAATCAAGCCGTTGGCTAATGCCTTGTCGAGAATTTTTTCGCTGTTCAATCCTGAGCCATCATCGGCAATTTGAATCACTATATGCCCGGATTCATGATAGGCGTTGAGTTGCACGGTACCTTGCGCCGGCTTACCGGCGGCGACGCGCTGCGCGGGGCTTTCAATGCCGTGATCCAGAGCATTGCGAATCAAGTGGGTTAACGGGTCGTTGATTTTTTCGACCACCGTTTTATCCAACTCGGTTTCACCGCCGCTGATATAAAGTTCGATGTCTTTATTCAACTCCTTACTAACATCGCGAACGACGCGCTTAAACCGGGAAAAGGTTTCGCCGATTTGCACCATGCGCAATTCCAATGCGGTGTCGCGGATACTGCTGACCAAGGCATTCATGCTGGCGGCCACATCGCCGGCATCGCTGAGGCCGTGCCGCTCAACGATTAAATTCATCGCCGCACTGGAAATCACCAGTTCGCCGACCAAATTGATCAGATGGCCTAGTTTGGTGGCATCGACCCGAATGTAATTGGCTTCGCTTGCCAGCTTTTGTTTGGTCTGCTCCTGTTTTTTAAGCGCTTGATCGACTAATGGCTGCTGTACCACATGTTGCTCGACCAGGATCTCACCCAGTGGTTTGCCGGGGGCTTCCTGTTCCGCATCAACGTTGGCCTGCTGACTTTGCAAGGCATGATTGACATCGTTCTGAGTTAACGCGCCAACCTGCACCAACATGTCGCCCAAACGCTTAACATGATTGTCATCCTGAGCGTTCAACAGATTTAAATATTCCTCCAGCTTGGAATTGGGCGGTAAAATTTTGATATCGCAATCGTCAGAGGCAAAATCAAACACCGCTTCTATCGTCTGTTTGTTCGCATCGCTCTGAAAAGCAATTTTGAAATGCAAATAGCAGCTTTCCGGATCCATGTCGTCACCGACCGGCATTTCCGGGGCTACGGTAAGAATTTGTTTAATCTCGCCTAAGGTTCGCAGATAGCGAATAAACGACAAGGGGTCCATGCCATTTCTGAAGGCATCTTTCTGAAACTCCAAAGAAATAAGCCAGTTATCGTCCACCGATATTTCGCCGCCACCTTCGATTTCCAGCTGGACGCTATCGTCGCTCTGCTGCATGTCGGTAGTTTGCCGTCCGGTCAACTGCCGAATCAAACGTTCTCCGTCCGCCGCCAAACTTGCCGGTAATGCCGCTTCTTTCTGCGTCAAACAATGTTCGATCAATTTAGCCGTGTGATCCTTACTGTCCAACAAGACAGAAATCAATTCCGCGTCGATACCGCGTTCGCCGTTACGCACCTTATCCAGAACCGACTCCGCTTCGTGGGTAAAGCCGACAATGGCGTTGAAGCCGAACAATCCGGAAGAGCCTTTGATGGTGTGCATGGCCCTGAATAAACTATTGATGGTTTCGCTATCGTCCGGTTTGGTCTCCAGGGACAGCAAAGCGTCTTCCATATCCGTTAACAACTCTTCGGCCTCTTGGGCGAAAACCGTTAAGGCAGCATCTAATTCGCTCATGATGATTTCCAGTCTGCAGAGATAACGATAGGGTCACCGAAATGCTTACTAAGGTTAAGCAGTTCCAGCACTTCAACGACCGCCTCGCTATGTTGACTAAGGCTAAAGCTGATATCGCGGCTAAGGGCTTCCTGCTTCAGAAACATCAGTAATTGCAAACCGGCACTATCTATTTCAGTGACATCGGCAAGATCGATTTGGATGTCCTTAGCCGAGCTTAGATACTGGGATAGTGCTTGTTTGTGTTCCAGCACCGAATAAATGGTTAATTCACCCTGTATAGCTAGCTGGGTGACGCCCTTTTTTTGTTGTTTTAGTTGGATAGCCAAGGTTTTCTCCCCTTGTGCGGCGGAGTTGTTTTTAAGGCAACACCAATTTAGACACCGCGTCGAGTAAAGTGGGGGCCTGAAACGGTTTGGTCAGCCAGGCTTTCGCGCCCGCCGCCTTGCCAGCCTGCTTTTTATCGTCGGCGGCTTCGGTAGTCAGCATCATCATCGGAGTGAATTTGTAAGCCGGTAATTTTTTGGCTTCCGTAACAAAGGTTATGCCGTCCATATTCGGCATATTCACATCGGTGATGATCAGATTGATTTTTTGTCCGGTTAATTTATTCAGTGCATCCCTGCCGTCGCAGGCTTCGATCACATCGTAGCCGGCGCCCTTAAGGGCAATACCGACCACCTGCCGGATGGATGCCGAGTCGTCAACAATCATGATGGTTTTAGCCATTACTCAATCCTTCATTAAATTTAGAAAAAGGTAATCTCGTCGTTGGCGGAAGTACTTTGGTGACTCACTGCCGTTCCGGAAGAGTGATTCAATAATTCTTCAGGCATGGTGTAGCTGAGCTCCATTTGGGCTAAAGTTGCCCCGACATCGAGACTATTCGCCTGGCGCTCGCCGCTATTACGCGTGGCGTCTACCGCACTTTGCAGGCTGTTTAGATTGTGTTCGACATGCGACAGCATTTGGCTGACCCGATCCTGAAACTGGAAGGCTGTCAACACCGAGAAAATTTCATCGCGAATTTGCGCGCTGTTGCCGCGCAGTTGGTCTGCATCGTTTCTGAACATATCCAAAGCTACCCGCAAATCGTCGAGTGCGGTGCGGATGGCGTGTTCGGCATCGCGTATCGCTTTGTCGTCGGAAGAGCCGGATGCTTCTGACATTTTCAAGGTGGAGGCCATGGCTTTGTTAATATCGGCGATAGCGTGGCTGATCTTTTCCCCGGTAGACGACGAAAAACCGGCCAGTTTACGGACTTCGTCGGCCACAACCGCAAACCCCCGGCCATTTTCGCCTGCCCGGGCAGCCTCGATGGCGGCATTAAGCGCCAATAAATTGATTTGTTCGGCAACCTTGCGCACTTCCTGCGCCATGGTGTCCAGCTGCCCGGTATGCGCGGACAGCTTACGAACCTCGTCGACCACCGCGTGCTCAACGTCTTGAATTTGACTTAAAACTTTTAAAACCGCAGTCAAGGCATCCCGGGTTTCGCTGAATAACACGTCAACGCTCCGGCCTTGACGGCTCTGCGCGCCACCGGATATTAGCCGCTCCAATTGATTGACCATAGCTGCGAAACGGCTGGTCAACACGGTGATTTCTTGTTCGGTATGTGTTCTGGAGGTCTGTACTTGTCTGAGCAGAATCGGCACTACTTGCAGAAACAAACGCTCCAGCTCGATGGCATAAGCTTCAAGATCTTGCAGTTTTAAATCTTCGTCGCCACGCCAAGCCTTATTGACTTCGTTTAATACGGCTTGCTGTTTGTTATACAAAGTAGACCCCACCAGAACGCCGGCAAAGCCAAGCGCAACGGTAGCTCCCATGCTGATCAAACTGAAACCGGTTTGCACGCAAGCCAACAGTCCACCTATCACTCCCAGCCCGACCGTCAACAGATAAAAACCAAGTGGACCGGGGCTTTTGGCTATGGGATAAGGTTTTCGAAGCATGGTAATTCCGTTTGGGTTTTGAGTATGTAAAGGATAGTAGAGAGTTTTAGACTTGCATTCAACCCAGTACCATCTTAGGTTTTTAGTTATTGTTAAGTTCTCAGCAATTCATGTAATTAATTACTGACATAATTGATTCACAAATCCTTACTAACGGAGAAATCTTTATTAGCATCGCCCCTATCACGACCGAAGAATTCGAACGCTTCAGATGTCTGATTTACGACCATGCCGGCATCGCTCTGACACCGGAAAAGAAAGTCATGGTAGCCAGCCGGCTAGCCAAGAGGCTCGACTATTACCAACTGCATAGTTACGGCGAATACTATCAGCTGGCTATCAGCCCCGACTACCCACATGAATTTCAAACACTAGTCAACATTCTGACCACCAATGAAACCTATTTTTTTCGGGAACCCAAACATTTCGAATTCTTCCAGCAGCAGATTCTTAAACCTTGGCGCGGCGAACAATTTCGGGTTTGGAGTGCGGCCAGTTCGACAGGAGAAGAAGCCTATACTTTAGCGATGGTATTGGCGGAGAACCTAGGCATGCGCAATTGGGAGATTTTCGGTTCCGACCTGAGTACCCGAGTATTGGACATTGCCCGGCAAGGCGTATATCCGCTGGACAGACTGGATCATATGGATAAACGGCTGCTAGAAAAATATTGTCTGAAGGGCGTGCGCAGCCAGGAAGGTTTTTTTCGCGTGGATAGCAAGCTGCGCAGTCGAGTCAAGTTCGATCAGGTCAATCTGATGAACGTACTGCCGCCTGCATTGGGTAAGTTCGAAGTGATTTTTCTGCGTAACGTTCTAATATATTTCGATCAAGACACCAAAAAACAGGTGGTAGAACGATTGACCACCGCTCTGAAGCCTGGCGGACATTTCATTATTAGCCATTCGGAAAGCCTGCATCGGGTCACGGAACAGTTACAAATGATCAAACCGTCAATTTATCGCAAACCATGAAAAGCCTGCCCTTCCGAGATACCCAACGTATCGTGATCGACCCGGGGGAATTCTATGCCTCCCGCAAACCGGAAGTCATTTCGACGCTGTTGGGCTCTTGCGTGGCAGCCTGCCTATACGATCCAATCAACCGGGTATTCGGTATGAATCATTTTTTGCTGGCTTATCGCTCCCACTCCAACAACATGCCTATCATCGAATCCGACGAAGGCCGCTACGGTATTTACGCGATGGAGTTGCTGATCAACGAAATGATGAAACTCGGCGCCAACCGGCTGAATCTACAAGCCAAATGTTTTGGCGGCGGCAATGTTTTAAAGCTGCGGGAAGACAAAAACCGAAAGCAAACCGTGGGCGATGTGAATGTTTTATTCATAAAAGAGTTTTTAAAAAAAGAAAACATTCCTATGCTTAGTGCCTGTCTTGGCGGCAACATTGGCAGAAACGTGCATTTCGTCGGTAGCGACTATTCGGTGTTTATCAAAAAAATCGACCACAACCAAGAAGTGTTACTGGAACAAGAAGAACGTCGCTACTGGAAGAAAAATATCGACGAACATGAAAAATCCAGAAGCAGTGCCGAATTCTGGTAGACAATCCAAGACAATTAACAGGCAACCCCAAAGACACTATGACAGACACAAAAGTATTTATAGTCGACGACTCCGCAGTGGTCCGGCAGGTATTAACCGGATTGCTCGATAGCCTGCCTGGCGTAAAAGTTATCGGTGCCGCGCCGGATCCGATCTTTGCCTTGACTCGCATGGAAAAAGACTGGCCGGATGTCATTATCCTGGACATCGAAATGCCCCGAATGGACGGCATCACGTTCTTGAAAAAGCTGATGCACGAACATCCCACTCCGGTAGTAATCTGCTCGACGCTGACTGCCAAAGGCGCGGAAGTCACGATGCAGGCCATGAGCGCCGGTGCTGTCGACATCATCACCAAACCCACCGTTAACCTGAAGGGCTTTCTGCAAGACTCAAAAACGCTGCTGGCCGATGCCATCAAAGGTGCGGCGCATGCCAGACTGAAAAAATCAGCGGGCCCATCGAGCAAACCCGTGGATGGCAGCCCGAAATTAACCGCCGACGCGGTACTTTCCCCTACCAGCCTGATCTCGATGACGGAAACCACCGACCGCGTCGTCGCCATTGGCACGTCAACCGGCGGCACCCAGGCCTTGGAATACGTATTAACGCGACTGCCGCGCACCACACCCGGTATCGTCATCGTCCAGCACATGCCGGAGGCGTTTACCGCCGCATTCGCCAAACGGCTGGACAGCCTGTGCCAGATCACCGTCAAGGAAGCCGAACAAAACGACCGGGTTATTCCCGGCTTGGCCTTGATCGCGCCCGGCGGCAAACACATGCTGTTGCGGCGTAGCGGCGCGCAATATCGGGTGGAAATCAAGGATGGTCCGTTGGTCAGCCGCCATCGTCCCTCGGTAGACGTGCTGTTCCGATCCGCAGCGCAAGCCGCCGGCAAAAACGTGCTAGGCGTAATTATGACCGGCATGGGCGACGACGGCGCGCACGGCATGAAGGAATTGCACGATACCGGCGCGCTCTGTGTCGCCCAAGACGAGGCCAGTTGCGTGGTCTACGGCATGCCCAAGGAAGCGGTGAAGCTAGGTGGCACCGACGGCGAACTGCCTTTATCGGCCATCCCGAATTTGATCATTCAATCGCCCAACCGGGCAAAATTCTTGAAAGGTTAAATGGCCGATTTTATCTACAGTTGGCGGCAGCGATAGCCGTAATAAGCGATATACAAGTAGCAAAGAAATGGGATAAAAAATGCGTGCTGAATGCCGATGTGATCGGCAAACGCGCCTTGCAACAGCGGTAAAACAGCCCCGCCGACGATAGCGGCGCAGAGAATGCCGGAGCCTTGACCGGTATGGCTGCCCAAGCCAGTCAAGGCCAGTGAAAAGATGGTGGGAAACATGATGGAGTTGCACAAGCCCACCGCCAGGATGGTAAGCATAGCCAGCGTACCGCTGCCCAACATCGTCGCCAACACCAAACCCGCCGCCGCCAAGGCATTGAACGCCAGCACCTTGCCGGGATGGATTTTCTGCATCACCGCCGACCCGATAAACCGGCCGACCATGGCCCCGCCCCAATAAAACGAAACGTATTTGCCGGCATCTTGCTCAGCCAAACCGGCGATATCCGGCTCACCTAGAAAGTTAACCAGAAAGCTGCCAATCGACACTTCGCCGCCGACGTAGACAAAAATTGCCACCGCGCCTAACACCAGATGCGAATATTGCCAGGCACTGCCGCCCTCTTCGTGCGCATCACCAGCCTCGGCTTGCTGGTTAATCTTCGGCAACTTAAGCATTGCAAAGACTGCGGCCATGAAAAACAATACCGCCGCGAGACCTAAATACGGATTTTGCACCGCCGCCGCTTCCGCCGTTTGATAAGCCGACAATTGCTCAGCGTCCAGCAGTTTTATCTCCTCGGCGCTTTTTACCGCATTCGACAAAATAAACAACGCGCCAAAATACGGCGCCAGCGTGGTTCCCAAGGAATTGAAGGCCTGAGTCAAAGTCAAGCGGCTGGATGCGGTGTGCGGATCGCCTAATACCGTCACATAAGGATTGGCGGACACCTGCAACAAGGTAATCCCAGACGCCAACACAAAAAACGCGCCCAAAAACAAAGGATAGGAATGTAGACCCGCAGCCGGATAAAACAGTAAACAACCGCAACCGGCAATCGCCAAGCCAACGATGATGCCGCCCTTGTAATCGATTTTTTCCACCAGATAACCGCTAGGCACCGACATCAAAAAATAGGCCGTGAAGAAACAAAACTGGATCAACATCGCCTGGGTGTAGCTCAACGTAAACACCGCCTTCAAGTGCGGAATCAGAATGTCGTTAAGACACGTGATAAAGCCCCAAATGAAAAACAGCGAGGTCAGAATGCTTAACGAGCCCGCATACGATGGTTTACCCTGGTTTTGTTGATCCGGCATGAGTTAATCCCACAAATTGAGTTAAGGTTTCGCGACCTGGAAACGAGCGGTTTCACTACCGACCATCACCTCAAATTCACCCGGCTCGACGATGCGTTTCATATCCACGCCGATAAAGGACATATCCTGCGGCGTTAAGCTAAATTGCAAGGTCTGCTCCGCGCCGGGTTTTAACTCGACTTTTTTAAACGCCTTTAACTGTTTCACCGGCCGCGAAACCGACGCAGCGACATCGTGCAGATACACCATCACGGTTTCCTTACCGGTAAGAGCGCCGGTATTTTTCACTTTAACCGTCACATCGATATTCTCACCCATGGCAATGCTGTCTTTATTCAAGCGCAGATCGCTGGTCTGGAACGTGGTGTAACTCAATCCGTGGCCGAACGGATACAGCGGCCGATACTGATTGCTCTCGAAAGCCTCTATCGGCTTGTGATCGTACATCACGATATCGTTGGTATCGCGCGGATAGGAAATCGGCAATTTACCGCTGGGATTGGTATCGCCGAACAAAATATCGGCTAGCGCGGCCCCGCCTTCCATACCCGGCAAAAAGCCCAACACCACGGCCTGAGCCTTGTTAGCTATTTCGGTGATGATACGCGGCCTACCGCCGAACGTGACTAAAATCACCGGCTTGCCGATTTCGAATATCGCTCTAGCCAATTGCAACTGCACCGGGTCCAGGTGCAGGGATTCAAGATTGCCTTCGGTTTCGGTATAGGTTTTTTCGCCCAACGCCAAAATCACCACATCGTGCTGCCGCGCCTGGGTTACAGCCTGCTCGATATTGATTTCGTCGCTGAAGTTTTTCCCGCCCACATAGGTTACTTTACCGCTGGTTTTTTGCTGCAGGGCTTGTAACAAAGTTGGCTTGTCTTTAGGGTACAAATGCTCTGCGGCACCCTGCCAGGTGATGGTCCAGCCGCCATTCATCACGCTCAACAAATTCGCGGTCGGCCCGGTGACCAGAATGCTGGCCTGCTTTTTCAAGGGCAAAATATGTTGATCGTTTTTCGCCAGAATGATCGCTTCCCGCGCCGCTTGCCGGTTAGCGGCCACAGCCTCCTCAGTTACAAAATTACCTGCTACCGCTAAATCCGGCTCGCGTCTATCAAACAACCCGCTTTGATACTTCACCCGCAAAATGCGCGTCACCGCTTCGTCGATGCGAGTCATCGGCACTTCGCCGGTTTTAGCTAGATCCAGCAGCAAGTCGTAAAACGAGTAATCGAAAGGCACCATGCTCATATCCACGCCGGCCATCACCGCCATCTTCACTGCTTCGCGCGGCGAGGCCGCCAGTTTGTCGCGGGTGTATAAACGGGATATGTCCGCCCAATCGGACACGGTAGAGCCTTTAAAGCCCATCTCGTCGCGCAAAATGGTGTTCAGGTAATGATGATTGACGTGCCCGGGAATACCGTCCACCTCGGCGGAATTGATCATCACCGTCGGCGACCCGGCTTTCACGCCGGCCTCGAAACCCGGCAGAAAATATTCGCGTAAAGCCCGCTCGCCTATCCAAGCCGGGGTTCGGTCCTTGCCGTTTAACGGATAGCTATAGCCAACATAATGTTTCAAGCAGGTCGGCGCTTTGTCGGCGTCCGCAAAGTCCTCGCCCTGATGACCATGGATATAGGCACTACCCATCGTCACCGCCAGATGCACGTCCTCACCATATGTTTCCCACAAGCGCGGCCACAGCGGTTGCCGGCCGATGTCCATCACCGGCATAAAATTCCAGTCCAATCCCGAGGCCTTCACTTCCCTAGCGGTCACTGCGCCTTCCTTGAAAGCCAGATCCGGATTAAACGTTGCCGCCATACTGATAGCTTGCGGAAACAGTACCGCGTTTTCGGTATAGGTGGCGCCATGAATCGCATCGATACCGTAGAGCACTGGAATTTTCAGCCGGCTTTTCGCGGCCACTTCACGTATCGCCTGGGTCATCCGCCGCCATTTTTCGATGGGCTGGGTTTGATTATTCGGTGTGGTGGGCGTGTTCAGTATCGAGCCGATATGCCGATTCAATATGGCATCTTCCAGTTTGGCCTGATCAATCGGATTATCGGCCACTTCGCCGTTCACCACCGAAACCACGCTGAAATCGATCTGGGTCATCTGCCCGACTTTTTCTTCCAGGCTCATTTGCGCCAGCAAGGCCTGAACCTGCGCTTCAACATTGTCGTTTGTTTCTTGTGCACTCACGCCGGACTCCAAGGCCACGAATAGGGAAAGAATTAAAAAAGCTGGTTTTGTTTTCAAGAGATTTATTTGGTTTGAATGATGCCCGCTCAATCGATTTGTATGCCTGCCGTCCGCACGGCAAAGGTCTGCTCAAAGATAGCAAGGCGCTCGCAATTATTGTTTAAAAGAAAGCTATGGTTATGAATTTCGTCACGCTATAGACGCACGTTAACGAAGCAGCCGGAATAGTGTATCCAGACCTGACAGCGCTGTCCCCTATTTTATGAGCAATCGCGCCATAGACAATTTAGCAAAATCAGGCCTGGCTTGGCGTTTTACAGGACAGGTGATACACCTTGTACAGCCCGGCCTCGCCCGCAGCAAACGCTTGCGAATCCACCTCGTCTATGCGTTGCACATGACTCAGCTCAATCACAAAATCCTTACCGTATAACGCGATGATTTCGTCGGACACATCGTCAGTCTCATTGCTAAGCGGTTCCAGTTCAAGATCCTCCGCGGTCAACAGCAAGATGGTCGCCGTTTCCGGCACGATGCGCCGTAACTGCGACACATAGTGCCCGCGAATGTCCTCGGGCAATGCGGTTAAGGCCGCGCGGTCGTAAACGGTATTAATTTGCCCTAATTCGGCGGCAGTCAGCGCAAAATAATCGCCGCACAAAATACTTAATCTGCCGCTACGCCACAGCGTAAATTTACCGACTCGCCGCCGCACCGGCCGCAGGCGGTTTTCTTTAAAAAAGGCTTTTACCGCTACTTCGCTTAATTCGACACCGATGACCTGATGTCCTTGCCCAGCCAGCCAAAGCATATCCAGACTCTTGCCGCACAGCGGCACGAAGACCCGGCTGCCTGGGGCCGCGTTCAGGCTAGGCCAGAATTGCGCCAGCAAACTATTAACGGCAATCTGGTGAAAATCGGTACGCCGGTCGCGCCAAAACTGCAACCACAAGGTATTGTCGCGCCCGGTCATGCCGCTTCCCCAACTAGAGCTTGACTGAAGGTCAGAAACCGACCTTTGTAACGCTCGCCGTTTTCAGTCAGACGTTCGGCAATCCGGCTGGTACAGCCATAGCCCAAACCGGTCATTTCCCGGCAAAATCCTACCCGATTGCCGCGATCAGGATCGACAATAATGATTTGCGCGTTCCGGGCGGCATGCCGATCAATAAAGTGCGCCAGCTGCGCAGGCTGTTGACGTTCGTATAGCACATCACTGCCTATAATCAGATCGAAGCGGCCCAATCCGGGATTGCCGGTGGCCCAATTGCCGGTTTTATATTGCAACGGCCCCAGCTTATTTAGCAGCAGATTTTCGTTAAGAAATGTCTCGCTCAAAGGATGCCAATCGCTAACGGTAATATTGCCGGCCCGACGATGAATCACCAGACTGGCCAAGCCCAAGCCGGCACCAATTTCCAGGATGCGCTTCCCCACCAAATCGAAACTATGCATGGCCAAGGCCAGCACGCGCGCTGACGGCCATACCTTCCCGAACAGCGACCAACTGGCGGACGAAATCCCGACCGATTCGGCCTCGCCGAGCGGATCGGCATATTGCTGCAAATCGGCTAACGAGCGAATGACATAATCGAAACCGGCAACGGTGACGGTCTCGAATTTAACACGATAATCTGGCATTGGGGGTTACAGCGACAAGGTTGTGTATCAGGAAAAGGTTCTGATCGAAGGGCACAACGCTTACTGAAAAGAGGCATGCAGGCCGAAAAGGCACTCGCGGAGTTGCCCAGGGCCGGGCAACTGTTTATGCAGGGTAACACATTGCTTGAGTTAGCAAGGCGGCAGCTATGATTAAGGATAACGTAATCACTGAATCTGGATCGATTCATCGCCATCCAGGCGATTTGATGGCTGTTACTTTTTTACGGCTTTGGTGGTTCCCCTAAGCCGCCAAAACTTAAATTGAGGCTAGTACTTCCCATCCATGAATGTCTTTGAGTTACCCGCCCTGTTTTTCGGACGAACTACCAAGGTGCCGGCGAGCTTGTCATGCCAGCCTTGCTTTCGGCTGTCGAAAGCCACCCAGAGAAGGCCAAGCCCCAGCGGGAAGGTTGACAGGTAGTAGGCAAAATAGCGGCCGATGAATTGACCCGTGCTCGGCGGGTTGCCAGTCTTTGCATCCACAATTTTTGCGGAGATTGCCATCTTGCCCGGGGTCGCCTGCTTGGCGACCCAAAAGGCAATCACTGCCGCTGCGGGAAAAATATAGGAAACCAGTAAATCCACCGGTCCCTGGACAAAGCTTTCGCTGAACCAATATTCCTCGCCGTAAAATGCCATCAGTATCGGCAAAATAATCATAGCCATCAGGATGCTGTCGATAATCGACGCGCCGACTCGCGGCCAGAAGCCGACCAGTTCTAAGTCTTCGGGGTTCATGCCTTACTCCTTGTTGGTTTAACGGGGATAAGAAATCATAGCCTGCCCTGCTCCAATTGACGAACCTCCGTACCAACAAATCTCGCGGAAATTATTCCGGAAACAATTTATCCCGTGCATTCTCCAAAATCGCAGTCACGGCCGGATGTTTGAGTTTGCGGCGCATGGTAATCGCATAAAAACGTTCATGTACCGAGTCGATACGGCCGATGGCTTCCACGCCGTATTGGCTTTGGATTTCTGCTTCAACATTACTCGGCGCGACAAACAAACCCACCCCGCCACTACCGAAGGTTTTGATCAACGCGCTGTCTTCAATTTCAGCCTGGATGGCCGGACTGATGCTTTCGGCATCGAACCATTGATCCAGCGAGCGCCGTAACGAAGTATTGGCGGTCGGCAGCAAGAACGGCGCGCCGCTCAAACAGCGCGGGAAGTTTTGCCTATAGGTCACGGCCAAGGCCGGCGCACCAAACACGGTAACTCCGCATTCGCCCAGCAGATGATTAAAGGCCTTGGCGCCACTGGTGGGTGTCAGCGGCGCATCGGACAACACTAAATCCATGCCTTGCATGGCCATGTCACTCAATAGCCGCTCGGTTTTGTCCTCGTAGCAAAGAATCTGTACCGGTTCCGGCAAGCGAAATGCCGGCTCTATCAAACGGTAAACCACCATTTTCGGTAACGCATCCGCGACGCCCACCACCAAACGCAAGGCTCTTCCGGTCGGGCGGCCTTTTAAGGTGTTGCTTAGCTCTCTGCCCAGCGAAAAGATTTCTTCGGCATAATTAAATACCACCCGGCCGGTGTCGGTTAATGCCAGCTTACGGCCTTGTTTATAAAACAGTTTTTCGCCGATTTGCTGTTCCAGCACCGCTAATTGGCCGCTGATGGTAGGCTGCGCCAAATGCAGTTTCTCGCACGCTCGCGTGATGCTTTCTTCGCGGGCGACATTCCAGAAATAAAACAAATGTTGATAGTTGATTCGTTCCACTAGCACTTAATACATAGAAATTTACGATGCTTTTATTCTAAACATTCTATTTAACAATATCAAAATGCTGCGTTAGGCTATCGACCAACCGACAATCACCGTGAGAACTGAATATGCAAAAGCTAAAAGCGCTGCACAATGACAATATAGGCCCTGGCACAGGAACCGAACTGGCGGATTATGGCAAGTCGGCATTCGAACTGGACAATGTAAGCGCCAGCCAAATCCTCAGCGATCGCTTAGGCGATGCTCACGGCGACGACAAAGATCTACGCAGCTCGATTCGTCTGCTCGGCTCGATATTAACAAAAGTCCTGGCTGCGCAGGCTAAGCCGGAAGTAGCCAACGCCGTCGCGCAATTGCAGCGCAAGTTTGCCAGTCTGATCAGAGAAGGCAGCGCCAACCGCCGTCGCCAATTCATGGAAATTCTGGAAGACCTGGATGCCGAAGAAATAGGCGAAGTAGTGCGGGTGTTTAACGGCTATTTCAGTCTGATCAATATCGCCGAAGAATCGCATAATCTGAATTTGCGGCGGCAAAATCAGACCGGTCGCTATTGGCCCGGCTCGTTTCACGATACGCTGATCAAATTGCGCGACAGCGGCGTCAACGCGGACAAACTACAGATTTTGCTGGACGAGATGCTGTATTTACCGGTGATGACCGCCCACCCCACCGAAGCCAAACGCCGCACCGTGAAAAGCGCCTTGCGCAACGTGTTCCTCAGCCAGGAAGCCTTGGACGATCCGCGCCTGCGCAGCCAACAGCGCAGCGAGGCCCTGGATAAACTGCAAGCACAGATTCAACTGCTGCTGAAAACAGACGAAGTGCGCGCCCGCAAACTGGGCGTGGCGGACGAAATCGATGCCGGCCTGTTTTACTTTTCCCTGTCGCTGTTTCAGGCCACCACTTTGGTTTACCGGAACTTGCAACGTTCACTTAGCGATGTGTTCGGCGCCGACGTTGCCAGTCAAATCCGCATCCCCAGTTTTCTGCGCTTTGGTTCGTGGATAGGCGGCGACCGTGACGGCAATCCGAATGTAAAGCCGGAAACCACCGAACTGGCTTTGCGCATGCAGGCGCAAACCATCATGCAGGAATATCTGGCACGCCTGGATCAATTGCGCGGCCAGTTGTCGCATTCGTATGGCCTGTGTGAATTGGCGCCTGAATTTATCGACAGCCTGCACGCCGACCGCACTATGCTGGGCGCGGCGGTAGCGGACTTGGAAAAACCGTATTTGCAAGAGCCTTACCGGCACAAATTGATATTGATGAAATACCGTATGCAATGCACCTTGCATCGGGTTCAACAACAGTTGCAAGGCGAACCGGAACAAGCCAATCGCCACGCCTATGCCAGCGTCGCGGAGTTTTTACTCGATCTGCGCCTGATCGATGCATCCTTACGCGGCCATGGCGACGCCAATATAGCCGAGTTGGAGCTAGCCGATTTGATCAGACTGGCCGATGTATTTGACTTTCACCTGATGCAACTCGACGTTCGGCAGGAATCGACTCGTCACAGTGAAGCCGTCGCGGAAATTCTGACCGCGGCACTGAACATCGATTATCTGGCGCTGGACGAAGCACAGCGCATCGCATTGTTAGCCGAGGCTATCGCCGCACCGGGCGGTTTGATGTTCGACGCCGCCGCGCTGACGCCAGCCAATCGCGAAACGCTGGAATTATTTACGGTGATGGCGAAAATGCGCCGGGAAATCGGCCCGAACTGTTTTGGAAAATACGTGATTTCCATGACCCACGCCGCCAGCCATGTCTTGGAAGTGTTGTTGCTGGCGGCGCAAGCCGGCTTGGTCGGCAAAATTGGCGGGCATTGGCATTGTCATATCGGCGTCAGCCCCCTGTTCGAAACTATCGACGATTTAAACCGCATTTCCGAGGTGCTGACCCAGCTATTCGATACCGATTGCTATCGGGAGTTGTTGCGTGTCAGCGATGACCGCCAGGAAATCATGCTGGGCTATTCCGACTCCTGCAAGGATGGCGGCATCCTGGCCTCGGCCTGGGGCTTATCGCGCGCGCAACGGGAAATCATCGCCATCAGCGAGCGTTACGGTTTGAAATGCCGATTATTTCACGGCCGTGGCGGCACCGTCGGTCGCGGCGGCGGTCCGACTCACGAAGCGATCCTGGCGCAGCCACCCGATACCGTGCGCGGCCAGATCAAATTTACCGAGCAAGGCGAAGTGCTGTTTTATCGGTATAACAATATGGAAACCGCAGTCTACGAATTGACCATGGGCGTTACCGGCTTGCTTAAAGCCAGCGTCAGCCTGGTGCAAGCCATACCGGCGGATCGCGCGGAAGATTTGACGGTGATGGACGAATTGGCGAGGATAGGTGAGCAAAGTTATCGTGACTTAACCGAACGCACACCCGGCTTTTTGGATTATTTCTACGAAGCCACGCCGGTAGGCGAAATCGGCGGCTTGAACATTGGTTCGCGGCCTTCGCATCGCAAAAAACTGGATCGCTCGAAAAACTCGGTGCGCGCTATTGCCTGGGTGTTCGCCTGGGCCCAATCACGGCAGACTTTTCCGGCTTGGTACGGCATCGGTTTCAGCCTGGCCAGCTGGTGCGCCGGCAAACCGGAGCGCCTGGAAACGTTGCGCAGGATGTATAACGACTGGCCGTTTTTCCGCAATCTGCTCAGCAACGCGCAAATGGCGCTGAGTAAATCCGACATGAACATTGCCCGCGAATACGCGCAATTGTGCGCCGATCCGGAAACCGGCAAGCGCGTTTACAACCTGATAGCCGGCGAGCACCAGCGCTGCGTGGAGTGGATCTTGGAGATAACCAACGCAGACCGCTTGCTCGCGGAAAACCCGGCACTCGCAGCGTCCTTGCAACGCCGCGACGCTTACCTGGGGCCGCTGAATTACCTGCAAGTATTTTTGATCCGGCGGCTGAGGGAGATTAATACCGAGAATGCCGCAGAAAGCCCATGGATGAAACCCTTGTTGCGCAGTATTAATGCCATTGCCGCGGGCATGCGCAATACAGGTTGAGACTTAAAAAGCAAAGCCAGTCCAGTGGAGAGAATTTAGTTTATTTGTAAACTAATTGTATTGTAACCAAGACATCGTATAACGAATGCGCCCTTCTCCCCTCAACGGTGAGAAGGGGCTTTTTCGGCAGACTCTAAAAGGGAGGAGAACCATGCAAAAAGCCTACGCATTGGCACACTGGTTTAGAGTTATCATCATTAATACCGGGCGCTGGCTGTTTGAAAACAAGCCTGCCATGGCAATCTTGAGCCTGATATTCTTGTATAAATTCGGCGACACCTTGCTACCCTTTCTATGGCACATTCTGCATCTGGCGATCGAAGTAGTCGAAATGCTGGCCGAGCATTTTTTGGAACATGTGTTCGGGGTAACCCCGCGTCAGGCCGAATTCATTGTGTTTTGGACCGGTCTGACTTTGCTCGGTACCGTGGTTTGGCACTTGTCGTATAAAGCATATCTCGCGATATTGCAGGCATGCGAAGCCGCCTGGCAAAACTGGTGTGAAAAAGCCGGCCCGGCCAAATTACTCGCTACCCTTAAGCTGACACTTTTGCTGAGCATACTCGGCAAGACCATGCTGTTATTCGTTTAAACCGATAGGATTTCGTTACGTATGAGCACCGCCTCAGGATTTAAGGAACACCCGCACAGAAAACAATCGACGCTGACCCTACTGGAGTTTTTATTCGGCCTGCTGGAGATGCACAACCAAGCCCAAGGACCTACGGAGCGCTTGATAGAATCAGCCAGTGACGATAGCCAGGCAGCGCTGGTCGCTATAGGCGACCATTTGGGCTTGAACATGGAGAGCGTGCTGCTCACGCCTACCGCCGCCGCAAATGCCTCTGCCCCGCAAACCCCGTTACTAACCAGCCTGTCCGACGGTTACGGCTGGATAGTCCTGTACGGATTTCGCGGCGGCAAAGTCAGAGTGGCTTTGGCCCAAGGCGAGGTCATCGAAGAGCGCCTCGTCAAACCTGCTGACATCGGTAAATTACTGGGCCGATCAGATGCCGGTATTAGCGAATGGCTGCTAGCGCAAGCTCAGGCGCCGTTTGAGAATGCCGTCAGCCAAGACCATCACGCGCACATGCCGCCATTCCGACGCTTGCTGGAACTGTTACGAGCTGATCGCCACGATCTCTGGCTATTGTTGGGCTTGGCTTTGGGCTCCGGCTTACTGGCGCTGGCTTCGCCGGTGGCGGTGCAAGCGCTGGTCAATACCGTGGCGATGGGCGGCATGGGTCAGCCTTTAATCGTGTTGGCGACCATCCTGTTTTTCTTTCTAAGCTTCGCCGGCGCGGTCTATGTGCTGGAATCTTATCTGGTGGAAATCGTGCAGCGGCGGATTTTCGTGCGTCTGGCCGCCGACTTGGCCTATCGCTTGCCCAGGGTGCGCAGCGATACCTATGACAGTCAACATGGCGCGGAACTGGTCAATCGCTTTTTCGATGTATTGACCTTGCAAAAAGCCGGTTCTTCACTGCTCTTGGACGGTTTGAGCACCGTGGTGCAAACCTGCGTCGGCCTGATCATGCTGGCCTTCTATCACCCTTTCCTGCTGGCGTTCGATGTGGTTTTGCTGTTGGCTATCACAGCGATAGTATTTTTGTTGGGCCGCGGCGCGGTCACAACCGCAATTCAGGAATCCATCAGCAAATATGCCTTGGTAGCCTGGTTGGAAAGCGTTGCCGGGAATATCCAGACCTTTAAATTCGGTAACGGTGCCACGATGGCCGCCAACCGTACCGACCAACTGGCGCTGGATTATTTAACAGCCAAACGCCAGCATTACCGTGTGCTGTTGGGCCAAGTGATCGGCTCTGTGGCCTTATACGCCATCGCCAGTACGGCCTTGTTGGCTATCGGCGGCTATCTGGTAATAGACGGCCACTTAACCTTGGGTCAATTGGTGGCGGCGGAACTGATCGTATCGTCGGCCTTACTGGCGTTGATCAAGTTCGGCAAGCATCTGGAAGGCTTTTACGACTTAATGGCCGGCACGGACAAGATCGGTCATTTATTGGATTTGCCTTTAGAAGCTTCAGCTGAGGTGGATGCAGAATTTAATGGTCCGGCGTCTTTAACGATCAGCAATTTGAAATTTGGCTTCAATTCGCACCGGCCGTTGTTCTCCGATTTTTCCATGCACGTACAGCCGGGCGAAAAAATCGCGATTTTAGGCGGCCCCGGCAGCGGCAAAACCGCCCTGGCCTCGCTATTGAGCGGGATGCGCCAAGCACAAGCCGGGCAGATTCAAATCAACGGTCAGGCCTTGAATGATCTGCGCCTGAGTAGCTTACGGCAGAACATCGCGGTGGTCAGCCGACTGGAGATTTTTCACGACAGTATCCTGGAAAATGTCAGGCTCGGCGATGCGAACGTTAGCGTTGCCGATGTCGAGCGAGCCCTGGCCAAGGTAGGCTTGACCGGCATGGATTTGGATACCGTGATGAGTCCCGGCGGCTCGCCGCTTGCAAATAGCCAAGCCATACAAGTGATGTTGGCTAGAGCCATCACCTCACGGCCGGCCTTGTTGATCGTGGATGGCATACTCGATGCGTTGGATGCCCAATTGCAGCAAAAGCTGGCATCGGCACTATTTGCCGCTGATGCGCCCTGGACGCTATTACTGCTGACCGGCTCACAGGAGTTGGCCGCACTTTGCGGGCGCGAGATACATTTGCCGAGAGCCGCCCATGACTGAGTTACAGATTAGGCTGTCAGCACTATCGGCGGCACACACCCCGCGCCTGGTCAGCAGTTTAGCGCGCGCTTGCGTCTGGTTATTTCTGTTGACCCCGCCTGCCCTGCTGCTGACACCCTGGCAACAAAACATCAACGGCAACGGCCGGGTCTCGGCCTTTGCACCGCTAGAACGCCAACAGAACTTGGATGCTCCGGTTTCCGGTCGCATCGTCAGTTGGCATGCTAAAGAAGGCACCAAAGTGAAAGCCGGCGATTTGCTGATGGAAATCACCGATGTCGATCCCGAGTTGCTCGAACGCTTGCAACAACAACGCGCGGCAGCCGCCGCAAAATTGGCGGCCAAGGAAGACGAGCTCCGGGCTTACCGCCTGCAAATCGACAACTTGATTGCTACCCGCGATTTACAAGTGGCTACCGCACAATACCGGCTGGATGTCGCTAGACAACGAGCGCGCTCGGCCAGTGAAGCCATTGCCTCGGCGCGCGCGACGCTGGAAACGGCTAGCGTACAAACCCAGCGTCTGCAACGCTTGATCGGCGACGGCTTGGTGTCGCAGCGCGATTACGAAGTTGCGCAACGCGATGGTATCGTGGCGCAACGCAGCTTAAACAGCGCCCAAGCCAGTCTGGAAGGCGCTTTGGCCGAACAACGCGCCGCCGAAGCGGAAATCGGCCGGATTCGCGCCGACGCCCAGGCGCGTATCGACTCGGCGACCGCGTCGGCCAATAAGACTCAGAGCGAACTGGAAGACAGCCGCAGCAGCTTGTTGAAAAGCGAGGTGGATGTGTCCCGCCAGCAATCCCAACAAATCAGAGCGCCACGCGACGGCAGCATCCTCAGACTGCTGGCCAATCCACAAAGCGACATCGTCAGACAAGGCGATCCGCTGCTGGTATTGGTGCCGGACATGGATGTGAAAGCGGTGGAACTGTGGGTGGACGGCAACGATGCGGTATTGATCACCCCCGGCCGGCATGCGCGTCTGCAATTCGAGGGCTGGCCGGCCTTACAATTCGCCGGCTGGCCGGAAGTGGCCGTGGGCACCTTCGGCGGTTTGGTCGCTTTTGTGGATTCTACCGACGACGGCAAGGGTAAATTCCGGGTGCTGATCGTGCCCGATCCCAACGACCGCCCCTGGCCAACTGAACGCTTCGCCCGCCAAGGCGTGCGGGTGAAAGGCTGGGTCTTGCTGAATCGCGTAACGATGGCTTACGAACTGTGGCGTCAACTGAATGCCTTTCCGCCGCAAATGACTACGGAAGCGCCGGCGACCGATCTGGTCAGGCAAAAATTGAAATAAGCGCTTATGAATCGTTTTGCAATCAAGCTATGTTGGTCACCCTGGCCCCTGATTCTCGCCGAGTCGAGCACGGGGTGGGCTGACGCGTTATTAACTCGGACTTCACGTATCGTTCGCCCCGAACCTTTCGAAGGGCTTAGGGCGCCAGGCTTCGGCCGGCTCAGCCCAAACGGCGTACCCGAGAAAAAATACCCAGGTTTAACAAGGCGGATAAGTGTGCTGCTCTTTGTACCCTTACTAGTCAGTTGCGGACAATATCTCGATACCAGTCCCGATCGTAAACTGGTCAAGCGCGTGGAAGAACGCCTGCAACCCGATGAAGGGTTGCCGCTGCCGGCCATCTCACAGTTGCCGCCGCAAACTGTAGAGCAGGCCTTGCCCAAGTTTAAGGAAGGCCGGCCAAAATCGGCCACCATCCTGCCCCCGCCCAGCGCGACCAAACCGGAACTGCCTAAAGCTGCGCCGGAAGCCAGCAAGCAGTTATCTATCTCAGCGGTGCGCAGCATGGCCTTGGAAAACAACCTGGACCTGAAAATCGCCCAGGCCGACCCGAAAATCGCCGCCACTGCGGTCAGCGAGGAAGAAGCCAAATTCGACGATTTGATTTTTGCCAAGGCCAAATACGGTAAGAAAAACACCCCGGCGCAAAATCTGGATGTCGTCAGTTTTACCCCGGTCGATCCCTCTTCGCCGCTGAAAAACGAAATCGACAAACTCACCGCCGTGCCGCAGGAAACCGAAGTGCTGGATATGGAAGCCGGTATCGTCATTCCCTTGCGTACCGGGGCAAAAGTGACGGTCAGTTCACCGTTCGACGGCAAGCGCCAGTTCCGCGGTGTTGCATCCGACCAGTATCAAAATGCGCTGCGGTTTTCCATCAGCCAGCCTTTGCTGCGCGATGCGGGTATTTCCAACAACGTGGCCGGAATCCGCATTGCCCGTTACGAGCAACAAGCAGTAGACGTGAAAACTCGCCTGCAAGCAATTCGCGTGTTGGCGATGGTCGAGCGCGCATATTGGAGCCTATATGTCGCCTGGGGGGAATTAGACGTACGCCGCCAACAATACGAAAACGCTTCCAACAACCTGAACATGGTGAGGAAACGGGTGGCGGAAGGTTTGACCGCCAGCGTAGAAATCAACCGTGCCGAAATCGGCGTGGCCGAACGCCTGGAGTCGCTGATCATCGCCGAAACCAGCTTAAAGATCCGCCAACGCCAGCTGAAGTTATTATTGAACGCAGCGGATCTTGATCTGGATTCACAAACTGTGCTGATCCCCGATACCTCACCGACCCTGCTGGAATTTAATCTGGACCGCGAACAACTGGCGCAGCGCGCCTTGGACGGCCGGTTGGAGTTACTGGAACTGGAATTGAAGCTGGCCGCTGATTTAACAAAGATCGATTATCTCAGCAATCAGACTTTGCCGATGTTCATGCTGGACTACAACTACGCCGCGCTGGGTCGCGACACCTCGTCCTACGGCGGCGCCTTCGATCAGACCTTGAACGGCAATTTTTCGGATTGGTCGGTGGGCTTACGCGTGGAAATCCCGCTCAGCAACGAATTGCGCCGCGCGCGTCTGGACCGGGCCGTGCAGGAGCGCATGCAGCGTCTGACCACGCAACAATTGCGCGAATTGAGCGTGCGCCGGGAAATCTACGATGCCTTGGATCAAATGAGCCAAAACTGGCAACGTATTCTAGCCACCCGCCAAAACGTGGTACTGGCCGGCCTTAACTATGACGCCGAACTGAAGCAATTTAAGGAAGGCCTGCGGACGATGACCGAGGTATTGGAAACGCTAACCCGCCTTGGTGAAGCGCAGTTGCGCGAGGTGCGTGCGATCGGCGACTATCAAGTGTCGATGATAGACCTGGCGTTTGCCACCGGGACTCTGCTCGGACATAGCCGGGTGGATTTGGGCTTGGCGAATGCCAAGCCGTAAATCCTAGATTTACCTCAAGATAAACAAACCGGCCGACAATAACGCACCAATCAGAATCAGGACGTAGCAATGAAACTGGCAAAATGCTTTGAAAACTGGGGCCTCAGTAAACTGAAAATCAATATCGGCTTCCTGGAAAGCGAGTGGGAGCCGCAGGAAGCTGACCGCGACGCCGCCTGGGAATTATATGTGGAAATGCTGACCCGCATCGTCACTCAGCCGCTGCCCGACACGGATGGCGACGAACAAACCGCTTTGAACAGCGTACACAGTTTGTTTGCGGTGACGCGCGATATTCTGCGCCGCAAAGGCCGCGACTGCATCCAGTTCAGCAAGGTCGCCATCGTGGTGCTCAATCAAATCGTCCGGCCGTTTACCGCCGAATGGCATAAACGTTCGCTGGCCGGCGCGTTCAACGACCCGCAGCAATGCCGGGAATTTCGTGCGGCATTGAAACTATTGCAACTGGATTTATTGATATACGCCAAGGCGCTGGCGGACATTGCTAAGGTGGAAGACTTGACGGCGGCTGCGTTTCAAAACCCTTAGCTGGCTAATATAAATCATCAGCGGCCTGGCGGCCGCTGCAAGTGAAAAAACCAAAGAGAAAAAGGGTAAAAGGCCAAAGTGCTTAGGGTAAGTCCTGGGCGAGACGGAAGCCAAGGTCGTTGGTGCAAGACGCAGGGACAAGCCAGTTACGTTCTGCCGAACTCAGGGTGTCCCGCCCGCTATACCATGAGCCGCCCCGTAGCACTCGGCCATATTCACTACCAGCGTTTTGGTGTATCCACGCTGAACCGTTATTTGGAGCATTGTTATAGCTCTCATGCCAGAGATCTTCTAACCATTCACAAACATTGCCGGCCATATGATACAAACCAAATTGGTTAGCTTTGATACGCGCATCGTCTACCGGCAGGGATTTACCGCCGGAATTCTCTGAAAACCAAGCATATTCGGTAGCATGCGCATCCCCCCAAAAATAGTCGCCGGCGCTACCGGCGCGAGCGGCATATTCCCACTCGGCCTCACTAGGTAGCCGATAACGCTTATGGGTAGTTTCCACCAACCAACGCGCATAAGCCGAGGCATCTTCCCAACTCACATTGATCACCGGTCGCCGCCCTCGGCCCCAACCTTCGTCGTGCGGTTTAGCTGCACCGGTTTGTTCGGCAAAATAATCGTATTCCGAAAAGGTCACCGGGTATTTGCTTAGCGCAAACGGCTTGGCGAAAGTGACAATATGGACCGGCTTTTCGTCCTCGTATTCATTGCTGCCCATCTGAAATGAGCCGGCGGGAATCACTACCATTTCTGGTTCTAAGGGTCTTAACAGATGTTTATACTTATCGACCAAGTGCCGAGGTAATGAGAGTTTTACCATACGGTGATCAGAACTCGATTTTAGCGGTTCAGTGGGTTGTAGCAATTCGCGCGATGGTTTAATTAAATCGGCGGTGTTCTGCCCTCTTTCCACACTCAATAGTCTTTCGACAGCACGTTTAAGTTGAATGAACGTATGGCTATCGGTTTTGCCATTCCAGGAAACAAAGTTTTCGGTATGTAGCGATAAGAAGTTGATGGGTGGATCAACTGCATCCAATAAAATCGGTACAAGAATTTTTCGTCTATGCCCCAACGTCGCCTCGCCTTTAACCCACTGCGACTTCCGGGACGCTTCTGACCAAGCCACTATCATGCAACCGGCCTTGCCAATCTCGTCTTCTATCTGATCATGAAAGTCCTGGCCTGCCAACAACGCACTATCCCAAAACACCGACCAGCCTTGTTGTTCCAACGCAGTTGCCAGTAATTCAGCCCTGGTTAAATCCGCGCGGGCGTAACTCAAAAAAATGTCGGCCAAGCGATCCTCGACTAGGTGAAGTTTAGTTATGTCAATTGTAAATCATCAGGACCAAAATCGGCGCGGAGCCTTTTTGCGGGCTTGAGACACCGTCGTTACAGCTGGGATTGCTGGAACCTAAAAGCCATGGATGGTTTGGGACTTTCCACATCCCTGTGGACTGGATACCGGCAATCCCTGCCGGTATGACGGTTTACACCGCGAAAAAATGACGCACGATGAGAAATGTATGTAGATTAATCAACCGTTTAAACAACTCATGGCAACTTTGCACGGCTTGTGGCATGCTATCTTTCATAGCCCCCCAAAAATCGCCAGCGGCCTGGCGGCCGCTGCAAGTGAAAAACCAAAACCGAAAAAGGTAAAAGACCAAAGTGCTTAGGGTAAGTCCTGGGCGAGACGGAAGCCAATATTGCTGCTGCGGTGGCCAAAGGTCTCCCAGTAACGCAGCGCCGAACGCAGGTAAGCCCGGTAGGTTTCCCAGGAGCCGCCCCGCAACACCCGGTGTTCACATTCTTTCGGTTCCCAGGCGGTACCATCTTTCGGCGTATTGACGTAATTTCCAGTATAACAATCCCGCACCCACTCCCAAACATTGCCTACCATGTGATACAAACCGAAGGCATTGGGTTTGATACGAGCATCATTCACGGCTAGGGTTTTACCGTCAGAATTGTCCGAAAACCAAGCGTACTGCTCGGCATCGGCATTTCCCCAGAAAAAGTCACTCGTACTGCCTGCACGGGCGGCGTATTCCCATTCGGCCTCGCTGGGCAACCGGTAGCCGCCTGTGGTTTTAGCGTTGAGCCAACGAATATAGGCGACGGCATCTTCATAGCTGACGCACACGACCGGACTAGTATCATTTAGTATGAAGCCTGGGTTTTGCCAATTGCTTTCGGCATTCATTGCAAACTCGGAGCCATTGGACACTCTACAACCAAAGGCGTCATACCCGTTTGCCTTGACGAACGCGGCAAACTCGGCTTGGGTCACTTCATATTTGCCGATGGAGAACGCGCCAAGTTTAACTTTATGGCGGGGCTTTTCGTCTTCGCTAGCTTTTGGGTCCTCTTCAGCCGACCCCATCCAAAACTCGCCGGCGGGTATCGTTATCATTTCGGGCTGTTTTATCGAGGACGGGGTCTTTTCCGAATCTTTCTGGGTGACCAGAAGCTGCGCAGGCTCGGGATTTACCAGTTGCACTGGGCCGTTTAACAGTGGCGATTTCTCAGACGACGGAGTCAAAGGATTGTTTTTGCTACTTTCCAAAACAGATGTGTCTACACCATCAGGCGCGCGATTCAACACCGAATAAAAGTCGTAAAACACTACTCCGATGATAAGCGCTGTTGCAACAGCCAATCCCAGCGCCAATTTGCCGCGTTTTAGCTTCTCCGGCAGATCAAACTCGGCGGTTTGAGTGGTTTGCACTTCAGAGATTGAGGCGTCAAAGCCTGCGTGTGTTTGCCCCAACCGTTGCCGGATAGCGTTACACAAGGCTACAAAGGCAGGATCATTACTGTCACCGCGCCAGTTGGAAAAGTCTTCAGTATGAACTGCGCGAAAGGCGATGGGCGGATCGACTAGCTCGAATAATATCGGAAGTAAGATTCGCCGTTCGCGGCCTATCGTTGCCTCACCGCGTACCCAGTCGGAGTGTTTGGCCGCGCTGGACCAGCCCACTATCATGCAGCCGGTTCTTTCGATAGCTAGTTCGATCACTTCATCGACATCATGGCCGACCTGAATAGACGAGCGATCCCAAAATACCGACCAGCCTTGATTTTCCAGGGCAAGTGCCAGCAGTTTAGCCTTGGCTACGTCTTCTCTGGCATAACTCAGGAATATGTCGGCCACTTAGACCCCGGTATTTGGAAATTGATAGTTTGCGGATTGTAATGCAAAAAATGCGGAACGGCGCGCGCCGCTGTGGCTGCGCGCTAACGCGGCGGGACAATGCCGTTGAGTTGAGGTTTGCTGTGGCAACTTCCCCTCTGTGGAAAAGAGGGGGGTTAGGGGGAGATTTTATGACTAAATCCCCCTCGATCCCCCTTGTGCCCTGCGGGTACTTTTTCAAAGGGGGAAGCAGCTTGCCTTAACGTAGTTGTACTGTCGGCAGAGGGAATGAGATATTAGTGGTGGCAGCCTGCACCGTGGATATGCCCATGGGCCATTTCATCGGCAGTGGCTGGTCTGACGGCGATAATTTCCACGTCAAAGGTCAAATCTTCGCCAGCTAAGGGATGGTTGCCGTCGATGGTGACATCGTCGCCGTCGATTTCGACGATGGTGATGATGCCGGGGCCATGGCTAACGTCGGCGTGAAATTGCATGCCAATATCGATATCCATACCGTCGAACATTTTTTTGGAGACCACTTGGATCATCTCTTCGGAGACTTCACCGTAGGCCTGGTCTGCAGCGATGGTGACGTTGAATTTGTCGCCGGCTTGCTTGCCAGCTAACGCAGCTTCTAGTCCGGAGATAATGTTGCCCGCGCCATGCAAATACAACAAAGGCTCTTCGCCTCTGGAACTATCCAGCTGCTCACCGTCTTGGTTGGTTAAGGTATAATGGATGGTAACGGCTGTTTTGTCTGTGATTTGCATAAGCGTCTTCGCTGGATGAAAAAAGCCGACATCATATAACCTTTTTCCCGAAAAAACATGTCACGCTGGCGACCGCCCCGCCCTAAATCTTCGCCGTACATCACCGCCGAAGGCTATCGCACACTGGAAACCGAACTGAAACAGCTCTGGGAACGCCGCAAGGACGTCACCATTGCCTTGACGGCGGCGGCGGCAGAGGGCGACCGGTCTGAGAACGCCGAGTATATCTACCGGAAGAAAGAACTGCGGGAAATCGACCGGCGCATTCATTATCTGCAGAAACGTTTGCCGTCTCTGACTGTGGTGTCCGAAAAGCCGGCTAATCGGAATCAGGTGTTTTTCGGCGCCTGGGTGACCTTGGAAACCATGGACGGCGACGAAATCACTTATCGCATCGTCGGCGCAGATGAAATCGATACCACGGGCGGCTTGATCAGCCTGGATTCGCCGCTGGCTAAGGCGCTATTGAAGAAAAATCTGGATGACGAAATAGCAGTCCGTTACGCCGAGCAGGAAACGCGGTATTACATTACCGCAATCCGTTACTGAAAACCTATGAGCACGCAAGCCTCGTTTACACGTTTGAAATGGTTCGTGATCATCCTGCTGCTGACTATTGTAGAAATCGGTCCGATTCCGCTACTGGGATTGACCATGCTGTATATCATTGCTATCCGTCCACGCTGGTTCAAGGAATTGGTCGACCGCATTTATTCATGACACAAACGCAATACCTGTTTGTTTATGGCACTCTGCGCAGAAATCGCCAAAATCAACGCCAACACCCCTTTCTCGACGCTTGCGATTTCATCAGCAGCGCATCCGCGTTCGGCGAATTATACGAAATCTCTGGCTATCCCGGCGCTATCGCTGGTGGAACCGCTCTAATCACAGGTGAAATTTACTTGATGCAAGACCCAGAGCGAACGCTGTCGGCTCTTGATATTTACGAAGAATGCGCCGCACATTTTCCGCAGCCACATGAATACATCCGCCGTGAGTTACAGGTAAGTTTGCCAGGTGGACAAACCGTTTCTGCTTGGATCTATCTTTACAATCGGTCGCTGGACGGATTAATACGTATCGACGACGGCGACTATCTTAACTATCTGCAGGAACACTCATGATCAGCATTATCCAGCGCGTCACCCAAGCCAAAGTCACGGTAAACGGTATCGACATCGGCGTGATCGGCACCGGCATTATGGCGCTGGTAGCGGTTGAAAATGCCGATACGCCCAAGCAAGCCGACCGCTTGCTGGAACGGATTTTAAATTACCGAATCTTTGCGGACGCCGACGACAAAATGAATCTGAGTTTGCGCGATATTCAGGGTGGGCTGCTGCTGGTACCGCAATTTACCTTGGCGGCCAACACCGATAGCGGCAACCGGCCCAGTTTTGCCTCGGCGGCTCCACCTGAAATGGGCCGTGAGTTATTCGCTTATATACAAAAGCGCGCGCTGGAGATATACCCATCCAGCCAATTCGGCGAATTTGGCGCCGACATGAAAGTGGCATTGGTCAACGATGGGCCGGTGACGTTTACGCTGCGTTGTCTGGAAAAGTAATCCTGTATCACCCCGTTTACTCCGACGCTTTGGGTCAAGCCAAGCCCATATTTGAATCAACATCCGTAAGACCCGTGCGCCTACCGATAAATATAACTGTGTTAAATAACACAATTATATTTGCCTAACATGCACCTTCCCCCCTACAATTGCGCCACATTAATTACCAAACGAGAAATACATATGAAACTTCAACATTTGCTAATCGCCTTAACCTTGCCGGCTTTGCTAACCCTGACAGGATGCGAATCGGCAAAACCGGTCGAAGCAACTGCTGAGCCTGCGGTAGTGGCGCCAGCAACCGCTGTACCGGCTGAAACTGCTGCCCCCGCGCCAGCCGCACCCGCCATGTCACCGGAACATTGCGCTAAACATAAAGCCGATGCCGCAGCACATAACTGCGTCGAGCATTGCGCCAAACACAAAGGTAAAAAAGGCAAAGCTTGCCTGAAACATTGCGCCGATAAAGCGGCAGCGGAACACGATTGCACGAAACATTGCTCTGATCACCCAGGTGCTAAAGACAAAGTCTGTGCCCAACATTGCGCGCAAGATGCCAATGCCAGCGCCCACCAATGCGGCACCGAGCATTGTGCGCATCACGAAGCCGCCGCTGCCGCCAATTGCAGCAGCCACCATTGCGCCCATCACCAAGGCGGCGCAGCCCATGATTGCAGTGCGGATCATTGCAAAAAGCACGGCGGTGACATGGCCGATTGCTGCGGCTCCGCGCATAAATGCGATAAGTAATTTGTAATCTCAGATCAGATTCGGGTTTAACTGCGGCGACTACACCATCCGCAGTTAAACCCGATCAAACAAATCCCGCTCTTCGGGCTTGCCCTAGCCCTTCAAAAAGTCCAATACCACGCTTCTCCGGACGGCTAGACTAGCCGCCAACTTATTCAACAGCCGACAAGTGCATCTTTTAGATTGCCGAATAGCTTATATCTGCGCTAAATTCTCAAATCAGGCCACAACAGGCCGCCAGACATTTTTATTCAGCAATAGAGGACCTCATGGCCGAATCCAATCAAAATCCCGCTATCGCCGCCGCGATCATTGGTGTAATCGGTTCGATCAGCGTCGCCATCATCTCTAACTGGGATAAATTGACTGGACAGCAAAAGACCGCCGAATCGCCCCCGACGCAGCAAATCGCGACGGCAACTTATCCACCGCTTGCCAAGACAAAACCCGCAGTAGTGGAGACTTTGCCGGTCATCGACATCAGCGGCGACTGGTATAACCCCGCCGCGCCGAGTGCGGGCGGCACCCACATCGACCAACGGAGCGACAGTTTTGAATTCCAGGGGTGGGGGATGCTAGCGCAAGGCGTAGGCTACACATCAAAGGGAAGCGGCAATCTGATCAATCAAACCCTGACTTACGATTACACTGCACAGTACCAAAACGGCTGGGTATCGAAGGGTAATTGCACCGGCACGGTAACGCCGAACGGCGCGAAGATTACCGCGACTTGCACCGATACCATCATGGGTACCTATGTGTCCGCCGGCGTGCGGCAATAAGCTGGACAAGGCACAGACAACGACTCGCGAGGAATGGCTGTCTGTCCTTGAACTAAAACATCTAGCGAATGGCTAACAACGCTCTTAACACATCGACCCGGCTGATCATGCCGACAAACTGATCGTTTTGAAAAACCGGGAAACTCCTGGTCGGCGATTCCTGAAATTTGCTGGCAACATCCACGAGACTGGCATCGGCATTAACAAATTGAGGGTCTTTGCTCATGAACTCCCCGACTTTTCCGGCCATGCTTTGGTTGTAAGCGGATTCGACAAACACTTTCATGCCGTCTTTTTCGGAAAATATCCCCACCAACTTACCTTGCTGGTCCACAACCGGCACGCTAGTCACTTTGTGGTCCAGTAAGATTTTAACCGCCTGAGAAATTTCGGTATCGGGGGTAACGGTAACGATTTTGGTCGACATATAATCGACTACAGCTATTTTGGCTAGCATGGTGTACCTCCTGTTATTATTTTTTATTCTACGGTTGGACAGCCATGCAAGCGACCGGTTCAGCGATCAGCTAACTTCTGCCCTATGCGATTATTATAAAAATTCCCCGCACTAGCTAGCTTTATTATTCCCGGCAACATGGAAGCAACGGCTACCGAAATACGTAGCGATTTCGGCGTCGGAAACCAAGTCCGGGATAACTGGCTAATCCGCTATTTACCCCAGCCGCCAATTCCCTGTAACGGCTATTTCCAAGAACGCGGGAGTTCTCTACCGGGCCTTTGGCAATTGCGCCCCCACCCGCGCGGGAACACGACACTCAAGGGTCGGGCTAATACGCTACAAAATGACTGTGCAGCTCGCGTATCAGTCTAAACTTGTCAAACCGCACATTGACGTTTCTGCTGAATATGGATACCCCTTATGCTTAACCCCCTTAGTAATCACTCCGGCCCCCAGGATTTTTCCTTACGCAAACTGTTGACCGTATTGACTGCCACGGTCGCTCTACTACTGGTGGTCGGTAATCTATTTGTTTGGATCAGCCATGACAAACTACAAACAGCGGAAGCCGAAAAACAGCGTCTGATAAACGCTACCCTGGCGTTTAAAAATGTTCGCTATCACGTAGTGCAAATCCAGCAATTTCTTACCGATGCGTCAGCGGTAGGTGAAGACGATTACAGCGAGGCCTTAGCGGAAAAAAACGCCGCTCATGCGGAACTGACGAGTTTACTGACGATGATGCCGGACATGAAGCTGGCGATTAAAGATGCCGATAACGCCGTGAGTGAGCTTTACGCCACCGGCGAACGCATGGCGGACGCTTATTTTCAGCAAGGTCGGGAAGCCGGCAACCTGATCATGAAAGCCCCGGCGGATGGCTTCGATGCGGCCTCGGAAATTCTGGCCAACAAACTCAATCAGCTTGCCGGCACCTTGGAACAACAAGCCAACGCCGCCTCGCAGCAGCAAAACCAGATGCAAAGCCAAATGTTCACGGTCAGCGCCACGGTTGCCGGCCTGGCTTTGTTATTGATCGTGTCCGCAAATGTCTGGCTGATGCGAAAATTATTTACCGTACTGGGCGGCGAACCCAGCTATGCGTCGAAAATAGCCGGCAGTATCGCCAAGGGCCAGCTAGACATCAACGTCGCTACCGAGAAAAACGATACCAGCAGTCTATTGGCGATTATGAAGCTGATGGGCCAGGAACTGACCAGTCATATGCGCGAGATCAACGCGGTTAGCAAGCAAATCGGCCAGTCTTCCTACCAAATATCCAATATCTCCGGCGGTATTTCCAATGCCAACCGCTCGGAACAAGCTCGCTCATCCGAGGTAAAAACCGCCACTGAACAATTACGTACCACCACCGAAGAAGTCGAACGCTTTTCCGTAGAAATCCGCCACCGCACCCAGGAAACGCAAAACACCGCGCAAAAAGGCATCGTCGCCGTTAACGAAAATCTGGATGAAATGCGCCGGGTTGTGAAAGAAGTGGAAAGCGCGGAAGCGAAAACCCTGGCGTTGCGCCAAGCCAATCGGCAAATTCAGGATATTACCACCACCATCCGCAACATCACCGAGCAAACCAATCTATTGGCCTTAAACGCCGCCATCGAAGCCGCCAGAGCCGGCGAATACGGCAGAGGCTTTGCGGTGGTAGCCGATGAAGTGCGCAAATTGGCGCAAAACGCCTCCAGCGCTACCGCCGAAATCGCCAGTATTATTGGGGAACTAACCAAAATCATAGAAGAAAACACGCACGCGATGGGTTCCATCATCCAGACCACCAAACAAGGTATGGAAAAAGCCGAAACCACCAGCATAGTCATTAACGAGATTGTCGACCAGATAGCGGAAAACGCGGGTACCGCGCAACAAATTTCCATGGTCGCTCAACACCAACTGGACAATGTCAACCAGTTGCAAGCCAGAGTGCAAGCTTTGTTCGAGGCGTTGGGACAAAACGAATCCAAGGTGCACATCACCCGGACTATCAGCGACGATCTCTATGTGGTCACCGAAAAAATGCGCACCATGCTCGAGCACTTCAGTTTCGATGCGCAGTGGACTGCCAAACCCGCCGCCAACGAACATCGCAAATTCCCACGCAGCAGCCACTATTTGCTGGCGCATATCGAAATCAACGATTTGGTGCTTGACGGGGTCACCGCCGATTTCAGCATGTCCGGCGCCTGTCTGCGCTTACCTGTGGCACTGCCCTGCCCGCTAAACAGCGCCATTGCCGTTCAGCTACGCATTCCTTACGACAATATCCAGCAATATGAAACCCAACTACCGCTGGAGCTTACATGTACCCTAGTCTGGCACAAAGCCGTGGACGGCGAACACCACTACGGCGTCAAATTCAATGAGTTCATGCCGCCGGAAACGGCGCAGAGCTTGAAAGCCTGTTTCGCCTTTTTCAACCACTCCGCAACCTATTAGCCACGGTTTGAAAGTACTCGGCTCAAAAGCTCAATCGAACGCGTTGCAGCAAGGGCACTTCCAATCGACATCCGCCGGCCGCGTCGGGTGTACGTGATTCAGCAGTTTTTTCGAGCCGCCGAAATCATGGTAGTTTCGGCAGACTTTTTCGAACGCGGCCTTGGGCGATGCGGCATAACTGAATTTAAATTTGGGATACCTGCCGACATGTTGCTTCAGACGGGCGTTTAGATCGGTTTCCGAGCGGCCGACGTATTTGACGACAAATTTATTGGTTTTCTGATTGATGATGCCCAAGGCATAATTGCCCTCGGCGCTTTCGGTGATTAGTTCGTTGATTTTGGCATTGCTCAAATCGTAAGCCCCTTGCATATCAAGTGAAGCCATGTGTCCTCCAGTAGCGTCTAGCTATTCTTATAATCAAGTCGTAGGTCTGGCAAATATGCCTGATGGCAGGATAATACTCTCATCTGGGTCAAGTATTACTTTAAATATTTCAAGTTCAGTCCTGCACATTTGTAACGGGCCACGCGACCGGACAGAATATACAGCTTAGGTTTAA
>NZ_JANIBL010000039.1 GCF_024505055.1 Methylomonas rosea
CGATGTTATCCACGTATTCGGCCGCGACATTCAAAGGTCCGATCACCGCATCCAGGGTGCTGTTGACGCCTTCGACAATTTTACGGAAATCGCCTTGGTGTTTGCTGGCGTCGGCGCGGGTGGCAAGACGCCCTTCAACGGCCGCTGTTGATAAGCTGTTGGCGTCGGCCGCCAGGGCGTTAACCGCATCAATACAGGTGTTCAGGTTGTTTTTTATGACATTGAAATCGCCGTTGTAGTGGTCGGTGATTTTCTCGGGGATGGCACCTTTAGCGATATTGTCCACATACTCGGCGGCCACGTTCAAAGGACCGATGACTGCCTCCAGCGTATCGTTGACACCTACGACGATTTTCCGATAATCACCTTGGTGTTTAGTAGCATCCGCACGGGTAGACAGCTGGCCTTCTACAGCAGCGTGCGACAGCATAACGGCATCGGCAATCAAAGATTGCACGGAGAACACGGCCGCTTTGACACCTTCATTCAGTTGATTGAATTCCAAGCCATAGTTATGACTATCGTTTTGCGGCATTTGACCACGGCCGAACAGGGTCATGGCATGAGTCATCGCATTCACGGGACGGAGTACGCCCATGACGATGTACCAACTCATTGCCAGGAAACCGAATAGCAAAATCGACAACACCAGCAATGTGGTGTTTAGAATCTCATCTAATCGCGTCACACGTGCATCCAAACCGGTGTACAACAGCTTGCTGAATCCGGATGACAGCGCGAAGTTTTGTTGGATGGCTCGAGTAAAGGTACTGAAATATTCATTTACCGAAAACTCGAGCTTCGCGGCTTGCAAAATTTCGGTTTCGACCAATGTCAGAGCTTGTTTGGCATCGGCGCTAGCTTTGAGTAATGCCGAGCGGAATCCGGCATCCATATTGCCGATTTTGGCAGCACTCTCGTCGATAATAGTCAGCGTTTCTTCGGTATTTGCAATAACCTCCCGCAGATAAGCTGCTTCAGCCGGCGTAACCGTTTTTCTGAGCAAAATAGGCGAGCCTATCCCTCTTAGCATACCCAATTGTTCCGATAGGTCGGGAAATAAGCTAATCGCCAACACTTGTGCATAATACGTATCGATTTCAGGGTCCAACGCTAATCCTGAAGCGTCTGTCACCTTGCGGTTGAATGCATGCAATTGCTTGATAAATTCGCCATGCTTGGCAAGGTTAGTCTGAGCATCAAATGTGTTAGCCGAAGCCGCCAACTCCTGCCACTTTTCCCGTAAGGCTTGCCAGGGTAAAGTCAACTTTAATGCCGACAAACGGCCGTCCAATGCGGAGATATTGACAATCTGCTGATTGACTTCGCTGCGTTTAGCCTCCCGGCGACTAGCCTCCTGTGAGTTGCCGGCGATAACCATCGCATTCAAGCCACGGTGCTCCACTACCAACTGCATCAATTTAATGGTTTCGGCGGTGTAATCGACGCCCTGTTTTTCCTTTAACGCAAAGTCTTTATCTACAATTCTGTCTACTACCAAAAAGTAGGTTGGCACCGCGAACATAGCGATTGCCAGAACTATCAGGGCAACAAATTTTTGCCAAAGTTTTATCTTGTTTAGCAGGCTAGAAAATTTTCCTTCTTTGAAAGGCGCTTTAATACGACCTGCTTTGATATCGGCGTATAAAGCGGCTGCCTTTTTAACCTCGTTCCCGTTGGGTTTGAATCGGATAGAACGATAGCCGATAGCTTGTCCTTCGCTATAAATTGGCGAGACGTTGGCTTCCACCCAATAAAAATCGCCATTTTTGGAGCGGTTTTTTACCAAACCGCGCCAAGTACAACCGGACTCGATGGTCCGCCACATCCATTCATAAGCCTCTTCGGGCATATCCGGGTGGCGAACCAGATTATGTGGTTCGCCAATTAACTCCTGTTCGCTAAAACCGCTTAGCTTTACGAAGGCTGGGCTAACACTGGTGATATATCCACGCAAATCTGTGGTGGAAGTAAGAATGTCTTCTTCGGAAAAAGTCAGTTCGACGTCGGTAACAGGTTGATTATTTCTCATGGCTATTGTCCTTAGTTTGCAATTGGCGTTTTACCAATTTGGCTCAAGCCTGAGCCAAGTGCATATTGCCCTGAAGCTTATGTTCAAAGGCACTCACCAGTACTGGTACATCCAAAATTAAAGCGACTTCGCCACTGCCCAGAATAGTCGATCCACCCAGCCCCTCCACGTGACCGAATAACTTGCCGAGCGGTTTGATCACGGTCTGAAACTCGCCGATTAAGCGATCTACAACTAAACCGGTTTTGACACCAGCAGCATGCACCACTACCACGTTCGGTCTGCGCGGCTGATCACCGCGAATATTGAACAGATTGCGCAGGCGGATAAAAGGTAATACCTCGCCGCGCAAATCCATGTAATCTCTATCATTTAAATCGCCGGACAACTCCAGACACTCGACAACTCGGTCAAGAGGAATCACATACGATGACTTACCCACCCCCACCAGGAAGCCATCGATGATGGCTAATGTCAGTGGTAAGCGAATACGGATGGTGGAACCTTGGCCCGGCCTGCTTTCAACTTCGATATCACCGCGTAAGTCGGTAACATTCCGCTTGACCACATCCATACCCACACCGCGCCCGGACAGATTGGAAATCTGGCTGGCGGTGGAAAAGCCGGGTTCGAAAATCAAGCTATAAATTTCTTGATCGCTTAGCTTCGCATCGGGTTGAACCAGACCTTTTTCGATGGCTTTTGCCAAAATACGATCTCGATCAAGGCCACCACCGTCATCGCTGACTTCTATCGCGATACTGCCCGACTCGTGGTAGGCGTTTAATCGCAGTTCGCCGCGGCTGGATTTACCGCGGGCGGCGCGAACTTCGGCAGACTCGATACCATGATCCATAGCGTTGCGGACCAAGTGCATGAGTGGATCGCCGATTTTTTCGACAACCGATTTGTCAACTTCGGTATCGCCGCCGGTAATTACCAAGCTGATATCTTTGCCCAGTTCTTTTCCGACATCGCGCACCACTCTCTGGAACCGGCTGAATGTGGCGCCTATGGCCACCATGCGTAGTTGTAACGCACCGTCGCGTACTTCTTCGACCAAGCGCATCATTTCGCTGGTTGCTTCCAGTAGCGCGGAATCGCTGGTCTGTAAGGCGCGCAGATTGACACCCGCACCGGAAATAACCAGCTCGCCTATCACATCAATTAGCTTGTCCAGACGCTCGGCATCGACGCGTATGGTTTGGTTCTCTCGGGCTTTGTTGTCTTTAATCTGTTGTTGTTTTTCCAGCGCCGCGTTAACCAGCGGCTGTTGCACCACTTGTTGATCAACCAGAATTTCACCGAGACGCGTGTTCGGCTGCGGCACTTGCGCTTGTTGAACATTGAGTCCTTCTTGCAGTTCGCGCTGGGTAATCACACCGCTTTTCAGCAACAGCTCGCCGAGTTGGGAATTGTCTTCACCCAGCGAATTGATCAGTTCCACGTAGTAGGGGATTTTGTCTTCCAGCGGCAAAATATGGATGTAACTGCCATCGCGCACAAAATCGAACACGGCTTCGATAGTGGCTTTGTCGGCATCGCTTTTTAAGACAATTTCAAACCCCAGGTAGCTGCTTTCGGGATCCATGCTCTCGGCATCCGGCATCGCGTGACTGAAAGTAGTCAGCGACATAATTTCACCCAGCGTTGCCAAATAACGGATGAAAGACAACGGATCCATACCGTCGCGTAGACAGTTTTCGCCGAATTGAATAAACAAATGCCAGTTGCCACTGTCGATTACACCGCCACCGCTGGCTTCGAACTGCTCGCCAGCTTGCTGCACGGTAGTCACCACCTGCTTCGGCTCCGGCTTCAAAAAAGACTCTAATCCATCGAGCAACTGTCGTTCAGCGTTCGTCATTGATGGGTTGGTGCTTACATTACCGTCGGCCACAGCTTGAATCAGCTCGATCATATGGTCGCAGCAAGGTAGTAGAATGGCGACCAGTTCCGGTGAAACGCTCAACTTTCCGTCGCGCAAGGTATCGAGCACGCTTTCCACCACATGGGTGAAGGCAACGATGTGATCCAGACCGAACAAGCCCGACGAACCCTTGATAGTATGTGCGGCTCTGAAGATGGCGTTAATTCGTTCGGATGGCTCCGGATCGTCTTCCAGGCCGAGTAAGCCGTCTTCCATGTCTTGCAACAACTCCAGACTTTCAATCACAAAAGTCTTCAGAGCATCCCGCATTTGGTCATCAAAACTCATTTCGCATACTCCTTAATTTTGGGTCAGTACAACCTGATCGCCAAAAGCACCCGTCAGATTCGCTAGTTCCAATACATCCAACACGGCTTTGCTGTGCATCACGAAGCGCAGGCTTTTGCCCAAATGCGCGGATTCCCGTTTGATTAGAATCAACAACTGTAGGCCGGCAGTATCGATTTCGGTGACGTTGGCAAGATTGATTTCCAAATCGTCCCCAGCCGTTAGAAACATCAGCAGATTGGATTTCTGATCTGCCGCGGTATAGATGGTTAACTCGTCTTTAATGGTTAGGCTGGGCATGGACGATCTCGATAGTAATAGACTGAGGTGTTTATATGAATCGGCGGAAACCGTGTGAACGACCGCCCTTCATACTCCGATCAAGGCAAAATTAACTTCGAAACCGCCGCTAACATTTGCGCAGGCTGAAACGGCTTGACGACCCAGGCTTTGGCGCCCGCTGCCTGGCCTTCCTGTTTTTTGCCTTCCTGGGATTCGGTGGTCAGCATAATCACCGGGGTAAACTTATAGGCCGGCAGCTGTTTAAGCTCCTTCACGAAGGTAATGCCATCCATGTTCGGCATATTGACGTCGGATATGATTAGATGAATTTTCTGGCCGTTGAGCTTACTTAGCCCATCCTTGCCGTCACACGCTTCTATCACGTCGTAACCGGCACCTTTCAGCGCAATACCTACTACCTGACGGACCGACGCCGCGTCGTCCACTACCAATATTGTTTTTGCCATATGCTTAAATCCTAGAAAAAAGTAATTTCTTGCGTTTGAGGTTCAACTGCTCGACCGCCATGACCATGGGCTTGATGTTCGGATTCCATGGTGTAGGTACTGGTCAAGCCGTTTAAAATGTGATCCGCATCTATCGGCTGCAAGGCAAATACACCACCGGCATGACTGCGGTTGAGCTGTTTGGGGAAATCGGCAATGCTGTCTTTGACGTGTTCCAGAATTTGGCCGATCCGATCTTGAAATTGAAAATGCACCAAGGATTCGTCTATCTCGCCTTTTATGGCAAGTGCCGAATGGCTTAGGTTGCTTGAATAGCCCTGCAATTTGGCAAACACGTCATGCAGGTTATCCATTACTGTTTGAATATTGCCGTTACAGGTAGATACAGCTTCGGCCTCGTTTTGCGCGCTTTTTTCCACTGCGGACAGCGCAGTCTGAATCGCGGAGCTGACTTGCTCTACTTTGGAACCAATCTGCTTGCCGGTTTCGCCGGACAAGTTGGATAGCTTTCTAACCTCATCCGCTACCACGGCAAAACCGCGGCCGGCTTCGCCCGCTCGAGCGGCTTCGATGGCGGCGTTCAAGGCAATCAGATTGGTTTGTTCAGCAATCCGCGCCACCTCCTTGGCCATCTGTTTAAGTTCATCTATAAATCCGGCCAAGGAGCGGATTTTTTGCAAGACTGCCAAATTTTCTTGCAATGCCGCATCCATGGACTGCACTACTTTTTGTAAATTTGCATTACTGCTTACGAATACCTCTTCGCCATTGCCACTGAGGGTGGAATGGGAAGATCTCAAAGCCGAATCCAAGTTTGAGGTAATCCCGGCGAAGCGTTGAGTCAGTAAACTAATCGCCTGCTCAATTTGTTGCCGAGTCGAATCGATTTGCGCTGCCCATACCGGCGTGACTTGCTCAGCAAACCGATCCAGACCGGAAATATATTTTTCTACTTCGGATACCGATAAGGCAGGGGCCTTGTCAGCCAAGGTGCTTTTGGCGGCGGCAATGCAGCGTCCTTTAGTAATCCAAGCGGCTAGTCCTGCCGAGATCAATGCAACGCAAATCATTGCCGCGAATTGGAATATAGACATGTTGGCGTAATCTCCCTTGTTCTTTATGATTTCGCAGCACACTTACCGCCGGTCATTTCGGTTCAGTGGCCTTGAATTCAACTTGGAAAAAAAGTATAGGCAGGAAAAGTAAGTTTATCTATGAAGCTACCTATAAACTGTAGGAACAATCGCACAACATTTGTGTAATTTGCGAACTTGCTAACGGATGTCGCTTGCAATACGTGTTCAAGGCTTTTAAAGTGCCGAGCTGTTTTATCCAGTATTACAAGGACATCCGCTTTCATGACTCAATACCCCGAAAAATCTTGCAGCATTGATCGATTGGTTCGTCACCCGAAATTGGTGGCGGCAACGTTGGCCGGCGAAAAAAGCCAGCAACGCCGCGACGGTTTATATGCGTACCCCGGCGAAACCTTTGTGTTGGAAGACGTAGTATTTGAAGTAACTAGCGTGGAGCGGCAGAGAATAGGGGATATGAGCGATGCGGATGCCAGGGCGGAAGGTTATCCGAACTTGGCAATATATAAGGATTTAATACTGAAAATGCACAGCGGCATGGAGTGGAACGAGGACGGACTGGTCTGGGTACACAGCTTTAGGCGTCAACAGCTGGAATAAGAATACCTTTCTCGGCCAGTTCCTGCAGCATCGGCGGGCCGTTTACCATTAAGGCTTGGCTATCAAGGTGCGGGAATTCCGTGGCAACCGTTTGTAAACAGTGCTCACCGGTCATCGGCCCTCTATCCTGCAAAATTTGCAGCAAGCGTATGGTCAAACCGGTGGTTTTGAGGAAATGTACACTGTCCAGATTGTCACGGTAAACGATCAAACAAGTGGGTTGCTCCGGCGGCTCTAGCGGTAAAAAGCCAGGGCCTATTGCCTGCACCGGATAGCGGTACAGCAGCGGCCAGGCCAAGGGCGATAACGCCATGCTGCGCGGCAACAAGTTCTCCAGAAAATTGCTGTCGCCCAGTATCGGTGTGTCCTTGGCAATCGACAAGGCCATTTCCACCCATTCGTAATGCGCCAATTCCAGCAGAAACGGATAATCGTTTGGATTGCGACGTTCGTTTTGCAGATACGCTAAAAACTCTTCAGCAATTTCCGAGAAATAGGGCGTTTCGCAGCTATGCCGGGTAAAAAAATCCTGAGTGATTTCCAGCCATTGCTCATCATTCAGAATCGCTCGCAATACCGGAAAATTACTGGCAATAAAACTGTCGATATTATTGAAAAACAACTCCCGATACATCTCCATGCGCCGTGGCTCGACATCTCCCGGCGGAGGATTATTTTCCGGATCGCGAATATAAGCGGCAAATTGGCCTTGGGTAGCCTGAAAATCGGTAGCCATCAGGCCACCTGTTTTTGCCGCTCAGCCGCATAATGCTGCTGAATGGTTTGGATGGTGCCTACTTCTTTGCTTAATTCAAGCAACGAGGGAATGTTGAAGTCCCGCTCCAGCAGGGTAGGAAACACGCCGAAAAGCTCGTAAGCCTTACCCAACAAAGTCCAGACCGGATCGATCACCGGCGCGCCGTGGGTATCGACCAGAAAATCCTCGGCTTCTACATAGTGACCGGCAATGTGTGCGTAAGCGATGCGCTCGGCAGGCATGGCCCGCAGAAAGCTCTCGGCATCGTAGCCGTGATTGACGCTGTTGACGTAGATATTGTTGATGTCGATCAGCACATCGCAGTCGGCTTCCGCCACTACCGCGTTGAAAAAATCGATTTCGGCCATTTCCTGACCCGGCGCGGCGTAATAGGAAATATTTTCGATAGCCATGCGCTGTTCCAGAATGTCCTGCACCCTGCGGATGCGAGCGGCAACATGCTTGACGGCATCTTCGGTAAACGGCATCGGCATCAAGTCGTATAAATGTCCACCGTGACTGCAATAGCTGAGATGTTCGCTATAAAACTTGATACCGTGCTCGCACATGAACGTTTTCAAATCGCGCACGAATTGCTCGTCGAGCGGGTCGCTGCTGCCTATGGACAGAGACAAGCCATGACAGACAAAATTAAAACGTTCGGTCATGGCCCGAAACTGTTTGCCGAACTTGCCGCCTATGGTCATCCAGTTTTCCGGCGCCACTTCGTAGAAACCGACATTGCTGAGCGGCGAATCGACAATCTCGCTCAAAAACGAACGCCGCAAGCCTAAGCCGGCACCGTGAACGAGATTGCGAACGCTGTACATGACTTACTCTTCCGGCGCTTCTGGGGTTTCCGGTTTGTGCGTAGACCGCCAAAACAAGGCTACGCCAATGGCCACCAGTACGCCCAGGATATACATTTCGTATTTTTTGACCTGACCCATGATGGACTCGGCAAATTCGCCGAAGGTGTAACCCAGATAACCGACCGCTATCGCCCAAATGCCGGCACCCAGGAAGTTCAGCAAGAAGAACTTCAAGGGATGAATCTTGCTGGCACCGATCACGAACGGCGTTACGTTACGTACGCCGTAGAGAAAGCGAAATCCCAATATCACCGGTATCTGATGCTTGTGCAGCAAATCGAAAACCTTGTCGGTTTTGCTGTGCCAAAGCGGACGTTTCTCCAGAAAAGCGATACCCTTCCAACGGCCCAGATAGAAAAAGGTCTGGTCGCCGGCAAAGGTACCTAAGAACGCCGTCAGCATCACCCATTCCAGCTGCAAATAGCCGCCATGCGCCAAAAAGCCGGCGATGACCAGAATGGTTTCGCCTTCCAGATACGTACCGATAAACAAGGCTAGATAGCCGTAATCGATAACCAGCTGCTGTAAATCATTAAAATCCATAGTGTCGGTCTATTGGCGATGAGTCGAAATTAATGGCTGGCCGCTTTGTCGGCATCCATTTTGCTTCCGCAACTGCCTTCTTCGCCTTTCATCATGGCACCGCAGCTATGTTCGCCGGCTTTTTTGTCGCCACCCATCATGGCGCCGCAGCTGCCTTCTTCGGCTTTTTTAGACTTGTCGGCACTGTGATCCATACCGCCCATGCTGCCCATACTCATCATGCCGCCACCGGTCATCATACCCATACCGCAAGCGCCTTCTTTACCCTTCATCATCGCGCCGCAAGAGCTTTCCATGCCTTTTTTCATTTTGCCGCCGCTCATCATGCCGCCGCACATGCCTTCGCCGCATGAGCCTTCGGTTTTCTTCGCTTCGGCTTTTTTAGCTTCGCCCTTTTTAACACCGTTGCCGTCCATCGCGTTGGAACCGCAAGCGCCTTGGCTAATTTTGCCGTTGGAATGATTGTCGGCAACTTGCATATAGCCGCTGGACAACTCGGAAACGGCGAAGGGGTTAGTATCGGCCTGCACGTTGACAGCCATACCGGACAAAAGCGCACTACCCATAGCAGCGGCCAGCGGAGATTTATTAAATTTTTTCATGCGTTTATCCTCTCGTGTGATTTTTTAATTATATTGCTCCAGCATACAACTGCCGGGGCTTACGACTGACGCGTAATCTTTATGGCTCTACTCTGATTATTGCATATTCAGTCTAAATTCTTTGCCTTAAATTCGCAGACATCGGCTATGCAGCAAGCAGCGCAACGCGGCTTTCTGGCAACGCAAATATAGCGGCCGTGCAGAATCAACAGATGGTGTGCATCTTTCTTGTATTGCTTGGGCACGGTTTTATCCAGCTTCCGCTCTACTTCCAGTACATTTTTGCCCGGCGCCAGACCGATGCGGTTGGCAACCCGGAAAATATGCGTATCCACGGCGATGGTCGGCTCGCCAAATGCGGTGTTTAAAATCACATTGGCCGTTTTACGGCCCACGCCGGCCAGCGCCTCCAGCGCTTCCCGCTCGCGCGGCACTTCTCCGCCATGCTGTTCCAGCAGAGTCTGGCAAAGTTTTATGACATTTGCCGCCTTGCTGTTGAATAAGCCGATAGTTTTGATGTGCTCCTTCAAACCGTCTTCACCCAAGGCCAGGATCGCCTGCGGCGTATTCGCCACCGGAAACAACTTGGCCGTCGCCTTATTGACGCCCTTGTCGGTCGCTTGCGCCGACAGTACTACGGCCACCAACAATTCGAACGGCGTGGCGAAATTCAGTTCGGTGGTCGGGTTCGGCGTGGCCTCGGCCAAGCGCTGAAATATCAGCAGGCGTTTTTCGTTATTCATGCTCAAAAATCGATTCAAAGCCAAGCTTTCCAGGATTGTCCCGGCTTGCAAGGTAAATATTGGTAGTGTCGTTATTCGCCCGCTAAATAGCGATACGGTAACGAGTAATTTATTTAATTTGGAACCAAACTCCCGCGCATCAGGTCACTAGCTAGCACTCAGAAAGGGTGCGGAAAATCACAACAATTCAATCCGGGGGAATTATGAAAACATTTACAGCCATTACCATTAGTGCATTACTGTTTGCCAGCGGCGGCGTATTCGCCGAAGAACACGCGGCCGCCGCGCTGGAGCACGCGAACCAGGCGGTCACTCACGGCAAAGCCGGCCATAGCCCGATTTTGGTGGAACATGCCGAAGCTGCCTTAACCCATGCCAAAAAAGGCGCCGAAGTCGCGAAGGGCGAATCTAAAACGCATCTCGATGCCGGTGTAAAATCATTGGAAAGCGCGATTGAGCACGGCAAAATGGGCCATGCCGACGTAGCTACTAAAGCGGCAGAAGAAGCCGTCGGCCATATCAAGGCCGGTAATAAATAGATCCATTAGCGATCAAATAGGTAGAGACGTCAATTCAGCGTCTCTACCTACTTCCTAAACGGAAACAGCACCGGCGATATGCCGATGCGCTTGATAGTCCAGCAACTCGAAGTCGGCAAACTCATAGGAAAATAGCGATTCCGGCTGGCGCTTGAATTGCAGTCTCGGCGGAGCCAAGGGTTGCCGGCTGAGTTGTAATTCGACTTGCTCGAAATGGTTGCGATAAATATGCACGTCGCCGAACGACATGATCAGCTCCCCCACGTCCAAATTGCATTGCTGCGCCAGCATATGCGTCAACAAGCCCACACTGGCCTGATTGTAGGGAACACCCAAAAAGCAATCGGCACTACGCTGAGTCATCATGCAGGACAACTTACCGTTCGCTACATAAAATTGATACAACACATGGCAGGGCGGCAGCGCCATTCGCCCGGCAGCGGCATTCTCGCGGGGTCCAACGCTTTCATCCGGCAAAAACGCCACATTCCAGCCGCTGACGATATGCCGACGGGAATCCGGTTTGTTTTTTAAACCGTCCAGCAGAATTTGTATCTGATCGTAACATTCACCGTGCGGCCCCAACCAGTTGCGCCACTGCGCACCATACACCGGCCCCAGTTCACCCTCAGGCGTTGCCCACTCGTCCCAAATGGTTACGCCGTGATCATTTAAATACTTGATATTGGTATCGCCGCGCAAAAACCATAGCAATTCGTAAGCAATAGATTTGAAATGCAACTTCTTGGTGGTCAACAGCGGAAAGCCCTCGGCCAAGTTGTAGCGCATCTGCCGACCGAACAAGGAGCGGGTCCCGGTCCCGGTGCGGTCGCTTTTGTCGATGCCGTTAGTCATGATGTCGGCGAGAAGGTCCAGATAAGGTTGCATAGCGCTCTAAGGTCAAAAATTGGCGGCAGTATAACTTGCCGGCTTGATGAATACGACCATTACAGCCCTGCCCAAACTTGAAGCCCATCTGCCGCAACTGATCAGATTTTTGAGCGGATGGATATTGCCGAAAAGACTGATAAACTTCGCCGTCAAGATCGCGCCCGGAAATTAGTTGTCGGCAAAAAACACGGGTTTTTTTGGCACGATGCGAGACTGACACAGTGCAATAGAAAAAATTTATTTACACTGATCTCAAGCTGAGTAATAGTTTTGCCCCAGCGTTTAATCAACAGGAACACAATGAAAAATCTCTTCTTCGTTTTTGCCCTGTGCCTGTCCGCGGAGAGTTGGGCCGGGGTTTTTAAATGTACCGACGCAACGGGTCACACTAATTATCAATCTTCACCCTGCACGGTGGAGCATAAAGCGGTGCAGATGAATACTAAAACCGGCAGCAGCGTCGATTTAAATGCGTTGGAAAGACAGCAAGCCGCGGAAGCCGAATTGAAAAAGCAACAGTCTGCGCAGGAACAAGCCGAGCAACAGGCCAAACTCGATGCCATCGCCAAAAATAAACAAGACGCCAGAGTTCAGAGCGAAATGACGCAGACTCTAATCAAGCAAAACCCCATGCAGTTTTCCGCATTCGCCATCCCACCTTACGATCCGGAAAAGCTGCCCGCGCAAGTCAAACCCTTTGCAACCCGCCTGCCGGATGTGGAAAAATTCCGGAGGCTGGCAGCACAAAAAGCGCTGGCCAGCGGTGAATGTCAACGCATCGAAACCGACGAACTGACCGCGAAAAGCAAGCTGGATCAACTAAATTTTCTAATCAATTGCAGCAGCGGCAAAACCTTTTTGTTCAACGAAGCGGATCTCGTTCAACCATGAGTGTGGGCAAAACGCTGTTCGTCACCGGCTGCTCTTCCGGCATCGGTTACCACACCGCAGTGTTTTTAAAGCAGCGCGGTCATCGGGTGATTTGCTCCGCGCGTAAGCCCGATGACGTCCAACGCTTGCGCAGTGAAGGCTTCGAATGTCTGCAACTGGATTTGGCCGACTCGCTGAGCATCCAACAAGCCGTTCGCGAGCTGCTAGTGCTGACCGACGGCAAGATCGATGCTCTATTCAATAATGGCGCCTTCGGCCAACCAGGGGCAGTGGAAGATTTGAGCAGGGACGTGCTGCGTAATCAATTCGAAACCAATCTGTTCGGCACTCACGAGCTGACTAATCTCCTGCTGCCGCTGATGCGCAAACAAGGCCATGGCCGGGTGATATATAACAGTTCGGTTTTAGGCATCGTGGCAATGAAGTTTCGCGGTGCGTATAACGCGAGCAAATTCGCCTTGGAGGGCTTGGCGGATACCTTACGCCTGGAATTGCGCGGTACCGGGATTCATATTGTGTTGATCGAACCGGGACCGATAGAAAGCCGTTTCCGGCAAAACGCCTTTGCTTTGTATCAACAGCACATCGACGCCGAGCATAGCTTTCATAAAGATACCTATAAGGCCATGGAAGCCCGGCTGCAAAAACCAGGCCCGGCCGCACCGTTTACATTACCGGCTAGCGCAGTCGCGGAAAAAGTGGCGCATGCTTTGGAGTCGAATCGGCCGAAAATTCGCTACCGGGTGACGGTACCCACGCATTTGTTTGCCTGGCTAAAACGCCTACTGCCCAGCGCATGGCTGGACAAGCTGCTAGTCAGCGTCGAATAAGGCCGCAGCGGCATTTTTTCGCCGCCGAAAAAACCATAAAAACCGCTATAAACAGACTAGCAAACAGAATGAACTGTGCTATCATCCCGGCCCAACATGTAGTGGTTAAAGCGGTTGGGTTAGCAGCTATATGTTCTTATAAAAATAACTGTGAGGTTCAATACATGAAAATTTTAAAAAGTGCTGTTATCGCGTTCTCTTTAGCTGCTGCCATGGGTTCTTTTTCAACTGCTGCTGTTGCTGAATCCGATCCAGGCAGAACTGCCTACAAACCGACCGATGTAATCAATGAAGTTGTAGCGCGTATTACAGCTGCCGAGACAGCAATCAACAATGGTGCTGAAGATGCTGCCGTTGTCGATTTGATCCAAAAAGCGGCTGGTTTTATCAAGGAACTGAACGCAAACGACAAAGTTGCCAGATATGCCGATAAAGCTAGAGGCCATTTGAAATTAGCGATTACTGCAGCTAAAGCCGCTAACTTGCAAGAAGCCAAACAACATTTGGCTGCCGGCAAAGAAGGCGTCGAAGGCTTGAAAAAACTGCTGTAATGCTGTCCCGGGGTGTCTTTCGGGACACCCCGTATTTTTCCTTCCCTCCCAGTTCGTCGCCAGCTCCGGCAATATTTACAAATAAAACCGATTTTTCTCTAGCTGGCTTTCCAGCCAAGCTAATAACTCCCTGGCGTTACCGGCATTAGTGTCAGACAAATGGAACATCCCATCCCGATTTAATACTTGCCAACGATTCAGCAGCGCATGCAATTTAGCGGCATTGGTCGCAGTGAAATGAAACTGTTCAAGTAACTGTTTGTGTAACTCGCTTTCCGGTGTCGGCAACGATTCCCTGAGTCTATTCAGTACGGCGATCATATCTTCGACGTCAGCTATACGCGCCTGCACCCAAACCGCGACGGACTCTTCATTGATTTTCTCCAGTGCCGATTCGGCATTATCCGACACCACTTTTAAACAATGAATCAATTCGCTGGAACTGAATTTAACGGCTATTTCGTAAAACGCCGACGCCTCCATATCGCGCAGATTCTCGTCTCTATAATCGGCATCGGCTCTGGACAAGGTGATTAGCGGTAGAGTCGGGCAAGGAGCGTCGAAAGCCAATTGCGGATAAAAGCGCCTTTGTGTTTCGGCATCGGTGATTTTATCGGCTAAAAAACAACTGCCTAGCGTCTGTTCGCGATGCCCGGCTATACCGAAATTGAGCAGGATAGGTTGGGCGACATCGGGAAATTGCGCCATCGTATAAGCCACCGCGCCAGCCATCGCTATTTTGCCAACGCCGCTAATCACGACAACGATGTCGGCGTTTCGGTATAGCGCAAAGGGTTGCTTTTGCGGTAGTTTTTTTAGCCGCCACGCCTGAATTAACGGCTTGGCCTCACAGTTCAATGCGACAAAGATAAAAGTAGATGGTGCAAAGTCAGTCACAAATTTTACGAAAAATTCCCTTATATTTTAATCAATTGTTGAATATTCATGATAATTCACATAAATTTAAAGCTCGTCAATTTTCAAGGGGAGACGTGCCGTGACTGAAATGAATTCCGTAGCTATCGACACCAGTTCAAATAATTTACATCTGGTGACAGCGTTGCAGGAAGAACGCTCTGCCGTCTGGGCTTTGTATTGTCAACTCGCCGAAATGAAGCCATTCTCCAGCGAGAACGCGATTAGGCCGATGCTGTCGGAGTTTTCGCAACTGCTGATAGATTACATATCGTTCGGCCACTTCAGCATCTACGAACATCTAATAGCCGAAAAGCAGCATCAAACTTCAACGCTGTCTCACGCCGAAAAGATATATCCGGCATTTTCCAGTACTACCGCGTCGGCGGTTACTTTCAGCGACATATACGACGATGGCAGGCGCAAATTTAATACCGAGAATCTGGCCCAGGATTTATCCATGCTCGGCGAAAGACTTGCGGAACGCATGGAGCTGGAAGACCGGCTATGTTCCATGCTGCTGCATTGATCACCTGACGCAGCCGCTTAGGCCGCCGAATGGCCTATTTGCCTTCGGCTGCCGAAATGCCCGAAACAGAGCCGGCAGCGCCCTTAATAAACAAGTCCTTCAAACGACTAAAGGCCGCCTGCAAGGTTTTATCCATCACCACCTGATTGCCTACCGAAACAATCACCCGCGCCAGCTCAGGCATCTTGGTTTTGGTCGCCAGCATGTAAATCGGCTGCACATATAAAATCGAATTACCCATGGTTAATATCACCATTCGGCCTTTTTTAACTTCCGAGCCTTGTTGGTTCCATAGGGTAAATTGCGAGGCAATTTCCGGATTTTGATCTATCAGCGCATTGACTTGCGACGGTCCGTTAACCTGCACGGCCTTCGGGAATTTGAAAATAGTGATACCGGGCTTGTAACTGTGATCACAGCTATTCTCATCGAGTGTACCGGCAATGCCAACCATGCTTAAATTATCTCTATGCACCGGCGTCATCGGATTAATCATTACAAACTCCTCCATATCGTTGCAACGATCAAAGTCCATCGTAATGAAATAGGGTAATACCGGCTGTCCATCCACGGAGGCGAATTGCCAGGTTTCCGCCTGTTCATAAAACAACTCCGGGCTGTTTTGATGATATTTAGCGTAAATTTTCATCTGCATATAATACAAATCGCGTGGATAACGCAGATGCTGCATTAACTCGTCGGGCATTTCCCGCAAATTTTTGAAAACGCCGGGATACGCGCGGTTATACGCATTGATAATCGGATCTTTTGGGTCGGAAATATAGTAATCGACGCTGCCGTCATAGGCATCGACCACAATTTTCACCGAGTTACGGATGTAATTGAACTTATGCTGGCCGTCCAGATAATCGTCCGCTGCCGGCTTGGAGACCGGATAATAATTGGATAAGGTATACGCGTCCTGTATCCAGTAGAAACGTTCTTTGTTAACAACTAAATACGGATCTTTATCAAGATGTAAAAACGGCGTCAGTGCGGTAATCCGCTCGTCGATATTCCGACGCAGCAGTAACTTGCTTTGCGCCGATATATTGGGTGAGAAGAAGATTTTTTCGTCTTTCAGATAAAACGCGAACAACATCTTTCTGAACAGCGACGGGATCGGTATGCCGGAGTTGCCCTGATAATCCAGCGAGTCCCCAGCCGCGGAGCTGGAAATGTCGGTGACAGCCAAATTGTTCGGCACGATTGCGTAGCGATATTTCTCCAAGCCATAATAAATGTCAGGATATTTCACGGAAAATCCGACATCGGAGGTCATGTTCAAATCGCGCAAGTACCAAACGATAGGAATTCCGGCATCTTGAGCGGCTGGAGAGATCACGGCACCGTAGCCATGGGTATAACGCAAATGAGTGTTTTCCCAGTTTTGCGCCTCCTTGGGTAATTTATCGATATTGACTTCACGGGCTGCCAAATTGACCTGTTGATGATGTCCGTTAATGAAATAACGGTCTTCATCGACAGTCGGAAAGCCATAATAAGGCCGAATGCCTTGTAACTGCATGTAGCTGTCGATCAGAAATTCGCGATCCCAGACCGGAATATTTTCGAAATGTTTTTTGGTTGACCAGGCTTCTATATCTTTGGTGGCGTCCAGATTGACCTGAAAGTCGACGGTTTTAATATTGTTTAAATCGAACGCCGCCATGGTGGCATCGATGTTATGCCGAATCGAATCACCTTCGGTGCGGGTAAAATTCGGCTTGACGATAAACTTTTCAATCAACTCAGGTAAGGTATGCGAGCCTTGCAAGCCCCAGACTGCCAAAAAACCCAAGGACGCAACTATGACTGGAGTTTTACTGCGATGTCTCTCCGACAAGGCGTAAAAAACTACCGATATAGCAATCGCCAGAAAGAACAGGACTTCAAGCCAAATCATCGGCAATTTGTAACGCAATTCGACAAAACCGGGGCCAAAAAACACCGGCTCGTTACCAGCCGAATATAACAAGGCGAAGCGCTCCAGCAAGAAGCCCCAAATCACAAATAACACCACAAAGGCAAACAGCACCGTCAAATGGATCTTCGCACCCAGTGGAAATTCCTTGCTTTGATTGGGTACAAACACATGCTCCATCCAATACAGCACACCGGTCGCCAAGAACACAATAACCGCCGTGGTTAGCAACTCCTTCTGAATCAGCATGTAAATCGGATAGGAAAACATGTAGAAACTGACGTCGTTGCCGTATACCGGATCGACGATACCCGATGCGCTGCCGAAGAAAAACAGCAGTGCCTGTTCCCATTGCAAGTAGAACGGCACAGCAATGACCACGGCAAGCAGCAGTGAAATGGGAGTATAGACACGGGCCGAACCGCTCATGAACACATCCGCAAAGCGTTGAAAACGCCGACGCTTGGAATCGTCCATCAATATTTCATCGGGCGGATTCAGGCCCAGGTAGCGAGAGGCAATCCAGAAGTGAAACAGGAAAACGGCAAAGAAAAATGCAGTAACCGCACCGGAAAAAATAAATCGGTAGAGCAGCTTCAACCAAAAGTAAGCTTCGAATTCCAGCGAACGGAACCACCACAAATCCACGAAAAAATCGAGAAACACGAAGTAGAACGCGACGTATAGCACAATAGCAGCCGCCAGGGTAGCTACAGTGATCGCCGGCAACAGTTTCCAGTTACGCATAATTTCCTCTTTACTTAGATATCCGATCGCCTACTTGCAGAACACAGCAGCAAACAATGGCCGACAATGTCCCCTTAACATCAATGGCTGAGCATTCTAACACCCAAATCCGGATTGTGATTGTCCGGCATATTGCCTGATTGTTGACTGGATTGCCGAGTTGTTTGCCTCGGGGAAGAGGGGCGTGTTTAAACCGATACCAAAAAGCTGATTGCTTGAGCCAAATAAGAGAAAGGGAGGCATGGCAAATGACATCAACAGCGGTAGGTCGCCAATTTTTGCCGGATTCTAGGTGGCGTTGCATGATGAACAATTCAGCGTGATCATGACTATAAAGACTTGTTTTGCGTCACCGTCGCAACTTTAGACATTATGCGGCAGAGTTTCCCGTAGGCTGACAGTAAAACGCCGCTGCCGAGACTCTAGCTCGACAGCGGCGTTGGCTTGAAGCGAAGCAGTATGAGATTACTTCTTAAACATCGCCAAGATCCGCTGGCGATTGGCAAAGCCGACGTAACTCAACCCACCCAATATCAAGCCATACAGCAATTGCCCGATAAAAGACGACTGATTTCCGGCTCCGGCTGCTTCAGCTTTCGCCGCAGCATCGCCCGTGTTCAGAGGCGGAGGCGGTGGCGGCACAAAAGCTACTTGTTTTTTATTGCTGATTTCCGGCAAACCTAAGCTTTTCCAGGCATCGTAATCCTGCCAGGCCGGATACTTACCTTGCCAGAATTCTCTGGTGAAGTAAGGTGCCAGGCTCATGCCATGGACTTTCGGGATGCCTTTCTCATCGGAAAAGCCTTTGTAAACGACCAAACTGATGTCGCCGCCCTCGCCGATACCGTTAGTAGTGAAGGATTTCTCTACGTGGTCGTGAAACATCCAAACGCCTTGTCCAAAGCTGTTTAGACCATCGTCAACGCCGCTCAATTCCAAATCGATACGCTGGGCCGGCACCATGCCATGCACGTCGCGCTTGATATAAGAATTGGGACCGTTATCGACACCATCGTAATGCGTAACCATAGGCTTATGGCCGTGAATATGCATCGCAAAGGCTTCCTCGTGACCGTTCAAGATCCGCAGCTTCACCTTTTTATTTTCTTCCATCAGGATCAGCGATTCCCGCAATGTGTAAGGGAACGAGCGGCCGTTGAGCATGAAATAATCTGGCGTAGCATCGGTTATGTCATACTCCTGATTCATCCGCCGGGCGATGATTCGCGGGTCATTGGCGGAACGCACCATTTCATGCAATTCCTTATCAACCGATTGATAGTGCAGATCGAACTCGGCCGCATACTTTTCTTTGACCGCCACCGACGGATGTCGAACCTGGCCGTTACCAACATTGAAAACCTGTACCCAGTTGTTGGGACGATTTTCCTCAACCACGAACATACCTTGCAAACCCATCGGAATATGGGTGTGCGGCTGCACATGGCAGTGGTAATACATGGTGCCGGGTTGGCGCGGCTTGATCACATAAGTTTTGCTCTGACCGGGCAATACATCCATCTGACCGGTTTGACCGACACCATCGTTGCCTTCGCCGCTATGATCCATATAAGGATGATCAACACCATGCAAGTGGATTGAGTGCGGAAAGTAATGGCTGTTTTCCAATACCAGCCAGACGATATCGCCTTGTTCGACCCGTATCGTCGGTGATGGTGCGCGAAGCAGAGGGTTTGCCACCGGCTCGTACAAGCTCAAAGTAGACATGTCGCGTGTTTTAGGGGCGTAGACCCAGAAAGTCGGTTGAATGCCAGGCGCGATGTCAAACGTGGTGGTGGGGTCCTTCATGTCCGGCGAATGGCCGTTCAGTTCAGCAATTTCCAGCTTGATAATATAGTGGTCGGGGTCGCCGTCTCCGTCCATGTCTTCGCCGAGCGTAATGGCATCGGCGGCGAGTTGCGTCTCCATTAAGGTAGACATTGAAATATTATTGGTGCCTTTAACAAAAGCAGCGATTTCGGCAGGATTATCGGGGTTACACATCCGTGATTCTTGTATTTCGACTCCGTCGATCACTTGCGCATCACGCCACTTGGCATCGGTAAATTCGGAACAAACTTCCTCTGCCGCACCCATCTTGACGCTACTGGTCGCAGGTAGTTTGTCTACCGCCGCCATAGCCCATTGCGACGCCGGAAGCAGCATGGCGCCACACAGAATGGGGATAACCTTTTTATGCATACAAAACCTCATAAAACAGACGAATTGACGGAAGCCTCAACAAGGTTTCCGAATATCAGAAAAGCCAGATACTGTAACCAGAACCCATGGGTAAAGTACAGTAATTATTTAATGAACACGACGACAATCCAGACTGATATTACCGGGCCGACAAACGATCTAATTCGGCAAGGCGGCTAATGCCTTATAATTCCACGACGAGCGATTATTACCAGTCAATCCGCGACATTTTTGCAACAGACCTCTCAGCCAGATTATGCCCAGCATCAGAGTATTGCTTTGTTTGATTTTCATTTTTTTAGTTCACGGCAGTTTCGCCTGGTTGAACAATCAGCCGCAAGACGCCGGCACCGACGTGCCGTCCGGCAAATTGATGAGCCTGTCTTTTGCGCCGTTTCGGGAGGGCTTCAGTCCGCTGGAAGAAAAATTCCCTTTGCCGGAGCATATCGACGAAGATTTGCGCCTGCTCGCCGACAAAACGGAAAGTATTCGCACTTACTCCAGCCTTGGCGGCCAGCAACCCACTCCGGAGTTAGCCCGCAAATACAGCCTGAAAATGATCCAGGGCGCCTGGCTAGGCTACGGCTACAAAGACAACAGCAATGAAGTCAATGCCTTGATCAAGTCGGCCAATGAGCATCCCGACGTGGTGAAACGGGTGATCGTCGGCAACGAAGTATTGTTACGCGGCGACATGGATGTCGACCGGCTGATCGGATATATCCGCGAGGTGAAGAAGGCGGTCAAGCAACCCGTGTCTTATGCGGATGTCTGGTCGATGTATATGAAGTACCCCAAGCTGATCAATGAAGTGGATTTCATCACCATCCACATTCTGCCGTACTGGGAAGACGAGCCTATTTCGGTGGAAAATGCCTCGCAACATCTGGAAAAAATCGTCAAACAAGTGGAAGACGAAGCTCGTGGTGTCGCCCCCGGCAAACCCATATTGATAGGCGAATCCGGATGGCCCAGTGCCGGCAGACAGCGCGGCATGGCTATTCCCGGTGTCGTCAACGAGGCCAAGTTCATACGCGGTATGATCCAGGTCGCCAATCGCCACGGCTTTGATTACAACATTGTCGAAGCATTTAACCAACCTTGGAAAAGCGAGCTGGAAGGCGTGGTTGGTGCCAACTGGGGCTTGTTCTCGGCAGACCGCGAACCGGTATTTCCATTGACCGGCCCGGTCAATGAAACGCCCAACTGGGCTATCCGTTTTGCCGTCGCCACGCTGGTCTGGTTGCTGGCAATCGTGAAGTATTCCAAGAATCTGGAACACGTCTCGCTAATCCGCATGTTAGCGTTTTTCACTCTGGCGCAAGTCTTCAGCGTTTGCCTGGTGACATTGGCCGACTTTCTCTGGTATACCAGTTACAGCAATTGGCAACGGCTTTATACCGCAGCGCTGGTGATCGCGAATACAGCTCTCGGCGCGCTGCTGCTTGAACGCGGGAGCGACATTTTGAGTGATAAACCAGGCCGCACTAAGTTAGCCAATAGCTTGAGGACCGGTTACCTACTCTTTATATTACTGGCACTTTATAAAACCTACGGACTCGCTATGAATGGCCGTTATTTGAGTTTCCCGATAGAACAATTCACCATTCCGGCTTTTGGGGTAATTGGGTTGATTGCCTGCTTATGGTTGAGGGAGCACAAATTGAATGCCCAGACTTTGGCGTTTGACAGTTTAATTGGTCGGAGCTTACAAAGCAGCCGTGACCGGTTTGTCGCATTTTTGTTGAGTTTTGGCGCTATCGCGCTGATACTGGGCGAAACTAAAGCCTTTATGGATGGCAGGGATTTCATTCAAGCTCACCCCGGCTTTTCCGAAGGCCTACCCTTTGCACTGAGCTACACCTTGCATAACCAGCAACTCCTTAGTTGGCTGACTTGTTTGATTACCTTGTCCCTTCCGTTCTGGACGAACAGTCGTAGTAAACAGGACGCTTAAGTTTTCCGTGAGCGGGTATTACGCCATAATACCCGTTTTTTTCCGGCCAAATCGCATCCAATATCGAGTGACAGTTTGCCGCGCGTCAATTTGTCACATTTTCAAAACAAGCATTCACTATTAAACTGTATGCAACTCTTATGTATGCGCTCCCTCTCCTAAAGGGTAAAGAGTTTTAATATCCTTCCTCAATGCGGCCTTATAGGCCGCATCTTTTTTCTGGATGAGGTCGCTGTCTATGGAACGAAATTACTACTCAACTACGTCAACTTTCGTGCACCCTAACGAACTGAATTGGCGCACAGCTTTTCATGAAGCCGGACACGCTGCGGCTATTCATCTTGGTAACCGCCAAAAACAATTGCCCCCGGTATTTTTCGAAATACATGTCAAACGGCCAATTAACGCTTACGACGATTTCTTTGCGAAAGTCGTAGACGGCAACTTAATCCAAAACTTACCGATTGCCGTTGTGGAAAGTTTTAACGACTTATCTGACGATAGTCAGCAGCACGCCTGCCAACGCGCTTACGAAGCGGATGTAGTCAACTTATTGGTTGGGCCTTTGGCTGAAGCCAAATATGTCTCTATTCGCGACGACGAAGTGTTTAATATTAATCTAATAAGTTTCAATGCTTTACATAACTATGGCGGCTACAGCGATCTGGAAAAAGCGCTTAGCTACCTGGATCACTTCATCGCGTCAAAAACCCAGCGGGAAGAGAAAATGCAGGAATTGTTGCTCCAGGCTTTTCGCTTTATCGATAATCGCCGCCACTGGAAATGCATCCTTAATTTAGCCCACTATATCCTGGACAGTCAGCAGGAAATCATCTCCTGCGATGAGGCGATTGGCATATTTGACCGCTGCCTGACAGCCAACACACCATTCAGATCCGTTCGTTACCCATTTCTGTTTGGCTGAAAGCAAGCGAACAAATCACTCAGGCGTGACGACTACTTTTGTAGGGGGGGGGCGCTAAAAACTAACATTTCGCGCTAGATAGTCGGCGAGTCTAAACGAACCGCCAAAAGTGGGGACTACTAAAGATTACGGCTCGAACACCGTACAGCGATTGCGCCCGCCTTGTTTGGACTGGTAGAGCGCCTGATCGGCCCGCACGAAGACATCGTCGTGCGTATCGCCCTCTTTAAACTCGCTGATCCCGCAACTTATAGTCAGATTGACATTTTCGCCGTTAGAATTAAATCCGCAGCTCTGAATCATCTTGCGGGTGTTTTCCGCCATTTCCAGTGCCTGAAGCGCACTAGTATTCGGCATCAGCATCACAAACTCTTCGCCGCCGTAACGAGCCACGAAGTCAGTTTCCCGACAGTTATTCAGCAATAATTGCGCAACCAAAGCCAGGGTTTTATCGCCAGACTTGTGCCCATAGGTATCGTTGATGCGCTTGAAAAAATCAATATCCCAAATGATCAACGCTAGCGGCGCTTTGTAACGCTTCCAACGCTTCAATTCCATTTCCGCACGATTGTTGTATGCCAAGCGATTCGGCAAGCCGGTCAAGGAATCGTTTAGGGCTTTGTCGTGCTCTATCTTGAGTTTAACGCGCAGGGTCTCGGTCTCGGTTTCCAACTCCTGCAATTTTTGCGTCATTAACTCAATTTTTTCTTGCGCATCCCGCTGCCTTTCATCTTCTATTTGTTTATGCTCAAGTAATCGCTCCAATAAACGATCAAGATGCTCCGCTGTCTGATCCTTTAACATATCAAGTTCATCGGCAGCCTTTGTCGAGTCCTTTAGGCTGCCCACTTGCCTATGAATTTCTGTATTCATAATCTCGCGATCATCAATCAAAGCTCGATTAGCTTGACCTGCGGTTTCTACGTCTTGCCCGAGTTCGTCCAGCTTCTCGCTCAAATCCCCTAGAAACACATCGATGCCTTTCTGCTCGGATGCACTGTAATCTTTGATATTCAGCAGCAAGGTAATAGCCGAGTCGATGACTTTCTTATACGAATCTTCACTGAGATTAGCCCTGACCCGTTGCTTTAACAGCGATGTCTGTTGCTGAAAACGCAAGGGAACCTCGGCATCGCTGAGCAGTTCATCCAAACGCTCCAGCAAATAGTTGTTTTGCGATACAGGACCATCGTCTTCCCCGGCGCTAACATCCTGTTTGGCTTGCTTGGAAATGTGCAACAAAGTTTTGGATACAGCTTGCAATTCGGACAGTAACTCATGCGAATTCGCGCCGCTCCGCAATTTGGCACCTATCGCGAGCAGATGCGGCTCCAGCAACTTGTGGCTGCCTTGGCAAAAAATCAACAGCTGGATGACCAGCTTGTATAAAAACTTTTCGTTATCGAGCGGAGCGGAGTAAGGGGTAGCAGTCGCCATGTCTATCCGACTTGGTTACACGACAACACAGCGGTTACGGCCGGTTTGTTTGGCACTGTACAAGCCGGAGTCGGCTCGGTTGAAAATCGATTCATTATTGTCGCCGTCGATAAATTGGCTAATTCCGCAGGATAAGGTGATAAATACTTTGTTGCCATTCGCATTGAAGCTACTTTTTTCCAAGGTTTTTCGAAGTTTTTCCGCGATCACTAAGGCGGATTCGGCATCGGCGCCAGGCAATATCATCACAAACTCCTCACCGCCGAAACGCGCTACGAAATCGGTTTCCCGGCAGTGTTTGGACAACAATTCAGCGATAACAATCAGGGCCTTATCCCCGCATTTATGCCCGTAAGTGTCATTGATGTTCTTGAACAAATCCACATCCCAAACCATCAGCGTCATCGGCGATTTATGCCGCCGGCAACGCGCCATTTCATCGGTCAAACGATCCTCGAACGCCAAACGATTCGGCAGATTGGTCAACGGATCGCGAGTTGCGCGATGTTGAGCAAGATCCAGTTTCGAGCGCAATTCGGAAGACTCGGATTCCATTTCCCGGAGCTTTTGCGACAAGATCTGCATTTCGCGCTGGGCCTTATCCCGTTCCTGTTGTTCCTGGAGATTGTGCGCTTGAATTTGCTGCGTGATAGTGGTTAATCGACTGCTGACAATTTGCTTCAGCGGCTCAAGTTGGGTCGCGTTCTCGGATTTTTCCCGCAGCTCCATGATTTGCTCGGATACGGCCTGATCCAGCAGATTACGCTTCTTAACTCTTATTTCGTTAGCCGCATTGACGCCGGTGGCTTTTACACCCAACTCGGTTAATTGCTCGGTCAATTTCGACAAAAATGCCGCCATTTCCTGCTGTTCCGATTCTAGATGCTTTTTTACCGCCAACAACAACGCCACCGTATCGTCAAAAATAGGCCCAAGGGCTTGATCAGCGAACAACCGGCTTTTGATTTTTTCGGCATCCTCGGTAAACAGCAACGGAATTTCCGCATTGTCCAACAAACGGATCAATTGAATATTGATAGCTTTGGCATCCGCTCCGGTCAGCTCCAAGGCCAAATCAATGTTGGTCAGCGGTTTATTTTCCTCGACCAACTCCAACAGGGCCAGGTAAAGGGCCTGATTGTTGCTGAACTGGCGATTTTCGTATTTTCCGCGAATCTCATCGAGCTGATCCAGGTATCGAGGATATTGCTTGCCAAGAAACTCAAACAGCAAGGAAGCGTCCGGGAGGGTGGACTCCGGCGATTCCTCCAACATTATCAGCGCATTGGAAAAAGCCGACAGCTCTTTCTGTAATTGCTGACTTTGCAGGCCGCCTTTCAATAAATTGCGAATACGATTTAAGTGAGGATCGAGTTGTCGGTTCAGGCCTTTAACGGCCAGCGCAAAACGGACTATGGTCTTGCACAACAACTCTTCGTTGGCTTTGTATTGTTTTTCAGTTTGTTCCTGGTCGTCCAACAGCTTGAGGTATTTTTCCTTCCACCTGTCCGGACCCTCATCCTTGTTTTTAAAAAAAACCATGAAACATGCCCTAATTCTGAAATTCTTAGTCGCTTGATTATAGTCTATCGCTGAATTTGTGAAGAATATCCTACAATCAGCATTCGCCCCTCACGTCCTTGTGCGGCAATTCGTTAGTTGGCCGTTTATTTTTTCTGGCTTTCTTGCGCGATCAACTGATTAACTACGGTCAACATATTGGTTTGGGATTTGGCCGACTGCGCGGTGACTTTGTATTTACCATTGACGATCAACGCCGGTACGCCGCTGATACCATAACGCGGACCAGTAGACTCGGCTTGACGCAATTTGGCGTCGACTAAAAACGAGTTAAAAGCACTACGAAACTCCTCGTCCTTGACCCCATGATCGGCAAAAAACTTAGCCAGTTCCTCTTCGCTGACTAATTTTTGCTTTTTGTTCTGAATGGCATCGAACAGATCCGCATGGACATTATCCAAAACACCCAAAGCTTCGGCGGTAAAATAGGCCTTGGCATGCTTGCCCCACAGATCGCTGAATACCGCCGGTTGACGGATAAACTCAACATTGGCGGGCTTGGTTTTCAGCCATTCCACCATGGCCGGCTCCAGGCTATAGCAATGCGGGCAACCGTACCAAAAAAATTCGATCACTTCGATCTTGTCCGGATTTTGTACCGGCTGCGCTGGCGTTACGGCTTCGTAACCCCCCTCAGCATTTACCAGCGAAGAAAAGCTCAACAGTCCCAATAATGCGATTATTTTTAACATCAACGTTCTCCGTAATAATGTATTCCCGATAAAAAACCATGTTCACACTCAAATGTGTAAACAATTTGACAACAAACCGAGCGCAACCATCAAGCCATTCACTTGCCATGTCCGCGCTTCGTCAAGTTCTCATGCGTTCATGCAAACGACAATCCTGCAATCTCTCGTTAATAAGCCCCTGTGAGACTGACCTTACCTGATTTTCTAGGGGAGGCTAGTACGCACCAGCTGTCAGGGATAGAGGTTTTCAGTACGAGGAAGGTAGATTGCGACATGCATGATGAAGAGAGTTTAATCCTTGTGAATTAAGGACTAGATCAAATCCGGCAGAGCAGCGGCTCCGCCGGACAACGAATGCTTATTTCATCGTGGAGATGTAGTAAGCAACCGCTTTAATATCCTCGTCAGTCATTTTAGTGGCGATCATGTGCATCATGTTTTCCCGATTATTGCTGCGCGCGCCGGTTTTGAAATCGGTCAGGCTTTTAATCAGATAATCGGCATGCTGAGAATGCAAGGATGGGAATGAGGCCGGTTTATTGCCTTCCGCGTACGGTCCGTGGCAAGCCACGCATGCCGATACTTCGCGGCTGATATTACCGTTACGGTATAAATCGCTACCTTGGGTAATTAAGGCATCCAGCGCGGCTTTTTCTTGCTCAGGCGTTTTTGCGGGCGCATCGTCGTCGTCACTCGGCGGCAATTTCGGCGCCGGGTTGGTGGAAATTTTGTTGCCGGCATAATAACTGGCAAGTTCCTGAATCGTTTGATCATCAAGACCCGCCGCCAATGGCGCCATCATAGGCGCCAAGCGCGCACCGCTCTTGAATGCCTGTAATTGTTTAACCAAATAAGTCTGGTGCTGTCCCGCCAATTTCGGAAACGCCGGCATCGTGCTGTTACCGTCTTCGCCATGGCAGCCCGCGCAACTGGCGGCTTTGGTTTTTCCGGCGCTGGCATTACCCTGCGCATTTACATGACCGGCGGCGGTTGCCAACAACAAAGTGATGGAAACAGTCAGCAATTTTTTTATCATTATGGGCCCCTGCTCAGGAAGGTTGATCGACATTAAGCAAGCTGATGTCAGCCGCCGGACGTTATAATGCCCGGATTCTAACCGATTTATAAACACTAAGCGAGACTGTGATGAATCCCATCTACCATCAGGCCAAGTTCATCAACAGCGCCCCCAAACTGAAGGACGCACCGCCCGACCAAGGCATGGAAATCGCTTTCGCCGGCCGCTCCAATGCCGGTAAATCCAGCGCGATCAACACGCTGGTGCAACAAAACGCCCTGGCTCGCGTCAGCAAAACCCCAGGCCGCACGCAATTGCTGAATTTTTTTGAAATCGACGCCAAACGCAAACTGGTTGATCTACCCGGTTACGGCTACGCCAAAGTCCCGGAAGCCATCAAAAAAGACTGGCGGCAAATGATGGAAAGCTATTTGCACGACCGCCAAGCCCTGTGCGGCATCGTCCAAGTCATGGACATCCGTCACCCGCTCACCGATTTCGACTGGCAAATGGTCGAGTGGTGCGAACACCGCAAACTGCCCTTGCACATTTTGTTGACAAAGTCCGACAAACTGAAGTTCGGCGCGGCGAAGACCACGCTATTGCAGGTGCAGCGTGATTTGAGTCAGGCGGATATTGTGGTGACTTTGCAGCTGTTTTCTGCTTTGAACAAAACCGGGATTGATGATGTGCATCAGGTTTTGGATGAGTGGTTTGGGTTTAGGAAGATGGTGGTTTCGGGGGATTAAACGGCTGTTTGGAACGAAGCTTGCCTCCCTCTCCAGAGGGAGAGGGCCGGGGTGAGGGGGAATCAAAATATTGTGTCGCTGACGCGACGGCTATGTTGAAGTCTGGTCTCGGCCCGACAGCCGAGTAACTTTTCTTTGTTTGGCCAAAGAAAAGTCACCAAAAGAAATGCCACCCGGATGCCGCTTAGCTCACTCGGCACATCCCTGTGCCTCGCCCTTCGGGTGCGATGCATGCAAATCGGCTATTCTGCCGATTTGTCCGTTCAAAAGCTCCGGTGCTCGGCGCGGCATACGGGAGAAAACCATCCCGTTTTTTTAAAGGCATTTAGCTAAGAAATTACGAAGGGTTGATGGAATATTCGGAGCTTGGGGAAGAGTTGAAATCTTCGGTTTTTCTTGACTATGTGGTACTTCATCCGTGCACTTAATTTTATCCATCCTCGCTTAATAAGCCAAAGGTGTATCAATTGGACATTCCATTTTTTGATGCGTTAGCAAATGGATAACGCTGGGTTAAGCCTAGCGAGTCCTGTCCAGCTTACGATAGCCTATGGCTTCGCTGAGATGAGAGATTTCAATGTTCGGTGAATTAGCCAGATCGGCGATAGTCCGCGCAAGTTTTAATATGCGGTGATAAGCCCGATGTGACAGGCCGAACTTTTCCAGAGCTTGTTCCAGCAACTGGTGACCGGCTTCGGATAATGCGCAGATGGTCTTCACCTCGGCAGCGCTCAACGCGGCATTAGCTTTGCCTTGGCGACGATACGCTATTTCGCGCGCGGCGACGACGCGTTGACGAATAGTTTCGCTGGTTTCTTCGCCGGTCGCCGAGCCTTTGCGCAAGACGTCCAGCGCGACACGCGGCACCTCCATATGCATGTCTATCCTATCCAGCAACGGCCCGGAAACGCGGGCGCGATAGCGGGCCACTTGTTCGGAAGTGCAACGGCAACGCCCGGAGGCGTCGCCCAAATAACCACACGGGCAGGGGTTCATCGCTGCGATCAACTGGAAGCTGGCCGGAAAATCGGCTTGGCGGTTGGCGCGGGAAATGGTGATGTGGCCGGTTTCCAAGGGTTCGCGTAGTACTTCCAGGACTTTTCGATCAAACTCTGGTAGTTCGTCCAAAAATAGCGCGCCGTTGTGCGACAGGGAAATTTCCCCGGGTTTGGGGTTGCTGCCGCCGCCAACCAACGCCGCAGCTGAGGCGGTGTGGTGCGGCGCTCGGTATGGCGGCTGCCGCCAACGACTGACGTCCAGGCCATGATCGCTGATCGAAGCCAGCGCGGCGGTTTCCTGAGCTTGTTGTTCGCTGAGTTCCGGCAAAATAGTAGGCAAGCGAGCCGCCAACATCGATTTGCCGGTGCCCGGAGGCCCGAGCATCAGTAAATTATGTTTCCCCGCGGCGGCAATTTCCATCGCCCGTTTGACGTGAAATTGGCCATGCACATCGGCAAAGTCAACCGTGTAAACCGCTTGTTCGAAACCGAGATTGATGCCGGGCGGCGCGATGGCTTGCCGGCCCGCCAGATGGGCGCAGACTTCCAGCAGCGTTTTAGCCGGCAGTATTTGCGCATCCTTGATTAAGGACGCCTCCGCTGCACAACCAGCTGGCAGGATCAGTTGCCTGAAAGCGTTGCGACAATGGATCGCCACCGGCAGCGCGCCGGGGATAGGTCGTAACTCGCCGCCCAGCGACAGCTCGCCTATGCATTCGTATTCATGTAGCCCATCTTTGGGGATTTGCCCGGAAGCGGCCAGGATGCCCAGTGCTATCGCCAGGTCGAAACGCCCGCCTTCCTTGGGCAGATCGGCAGGCGCCAGATTAATAGTGATGCGCTGAAACGGAAATTCGAAGTGCGAATTAATGATCGCGCCGCGCACCCTGTCTTTGCTTTCTTTAACCGCTGTCTCGGGCAAACCGACGATATTTAGAGCCGGCAAGCCGCTGCTGACATGCACTTCCACCGTCACCTGCGGGGCGTCTATGCCGGAGCGGCCCCGGCTGTAAACGACGGCCAGTGACATGGTGTTTTAGGCTTGCGGAATCCGTTGTTCCAGTTCGGCGACGCGTTTTTCCAGCTCTTCCAAGCGGGCGCGGGTTTTTGCCAATACCGCTTTTTGTACTTCAAATTCTTCGCGGCTGACCAGATCCAATTTGGATAGTCCGCTTTGTAGCAAGGCGTGCACATTTTTTTCGACGTCGTCCTTCAGGCTGGTCAAACCGGGAGGAATGGCACCGGCGATACGCTCGGCAAGGTTGTCTATGGCTTTGGGATCAAACATGGTGGCTACTCTTGGTCTATGAATGAATTGGGAATGGGTAAATGATCGCGACATATTTTATCAGTATCTTCACGATCCAAGGGTTGTTCGGTCAATCCGCATTGATAGTGATGCTGTTCTACCGAAAAATAATGGCAGGAGCGGCATAAACCAAAGCTCTTGGATTCATTGACTTTCTGCAGCACGCCCAGCGTGGTTTGCAGTGCTTGACCTATGGTATCGAATTCCTGGCGGCTGACTTTGGATTCGGCCTGCTTGAAAATATCCAGCGGTTTTAACTCGTCGATCAACTGCTTGCCGGTATCTGTCAGGCTTAGATGCACTACTCTGCCGTCCAATAGATCGGTGGTCTTATCCAGATAGCGCTTACGCTCCAAAATCTGGATAGTCTGCGACACGGTACCCTTGGTCAAGCCCAGATATTCGGCCACCGCGGCATGGGTGTTGCTGTATTTATTGCACTTGGCCAGATATTCCAACACTTGACCATGTACCGGTTGCAAACCGATTGCCGCGTATTTTTTGCGCTCTTCCGAGCGGAGTAAGGCGCTAATCCGCTCGATTAGCTTAAATGTGTCTAATTCCTGCATTGGCCCGATTCTAACACATGCCGCAGCGCCAGGCTTTACCAGGCGTCCGCGGCATTGCGCCAGAACTACAAACGATCCATATTGTCGCTCCAATTCAGATTGTCTCTGACGAAATAGCGATATTCCGGAGGCTGTTGATTTTGCAGATTCAACACGTACAGAGTGCGACCGATACCGCGCCGCCGATAACCGCCCTTCTCTTTGTCGACAATTTGATCACGCCAGGTGCCGAAATTGATGTAGGTAAGGTTGTTATACGAGCCGTTGGGCGGGTAATCCATATCGGCTTCGGTTTCCAGCGGGATATGCGTGTGACCTTCGCCGTGCAGATGAAAACCTTTAGCCAGAAATGCGTCTTGAAAGGTCGGAAAAGCCTGCAGATTCTTAAAACTGGCACCGTCTTCGCTGTACACCGACTCGGGCTGGATTTTTTCCAGCATATCCGCGATCAGCAACACCGCACGTACTAAATGCAACTGGATTCGAACCTTATCAAAGCGGCCTGTCAACATTAGCCATACCCTGGCTATTTTCAGGCCTATCCGGCGCCCGGACGGCGAACTTTCCAGGGTAAAATCGTCACTCAGCCAGAGGCACAAGGCTTTATACAACTCAGACTCGATGATATCGCGTAATTCCTCACTGGCTTTATTACGGGTTTCTTCCAGAATCCTGCTCACCGCCGCGGAGGTAGGCCGATACAAATCCAGTTCTGCCAAAATGCGCTTGATGCGGCTTAAGTCCAGCTGCGGATCGTTCTTGGTTTTTCGGTAGTCTTCCAGCGCCAGTTGACAGCGGTAAATGAAGGTCGATAAGGCACCAGCCGCTACCGTGTCACCGAAACAAGGTTCGGTAAAGGGGCGGTAATTTAACTGTTGCCAAGCGTGCGCGCGCCAGCCGTCTTTAGTCGTCCAGCCCGATTGTCCATTTGCGGCACTAATGCTCAGGCTGTTGTCGCGGTCGCGCCAATGGCCGTGGGTGATGAAGGTCCGTAACTCCGTATCGCCCCAATAAAAGGGCAACCAGGGTACGCTGTCGGGCGCGGCGAAATGTTGCTCGTCATCGAAATACATTTTGCCTATCCAACTGCGATAAGCCGCCGATAGTTCCTGAATCGGCTGCCCCACGCAGTCTTTGTAATACATTTTCAACACATCCGGGTCGGCAAAAATCTCTTTATCGTGATTACCCAACAAGGTCAACACTTCAACGCTGATCTGCTTTTTTTTCAAAACCTTTACTGTTTCCTGCAAACGATAAAAAAATCCGCAAGCGCCATCGGGGTCGCTGGGGTCAGGGGCACGGCAATGTATCTTTATGATGCTGGCCATAATCCGGCGCAAGCAGGGTTTAAATTCCGGATGCTGGCGTTGCCAGGGATAGACCTCGGCCATCGCCCATTCCGCGCTGCGAATCATGTCCACGACGTCACCGTCGAGGATCAAAGTCAATTCGTCGATCTTTTGTTTGGTGCAGACCGTAACGATTTCATCGAAAAAAATCGGCCAGACCGTTTCTTCCGCGCTTTGGCTTCCAACCGTGTCGTCAGTGAAATGCACGTCGCTGATGCAGACGCACAAGCGGTTTAGGCCGGTGCTCGGCGTTGCCCGCTTAGGTTGCAGGGTGGCTAGCGTCAGTTGTAAATCTTCTTGGGTGCTGGTCATCACTGTGCTCCTCAATTGCGGTGTTTTTGTAAAAATTCCACGAAGCGCGGATAGATGTCTTGCGCGGCATTTTTACCCATGATCACATCGGCGTGGCCGTAATCGGGGAATAGATGCAGTTCGTGGCGGCCCGGCACGATTTGTTCCAGACGTTGATGGCAGACGATGTTGGAGTTGCGGAACAATGCATTGTCCTGGCCGGCGACGAACAGACACGGGGTGTCGATCTCGGCAGCATGCTGGAAATAATTGTCCGGCAAGCTCCGGTAACGCGGTTCATTGGGCTGATATTTCACGGCGGTGTTATTAGCGTTGACCATTTTCAACACATGCCGGTAGTAATTGACGCTACAGCCGCCGAACAAATCGCCGCAACGGCGATGCGTCACATCGTGCAGATTTTCGTGTTTGTACAACACCGGAAAACCCCAACCCCACATGAAACTGAGCATATGGCATTCCGGCGAGTCGCATTCTTTATGAAATGCCGAAATCGCCGTCGCCAGCAATTTACCCGCCCCCCAACCCGGTTCGCGCCGCCAATAAGGGTTCAAATAATCCACGCCCAAAATATAATCGGCAGCCAGCGGCCCTAGATACAGCTTGATCTTGGCCGGCAGCGGCACGCACGGCGTCAGCGCCACGCCATTGGCGATCAGGCTGCGCACGCCGGTCACCGCTTTGCCGAACAGGCCCATGGTAAACGCCAAGGCCCCAAAGCAGTGGCTGATGACATGGATGCGTGCGGACGGGCCGACCGCCGCGCGCACGGTCGCGATAGCCGCCGGCATGTCGTACAGCGCCAGATCGTCGACATTGTAATTATGTCGGTGCAGATTATAGGAATAACGGTTGCTGATCCGGCCATCCAAGGTCCAGACATCGCTGAAACCGTGGTCCAGCAGATAGCTGGTCAGATTGTAATGTTCCGGCATGATGAACATATCGCTGGCGGCGGTCAGGCCCGGCACCAAAACCACCACGTCGTCACTGGTCGCGCGCTTGAAGCGCAACAAACTCAGGCCCAGTCGGTCGGCGGTGGTGAACGCATGCGTGCTGATTTCGGCATCCTTGACACCCTCGGTGGTGTATAGCGGAATTTCTCGTTCGAAACTGCCCATTTTTGGCGTCATGGCCGGTTTGTAAACCTCCCATAACGCGCCCAAAAAGAAACCGCCGAAGCGTTCCACCGCATGCAGGCGGTCTTTTAACGTCTCGCCGCTGGCGCGTATCGTCGTCAATTGCTTGGCAAAGTCCATTACCTCGATATACAGCAAGCCGGTGGCGTAGACCTTGGCTTTGGCTTCCTTATCCGCTTCCACATGGCCCTTGAATAAGTTGGTAAACAAGGTGGTGGTGTCGGCCCACAAATCCGGACCGACGTTGTTTTGAATCTGCTTCCGCCCGCTCAGGGTCAGAGCCTGGCCATTGGCATCGGTAAAAAACAAGCGATAGAGCATTTGTTTGCGGTCGGCATCGGCGCTGTCGACGAACAAATTAAACACGCCTTTGTCGACGGTACGGCGGCCGCCGATCAAATCACCTTCCACATAGCCGATGGCCGCCGATTGGTGGGCGTCGGACTCCAGAAAAGTATCCAGGTCGTCGCTTTGGATAGTCAGATGAAACATGAAGTAATGGTTGTCTTCTTTGCCTTGCTTGTAACCGTCTTCAAAAGCGGTTTGGCCCAGGCTGAGATAGCCTTTCATTTCTTCAGTAAATTCGAACGAGGTTTTGTTGGTAGTTGTCATGTCAGTATTCCTGTGAATTGGGTTTAGACGCCCAGGCTGGCATCGGGTTTGATGCCGGTAATGCCTTCGGCAATCCACTCGGCTGTAGCCGAGATGGTCGCCACCGGGTTGGCACCGACTGCACTGGGCAGAATCGAACCATCAGCGACATACAAGCCGTGGTAGCCGAACACTTGGCCGCGCTGTTCGGGGTGGCCGCTGACCACGCCCTTGTCCGGTGAGTCGGCCAGGATACAGCCGCCTAAGGGATGCACGGTCACGTTATGGCGAATCGGCAACTCCCAGGTCGGCAAGGGGAAAAACCAATTGGATTTGACAAATTTTTTAAAGCGCTCACCGGCGGTGAGTATGGCTTGATACAAACTCATGCTGGTATCTTGCGGCCAATCCAAATCGATATGGTCTGATTTATTAAGTGTCAGTGTGCCGTCGCCGTGATCCAGGCCCATACACAACATCACCACGGACTTCGAAGACAAATCGTCCTTTAATATTTCATGCAAAGAAAATCCCAACGAACCGTTCCAGACGCCGTTGCTCAGATATTTTTTCAACCATGTCACCAACGCTTTCAGGGCCCGCACCAATTTGCGCAATGTACTGGTTGGAAACGCGCCTTCGATGTACCAAGCCAGCCAGGCTGGGTAAGAGGCGTCTTCCAATACAAATGCCTGATTGCGGTTGAAACGGTCGAACAAGTTGTAATCGGTGTATTGGGTGATCACCGGTCCGTAGTTTGGGTCGGCGTCTTTTTTACCCTCGATAGCAAACGATAAAAAGTCGCCGTTGCCGGAAAACCAGCGGCCCAATTGTTCGCTAAGTTTGGGCAGGCTGCGATGCACATCGCGACAGCGCAGCAATAGTTCGTTGCTGCCGAAGGTGCCCGCCGAAACCACCACGCGGCGGGTTTTCAGGCTTTGCGACTGTCCCGAGGCAAAATTCTGAAATTCCACCCGATAACCGAATTCGCCGCTGGCCGAGCTGTCGTCGTCGCCGTGTTGGTTGAGTGGGACGATTTTTTCGGCTTGGCAGTCGGTAAACACTTGGCCGCCATGGGTCTGTTGGCCGGCGTGGATGTAGTTGAGGTCGAGGGTATTTTTGGAGTGGGTGTTGCAACCGACATCGCATTCGCCGCAGTAGGTGCAGGAGGTTTGCGTGGCGCCGTAGCGGTTTTTTTCTTGCAAACCAATGGGGGTTGGTGAATCCGAACCCTGGTAGTTGTAATCGTTGCCAAAGAATACGCAAATGTCGGCCAGTTTACTGGTGCGATTTTCGTGGGTGGCAAACTCTTGAAACAATTCGGTGCGGACGATTTTTCGGCGGTCGTCGGTTTGCCAGGATGGCACTGGGCGGGCGCCCAAAACTTGTTTCGCCACTTGGTAATAGGGGGCGAGAGTGGTTTTATCCAAGCCGGTCGGCCAGCCTTGCTCGAAGACCTGTTCGGGCGGTTCGAGGAAGACGTTGGCATAAATCAGTGAGCCGCCGCCCAGGCCCGCCGAAATGACCGCATCCATTTTCTTGTAATTTCGGATGTCGAACAGGCCGCGCAGATTCTTGTTTTGAATATGACGCGGCCGTTCTACCGCGTCGCCTTCCAAGCTCCAAAAGCTGTCGGCAATTTGTTTGGGTGAGCGGGCGAAAGAGCCCATCGGATACTGCCTGCCACGTTCCAGTAGCAAGACCTTGGAACCCCACTTTTGCGCGAGCCGGCAAAAGCTGATGGCGCCGCCGAAGCCGCTACCGATGACTATCGCTTCGTAGTCGAAGATCTGACTAGTCATTTACACCTCCTCAAGAATGATTTTTTATTATTATTGGCTCATTGTCCTGCTATCGGATGTTAAAGAAAAACGGTGTTGCCGGGTAAAGCCTGTTGCTAAAACCCTGTACAGAACAATGTCTTACGGCATCATGCGTCAATGCTGCTTCGGCAGTATAGCCTAGTTTTCGCCGTGATTCGATTATTGCGCGACGCGTTCCGGGCAGAGCCGAGCAAGGCGTTAAACATTCCGTGTTTCAGGGGTATGCAAGCTATACTGAAGGCCATTTTTAGTGAAAGGTGAGGAGCTGTTATGAAGAAAATATCCGTCAAAAATCCGGTGGTGGAGATCGACGGCGATGAAATGACCCGCATCATCTGGCATTTCATTAAAGACAAGTTGATTCTGCCTTACCTGGATCTGCAAATCGATTATTACGACTTAGGCATAGAGCAGCGCGATGCCACCGACGACCAAGTCACCATCGATGCCGCCCACGCTATCCAAAAGCACGGCGTAGGCATCAAATGCGCCACCATCACCCCGGACGAAGCGCGGGTGGAAGAATTTGGCCTGAAAAAAATGTACAAATCGCCGAACGGCACGATACGTAACATCTTGGACGGCACCGTGTTTCGCGAGCCTATTATTTGTAGCAACGTACCGCGCCTGGTACCGAATTGGACTCAGCCAATCTGCATCGGCCGGCACGCATTCGGCGACCAATACCGCGCCACCGATTTCGTCACCAAGGGTAAAGGCAAATTAAAAATCAGCTTTACGCCTGATGACGGTGGCCCTGAACAAAGTTTTGAGGTCTATCATTTCGAAGGCGACGGCGTGGCCTTGGCGATGTACAACACCGACGAATCTATCGCCGGTTTCGCCCGTAGTTGTTTCAATGTGGCGCTGGATAGGGGCTGGCCGCTGTACCTATCCACTAAAAATACCATCCTGAAAAAATACGACGGCCGCTTCAAGGACATCTTCGAAGAAATTTACCAGGCCGAGTACAAACACCTGTACGAAGCCAAAGGCATAGTCTACGAACATAAGCTGATCGACGATATGGTGGCGTCTGCGTTGAAATGGAACGGCGCGTTTGTCTGGGCCTGCAAAAACTACGACGGCGATGTGCAATCCGACACCGTGGCGCAAGGCTTCGGTTCGCTGGGTTTGATGACATCTACATTGGTCACGCCGGACGGAAAAACCATGGAAGCCGAGGCCGCTCACGGCACGGTTACCCGCCATTACCGCATGCATCAGCAGGGCAAAAAAACCTCCACAAATCCGATTGCGTCGATTTTTGCCTGGACTCGCGGTCTGGCGTTTCGTGGCAAATTGGACGGCAACGCCGAGCTAATTAACTTTTGCGAAACCCTGGAAAAAGTCTGCGTCGATACCGTCGAAGCCGGACAAATGACCAAGGATTTAGCCTTGTGTATTTACGGTGACGATTTGAACGACTCGCATTATTTAACGACCGAGGATTTTCTGGAGGCCCTGCGCGTCAATCTCGAGCAAAGCCTTTCCGCTTGATGCGGTTTTTGCAATTCGCTGGGTTTAGTCGTAATCCCAGCGAACTTTTAAGTTGCCTACTCGCTCACAGAACACTACGGAATCATTGCTACAATCCAGGCTAAGTTAATTACTCAGCCCATAGGTATACAAATCATGCGCTTATTACTGGTAGAAGACGATGCCATCCTCGGTGATGGTTTGAAAGCCGGCTTGACTATGGAAGGTTATGCCGTGGATTGGCTAATCGACGGTGCGCAGGCCGACGAAGCGCTGAAACTGAACCATTATGATCTGGTTGTCTTGGACCTGAACCTGCCGCGCATGGACGGCATGAGCGTGTTAAAAAACCTGCGCCGCCGTAAGGACAGTACCCCGGTTTTGGTATTGACAGCTCGCGAAGGCGTTGCCGAACGGGTGGCCGGGCTGGATAATGGCGCCGACGACTTTGTCACCAAACCCTTCGACTTAGCGGAAATTTGCGCACGTTTGCGTGCATTGGCCCGCCGCCATGATGGGCATAGCTTACCCTTGCTGGAGCACAAAGGCGTTACTATTGATCCGGCCGCCCACCAAGTGTATTTCAATGGCAAGCCGGTTGATTTGGCGCAAAAGGAATTTGAAGTACTCAGCTATCTAATGGGACATATCGGCCAGGTCATTTCCCGAGCCCGATTGGAAGAGTCCTTATATGCCTGGGGTTCCGAAGTAGAAAGCAATGCCGTGGAAGTGCATATCCATCATCTGCGGAAAAAACTGGATACCAATCTGATTCGCACCATACGCGGGGTCGGTTACATCATCGACGAGAACTAATGGCCAAACGTTCTTGTCTGGCGCCACGCTCCCTGAAAAAGCAGCTGCTGCTGTCGCTCCTAACTTCGCTGTTGCTGGTTTGGGGCGTTACCGCCTACATCAGTTACAAACAAACCCGCGACGAAGTCACCGAACTATTCAACGCCGAACTAGCGCAGTCGGCTCGCGTGGTGCACGCCTTTGTCGAGAACATGGTCCGGCAGCGGGCGCTGACCAAGCTTTGGGAGCGCGATAAAACCCCTGAGTTGTTCGACACACCTATCCTCGGTCACAAGTACGAACGCAAGATTGCCTTTCAGTTGCGTTCAGTGAAAGAGGGGCTGGTGTTGCGCTCGGAAAGCGCACCGGAATTTGCGCTGTCCTTGACGCGAAACGGCTACAGCGAAACCATGCTGGATGGACAGCTGTGGCATGTATTCAGTTTGAGTACCGAAAACGGTAATTATGTGATTCATGTCGGTCAGCGTGACGACATCCGCCGGGAATTGGTGGAAGGCATTGCCGGCCAGCAAGTGATCGGCTTTTTGATCGCATTGCCGATATTGGGCGTGATGATTTGGTGGATTGTCAGTCGCACCTTGTCGCCGGTCAATCAGGTCAAGGAACAATTGGCCAGCCGTGCCGCCGGCTATCTGCAACCACTGTCGGTTGATAATTTGCCGGACGAAGTATTGCCGGTAGTCACGCAAATCAACAGCTTGTTTGCGATGCTGGAACAGGCTTTTGCTAACGAACGCAACTTTACCTCCGACGCCTCCCACGAACTACGCACCCCGCTGGCCGGTCTGTTGACGCAAATTCAGGTGGCGCAAAAAACCACCGATACGCAGATGCGCGACCAGGCCTTGCAAAAAGCCCAGCAAGCGGTGTCGCGGATGACGCACACGGTGCAGCAATTGCTGACTTTGTCGCGAGTACAGCATCAACAGGCCGGGATTGCCAAGCAGTCTGTTGATGTTAACGAAGCCTTGATCGAAGTGATTTCCGACCTGGACCACGCTGCCCGCGACAAGCGTATCGAAATTGAATTGCAAGGCGAGTCGGGTCTGTTGATAGACGCCAATCCGCAGCTGTTTCAAGTGTTGATACGCAACTTGATCGATAACGCCATCAAATATTCGCCTATTGAAGGGCATATCAAAGTAGCTTGTCGCTGCGAAAATAACCGCTTGCAGTTGACTGTAGACGACAGCGGCCCCGGCGTCGCCGACGACGATTACCAGCGCATCACCCAGCGCTTTTACCGTTGCGTGGAAACCGCCAATAGCGTTGAGGGTAGCGGCTTGGGGTTGTCCATCGTGCAGCGCATTGTGGCCTTGCATGCGGCGGATATTGATTTTGCCAAGTCGGGGTTGGGTGGTTTGCAAGCGCGGTTAGAAATGGATTTGGCGGGCTCTGCGTCGGTAAAGTAGGTTTTCACTCACAGGTCGAATCAATTCGGCCCCACATGCCTTTTTCCCCTGATTATCAAGCTCCAACTTGGAAATCCTAACGCCTGGCGGGCGCATTGCTTCCCTTGGATTTGAGAAGCTGGGGCTTGGAATCTAGGCGAAAAGTGTGGCTATACTGTCTAGGCGTTTTGGACTTTTTCAGCCAACGGCCAGCATTGTGTTTATCCATCACCTCTCCCCGTATCTTAATCATGCTTAATCGAATCATCGTAAACTGGGTTTACGGAGGCTTCATGGCCGGGCTGCTTTTGCTGTTGCTTATGCCCTTGCTGACAGCATCGTGGTCAACAGCGTTAACGGCGACGTTTGTTTTGTTGCCGGTTTATATGCTGCATCAATACGAAGAGCACGACCATGATCGTTTCCGTCTGTTCTTCAATGCAACGATTGGCAAAGGCAAAGAAGTACTCTCGCCAACAGCGGTATTCATCATCAATGTTCCCGGAGTGTGGGGCGTCATCACCTTGTCGTTGTATTTGGCGGCAGCTGGCAATGTCGGCTGGGCGCTAATCGCGGTGTATCTGGTGCTGGTTAATGCTTTAGTCCACGTTATCCATGCCTTCGTCTTCCGCGGCTACAATCCCGGCCTTGGTACTGCGTTGGCGCTGTTCGTACCCTTTGGCGCCTATGCCTTGCGGCAGGTGCAAATCGCCGGCGGAGGAACGCCAATGTTCCATGCGATAGGCCTAGTAGCGGCCATTGCTATCCACGCGGCTATTTTGCTGCATGTGCGGCGCCAGCTGAAATCCAAGCGAGGATACGGAATTTAGGGAAAACGAAATCGTATCGATATTCCACTATTGCACCAATCCTGGCGCGTCTCGGGTTTAAGCGGCAAAACCGCCTGGCAGGTTAAACCGCAATCCCCAGTTCTGCTTTGTGTGGCAATATGGTCTAATCATCGCCCCGTTTTATTTTTAAGTGATCGATCTCATGCCTAATTTCAAGGCTCGCATTTTGGGCGGCTGTTTAGTCGTTGCTTTGGCTTTGTTCGGTTGTAGCGAGCAAGCTTTCGAGCCGTTTTCCACGCCAGTCTTGCGTGCTAATGTCCTCAGTCCTATCGATGCTCAAGCTCTTTCCCTACCGAACCTGGTCAGTTTCGATGTCTATGTCGACCGGCAGACCGTGCATGCAGTCTTCGTCGCGACGCCAACCGGCAGTAAACAACCTTATATAGGCTATATGCATTCCGAAGACGGCGGTTTGCATTGGTCGCAGCCCAGCGCATTAAGCCAGCAATTTTCCCAACCCGTCGAGGCGAAAATCGGCAACGATATACAAATTGCCGCAGCCGGCGACAAATTGCTGGTGGTCTGGCAAACTACCGGCGAATTACCGGGGATGGGGCCGCTGTTGACGGTTTATTCCAATGACGCCGGTAAAACCTGGCAGCAAGGGGCCAAGCTGACCGGCAGCGATGCCGATCAATCGCATCATGAATTATTGGCGGATACTGAAGGCCGCTTTCATGCGGTGTGGCTGGATGACCGAGACGAAAATGGTTATCAGGGCGTGCGCTATGCGCGAAGCAGCGATGCCGGCAAAACCTGGGAGCTGGCGCAAACTATCGATGACTCCAGTTGCTCGTGCTGCTGGAACCGCTTGGCTCTCGGTGCCGATAGTAAATTGAACGTGCTGTATCGGGATATGAAACCGCGCGACATGGCGCTGGCGCAAACTGCCGATGGCGGCGCGAGTTGGCAACGCCTGAGTACGGTTGGTGAGTTCAACTGGGTTTTCGACGGCTGCCCCCATAACGGCGGCGGTTTGACTGTCGCTGGCGACGGCTCCTTGCATAGTCTGGTGTGGACTGGCGCAGAAAATCAGGTCGGGCTGTATCATATGCAATCCACCAACAGCGGCAAAAGCTGGACTACGCCGCAGCGTATTGGCGAAGCCGGCGCATTTCATGCGGACATCGCTTTTGGTGCCGGGCGCTTGGTCGCGGTTTGGGATGCACTGGGGCCGGAGGGTTCTAAAGTGTTTGTCTCGGAATCCGCCGATAATGGCGGACACTGGTCGGCGGGGAAACAGTTATCCTCGGCTAGCGGTTCGGCTACATTTCCGCGCATCGTCGCCACGCCCACTGGCTTGCTGGCGATGTGGTTAGAGCAAACGGCGACCGGCAAGCAATGGTCGGCGGCGGTTTTACAATAGCTTTGGATATATCGTAGGGTCGAATTTATTCGCCCTTTCGGTTAAAAAGCAAAGGTCGAATGAATTTGACCCTACATTTGGATTAGGCGAATAGTTGCCAATGATTTTTATACTTTAAGAGGTGCTCATGCCCAAGTTAGACATAACAAAAATAATAAAACCCGGCTTGTTGGCGATTGCGTTATTCAGCCCGGTGTCGGCATTTGCGCACGCCATTTTGGTGAAATCGCAACCGGCCAAGGACGAGATAGTCACCGAATCGCCCAAGCAAATCGATCTGTGGTTTAACGACGCGGTGCGCAGCGAATACAAAGCCTTGGCCGTCATCGACAGCACCGGTAAACGCGTGGATAACCACGACGTCGCGCAAAGCCTGACCAACGGCGCGAACATATATGCCACGGTGCCAACCTTGGCGCCCGGCTCCTACACTATCCGCTACCGGGTGGTATCGGAGGATACGCATATCGTCACCGGTAAATTCGAATTTACCGTCAAACCCTAGTCAGCATTCTTCCATCGGCTTAAATCTATGACTATTCAGCGACTTCCCGCTCATTTTATAGCAGGGCTTCTGGCCTGCGTCGTTTTACTGAGCGGCTGCGACAAACTCGGCTTCGGTACCAAACAATCCAATGCGCTGGGCAATCGCCCCGACTTGGATTGCATCATCGCCAATGATTTTTATGCGGTGCATTTCAGTGCCTACTTGCAGCCGGATAAGAACGATAAAAATCCCGATCCTAAAGCCGCTTTTGTGCCGTTTTGTCAGAAAATCCCCAGAGCAGGCAAGATGTTTTTTACGGCCGATTTGATCGACCGCGACATTCGCGCCACGCCGATTGGTATTAAGTTAGTGGAAGTGGAAAAAACCGGGCAGAAAGCCCCGGATGATTTGCGCGAGATTCGCACCGTCACTGAAATCCCTTCCAAGCTTTATCCAAAAGGCGCGGTAGAAGCCCAAGCCGATGTGGATAAAAACGGCAATTACGTACTGTATCTAATGATCGGCGAAGCCATGGAAGATGACGATAAATTCCGCATCGCGCTGGAAGTGGGTGTCGATCCCAATGGTGCCGATCTACCTCTGGTGGCGATTGGCGGTGTCGTAGCTTTGGTGTTGCTGGTGCTGGGATTTTTGGTTTACCTACATAAACGTAAGAAAGCCGCGCAAACCAATGGCAATGGGGAACGGCCTTAATGTTCAGCAGATCGAAAATGCACGGCCTGTCGGGCCTGGGGCGCTACCTGTTACTGGCTGCCTTGCTGTTACAATCGGGCTGGGCTTTGGCGCACGCGCCCGGTCTAAGTTCTATCGATGTGGCCGTCAAATCCGACCAAGTCGTGACTAAACTGACTTTTGCCTTGCAAGACATCGAAGCCTTTGCGCCGATGGATAGTGATCTGGATGCGGACGTTAGCGCCGCCGAGCGCGAAGCTGCCAAGCCGGACATCGCCAAAATGTTGGCTGAGCAGTTGCGGGTTAATATAGACGGTGTTGATGTGCAAGCCGTTGGGCCCGGAACAGTCAGCTACGATGAGCAGAACAATGCCCATGTCGAGTTCAAATTCCAGAATGTTCCGCACAAACAGTTGTTATTGCAATCCAAGTTGCTGGCTTGGTTGCAAGATGGGCATCAGCAATACGTCACAGTGCGCGATGCCGCCGGCAAACCGTTGAGCGAAAAAATGCTCAGCAGGGCCGACGACCAGTTGCAATTGGCATTGTCTGCAGTCGATCCGTCCGTTGCGCAAAACGATTCCCGATTTTCCGCTTTTGCGGATTTTTTGAAGTTGGGCATCGAGCATATCCTCACCGGATACGATCACCTGTTGTTCTTGTTTGCCTTGCTGGCGGTTACCCACAGTTTTTGGCCGGCGATCAAGATCGTCACCTTCTTTACCATCGCTCACTCCATCACTTTGGCATGTGCCGGGCTCAATATCATCGAGTTGCCTAGCAGTGTCGTGGAACCGGTGATTGCGGCGACCATCATATACGTGGCGGTTGAAAACATCATTCGCGGCGATCACCCAAAAGGCCGACAGTGGCTGACCTTTGGTTTTGGCTTGATTCACGGCTTTGGCTTTGCCAGCGTCCTGCGAGAAATGGATATTACCAGTGGCGACACCGGCATCCTGTTGCCTCTGCTGTCATTTAACCTAGGCATAGAAACCGGGCAAATCGCGGTGGCGTCGGTGGTGTTGCCTATCATCTGGTGGCTGAATAACAAGCCGGCATTTGCCGAGAAGTTTCTGAAAGGCTGCTCGGCGATGGTGGCGTTGATGGGGGCTTATTGGTTGTTGGAGCGGACGGTTTTATAAACGCGACGCCGGTTGGGTTTTACCCAATGTAGATGCGATTCGTAGAGCCGCAATTGCAGTCATCTACACCCAAGGCTCACAACTAAGATGGGCCGATTACGCTGCTATCTACGGGCTTTGGCTTGGAACGGCCATTATGTGAAGTTTCCTTTTATGTATAGCGGTGCTGCCGCGCGCGAGATGTGATCAGGTGTTGAAGCCTGTATCCCTCTCACGAACTTCACATAATTTCCATGATTTGAAACATGCTTTCAAATTCACCAAAAAGCAGGAATATCAGCGTTTATTCAGGTCGATGTCATCAGGCCTATCGATTTTTCACTTTTTATCGACATGGCGGATAAATTCAGGGTGATTGTTTTCCTGTTGGGAATAAGTTTTAAGTAGAAAACGCTATCTGTTGAGCTGATGACTGTTCCCGAATTGAACAATATAAAATCCACTACTGGAATTTGCAAAAATTATGTCCAGCTTTTTATCTAACTGCCTTCCTCAATCCGCCTGATTCCTGATGTCAACCAGTCGAAACCAAAACACTGTACATAAAAGGAAACTTCATATAATGGCCGTTGTGCAAAGCTTTGCATAACGGCCAATTCCAGCCATTTAAACGAGAACAGGTTAGTTCTGGGGGAAAACGGCTGTTTGTTGAAACTCCGTTCGAAGTTATCGCAGATGATGGAGTATATTT